>JBEBHQ010000004.1:0-125530 GCA_040080805.1 Terricaulis sp. | reverse complement strand
TCTGCTCCGCGTTCAATCCGCGTCCGCGTGCACACTCCATTCGCAATCCTTCCGAATCAGCAACACATCATGCTGTTGCGTTCATCGGTTGAATCCACCATGTCACCCTTTCAATCGATGTCACTGGGCGCTACGTCATCTTGTTCGTTTGAAATGGGATTAACGATGCAGATGGTCCGTGGAGGTTTGATAGCGTTGTGCGTCGGCCTCGCGCCAGTTGTGGGAGTGTCTTGTATGGCCTCGGAAGTCGAGCACGAGCTTGGCGGCAAGACCGCACGAGAAGTGTTTGCCGACACAAGCTTGGCTAGCCTAGCGGTTGCCGCTTGTTCGGGTCATTCAGACGAGGTGCGTCGTTTGGCGCACGCTGGTGTGCCAGTAGATGCGCAAGGCCTGGAAGGGATGACGCCGTTGATCTGGGCGGAGCTTTGCGGGAATCGCGATGGAGTGAGGGCGTTGTTGGCGGCGGGCGCAAACCCTAACGGCGTGACACCGAGTCTCCATCCCGTTCTTGTCGCAATCAACCGCAGTAGCCCGCAAATTCTTGAAGTACTGCTAGATCATGGGGGAAATCCCAACGCGGCTTTGCCTGACACGACGTGGACGGCCCTGGAGTCGGCATTCAGCCGCGCACTCGAAGACGGCGATTGGACTAGTTACGAAGTGCTGTTGAGCTCTGGCGCCGACATAAATCGTCGCTATGGCGGCATCACGATTGCTGAGTCCGCGGCGGTCTTAAATGTGTGGGACAAGGTCGCCGCGTTGCTTGAGCGCGGGTACAATAGAGACTTGGATCGGCTTGGGGCCATTGCAGAACACGCCGATCCGGCGATCATGTCGGCCGAGCAACTGCGTTGGCGAGATTCAGTTCGGGCGTCTCTTGAGCAGCGAGGCGTTCGCTTTCCCGTGCCATCAGAGGCAATGGTCACGCCTCCGGATGATGAATAGCAGACTGTCGCTTTCGAAAAATCAAAATCACCGAATTCGCCGGTACCGTCGATGCAAGCCGCCAACTTTTGCGTCGCTGACGATGCGTCCGCGCCTCTCGACCGGCCTGCCGAGCGGGGTTTCCTTGGCTAAGGCGAGGTGCGGCCGATCCTGATTGTAATAGCGCACATAAGCCTCCGTCACGCGCCGCAGATGCGCCGCGCTGAAGATGATGACGTGATCGAGGCATTCTCGCCGGATCGAGCCGATCAGCCGCTCGACATGGCCGTTTTGCCAAGGCGAGGAAAGCGTACGAAAGCGTGACACACGCGCATGTTACCGTGTGCTGTTATACTCATTCAACCCTTGAGCGCCGCTCCGCTCACTCGGCCGCAGCGAGATTTCGCGGCGGCGCCGAGACTGGTACGTCCCCCTCCTGCTCGTCATCGCGCATAACAACATAGATCGCGGGGATCACTAGAACAGTGAGCAGTGTTGAGGAGGCGAGTCCAAACAGCAGCGAGATCGCCAATCCCTGAAAGATCGGGTCGAACAAGATGACGGCCGCTCCGATCATGGCCGATAGCGCGGTAAGCAAGATGGGCTTGAAGCGAATGGCCCCAGCTTCGAGCAACACGTCGCGCAGCGAACGGTTCTCGGTTTTGGCGTGGCGGATGAAATCCACCAGGAGGATCGAGTTGCGCACGATGATCCCGGCGAGCGCGATAAAGCCGATCATCGACGTCGCAGTGAACGGTGCGTTGAACAAGATGTGGCCGATCACAATGCCGATCAGCGTGAGCGGGATCGGAGTGAGAATGACCAACGGCAGCTTGAAGCTCTTAAACTGCGTCACCACAAGGATGTAGATGGCCAGGATCGCCGCGGCGAAGGCCGCGCCCATGTCGCGGAACGTCACATAGGTAATCTCCCACTCCCCGTCCCAGAGCAGGCTCGAGACGCTCTCATCTTCGGGTTGCCCGTACATGACGATCTCGGGTCGTTGAAGCCGTCCCCAATCGTGATCCCGCACCAATTGCTCGACGTCGAGCATGCCGTAGATCGGCGCTTCGTACTGGCCGGCGAGTTCGGCCATCACCATCTCGGCGTAGCGCCCGTTGCGGCGGAAGATAGGATAGGAGCCCGCCTCCGTATTGGCGTTGACCAATTCGCCAAGTTCGACCAGACGTGCGCCATCCTGGGTCGCGGCAACTGGCATCGCCGCCAGGTTTTGCGTCCAGGCGCGTGTCGATTGCGGTAAGCGCACCGAGATTTCGACCGGATTGCGACCCTCGCCCCGATGAGAATAGCCGACGACCTGGCCACTAAGCGCCACGGCGATGGAGTCGAGCATGTCGCTTTCGGCGACGCCGAAAAATTCCAGCTGCTCGCGGTTCGGCGTCAGCCGCAGGCGCGGGCGCGGCGTGCCGTAGCTATCGTCGATATCAACAAGGTACGGCACTTCATTGAATATCCGGCGCATCTCCGCCGCCGTCGCGCGGCGCGTTTCCGCGTCCGGGCCATAGATCTCGGCGAGTAGCGTCGCGATCACCGGCGGACCGGGCGGCACTTCAACGACGCGGATCACCGTGCCTTCAGGCGACTGCATTGCCTGTAAACGTTGACGCAAGTCGAGCGCGATGGCGTGGCTGGAGCGGCTGCGCTCGCCCTTTGGCTCCAGCGTTAGCTGCAGATCGCCAAGCTCGGGCCGCTGGCGCATGTAATAATGGCGCACGAGGCCGTTGAAATTGAACGGCGCCGCCGTGCCAGCATAGCCGTCGACGGAGATCACCTCACTGACACGATTGGCGACGCCAGCCGCCTCGATCAACACGCGTTCGGTGGCTTCGAGCGGCGCGCCCTCTGGGAGATCGATCACCACCTGTAATTCAGACTTGTTGTCGAACGGCAAGAGCTTCACGCGAACGGTGCGCGTCGCGAACAGGCTGCACGCTACAATGGTGGCAATGCCAATGATGACAAGGAAGCGCCGTGCGCCCTTGCGCGAGCGGATGATAGGTGTGGCGACGCGGCGGTATAGGCGACCGAGAGAGCCTTCGCCATCGTGGCTGCCTTGGCCGCCGACGCGCGGCGGCGCACCCTTCGGTGCGAATTTCAGCATCAGCCAGGGCGCGATGACGACGGCCACAAAGAATGAGAACAGCATGGCTGCCGACGCATTGGCTGGGATCGGCGCCATGTACGGGCCCATCAGGCCAGAGACGAACATCATCGGCAGCAACGCGGCGACCACGGTCAGCGTGGCGACGATTGTTGGATTGCCGACCTCCGCCACCGCTTGGATAGCGGCGTCGATCCGAGAGCGCCCGTCCTTCATCGCCCAGTGCCGAGCAATGTTTTCTATGATGACGATGGCGTCATCGACCAGAATGCCGATGGAGAAGATGAGCGCGAACAGGCTAACGCGATTGATGGTGTAGCCCATCAGGTTCGAGGCGAAGAGCGTGAGTAGGATCGTGGTGGGGATCACCACCGCCGTCACCATGGCTTCGCGCCGGCCGACGGCGAACCAGATCAGTGCAACGATGGAGAGTGTGGCGAGGCCAAGATGCAAGAGTAGCTCGTTGGCCTTCTCGTTGGCCGTCTCGCCGTAATTACGCGTCACCGCAACTTCGACTCCGTGCGGAATGAGGCTACCTTCGAGCGCGTGCAGCCGGCGCTCCACCGCTTGCGATACAGCCACCGCATTGGCGCCGTCGCGCTTGGCGATGGCGAGGCTCACGGCCGGCGCCATGCGCTGGTCATCGCCGTCGCGGGTAAAACGCCATACGCGCGCCTGATCCTCGCGCGGCCCGAGCGTAACTTCGGCGACATCTCGGATGTAAAGCGTCCGGCCGTCAGCGGCCTGCACGGTGAGGAGACCGATTTCGACGGGATCGTCGAGGGTTTGGCCAATCACGGTGGAAGACGTCCCCTCGCGCCCACGAAGGTCGCCGCCGGGAAATGAGCGGTTGGCGTTGCGCACAACTTCGATCACACGCCCGAGCGGCACGCCGTAAAGCGCTAAGCGCCCCGGGTCGGGGGCCACGCGAATTTCCTGCGGACGGCCTCCGACGATGAAGGTGAGGCCAACGTCCTCTACCTTCATCAGTTCGTTCTGCAGTTCATCCGCGACCCGGTAGAGCGCGGAATTATCCCAGCGATCAGCCGCCTCCGCGCTCGGCGCCAGCGTAATCACCATGATCGGCACGTCATTGACGCCGCGAGCCACGATGTGCGGCTCGGGCACGCCGACAGGCATGCGGTCGTAATTGGCGCGAATTTCTTGCTGGATACGGACGATGGCGTCGTCAGGATCGGTCCCGACGAAGAACCGCGCTGTCACCAGCACCCGATCGTCCTCAGTTTGACTGTAGACGTGTTCGACGCCCTCCACGCCCTTTACGATGGTCTCCAGAGGCTTGGTGATGAGCTCGACTGCGTCAGGCGCACGCAGTCCGTCGGCGCGCACACTAATATCGACCAGCGGCACCGAAATTTGCGGCTCCTCTTCGCGCGGGATGGTGAAGAGCGCGAGCAAACCCAGCGCCAACGCAGTCAGCAGAAAAAGCGGCGTAAGCGGGGAACGGATCGTGCCTTTGGTCAGAGCGCCGGAGATACCGAGATTCATGCTTGCGGCCCCGCCGGCACTATGGCGTCACCAGCATTCAGGCCAGAGAGGACTTCAATACCATCCGGCATGGCGTCCGTCGGCACAGCCGCACCACGCTGAACGGGCGCGTCTATGATGGCTCCACCCTCGCGAACGAGGCGAACATAGTCTACGCCGTAGCGGGTGATGATATAGCGCGCGGGGATGACGATGGCCTCGCGTTCCCCTGCGGGGATGAGTACACGCACGCGTGCGCCGACGAACTCCCCGCCAAGGTTTCGTGCATCCAAGTCCGCCGTCACACGACCATTCACAATTGCGGGATAGACTTGGCGCACGCGCACGAGCGCCGCTTCGTCGCCATCGCGAGCGCTAAGGATCCTGATGTCCTGACCTTCTTGCAAATACTGCGCTTGCGCTTCCGGCAGCTCCAAGCGCAGCACACGCGCGCCAGTCGCGATTGCAGCCACAACCTCGCCCGGCATCACTACAGCACCCTGCGGAATTGGCGCGCGGGTCACACGCCCGTCCGCCGCCGCCAAGACCCGCCCTTGCGCATTCGCTTCCGAGAGCGCGCCGCGCTGCGAACGCGCGGCTTGCAGTTGCGCCTCGGCGGCGCGCGTCTCAGCACGAATTTGGTCCATGCGCGCTTGCGCCAGGAAGCCGCGATCAAACAGCACCTGGAAGCGGGTTTGGTCCGCTCGCGCACGCTCGACCGCAGCCTCGACGGCGGCGACGTCGGCCGCGCCAGCTTGGGCTTCGAGCGCCAAACGCTGATCGCTGATGACCGCAACGAGCTGGCCGCGCCGCACATTGTCGCCCTCCCGCACGAGGAGCCGCGTGAGCGTGCCGCCTATGCGGGCGCGCGCATCGCCAACATCGCGGCTCGTCAGCACAGCGGAGACGATCTTGTAATCGGGAACGACACCCTGCTCGACAATGACCTGGCCTTGTGGCGCCATCGCGGGGACAGTCGCCGACGGTTGGGAACGACCGCACCCGGCAAGCGCCGCTGCCGCGATCAATAGGATCCGAAAACGAGGCATCTCCTGCGCTCCCCTGCCACCCTGCCGCAGCCGGCGGACATGACCTTGCGTCAGATCAAAGCGGCCAGCGCGTGCCGCCCTAGCGTCGCGTCGCCGTCTTGATCACACTTGCATATGTACGCATGTCCTAATATATATGCAATAGCGCCTCGACGCGTCGGGAGGATAACAAATGTCAACCATCGCAATCCTCGGTGCGGGCCTCGGAGGCGTGCTCGCGGCCTATGAAGTCAAGGCCCAGGCGCGCGACGCCGACAAGGTCGTGCTTGTCTCCAAGGGCGACACCTATCATTTCGTCCCCTCCAACCCCTGGGTGGCGGTGGGCTGGCGCGAGCGGGCGGCGATTGAAATAGATCTGCCGCCAGTGATGCGGCGCAGGGGCATCGACTTCGTCGCCGTTGGCGCTAAGCGCGTACACCCCAAGGAAAACCGTATCGAGTTGAACGACGGCGCCTCGCTCTCGTACGATTACCTTGTCATCGCCACCGGTCCCGATCTTGCCTTTGACGAGATCGAAGGCCTTGGTCCGGAGCGTTTCACCCAGTCGATTTGTCACGTCGATCACGCTGAGCGCACCGCGAAAGCGTTCGACACGTTTTGTGAAAGCCCCGGCCCGATCGTCGTTGGCGCGGTTCAGGGCGCTTCATGCTACGGCCCCGCCTACGAATTCGCGATGATCCTCGACACGGAACTGCGTCGCCGCAAACTGCGCGACAAAGTCCCCATGACGTACGTCACCGCCGAGCCCTATGTCGGGCATCTCGGGCTCGACGGCGTCGGCGACACCAAGGGTCTTCTCGAAAGCGAAATGCGCCAGCGCCACATCAAGTGGATCACCAACGCTCGCGTCGTCAAAGTCGAAGATGGCAAGATGACCGTCGAAGAACTGAACGAAGACGGCGCGGTAAAGACCACGCACGAGCTGCCGTTCAAGTTTTCAATGCTGCTGCCGGCCTTCCGCGGCGTGCCTGCGATTATGGGATTGGAAGGGCTCGTCAATCCGCGCGGCTTTGTCATCGTCGATAAACATCAACGCAACCCGACTTACCCCAACGTGTTCAGCATCGGCGTCGCCGTGGCGATTCCACCCACGGGCAAAACGCCTGTGCCGGTCGGCGTTCCAAAGACGGGCTTCATGATCGAATCCATGGTCACCGCCGCGGCGCGCAATATCGGCGCGCTGCTCCGTGGGAAAACGCCCGACGAAGAAGCTACCTGGAACGCTGTCTGTCTCGCCGATTTTGGCGACGAAGGCGTCGCCTTCATCGCCCAGCCGCAAATTCCCCCGCGTAACGTGAATTGGTCGGCGCATGGCAAATGGGTTCACTTCGCCAAAGAGCAGTTCGAGAAATACTTCCTTGGCAAACTGCGCCGCGGCCAAAGCGAGACCTTCTATGAAACGCTGGCGCTCAAGGTGCTCGGCATCGCCAAACTGAAGGAAACGAAACACTCATGAAACAAGCAGCGTGTCCCGCCTGCGGCACAGGTAATCGCATCGGCAAACGCGATCCCGGCGCGGCCAAATGCGGTCGCTGCGGCCAGAAGCTGTTCACGGGCGCGCCGCTTGAAGTCGATGACGCGGGGCTACGCGCTCATACCAACCTCACAGTCGGTGCGGTGCTGGTGGATGTCTGGGCGCCCTGGTGCGGTCCATGCCGCACGATGGCGCCCCACTTCGCGGAGGCCGCTCGGCAACTCGAACCAAACGTTCGCTTCCTCAAGCTCAATGCAGATCAGAACCACGCACCGCGTGAACTCGGCGTTCGCGGGATTCCAGCGCTCATCCTATTCTACGACGGCCGCGAGGTCGCGCGCCACGCCGGCCTCTTGAGCACTGACCAGCTGATCGATTGGGTCAAAGCAAACCTAAGTTCTGAATCACAATTGGAGAAAACCCTGTGACCATTGATCGCGCAGTATTTGCATTTGCTGGAATAGTTGTCCTTCTGGGCCTGATGCTCGCCGCCTTCGTGCACCCATATTGGCTGGCGCTCACCGTCTTCGCTGGCGCCAACATGTTTCAATCCGCGTTCACTGGATTTTGCCCTGCGGCGATGGTCTTCAAACGGCTCGGCCTCAAGCCTGGCGTGCTGTTCAAGTAGACGTCACGACTTGCCGCCATACAGCTCGCAGAGGGCGCCAACGAGTTTGCGTGCTGTCGGATTGGCAAGGCGATAATAGATCGACTGGCCTTCGCGCCGCGTCGCCACTAGGCCTTGCGCCCGCAACTTGGCCAAATGCTGCGAAAGCGCCGATTGTGCGAGCCTGACGTGCTGACCGAGTTCAGACACCGACATCTCCGCGTCGCTCAACCGGCACAAAATGATCAGGCGTTGGTCGTTGGCCAGGAGCTTCAATAGCTCTGCTGCTTCGCCCGCGCGCGATTCTAGGTCGAGGACTGACCGCCGAGTTTTCCTTGATGTCGCCGCCAACGCACCCACCAATCACACATGCGAAGCGAATATATTAGCGTGTTCGCATATATGTGCAATGGTCATGTGCTGGGTGACCGCTTATCCCAGCCTCCTCAATGCAAGGAGCGTGTTAAAGGCACGGGCGCCCTTTAAGCAGTAGATGCCCTTGAAGCTCTAGATAATGACCAGCGTCTCGGGTGTCCGGCAGGTGTCGGCTTCGTCATCCGATACCATTCGATCCAGACCGCGCCCGGCATCCGCCCTTTGCGGGGGCAATAGTCCTTCGGCCCAGCTTGATATAGTTCTTGTTTTGTTCTATCCTGTATCGGTGGCGATTTCAACTGAACAGACGGCGCTTAAAAGCGTGGATGAACGGTCGATTTTGGCCGGCCCAAATAAATTTGAGCCGATACGCAACGCCTCGGCTTGCGCACCGCTCACTGAAATCTCGCCCGCAGCGCCTGGAGATGGCGCTGCCACGCTCGGTTTCGCTTTCGCTTGGGCGCAAGCAGCTTCGCAAAGTGGGCTCGTCCTTTGGGCGGCGTCTGAGGCGGACCATGCTGAAGGCGGAGCGCCTCACGCTGAAGGCCTGGCGCAATTGGGGCTGACGCTCAACCGCGTGCTGATGGTGCGGACGCGGACGCAAGCAGAAGCGCTCTGGGCGACAGAGCAAGCCTTGCGCGTTCCCCAAGCCATAGCGCTGTGCACAATATCGCCTGCAAAAAAAACTCTGAGCCTCACCACCACGCGTCGGCTTTTACTCGCGGCGGAAAAGCACAACACACGCTGCATTTTGCTGCGTAGGGATGCCGCGGGCGCGAGCGCGGCGTGGACGCGTTGGCGCATTAGCGCAGCGCCTAGCCAAGGCGCCGCCCACGAACTCGGCCCACCCGCTTTTCTCGCGCATCTCGACCGCAACCGCGCCGGCCCAACCGGACTTTCTTGGACCCTTCACTGGCATTCCCATGAACATGTCTTCCGCAGCTCCGAAAACACGTTGGCTAGCGCTGTGGCTGCCGCGTTTAGCGACCGATCGGCTGCACCGCGCCAACGCCGCGCCATCTGACGGGCGTCCGGTTGCGCTCTATGCCAAGAGCGGCAACGCGTTCGCGCTAACGGCTGTGGACCCGCGCGCCTCGGAAGCGGGACTAAGCGAAGGCATGGCGCTGGCCGATGCACGTGCAATGCAGCCAGACCTCGCCGCCTATGTTGACGACCTAAGCGCCAATTCCGCTTTGCTCGATGCAATTGCCGACTGGTGCGAGCGTTTCACCCCGATCGTCGTGCTCGATCCTCCTGCCGGGCTTTTTCTCGACATCAGCGGCTGCGCGCATTTGTTTGACGGCGAGACCGCACTGCTAAAGGAGGTCAAAACACTGCTGCACGCACAAGGCTTTGCCGCATGCGTCGCCATCGCCCCCAATCCTGCCGCCGCCTGGGCATTCGCGCGCTTTGCTGATGTGCCGATCGTGGACGAAAACGCGCTTCTCGACGCACTCGCGCCTCTGCCGATCGCGGCCTTGCGGCTAACCACAGCAGCGGCGGCGTTGTTGCGGCGCCTCGGGCTCACGACTATTGGCCAGATCGCTCACGCGCCGCGCGCGCCCTTCGCCGCACGCGCGGGCCAACACGCGATGCAGCGGCTCGATCAAGCCTTGGGCCGCACGCGCGAAGCGCTCATGCCGCGTCGTCCGCCGCCGCCAGTGTTCGCAGTACGCCGTTTGGTCGAACCCATCGTAACGCTTGACGCAGTTTTGATTGTCGTTGAAGCGCTTTGCGCCGATCTGGCTACGAAATTGGACCGCAACGGCGCGGGCGCGCGTTTGTTGCGACTTTCTCTGTTCGGGCTAGACGGTAAGATACGCGGCATCGAACTGGGTCTCTCCAAGCCGGAACGCGACCCCAAACCCATGGCGCGACTTCTGCGCGAGCGCTTGAACGTGACGCCAGAAAATTTCGATGCAGAGTTTGGCTTCGAAGCTATGCGGCTTGATGCGGTCGCGATCGCGCCAATCCTTTTGCACCCTACCGATCTCGCGTCGGCGTCGGTATGCGATCCTGCGGCCGAGGCGCGGCTGATAGATACGCTCGCCGCGCGCCTCGGCGCAGATCGTATCGGGCGGCTGGGTGTGCGCGAAACCCACGCGCCCGAACGCGCCACCATCTGGGCTGACACTTCTCAAGCGAATGGGACAATTGCGGTTGCCCCCGATGACGGTGTGATGCGCCGGCCTTTGACTTTGCTTGCTCGGGCGCAACCGATCGAAACCATTGCTTCTGTGCCAGACGGCCATCCTGTGCGGTTTCGCTGGCGGAGGGTGCTGCGCGAAATTGCCCGCGCGGAAGGCCCAGAACGCATCACGCCCAATTGGCTGCGCGCACAAGACGCACGGACGCGTGATTATTACCGGGTCGAGGATAGGCAAGGACGCCGCTACTGGCTCTATCGCGAAGGCTTCTATGACAAGGGCGAGCCGCCGCGTTGGTTTCTGCACGGATTGTTCGCATGAGCGGTTTTACAGAACTCTGTGTCACGACCAATTTCTCATTCCTGCGCGGGGCGTCACATGGCGAAGAATGGGTTAGGCAAGCGAAAGCCCTGGGCCTTGCCGGCCTAGGCATTGCTGATCACAACAGTTTGGCCGGGATCGTGCGCGCGCACGCAACAGCGAAAGAGGCAGAGCTTCGCCTCGCTGTAGGCGCTCGGCTTGTATTCCGGGACGGAACACCCGATATTTTTGTCTATCCCAAGGATCGCGCCGCCTACGCGCGCTTGACCCGCTTGCTTACGATCGGGAATCGCCGCGCGCCGAAAGGTGCGTGCTGGCTGGATTTTTCAGACTTCCTTGATCACGCCGAAGGTCAGCAGGCTATCGTTACACCCCTTCTGTCGCTAGGCGCTACACCAGACGAAGGCTTGCGCGCTTCCCTTGAAGCGATCCGCGAGCGCAGCGGCGCGGTGTGGCTTGCGGCCCGCTTTATATTTGACGGTGAGGATCACCGGCGCTTACGGTTGTTAAAGGGCCTCGCGGAAAAAACAGGCGCGCGCCTGATCGCCACCACAGAACCCCTGCATCACGTTCCTGAACGGCGCGCGCTTTTGGACGTGCTCACCTGCATCCGCGAGAAAACCACGCTCGACAACGCTGGAAGCTTGCTCGCCGCCAATGCAGAGCGGCATCTTAAAACCCATGCCGAGATGGAGCGGCTCTATCGTGACGCGCCTGAATCCGTCAGTGAGACGGAGCGTTTTCTGGATGGCGCGCGCTTCTCGCTGGACGAACTGAGCTATCAATATCCGGACGAAACAATTGAGGGGTTTGAAACCGCGCAGGATGCGCTTGAAGCGCTTTCATGGGCGGGCGCGACCAAGCGTTATCCAGAGGGTGTGCCTGAGAAGGTGCGCGAAACCTTGGCCCGTGAACTCTCTATTGTCCGGCAGCTTGATTATGCGCCTTACTTCCTCACCGTCGCCGACATCGTGCGCTTCGCCCGTGAGGAGCGCGGCATTCTTTGCCAAGGGCGCGGCTCGGCGGCCAATTCCACCATCTGCTACTGCCTGGGCGTGACCGCCGTTAATCCCGCGACCTCATCGCTTCTGTTTGACCGCTTCATCTCAACCGAGCGCAACGAACCTCCCGACATCGATGTCGATTTCGAGCATGAGCGCCGCGAGGAGGTGATCCAATACGTCTATCAGAAATATGGCCGCCACCGCGCCGCCCTTGCCGCAACTTTGATCTGCTATCGCGGCCGCAGCGCGATCCGCGACGTGTGCAAAGCGTTCGGCTATTCGGAGGACCGCATCGCGGCTTTATCCAAGACGCAGCAATGGTGGTCGAAAGCAATCGATGAAGACGACCTCCGCGCCATCGGTCTCGATCCACGCGACGGGCGGTTGATGACATGCCTCAAACTGGTGCGCGAGCTGCGCGGCTTTCCCCGCCACCTCTCCCAGCATGTCGGCGGTCTCGTTATCACTCGAGACCGTCTCGATGATGTCGTGCCGATCCAGAATGCGACGATGGAAGAGCGCACCGTCGTCGAATGGGATAAGGACGATCTCCAGGAACTGAAAATCCTAAAAGTGGATATTCTTGCACTGGGTATGCTCACCTGCCTGCGCAAGGCTTTCGATATGGTCGAAGCGCATTATCCTCAGTGGGACGGCGCCGGCGACAAGCTTACGCTCGATACAATGCCCAAGGAAGATCCGCGCGTGTACGCAATGTTGCAACGTGCGGACTCGATCGGGGTATTTCAAGTCGAGAGCCGCGCGCAGATGTCAATGCTGCCGCGCCTTCGTCCTGACAGTTTCTACGACCTTGTCATTGAGGTGGCGATCGTGCGTCCCGGTCCGATCCAAGGGGGCATGGTGCATCCCTATCTGAAGCGCAAACAAGGATTGGAGAAGGTCACTTATCCTTCCAAGCCGTTGGAGGAAGTATTGGAGCGCACGCTTGGCGT
Source organism: Terricaulis sp. (assembly GCA_040080805.1). Lineage (GTDB taxonomy): Bacteria > Pseudomonadota > Alphaproteobacteria > Caulobacterales > Aquidulcibacteraceae > Vitreimonas. The sequence goes on along the minus strand of JBEBHQ010000004.1, from coordinate 113,066 downwards.
GCCGTTGTTTCAAGAACAAGCGATGCAGATCGCCATTGTGGCGGCCGGCTTCACGCCGCCTGAAGCCGACAAGTTGCGCCGCGCGATGGCCACATTTCGGCGCGTCGGCACGATCGGCCAGCTCAGGGAAAAATTCATCGCCGGAATGATCGCCAATAAGTATCAGCGCGATTTTGCCGAAGCCAGTTTCCGCCAGATCGAAGGCTTCGGCGAGTATGGCTTTCCCGAAAGCCATGCCGCAAGCTTCGCGCTTTTGGTCTACGCCTCGTCCTGGATCAAATGCCATTACCCCGACGTATTCGCCGCGGCGCTTTTGAACGCGCAGCCGATGGGCTTTTACGCCCCAGCGCAAATCGTCCGCGACGCTGAAGAGCATGGCGTCGAAACACGCGCACCAGACATCAATCATTCAAACTGGGACACTGTCCTCGAACCAGGTCCAGCCGCCGCCGCTCGCCTCAATGCTCGTCATCACGATATGCGGGGTGACATTCAAACAACAAACGCGGTGCGCCTGGGCTTTCGCCAGATCAGCGGTATGAACGCCGATGAAAGCGCGCGTCTTCTGGCCGTGCGTGGGCGGGGCTATGACTCGGTTCGCGATGTTTGGCTGCGCGCAGAGCTTGCGCCATCGACCATCGAACGCCTCGCCGATGCGGACGCTTTCCGCTCGCTGGGGCTCGATCGCCGCGACGCATTGTGGGCCGCGCGAGGCTTGAACCGTGTCGGCGGGCAGGAGGATTTGCCTCTGTTCGCGCGGGGCCCCGATCCAAGTCGAGAGCCGGACTTGAATTTGCCCCCGATGCTGATCGGCGAGCATGTCGTGGAGGATTATCGCACACTTGGCCTCTCGCTGAAAACACACCCCTCCGCACTTCTACGCACGGCTTTGTCCGAGCGCGGCGTTATCACCGCCGATAGACTTTCCAGCATGACCAACGGCAAGCGGGTGCGCGTCGCCGGTCTCGTTTTGGTGCGCCAGCGACCGGGCACGGCGTCCGGCGTTATCTTCATGACGTTGGAAGATGAAACCCATATCGCCAACATCGTGGTTTGGCCGCGCGTGTTTGAGCGCTTTCGCACGGTGGTGCTGGGCGCGCGGCTCTGCGGGGTGGACGGGGTAGTGCAAAGCGAACGCGGCGTCGTCCATATTGTCGCCGAGCGACTGCATGATTTCAGCCCAATGCTCGCCCAACTCTCAAGCACTACCCTCGACCACCACACCGCTCGCGCCGACGAGGTTCGGCGGCCAAGCGCAGACGCCCGAACGCATCCACGCAAAGTGCGGCACGACTTATCCACCGCCGAAAATGTGATGCCGAAAGGGCGGAATTTTCACTAGTGAGCCAACCACCAGCCGCAACCGGACGCTGTTCGCCTTGGGCATCGTCTCTTTGGCGCTAGCGCTCGGCCACGCCGGCTTGGCGCAGGCGCCAGATCAAGTGATCGATCCTATCCTGGCCGAAGAACGGCTCATCGTTGAACACGAACAACGGCACGCCCCAATGGCCAGCGTTGCGCTGTGCGGCTTCATTGGCGACGATCTCGGCGTCGACCCCGGTTTCGTCTTCCACCGCCAGACGCTCGGCGGCGCCTGCGTCGAGGCCCGCGCGCTCGAGCGCGCGCGTGAGGTAATCGCCCTCATTCCAGTTGTCGATCTCGCCCGACCAGATCGCGTGGCTGGCGGCGCGCGCAAATGCGAGGCCTCGCCCCATGCGCTCGGCGGCGACGCCCAGACGACTGACGCGATAGATGTACGGCTGCTCAGCCGCCACTTCGCGCGTGCTCATATCCATCACGATCGGATCGGGGCGCGGCCAGCGATAGGGAACGTTGTGCATCTGTGCGATTCGGAACGTGTCACGCAACAAATAGGGCGGCCAGAGCGGATTGACCTGCTTAAAGAAGCCTGGAATGCGGATGGCGATCGGCAGCACGACGCGCATGCGCGGCGTGATGTCGAAACGCCGCGCCAGCGCCTCGATCTGAGGCGTCGCCAGATACGAATACGGGCTGCGGAACGAGAAGTAGAAATCGAAACTGGCGCTCATACCCCTACTCCCGGCGTCGATGCGATGACGATTGTGCGCTGCAAGCCTTCGTCGCGATGGTGGAGCGCGGCGCGATAGTCCGGCACGTGCTCCATGCTCAGAATGCCCTCGGGCCGATTGTAGCGCATGGCGGCGACATCATCCCAAACGCCGGCACACGGCCCGCCTTGCGCCGCGCGGACGATCTCGGTGATGCGACCATAAAAGATGAGATGACCGCCAGTACGATACACAGTGCGCATCGCCACGCGCCCGTAACGCGCATAGGCGCGCGCGCCGTCAGCGCCTTTGTATTGGAGGAAATTCACCATCGCCGGCGCGTAGGTGGCCGGGCGCATCATCAGGCTAGCAATGCTTTCCGCGCTCGGCATGAACGCGGCCTGATGGCCCAGCGCTTGCGCATCCGCCAACACTGCGCCTTGCGGGCGCGCGAGAATGCCTGTGAGCACCAGCAGCCTCAGGACGCCCAATGCAAACACCGGCGGGCGGACGAGGTTCACGCGCGCAATGAACGCATCGGTCACCTCCGGGCCCAGGGTCAGCGGCGCTTTCTCGGCCGCGCCACCGGCGAAGATGATGAAATCAGTCCAGTACGGCGCTTCCTCGCCGATGAAGGTGAAATCCGCCGTGCTGCGCCACGCAACCATTACGCCTGGTGCGAGATCGAGGGTGGCGCGCGCACGCTTCAGCGCCACGAACCACGTCGGCGCACGCCGACTGATGGCGAACACCGGGTCGCGCGCGCCAAGCGCCCACACCAACGCCAACAGCGCAGCGAGAATCGCCAACGCCCAGAACATCAGTTCGACCAATAGATGTAGTCCTGATCCGCGCGCCAAGGTGCGTTGAGGGGCACATCAATGCGCACCGGCCCTTCGATCAACGCAGGCCAGAGCGGCGGTGGCATGTTGGCGTTCTGCGCCTCGATCATGGCTCGTAATTGCGCGACGCGTTCGGGGTGCTGGGCGGAGAGATCGTGCTGCTCGGTTTGGTCCTCGCGCAGATTGAACAGCCACACCCGATTGGGCGTCTCGGAAACTTGCAGCTTCCAATCGCCCGCACGCACGACGCGATACGGGCCTGAGCGCCAGAACAGCACGTCATGCGGCGGCGTGCGAACCTCTCCCGAGAGGAACGACAGCAGATTTACGCCGTCGAGCTGATGCGTCACCGGCGCTCCGGCCGCCGCGGCCGCTGTAGCGAAGATGTCGATATGCGTCGCCGGCCCCGCTATGCGCGCGCCCGCGGGCAAGCGCGATGGCCAGCGCGCGAAGAAAGGCGCGCGGATGCCGCCCTCGAAGAACGTCGCTTTCCAGCCGCGATATGGGCGATTGATGTTCGGCAGACCGACATACCAAGCGCCTCCATTGTCGCTGGTGAAGATCACGAGCGTGTTTTCATCTAGCCCATTGTCACGCAGCGCCTGCATCACGCGCCCAACGCCGCGATCGAGCGCCAGGATCATCGCGCCATAGACGCGCTCGGTGTGATCCTCGATAAAGGACAGCGCTTCATAATCGGCGCGCGCGGCCTGTAACGGCGTGTGCGGTGCGTTATAGGCGAGGTAGAGAAAGAACGGCCGGTTGCGATTGGCGTCGATAGCGGAGACAGCCTGTTCGGTGAAGTAGTCTGTCATGTAGCCGCGCGGACGGAAGCGCTGGCTGCCGTTGTACTCCACTGCATACGGCAGATTGGCCCAAAGGAAGCGGTCAATCGGATCGAACGGCAGCGTCGCATTGACGACGCCGGGGTCATCGCGCGGCAGGAACATCGAAGCGCCCAGCATGAAACCCAGGCTTTCGTCAAAGCCCTGCGCCTCTGGGCGCAATTCCGGCGTTTCGCCCAGGTGCCACTTGCCGATGTGCAGCGTGCGATAACCGGCGCCGCGCAGGTGTTCGGCAATGGTGATTTCTTCCGGCGGCAAACCCAGCGTCTCGCGCGGCGGCACTTCGGCCACGCGCTCCTCGTGGAAGATGGGTTGACGCAGCGAGCCTGGATTGGAGTGCGAGATGTAGCGCGCGAACTCCGGCGGAGCGGAGGTGAACTCAAAGCCGAAACGTGTGGCGTAGCGCCCAGTCATGATCGCCGCGCGTGACGGGGAGCAAGTCGCGTTGGCGGCATAGCCTGCCTCGATTTGCACGCCTTCGAGCGCCAGCGCATCGATGTTGGGCGTCCGCACCCGCCCCCCGGCGACACCGCCGTGCAGGGAGATATCGTTGTAGCCGAGATCGTCGGCAACGATGACGATGACGTTCGGCGGTCGCTCTCCGGCCCGCGCTCCGTCGGGGCCCCCGTGCCACGCAACCTCGTGATAAGGCGCAACCGGATCGCGGATGTTGGCCGTCAGGCCCGGGAGGTAGTACCAGTAAGTCTTGAACACAAGAAAGCCGCCGACGCCCATGAGCGCCGCAATCCCAAGTGCGATCAGCCACCGTTTCATGCGGAAGCTCCCTTAGAAGCGCAGATAAGTGCCGCGGCGAACGCCGCCATCGCGCGGAAGAGAAATCACGTCGCCATCGCGCATGGCCCAGACCGGCCCGTGGTAGGTACGCTTTGCATCGCGCACGAAGGTTTCGGCGAGCCCGGGGATCGGTGTTTGCGGCAGAAAGTGTGTGATCGCCAGCGCGCCTACGCCCGCTTCCTCAGCGACGCTGCCGGCGTCTTCTGGCGTCGTGTGATAATCCAGGATGTCGATAAAGATCGCACCGACATTCTCGCGCCCCGCTTCCATGGTCGCGTCATGCATGATGCGGTCGAGCCTGGGCGAGATCGCTTCGTGTACGAGCAGGTCCGCACCGCGCGCAGCTATGGCGAGCGAGTTGGAGCGCGATGTGTCGCCGCTGACGACAATCGAGCGCCCCGCATACTCGATGCGATAGCCCACCGCATCCGTCGGCGCGTGATCGACGTGGAACGCCAGGATGCGCACACCGCCCTCGTCACGCAAAACGACGGTATCCCCATCTTCGCGCGGCACGGCGAACTCCTCCGCGCGCAGCCCGCCGCCCGACGGCGGCATAATTTCAGGCCCGTGGTGAGCGGTGCGATAAACGTGATCGATGGCGTAGGCCTCGTTCAGACCCGCCGCCACGCGTGCGGTCCCAGTCGGGCCAATCACAATAAGCGGCTCGGTCGCCGAAGCCATGGCCCAATGCTGCAACGCGACGGGCGCGAGGCCGTCGAAATGATCCGAATGCAAGTGCGTGAGGTACACCGCCTCCACATCACCCAGTGAAATGCCCATGAGCGCCAGCGTCTCCGCCGCGCCCTCGCCGGCGTCGAATATAAATATGCGCTCGCCCGCAATCACGGCAAAACACGGCCCGGCGCGGTCACGATCCGGAAGCGGCGAGCCCGTACCGCAGAACACGGCGTGTAGGCCATCGGGCAGACTCTGCGGCAACACAGCTTGAACGCCCTCGTGTGCGGCGCGCTCCACCAGTGCGGTCGCAAGCTCGCCGCGAAATACGAACGCCGCGCCGCCGGCAACGCCCAAGATAGCGACAGCGCCCAGCAGCCAAGACCATGCTTTCACAGCGCTTCTCCCTCCATGCGGCGCTCTTGCGCTCTCGTACTAATGGCACTATTAGTGCCATTACATCCGCCGGTCAACCTGGCCTGCGAAGGAGAACGCCGATGCTGGTTTTGCGCACGCCGGACGAACGCTTCGCGGGACTGCCCGATTGTCCTTACGCGGCGCACTACACCGAGGTGACGGATGCGGCATCCGGCGTGCGCCTACGCATCGCGGCCGTAGACGAAGGTCCGCGCGACGGCCCGCCCGTGTTGCTCATGCACGGCGAACCGACCTGGTCGTACCTCTATCGCAAGATCGTCGCGCGCCTGGTCGCAGGGGGACATCGCGCGATTGCGCCCGATCTCGTCGGCTTTGGGCGCTCCGACAAACCCGCGGCGCGGGAGGACTACACCTATGAACGCCACGTGGCGTGGATGCGCGATTGGCTCGTGGCCAACGATCTGAACAACATCACGCTCTTCTGCCAAGATTGGGGCGGGTTGATCGGTTTGCGCCTGGTTGCGGCGATGCCGGAACGCTTCGCACGTGTCGTGGCGGCCAACACGTTTCTGCCCACTGGCCAAGGCGCAACGCCTGCCTTCGACGCCTGGCTGCAGTTCAGTCAGAGCGTGCCGGTGTTTCCCACAGGGACGATCATCAACGGCGGCTCGGTGCGTGAGCTGAGCGAGGCCGAGCGCAACGCTTATGAAGCGCCCTATCCCGATGAGAGCTTCAAAGCTGGCGCGCGCCAGTTCCCCGCGCTTGTGCCGGTGCGGGCGGAGATGGCATCGGTTGCCGAGAATCTGGAGGCGTGGAAGGTGCTGGAACGCTTCGAAAAGCCGTTTCTCACTGCCTTTAGCGACCAAGATCCGATCACGCGGGGCGCCGACGAACGCTTGCAGGCGCGCATTCCGGGCAGTCGCGGCCAGGCGCATACGACGATCAAGGACGGCGGTCATTTCCTGCAGGAGGATCAGCCCGAGGCTGTGGCCGACGTTATCGATCGCTTCATCAAGCAAACGCGCGGGTGAGCGAAACAACTCAGATCGACGGTCGCCGCCAACGCGCGGATGCAAGCCGTCGCCGCATTGCGCTCGCCATGCTGGAACTGGCGCGCGCCGGGGAGATCGCACCGAGCGCCGAGCAAGTGGCCCAGCAGGCCGGCGTCGGTCGGCGCACTGTGTTTCGCCTCTTCAACGACATGGACGGCGTTTATCGCGAGATGCACGCCGTGATGGTCGAGCGCATCAGCCCAATGTTCGCCGCGCCCTTCGCCGCCGCCACATGGCGCGCGCGGGTGGATGAACTAATCGAACGACGTGCGCTAATGTTTGAGGAAATGCGCCCAATCAAGACCGCCGCTGAAGCGCACCGCCATCGCTCCGCCTTCCTGCAAAACGAACACCGCAAGCTCACTAAGTTACAGCGCGATACGCTGCTGGCGACGCTGCCGGGCAGTGTGCGCGGTGACGAGGAGCGAACCGAGGCGCTGGATCTCGCGTTCAGTTTCGAAGCCTGGCGTCGGTTGCGACAGGAACAGCGTTTGTCAGCGAAGCAGGCGATTGCGGTTTGGCGCAGGCTTGCACGCGCGCTGCTCGATTAGCGGTCAGCCACCGTTCGAAAACCGACATGCGACATGCCCAACATCGGATCGCCGGGCTGACGCGAGCCACTGCGGAAGCGCGAGCAGAAATTGCGTGCGCAGAGGTTAGATCCGCCCTTCAGCACCCGCGCTTCGATGACCCCGCCGCGCGTCACGTCGTTGATAACCGCGTTGTCGAATGGCGTTGCGGTCCACTCCCAAGCGTTGCCGATCATGTCGTGGAGGCCGCTTGCGTTGGCAGGAAAGCAACCCACTGGCGCAAGGCCCGCAAATCCATCCTCGGCGCTGTCGCGAAACGGAAACACGCCCTGCCAAGTGTTGGCGACGGGCCGCCCGTTCTGATCCCAGGCTTCAGCACTAATATCGGTGGGCGCGGGTAGCGGGCCACGCGCGGCCCATTCCCATTCGTCTTCCGTCGGCAAGCGCCGCCCCGCCCAACGCGCATATGCTTCGGCATCTTCGTAAGCGACCGCGACCACTGGATGGCGTCCGCGTTCCGCGACACTGGAGCCCGCGCCTTCAGGATAACGCCAATTGGCGCCACCCTCGATGCGCCACTGGCCGGTTCGCCGGTCAAATACCGCAGCGCCAAACGGGATTCCATCAGGGCCCGGCCGTTCCGCCAGCGTCACGTAATTCGTCGCCGCGACGAACGCTGCAAACTGCTGGTTCGTGACTTCATGCGCATCAATGCCGAAGGCGCCCACCGAACCCTCGCCGCCGTCGCGCTCCTCTGGCTCGAACCGCGCCGCGCCACGCACCATGCGCCCAGCCGGTAACGCAATCTCCGCGCTGACACTGAGCGCCGCGCACCGAACGCCACCGTCAGTCGCTTGCTCCCGCGGTGAACACGCCGCGCACAATCCCAGCAGGACCAACAACGCGCTTCGCATGGGGCACTTCTTACTGGTTTGAGCCGGAGGCTAGGCCGGCAGCTGTTGCAATCGAGTCGCCAGTACGCTCACTCGTCGTCGATCAAGATCCGGTGCGCGGCGCCGTCGAGGTCTTCGTATTGGCCGGATTTGAGGCTCCAGAAGAATGCCGCGAGCCCCATGGCGCCCAAGCACACAGCCGCCGGGATGAGAAAAATCATGATGTCCATGGGCGGCCTCTTTCGAGTTGCAGCCTGAGCGCATTCAGCGTCACGATCAAGGACGAACCTGACATCGCGAGCGCGGCGATAAGGGGCGTCAGCAAACCCGCCGCCGCCATCGGCGCGGCGATGAGATTGTAGAGCGCCGAGAAGCGCAGATTTTCCAGCGCCCGCGCCTTGGCCGCCTTGGCGACGTCGATAGCCTCCACCAGCGGCGCCAGCTCCGCGCCTTGGAGCACGATATCAGAGGCCGCCTGGCTCGCTTCCAGCGCCGTGCCGGGCGAGGCGGAAGCGTGAGCGGCGGCCAGGGCGGGGGAATCATTCAATCCATCGCCGACCATGAGCGTTTTCTTGCCCGCGGCCTTCAGCGCCGCCAGCCGCGCCACCTTGTCCGCGGGCGCCACCCCGCCCGCCCAATGCTCGATTCCGGCGGCGCGCGCGGCCGCGGCGACGGCGATCGGGCGGTCTCCGGAGACCAACTCAACGCCAATCCCCCGCCGCTTCAACGCGGCGACGGTTTCGGTTGCGTCCACGCGAAGCGCATCGGCAAAGGTGAAACGCACTGGCGCGCCAGCGCCGTGCGCAAACCAGAGTTCTGCCGAGCCATCGACCGCGTCAAGCGCGTCCGGCGCCGCGAAGGTGCGCCGCCCCAGCCGCACCGTGACGCCGTCCATGTTCGCCTCGATGCCTTCGCCCGCAATTTCGCGCGCATGCTTCGCTGGCGCGCCGGGACCTGCCGCCTCAACCAAAGCGCGCGACAAAGGATGACGCGAAATACGCGCTAGCGCCGCCGCCGCACGCAATGTTTCAACATCGACCTCGTTTACGAGGCGCGGCTTGCCGAGCGTCAATGTGCCGGTTTTGTCAAACACCACCACATCCACTTGCGCCAAACGTTCCAGCGCGTCGCCCGATTTCACCAACACACCGCGTTTGAACAGGCGTCCCGTCGCCACCACTTGCACCGCCGGCACGGCGAGCCCAAGCGCGCATGGGCAGGTGATGATGAGCACAGCCACGGCGTTCATCAGCGCGATGCGAACGCCAACATCGGCGACCTCAAAGCCGAGCGCGCGCAACAGGGCCGGGCCCAAGAGCCAGCCCAGGAACGAGAGCGCCGCCAGCGAATGCACCATCGGCACGTAGAGCGCCGCCGCCTTGTCAGCCAAACGCACGAAACGCGCACGGCCCTGCTCGCCGATTTCAATCAACCGCGCCAATTCAGCGACAGCGGAGTCCCGCACCTCGGCCGTGGCGCGCATAATCAGACGCTGCGTAAGATTAATCGCGCCCGCATGGATTGCGCCGCCTGGGCGCGCCGCCTGCGGCAGCGTTTCGCCGGTCAGCATCGAGCAATCGAGTTCGGACACGCCTTCCTCGATCACCCCGTCCACCACGGCCCGGTCGCCGGCCGCCAGCTGAAGGCGGTCGCCAACGGCAATATCGCGCGCCGCGACAGCGCTGACATGCCCGCGCGCGTCAATGCGTGAGGCGGTGACGGCTTGCAACGCCAGCAAATCTCGTGCGGCGGTGCGTGCGCGCTCCCTCAGCCTGTGATCGAGATAGCGGCCGATCAGCAAGAAGAACAGCAGCATGGTGATGCCGTCGAAATAAGCATGCTCGCCCTGCTGCAACGTCTCCGATACGCTGATGCCGAGTGTCAGCACCACGGCCAACGAGATCGGCACATCCATGTTGGCGTGGCGCGCGCTAAGCGCCCGCCAGGCGGAGCGGAAGAAGGGTTGCGCCGCATAGAGAGCCGCAGGTATGGCGATCAGCGCCGAGACCCAATGCAGCAAGGTGCGCGTGCCCTCGCCCATTTCGCCGTCGCCGGACCAGATCGGCACCGAGAACATCATGATGTTCATGGCCGCGAATCCCGCCACCGCGAGACAACGAAGCAGCTTGCGCCCTTCCTCGTCGGTTTGGCGCGTGGCCGCTTCAGGATCGAACGCGGTGGCCGAATACCCAAGCCGCGTTAGAGCCTCCGCGACGACACTTGGCTTGAGTGCGCCGGGCGACCACGCGACACGCAAGCGGCCGGTCGAAAGATTGAGCCGCGCATCGGTGACGCCCGGCAGCGCCAGCAAACCGCCCTCAATCTTGGCGATGCAGCCGCCGCACTTGGCGCCTTGCACCAGCAATTCGAGCGTATCGCGCCCCCGCGCGTCGCGGCGCACGAACGCGGCGGGGTCGGCGCGGTTGTCGCCGCTAGCGGGCGGCGCCAAGCCGGAGGGGCACCCCGCCTCCGCGGCGTCTAGCGCGACGGTCGCCATGTCAGCTCCGATTCAAAGTCGAGCGCGCCGCCGGAATCGTCGGCCGCGTGCGCGCGCAGCCGCCAACGACCCGCCGGCAAGTCCCCAGGCCGCGCCACATAGCGCCCGCCACCCGCCGGCTCGAACACAAGCGCGCGGTCCAACCGAGAATCCGTTGGCCATTGCAGCGCGCCGTCGAGGCTCACGCCGTCGAGAGGCGATCCGTCACGCCGCGTCAGCGTCACTTCCAAAGCCGCCTCCGCCGTTTGCGGCGCGAACCCGGCTGCGGCGCGCCAACCGAGGGCGGCTTGATCGCGCCGCGCCGTCAGCGTGTCGTTGTAGTGCAGGCCTTGCAAATAAGAACGCCGCACATCCTCGCCGGGAAACGACCGCACGGCGATCACGGCGAAAGCGACATTGACGGCAATCACAGCGCCGAAGAAGGCCAGCATGGCCGCCAACACATGCACGCCGCGCACTTCAAATGGCCGCTTGGCGATACTTGTCATGGCGCGCTCCCCGCGAGAAATGCCGACGCGCTCACGGCGTCATCGCCCGTTTCCAGATCGTGAATGGTGAACGTGAGATCGTGAGAACCGGCGCCGACATTAGCTGGCGCAATCACGTGGAGGCGCACATTGGTGACCCCGTCCGCCTGCGCATCGGCAAGGATACGTCCATTTCCATCAAGGGCTGGCGCTTGCAGGCGCGCGCCTTCGAGACCCGCCACTTCTATGGAGACGCGCCGCGCCTGAGGCGTCATGTTGATGATCTTCAGGGCATAGTCATTTCGGATCGACCCATCCGCCAAACGAACAAAAGGCGGGCTACGATCGCGGATGACATTGAGGTCGAGCGTCTCGCGTGTCGCGAGGCCATAGATCATCAGCGCCGCGACGAGGGTGACCAATGTCCCATAGAGGATCGTGCGCGGGCGAACCAGCCGCACCGACGCCTGCTCGCCTTGTCGGCGGCGACTCACGTTCGCATAGCTATCGTAGGCGATCAGCCCGGTCGGACGTCCAACTTTTTCCATCACCTCATCGCACGCATCGATGCAAAGCGCGCAATTGATGCATTCAAGCTGATCACCATCGCGAATGTCGATCCCTTGCGGGCACACCGCGACGCATTGGCGGCAATCTATGCAATCGCCGCGCCCTTCCCAGCTCTCCCCTTTCTTATGGGGCCCACGCGGTTCGCCGCGATCAAGGCGGTAGGTGACCGAGAGCGCGTCCTTATCGATCATCGCCGCCTGGATGCGCGGCCAGGGACACAGATAGGTGCACACTTGCTCGCGCATCGTGCCCGCGAGCGCGTAAGTCGTGAACGTCAGCAGGCCGATAAAGAGGTACACCGCGACCGACGCTCGTCCGGTGAAGATGTCGCCGAATAAGGTCGGCGCGTTGCCGAAATAGAATACCCAGGCCCCGCCCGTGGCGGCGGCAATCGCGATCCAGAGCGCGTGCTTGCTGACCTTCTTGCGAACCTTGGAAAACGACATCGGCGCCTTGTCGAGTCGCATGCGCTCGTTGCGATCGCCCTCGATCCAGCGCTCGACATGGATATAGAGGTCGGTCCAGACCGTTTGCGGGCACGCGTAGCCGCACCAGACGCGCCCGAACAATGCCGACGACAAAAAAATCCCAAACGAGGCCAGGATCAGGAGGCCGGTAACGTAGTAGATTTCCTGCGGCCAAAGCTCGATGAAGAAAAAGTAAAAACGACGGCCTTCGAAATCCACCAACACAGCTTGGTCGGGGCGATCAATGCCTCGGTCCCAGCGGATCCACGGCGTCACGTAATAGATGGCCAACAGGACGGCCATCGCCGCCCATTTCAAATTGCGGAACAATCCGTGGGCAAGCTTCGGATAAATTTGCTCACGCTTCTTATAGAGCTCGCGCGCCTGCTTGGAATTGACGGCGCGCGCATCGATCGCGAGTTCGCCGTCGCGGTCCACAGTGTTGATGAGCGTGACTTTATTCATCCACCCATCCCCGGACGAGCATAGCGAGGTCCGGGGCCCACCAACACTACGCTCACTGAACTCGCTTGCACGGTTTGCACCTATAGGTCCCGGACTTGGCGCGTCGCGCCAATCCGGGAATTGGTACACTGTTCAACGGTCGGAATCATTGCGCCGGCGCAGGCGAGTCCGCGGGCGGCGCATCAGGTTCGCCGCCGCCCATTTCGTGGACGTAATAGGCCAAGGCGCGCAGCGTGCCGGCGTCAAAGCGCGCTTCCCACGACGGCATCACGCCGCCGCGGCCAAGCTCGATCTGCCGGCGGATTTCAGCACGCGTGCCGCCATAGAGCCAGACGTCGTCGGTAAGGCTCGGCGCACCAACCACACGGTCGCCCGCGCCTGCCGCCCCGTGACAGATCGCGCATTGCTCCTGATAGACCAAAGCCCCACGCGCGGCGGCGCTCAAATTCGGCTCGAGCCGCGCGCGCGCTGGCGAGAGCGTAATCACATGCTCGGCCACATCCTCGATCTGCCGCGCCGTCAACAGATTGTCGCGCCCATAGGCTGGCATTTGCGACATGCGTGTCTCCGGATGCTCGGATCGCGCGCCGACGCGCAAGGTGTGCTCAATATCGCTCAGCGTGCCGCCCCAAATCCAGACATCGTCGGCCAGCACCGGATAACCCGGCGCACCGGCGCCGCCGGCGCCATGGCAAGTGCGGCAATAATCGCCGAACACGGCTTCGCCGGCGGCGCGTGCAAATTCCTGCAATTCCGGGTCGGCGGCGATATCCGCCGAGCTGGTGTCGGCGAGGCGCTCGAACATCGGCCCGCGCGCGTTGCGAAGCGACTGGATATCGGCGGCCACATTGGCGCGGTCTGACCAGCCCAGGAGGCCTTTGGTGTAGCCGTTCGCCATTGGCCATGCGGGCATCAACACCCAATAGACCACCGCCGCCGCGATGCACGCATAGAATATATAAAGCCACCAGCGCGGCAGGGGCGTGTCGAGTTCCTTGACCCCGTCCCATTCGTGCCCAGTGGTCTGCGTCCCGCTATGTTCGTCGCGCTCTCTCTTATCGGTCATCGTCGTCCCCGTCATTGAGCGGCGCGCGCGCGGCGCGCGCGAACTGATCGCGATTGCTGGGCCACAGCGCGTAGAGCACGGCCAAGCTGAAACACACCCCCAGCAACACCAGGCCCCAGGTCTCGGCGAAGTGAGTCGCTTGTTCGAAGGTCATCGCCAGCCCCTACCGTTGATTTTCAGGCGTTTCGGCCTGGTAGGTTTCGAAATCCACGCCAGCGCCGAGCATTTGCAAATAGGCGATCAGCGCGTCCATCTCGGTGACACGAGCAGGATCACCGTCAAAATCACGCACCACGGCGCCCGGATAACGCTGCTCGAAGTCAAACGCGCCATCACCGGCGGGCTCGGCTTGCGCGCTTGCATCAATCACCGCATTGGCCAATTGCTCGTCGCTGTAGGGCACGCGCAGCACGCGATTGACCCGCAAATGATCGCCCATGTGCGTGGTGTTAAGCTCGGCGCGCGCTAGGAACGCATAAGGCGGCATCACCGATTCGGGCACCACGGAACGCGGATTTTCCAGGTGCGCGCGATGCCATTCGTCCGAGTACCGCCCGCCCACGCGCGCCAGATCCGGCCCAGTGCGCTTCGATCCCCACTGAAACGGATGGTCGTACATGCTCTCGGCGGCGAGCGAATAATGGCCGTAGCGCTCCACTTCGTCACGCAGCGGCCGGATCATCTGCGAGTGGCACGTGTAACAGCCCTCGCGAATGTAGACTTGCCGACCCGCGAGCTCGAGCGGCGTATAAGGCCGCACGCCCTCCACTTGTTCGATCGTCGACTCGATAAAGAACAGCGGCGTGATCTGCACCAACCCGCCGATCGACACCACAACTAGAATACCGACGACGAGAATGAGCGAGTGGCGCTCGAACCATTTATGAAATGACCACATATTTTGCGCCCCTATTCCGCCGCCACCGACGCCGGCAGCGCCGGCACATCGCCCGCGCGTTCGTGCGCAGGCGCATCGCCCGCCGCCGTGCGCCACAGATTGTAAGCCATGATCAGCGCGCCAACGAGGAACAGCCCTCCGCCGAGAGCGCGGATCGCATAATAGGGATGCATCGCCTCGACCGTCTCGACGAACGAGTATTCGAGGAACCCGAACTCGTTATAGGCGCGCCACATCAAGCCTTGCATGATGCCCGAGACCCACATCGCCGTGATGTAGAAAACGATGCCGATGGTGGCGAGCCAGAAGTGCCATTCCACCAACGCATTGGAGTAAAGGCGCGCCCGCTTCCAGAGCCACGGAACCAAGCAATACAGCGCGCCGAACGAAACAAACCCTACCCACCCAAGCGCGCCCGAGTGCACATGGCCGATGGTCCAATCAGTGTAATGCGAGAGCGAGTTGACGGCGCGGATCGACATTACCGGGCCTTCAAACGTGCTCATGCCGTAAAACGCGACCGACACGACAAGCATGCGCAGCACCGGATCGGTGCGTAATTTGTCCCATGCGCCCGACAGCGTCATCAGCCCGTTGATCATGCCGCCCCAGGACGGCATCCACAGCATGATCGAGAAGGTCGCGCCCAAAGTTTGCGCCCATTGTGGCAGCGCCGTGTAGTGAAGATGGTGCGGGCCCGCCCAAATGTAGAGGAAGATCAGCGCCCAGAAATGGATGATGCTCAGGCGATAGGAATATACTGGGCGGTTCGCTTGCTTCGGGATGAAGTAATACATGATCCCGAGAAAGCCGGCGGTGAGGAAGAAGCCGACCGCATTATGCCCGTACCACCACTGCGTCAGCGCATCCTGCACGCCCGAGAACAGCGAATAGCTGAACCAGCCGGACAAGCTGACAGGAATCGCGATGTTGTTGACGATATGCAGCATCGCCACGGTGACGATGAAGGCCAAATAGAACCAGTTGGCGACATAGATGTGCTTTTCCTGGCGTTTCCAGATCGTGCCGAGGAACACCAACAGGTAGGCCACCCATACCAAGGTCAGCCAAATATCCACGTACCAAGCCGGCTCGGCGTATTCGCGGCCCTCGGTCACCCCCAGGAGATAGCCCGTGCCCGCGAGCAGGATGAACAGCTGATAGCCCCAGAACACGAACCACGGCCACAGACCGCCGGCTAGGCGGGCGCGAGCCGTGCGCTGGACCACGTAAAAGCTCGTCGCGATCAGCACGTTGCCGCCAAAGGCGAAGATCACCGCCGACGTATGCAGGGGCCGCAGCCGCCCGAAATTCAGCCAGCCAAAATCGGCGAAATAGAAGATGCTCGGAAACGCCAGCTGCAGCGCGATGATGAGCCCCACCAGGAAGCCCGCCACCCCCCAAAACATCGACGCGAACACGCCGGCTTTGACGACGCCATTTTCGTAGCGCGAAGAAGTCTCAGCACCGCTCGGCCCGCGTCCCAACACCTGGACGAGCATGATCGCGCCCACCACGAACGCGGCAAAGCCCGTCCACATCTGGATCGCGAACGCCCTGTCGGTGGCGTGCGCCGCCCCCCACAGCGTGTAGAATGCGCCCAAGGCTACGATGATGAAGATGACCAGAGCGTCAGCCCGCCACTCCAGATGTCTGCTTGCAGCCTTCATGCGCCGCTCCCCGACTGGCGCCACAACAGCGCCGCCTGATTCCCGCCAAATCTAGTTTCACCGATAACAACGGCTGAGTTCACTATAATTGATCTGACTCAAGGGTTGATATGAGAGTGCGCTATACAGGCAATTTGTCGCGGGGAGTTCGGACATGATGTTTGACGACAGGTGCGCAGGGCGTGCGGCGTCGGCCCTGTTTGCGGCGGGAGCGGCCTGGCCGAGTGTCTATGGCGCCTTGACGCAACTGGCGATCTCGCCGCTTGAGCGTACGTTGGGTGCATCATGGTGCGGCGCCGCGCCGCATGTCGCGTACGAATTCCTTGGCCATTGCCCGCAATGCTGGGCCGGGGCTGCAACGCTCTTGCTGGCCGGCTTGATAACGCTTTCGGCTAGCCCCCGACTTCGTCGGCAAGGCGCAGCCTAAGTAGCGCTTCGCTGCCGGATGCCGCCTCCAGCAGTTCAAGCGATCGGCCGCGACGGATCCGTCGTTGAACCGAGTGCAATACGCCCAGGAAGCGCGCTTCGTCCGTGGCTGCGGCTTGATCCGCGCACGCGCCGGCCTCCTCCGCGATCGGCCCGACGGCAAGCGCTTCGCTGAAGCCGGTTATGTTTGCGGTGAAATTGTTGCAGCCGGTAAATCCGTGCGCCGCGCCAGTGGCGGCGTCGATCTCGATCCAGATGTCAACGCCCTCGCCGAGCGAAGCGCCAGCGATCTGCTGCACCTGCCAACGGCCCGTGAGGTCCGCCGGCAATTCATCGCTCTGACCGCAAGCAGCCAGCGCCAACGTCGTGGCGACGAGAAAGCGCTTCATGTCCCACTCTCCTTTTGCCGCCGAAGCAGCGGCATCAGCGCGAACAACACCAGTGAAAACGCGTAGATATAACCAGGCGGCGTTGAAAAATACGCCCCTTGCTCGGCCAGCGTCATGCTTCTCAAGCCAAAGCCGACGGCAAGGTCGGCGATTTGCTGCAACACCAGTGCAATCACACCCACGCCCAGAAGCGTCGCCCACCCCGCCCGCAAACCGGCCCAATTCGGCGCCGCACGCGCGCCAAACCACATCGCTCCAATCAAAAACGGCATTTCGCACAACACGGCCAATGTCTTGCCCAGCCAAGGCTCAAGCCACAGCGCGCGCGGCGGGCCGAGCAAAAGTCCAACGCCAAACACGATCGCGAAATAGAACCCCGCCGCGCGCAGCAAGCGGCTCGCCCGCGCCGTTCGGCCCGGTTCGGTTTCGATGACGATATCACGGTCCGAGGGTGTGCTCATGCGCCCCCTCCAACGGTCTTCGCTTCGAGCATACGCGTCAGGCGCTCAACCGCGGCCGCCAGCGCGGCGATCTCGCGCTCGCGCAGGAGGTCGATCTTTTCGTGCAACGTTTCGATCTCAAGTTCCGCTTTTTGGTTGATTTCGTAATCGTCTATACTGCGGCGGCGATCGATATCGGCCAACCGGTTCTGGCTCATCATGATAATCGGGGCGGTGTAGGCGGCCTGAAAAGACAAGACCAAATTCAGCAGAATGAACGGGTAGGGATCAAACTGGGCGCCGGCAACCGCATTGTAGACGATCCAGGCGCACAACAGCCCGCTCTGAATGAGAATAAAGCGCCACGAACCAACGATTGCGACCACCAAGTCCGCCGCCTTTTCGCCGAAGACCCATTGCGGCGGCGATGTGCGGCGTTCACGGGCGCGCTCGCGCAATTGGTCGAGGCGTTCGGCGATAGACATGGGCGCTCCTACTGGGCTGTGTAGCCGCCATCTATCACGAGTTCAGCGCCGGTGACGAACTTCGACTCGTCGCTGGCCAGGTAAAGCACGCCGTACGCGATGTCATCGGGCTCGCCCAAATGCCCAACCGGATGGAGTGCGCAAACCGCCTGTTTGGCGCCGGCAGGATCAGGTTGCGCGGCGAGATAATTCTCGACCATGGGCGTCCAGATATAACCCGGGTGAACCGAGTTCACGCGGATCTTGTAGCCGGCCTTCGCGCAATGCAGCGCCGCCGACTTTGTAAAGATGCGCACGCCGCCCTTGCTCGCATTATAGGCCGCCAGGTTTGGATCGCCGATAATGCCCTCGATTGAGGAGAGGTTGACGATCGATCCGCCGCCGCTTTTGCGCATGGCGGCGATCGCGTGCTTCGTACCCAGAAAAACGCCGTCGAGATTGATCGACATCAGCCAGCGCCATTGATCAAGCGTGGTGGTCTCGACATCGGCGCCCAAGGCGACGCCAGCATTGTTGACCAGAACATCCAATCTGCCGAATCGGCTCAAGGTCATTTCGATCGCGCTGGCCCATTCGGTCTCGCTGGCGACTTCGTGACGTATGAAGATGGCTTCGCCGCCCGCGTCGATAATATCATCAGCGGTAGCGCGCCCTTCGGCTTCTTTGACGTCGGTAACCACCACCTTGGCGCCCTCGCGCGCCAGCAGCAGCGCCGAGGCGCGCCCAAGGCCCAGCCCTCCTCCGGTGACCAACGCCACTTTTCCAGCGACCCGGTCCATCGCGGCCTCCTGTCAATGCGCCAGGAACAAGGGCACGGGCGCGGCGCTCAACACTTCGCGCGTGACCCCGCCGAACAAGAATTCCTGCGCTCGCGAATGGCCGTAGGCGCCCATGACCAGCATATCCGCGCCGGCCGAGGCTGCCTCATCGAGCAATGTGCGCCCTTCGCTGCGCCCGAGGCTGTCGAGATTGCGGACCTCGACGCGAACGCCATGGCTTGCCAGGTACGCGGCGATATCATGGCCAGGCGCTTGGCCATGGCCGGACTTGCTCGGCTTCGCATCGACGGTGGCTACGATGATTTCCCGCGCCTGCCGCAGCAGCGGCAGCGCGCCGTTGACCGCATGCATCGCCTGCGCCTTGGCGTCCCATCCGATCAGCGCGCGTCCCCAGGTGCGCTCTTGGCGCGGGCCCTCCGGCATGAGCAGAACCGGCCGACCGGAGCGGAACAGCACGCGCTCCAGCATCGCCCGCCGGGCGCGTTCGTGCGCGCCCGCGCGCGCAATCACGACAAGATCAGCCATACGGGCGTGGGCGATAAGTTCGTTGCTTTCCAGCGCGTCTTCAACCGAAACATCGCGCACGTCGAAATTGTGTGCGGCGCGCGCGAGCCAATCGAGAATTTTCTTACGCTCCGACGCAGCGTGTGAGCGCGATCCCTTCGAAATATCGAGCACGATCTCGGAAAAGGTGCTGTTGGTTTCGGCGAAGGCGGAGGCAAGCTCAACCTGAACGACCAACGCGGTGGCCCGGATGTCGAACAATTGCGCGATTTCCGCCGCCGCTGTCAGCGCCGCCTCATCCTCTTCGATGGTAATGACGGGGGCGAGAATTTCCTTGTAGGACATCATGTCTACCTCGCTTCAACATGTGAGACGCCGCATCGCCGCGCGCCTTGCGCTCGCTCAAACGGCGTTCGCCCATAGGTGTGCGATTTTTGTGGTTAGTCCGTCGTCCAGGAGCGGTTTTTCGACAATATCGACGCCCGCCGCCGCCGCGCGTGTCCGCGTGGCAAGGGTCGGGTGCGTGGTGATCAGCAAAGCCGGGGCCCGCACACCCCTGCGCCGCAAATGGTCAAACAGGTCCAGCCCAGACATTCCAGGGAGCTTCAGATCGAGCACCATGCACCGCCACGCCGCCAAATTGCCCGCCGCCAGCGCGGACTCGCCGTCGCCAAACGCCACGACGAAAAAGCCCTTCGTCTCGAGCGAAAAACTCAAAGCATGCCGAACCGCCGCATCGTCATCGACGAGCGCCAACACGGCCTGCCCTGCCTCCGGTTCTTCTTTTCCAGCCATTCGACGCGCTAAGCACCCACCCAATTTCACATTGTCGGGAGCTTGCTAGCGGGCCGCCTTGACTTCGCTCAAACGGCGCTCACGCCTCGTCGCGCCGCAGCGCCATGCGGACGAGCGCCGATAGCGAGTGCGCCTTCATCTTGGCCATGACATTGGCCCGGTAGATTTCCACCGTCCTCGGACTAATGCCCAAACGCAATCCCGCCGTCTTGTTGGAATCACCCAAGACAATTGCCTCGAAAACGTCGCGCTCGCGGGCGGTGAGCTGACTAATGCGTTGGGCAATCTCGGCGCGATCGCGCTGTTTGTTGGCCTGCCCCTCGCCGCGCGCGAGCGCCTCACGGAGCGCGCCCAAAAGCGCCGTCTGCGCGAACGGCTTTTCGAGGAACTCAACCACGCCAGCTTTCATCGCCTCCACTGCCAACGCCACATCTGCGTGTCCGGTCAAGACGATCACTGGATGGGCGATTCCGAGCCGTTTCAACTCATGCACCAAGTCGAGCCCGCTCATTTCCGGCATGCGGATATCCGTGAGCACGCAGCCGGGCTCCAGTTCAGCGACACGGCGCAAAAGCGCGCGCGCCGAGTCATACTGGCGCGATTTCAGACTGGCGGACTCCAGCAGAAACCCGATCGAATCACGCATAGCGGCGTCGTCATCGACGACATGAACAACCAGCTCATTCATTGGCGAGGTGCTCAGCGGGCTCAGGCGCCAACCGCACTGTGAAACGGAAAACCGCGCCTCCCCCCGGGTTAGGTTCAGTCCAAATTCGGCCGCCATGGGCCTCGACAATGGTGCGTGAAATCGAAAGACCAACGCCCATGCCGTCAGCCTTGGTCGTCACAAAAGGCTGAAACAGACGCGCCGCCGCCGCTTCATCGATGCCCGGCCCGCTGTCGGCCACGCTCACCATCGCCATGCCATTTTCGCCCGCTGACGATGAAAGCGCCAGTTCGCGCCGCGGCTGCTCAACCATCGCGTCGACAGCGTTGCGCACCAGATTGATAATGACCTGCTGAATCGGCACACGATCAACGAGCACCTGGTCAATCCCGGCGTCGAGATCATAGCGCACGCGCACGCCGTGCTCCTTGGCGCCCACAAGCGCCAGCGCGCACGCCTCGCGAACCAATTTCGGTAACGATTCCGCGCGTCTTTCGGGCTCGCCGCGCGCCATGAAATCGCGCAAGCGGCGGATAATCTCGCCCGCGCGCAACGCCTGCTCCTGCGCCTTGTCCAATGCGTCGAGCGCACGCGCATCGGTTTCGCCGGCGCGATCCAACAACCGGCGGGCGCCGCTCAGATAATTGGCGATGGCGCTCAAGGGTTGGTTCAATTCGTGCGCCAGCGCCGAGGCCATTTCTCCCATTGTCGTCATGCGTGAAATTTGCACCAGTTCGGCCTGCAATTCCTGCAGCCGCGCCTGCGTCGCCTGGCGTTCGGTCAGATCGCGCAGGAACCCCGTGAAGAAACGCCCGCGCTCGGATCGCACCTCGCCCACCGCCAGTTCGATCGGGAAGGTCGAGCCGTCCTTGCGCTCACCCATGACGATGCGGCCGATGCCGATAATGCGGCGTTCGCCGGTGCCGAGGTAGCGCCCGAGATAGCCATCGTGCGCGCTGCGGAAAGGCTGCGGCATCAACATGGAAACATTGCGTCCCAGCACTTCCGACGCGCTCCAGCCGAACATGCGCTCAGCGGCGGCGCTGTACGATTGCATGGTCCCGCGCTCGTCAATGACGATGAGCGCGTCGGGAGCGGTATCGTAGATCGAGCGCAGATGCGCCTCGCGCTCGGCCAGCGCCTTGAACGCGTCCCCGCCAGGCGCCCGCCAAAGGGCCAGCATCCGCGAGAAAAACTCCGTCATGGGCGGCGGCAATCCATTGCCTCAAATTCCTTAAACCCCGGCCCCCGAATGGCAAGACGCCGCCGGAGCTTTCGCCCCCCTAGGGGTATCCCCTTAAGCGCTGGTCCCGAATTTCGCCTCGCCCGGTGCGGGGCTACCTCTAGCCGAACGAGGGAGATTAGGCATGCACGGTTTCACACACGAGAGCGCCAACAACCCAATCCACCTATACGTATCAGACGCGATCGCCCTCGGCCCGGGGCTTGCGCTCCAGGGCGTGCGCATGCGCTACGAGCGCAACGAGGAAATCTTTGGCGAAGGCGAGCCCGCGGACCATGTCTACCGGGTCGTTTCGGGCGCCGTTCGCACCATGCGCTTCAGCAGTGACGGTCGCCGCCAAATCCTCGCGTTCCATTTTCCCGGCGATGTTTTCGGGCTGGAGCCCGGCCAACGCCACGGTCTTTCCGCCGAAGCCGTCGGCGATTCCGAGGTATCCCTGGTCCGCCGCTCCTTGATCGACACTGCAGCGGCTCAGGACGTCGGCGCCGCCCGCGGCTTACTTGAGCTGATGTCGCGCGAGCTGCGCAATGCGCAAGAGCACGCCTTCCTTCTTGGCCGCAAAGGCGCGGGCGAGCGGGTCGCCGCTTTCCTTTTGCAGCTGGGAGCCCGCGCCGCTTCGCGTTGCGAGATTGACCTGCCCATGTCGCGGTCCGACATCGCCGACTATCTCGCGCTCACCATTGAGACCGTGTCCCGCGCCTTCACGCAAATGGAGCGCGACCACGCTATCGACTTGCCATCCTCGCGCCACGTCATCGTGAGAAATCGCTCCGCGCTCGAATTGCTGGAGGCCGCCTGACAACATTTTGTCAGGCAATCTGAAGATGACGTTTGCCATTAACGCCTCCTTTACCTGTTAGCCTCATATTCACCTTGTCTTCCCTTGGAGACACCCCACCATACCCAACGCCTTCGAGGGGGCTTCGGCCCCCTCGTTTTCGTTCTGCGTTCTGAAGCCGTGCTTTCGCGAGCCCGCGCTTAGCGTCCGCGCAGCGAATCCTCGGTTTGGCCCGCCTGGCCGGGCGCGGCGAGCGCGCCGACAGCCGCCAACATCTGCCGCTCGGCGACAATGAGATCGCGTTCAGCTTGCGCGAGCGCGAGGCGCGCGGTCAGCAAATCCTGTTCCTGATCGAGCACTTCGACGGTTGAGCGCAAACCGGTTTCTTGCTCCAGCCGCACGCCTTCATAGGCCAGCTCGGACGCCTGGACTTGTTCGCGCGCAGAATCCACCGATGCGCGCGCGGAAGCCAAGCCCGTCCACGCATTGGTGACGCTTTCTTGCACGCTGCGTTGGGCGGCGGCGAGGTCGAGATTGGACGCCGAACGCAGCGCCCGCTGCTGGCGGGTGCGTGAGCGAATGGCGCCGCCTTGCAGCAACGGCACCGTCACCCGCACGCCGACCGTGTCGGTGCTGGATTCAGATACGTCGTCGTTGAAATCGGCGCCCTGCGCCAAGCCCGCCTCCGCCGTCACCCGTAGGCGCCCCGACGACGCCGCGACATCGACGTTGGCGTCCGCGAGCTGGGTGTCGGCCACCGCGCCGCGCAGTACCGGGGAATTACGACCAGCGTCATCAAGGGCGATTGTTAGATCCATCGGCAGGCCTTCGGCCATGGGCGGGGTCTCCAACGCCGAAGGCGGGCGCCCAACCAAGCGCTGGTAGGCTTGCGTCGCCGCCGCCATGGCGCCTTGGGCCTGCACCAATTGCGTCCGCGCTTGCGCCAGCCGCGCCTGGCTCTGCGCCACATCGGTGCGGGTGACGACACCGGCATCGAACTGCGCTTGCGCATACTCGAACAGGCGCGAGAGGTTGGACACAGTCGTTTCGCGCGCGGCGACCACGGCGTACGCTTGGCGCACATCGGCATAGGCGCGAGTCACGTCCAGCAGCAGCGTCTGCACGGTGAAATCATAATCTGCGACCGCGCCGCGAATCTGCGCGCGTGCGGCGCGGGTGGAGGAAAGCACGCGCCCCGAACCAAACAGCAATTGCGAGGCATTGGCCGAGGCCGTCCATGTCTCGGTACGATCCCCTTCCAGCAGCGGATTGTCGCTATCGCGATCACTGGCTTGCGCCAATCCGGAGACAGAAACTTGCGGCAAGGCCTCGGCCCAGGCTTGCGGCAACGCTTCGCGGGTGGCGTTCAGGCGCTGGCGCTGGGCCGCAAGCGTGGGGTTTGAGTCCACGGCGGCCGTCATCGCTTCAGCCAACGTCTCCCCCGAGGCCGGGCCTGCGGCCATCAAGGCCGCCAGGGATACAATCAACCTGCGCATGAGAACTTCTTCCTCACCCTCGCCGAAGCGCCTCACTGCGCATTCAACGGCGACACTATCAACGGCAAGTTAAACAATGACGTCATCAACCCCACGCCGAGAGGGCACCAATGAGACCAATGGCCCTTCCCGCCGCGGAAGGAGCCAAGCCACGCCCCACAGATGGCCGCGCAAGCGCTCACGGCAAGCCCCCTTCGGCGCCAGCGACATCAAAACGCAAGGGTTTCGAGGAAACTACTCGCGCGTGTGGCGAATCCGGTGCGTAGCCTCTGCTTCCTCGCGTGTCACACGGCCGTCACCATCGCCATCGAGGCGCTCAAACATGGAGGCGCCGCGCGCCGCGAACTCGGCGCTTGATACATGGCGCCGCTCGCCATCGTGACGCCCGGCCCCACGCTGGTGCATCGCTGAACGCTCCGCCGCCGAGATGGTCCCGTTGTGGTCGGCGTCCAGTCGGGCGAACATTTCCAGCGGGCGGGCGAGGAATTCATCGCGCGTGATCTCGCCGTCATTGTTGGCGTCGGCCCCGGCCCCCATGTGGCGCATGCCGCGATGGCCGCCCCAATGACGCTGGCGATGCTCATCGCCGGCGAGTTCTCCGTCGCTGTTGGCGTCCAGGCGCGCGAACATCGCGGCGCGGCCGGCGTCGAATTCTTGCCGGGTAAGCGTACCGTCATTGTTGGCGTCGGCGCCGAACAAGCGCTCCGGCCCGTGCGGGCCACGCTCCAGCGCCACAGCCGCGCCAGCGCCAGCCAACACCGCGATACCGACGGCGATGAGTAAAATTTTTCGCATGTCAAAGCTCCTTGCTTGGGATCACGAATAGGACGCTCAACCGCGCGGCGCTATCGTCGGCGCCGGCTGCAAGCGACGCTCCGTCGGCGGGCGCGCCTGGCCAACCAGACGGATAAATTCACTGCGCGCCAAGGCGCCGCTTTCGTCTACATCATAGTCACCCACGCGCGCGCGGATTTCCGTATCGAACTCCGCGCGGGTGATGACGTTATCGACATTGCGATCAAAATCGAGCCGGTAAGGGCCGAGCTGATTGCCGCCTAGGACGAGGTTCGACCAGTTCTGAAATTCGATCGGCTGCAACTGCGTGTCGCGGTTCGCGTCGGCGCGCGCATATTCGCGGGCCAAGCCAGCCTCGATCTCCGCGGCGCTCACGCTCAAATCACCATCGGCGTCGAAGCTCACCAGCATCAGCACGTCGGCGGACATGATCGCGCGGATGGGCTCATTGCGCTGGTCGGAGCCGCCGCCGGACGCACAGGCCCCCAACGCCGCCGCCGCGCCGACCAAAACCGCCGCTTTGCTCAGTTTCATGCAAATCCCTTCTTACAAGCCATATCCGGACCGGCCCACCGGGGCGATTTTCCGGCAAGGAAGCGGTCCAAATGTGTCCAACCCTTCCCCACACGCTTCCTTAGCGCAAGTTCAGCGCAAGCGCGCGCTGGATTTTTTGGAAGGACGCGACCCCAAGCCGGGTTTATTTGTTTCACGCGCGCCGCGCGCAACGAGATTGCGCAGCTGCCGCGCGATCAGCCCAATATCACCGCCGACGCATTGATTTAACGGCTCATTAGGGCGAAGCTTGGCAAACGCGAAGCATGAGTATTGCGAACAGCGCGCCCATTGCGGGCACAGCAACAACAAAGATGCACTGGACCACCAAGATCGGCGTCGCCGCCGTGGTGTTGTTCATGCTCGTGGTCGCCAGCCTGAACGGCATCGGCTGGATCAACACCTTGCCCGGCGTCGGCGGCATCGCCGTCAGCGTTGTCGCCGTCAGCCTCGAACTCATGGCGTTCGTGGCGTGGGAGCACCTCGTCGCCTACCAGAAGGCCCAAGATTACGGCCGCTTCCTGCTTGCGCTGGTTGGGCTAGTGCTGGCGGTGCTGATGAACGTCGAAGGCGGACACCGCGGCCTCAACCACATCGCCCAACCGTTTTACACGCAAGCCGAAACCGAGCGCCGCGCTGGCCAAGAATCGCTCGATACGACGCGGCGCGAGCTGGAACAGCAGATCGCGTCGTTGCAGTTGCGTGTTGATGCGGTGGCGGCGACCAATCCGGGCCTCACCTACCAAGGCCGCATGGAGCAATGGCGCGCGAATTTTGAGCTCGTCACCGCCGCCGACAGGCGCCAAATCGGCGCTCTGCGTACGCGCCTCGATCAATTGCCGCTGAGCGTCGCGGCGCGCCCGCCTTATCCAAACTGGGCGCCCTACGGCGTCGCGGCGGCGTTCGCGTTCTTCTCCGTGTTTGGGCTGACCATGTTTGGCGTCAAGGTTCCGGGGCCGGAACTGACCGTCGCCTCATCGCGGCGCGCGAAGAAGTTCGCCAAGGCGCTCGGCCGCCAGGCCCCGCGCAGCGCCAAGGAGCGCGACTCCGCTGGCCAATATGCCGCCGCCGCGCGCGTGCCCGCCCTGACCGAAGATCAGATCACCGAAGCCATGCGCGCGCTCACCGAAAGCGGAACCGTTATCACTCTCAAGGCAGTGGCCGCTCACCTTGAGGTGCCGGTTTCCCGCGTCAGCAAATCGCCGGCCTCCAAGCTCATTCGAGACAAGCTGGCGTGGCAGGACATCACCGAGCAAATGGCGGCCTAGAAGACGCTAACGCGCCCCCACCCGCTCGACGCGAATGCCGCGCGCGCGCAATTGCGCCACGAGGCCCTCATCGCCAACGAGGTGGGCAGCGCCAACGGCCACGAAATCCACACCTGAACCTTGCAGTTCATGGGTCAACATGCCGATCCACGCCGCATTGCGCCGCGAAATAAGCGCGGCGTAAACTTCGGGATATTCGGTGCGCATATCCTCATTCAACAAGCGTTCGAGCGTGCCGATCTCACCGCGCTCCCAGGCGGCGCTGAGTTCATCAAGCGCGGCGGGCCCCTTTTCCGCTTCGTCGATCGCCTCCAGCAACATCTGCCGCTGCACGTCCGGCGAAAGCTCCGCGAAGAAACCGAGTTGCTGTTCGGGTGTCTCGAACGCGCGCATGCGTTTGCCATGCGCGTCGCCGAAAGCATCAATGGCGCGATCGACGCCGGCATTGGGATCATACCCCGCTTGCACCATCGGCAACATCGTCAACGTCAGCCCCGCGAGCCAAGGCTGCATCGGCTCCAACGCTTGGGGCTGCAGGCCAAGACGCTGCGCTGTTTGCCCCAGGCGCTGGGCCTCCCCTGGCGACAGCCACGTGGAAAGGCCGCGCCCCGCCGGCGCCCTGCCCATCTGAAGCGCGAGCTGCTGCACGCGCGCGTCGTTCTCCGGCGTCATCTCCAGTTCGGTCCAGATTTCTTCGCTCGCGCCAAGCGCTGCGTCCACCGCCGAGCTGCCCCATGGATCGCCAGCGCGCCGCAGATGGATGGTGCCGTACAGATAAAGCGTCGAATTCGCGTCGCGCGCCACAAACAACGCTGGACCTGGCGCGGGGTCGCCTGTCTGTTCCGATGCGCACGCAGCAACCAGAAAAACCGCCGCAAGCGCCGCCGCGATTGTAATTCTCATGACATCGTCCCGTTCTCTTCTGTCAGGCTAGCCACTTGTATCTTCTACACCGCGCTCAGCGCCATGGCGCAAAATGCTTGGAGAGCTTCAAGCCTTGGCCTTGGTAATTTGAGCCTGCTTCACCGTAGAGCCGCTCGACCGGCCCCGACATCGGCTCGAACACCAATTTGCCCACTGGCTGGCCGTCCTCGACGAAAAACGGCACGTCGCGCGAGCGCACTTCCAGCACCGCGCGGCCCTCGTGTGGCGCCACGCCGAAACCTGGATCGAAGAAGCCCGCATAGTGTGCGCGGAACTCCCCCAGTTCAGGCCGGATCGGCGCCATCTCGGCGGCCTCATCGGCGGGGATCACCACGTTTTCCTTGGACACAAAAATATAGAATTGCCCCGGTTCGAGCACGACGCGCCCGCGGCGCGCTTCCATCGGCTCCCAGAAATCGCGCGGATCGCAGCGGCCCACCTTATCAACATCGATGACGCCGGAATGGCGCTTGGCGCGGAAGCCAACCGGACCGTCGAGCGCAAGGTCCATGGTGAAATCAATGTCGCGCTTGGGATGGGGCGGGCCTCGGCGCAAGCGTGCTTGGCTGAGGCGGGTTCCGGTACGCACCAACACCGAGAACGTGCACGGCGAAATTTCCGCCCACAAGGGCCCATGATAGCCCATCGGAATATGATCGAACGATTGCGCGCCATCAACGATCAGCCGCGTGAACACATCGATGCGTCCGGTGGAGCTTTTCGGATTGGCCGCGCCATGAATGTGCGGCGGCAGCGAGAATTCCTCCAGCACCTGCACAAGATAGACGCAGCCCGTTTCCAACACCGCCCCGCCCGTCAAATCGATCGTATGCATGACCAATTCATCGTCCAGGCGGTCGCGCACACGCGCGCCTGCCCCGGGCAGGAAGCTTGCCCGCAACCGGTAGGCGGTTTCGCCCAAACGCAGATCGAGACTGGCCGGCTGGATCTGATCGTCCAGGAAAGGCGCGTCAGCGCCGATCCAGCCCTGCTGAATGGCGCGTTTCAGTTCGCGATCGGACAAAACCCCATGCTGAAGTGTCACCCCGGGACCTCTGGCTTGCATCGCGGGCTTTGTCCAGCACGGAAAGCCCCGCTACACTCCCCACATGTACGAGCAAGAAACCGCCGGATTCGTGGTCAGGGTCGAACCCCAATTCTTGGCCGAGGAATCAGCGCCCGATGAGGGTCGCTACGTCTGGGGTTACACCATCGAAATCGAAAACCGCGGCCTGGACGCGGCGCAGCTGGTCTCCCGCTTTTGGCGCATCACCGATGAAAACGGCCTGACCCAGGAGGTGCGCGGGGCGGGCGTCATCGGCCAACAACCGCTGATCGGCCCTGGGCAGAGTTTTCGCTACACTAGCGCCGCGCCGCTTGGGGCGCCCTCGGGCATAATGATGGGCGCCTATTCCATGCTGCGCGTCGCCAACGGCGAAAGCTTCGACATCGCCGTGCCCCTGTTCGCGCTCGACAGCCCCCACCAAACCCGCTTGGCGAACTGAAATGAGCCATCCCACTTTCGCCGAGGCCATGCGCCGCGTGATCACTGGTGATGGCGACGACGGCCGCTCACTGGTTGTGATCGACGCTCCGCCGGCTGGCGAAATCGGAGCGCCGGGCTTAGGCGGACTCTATGAAATTTGGCACGAAGCGCTCGGTGATGCGCTCAGCGCGAGGGATGGCCGCGATCGCGGCGAAACCACACCCATACTCTCGCCCGCCAAGGCCCATGTCAAAGTGCGCTGGTTCGTGATCGAACCGCCGCCGCAAGGCGTTCCGCGCGAAGCCGTCAACGCCGCCGCGCGCGAGCGCTTCGCTGAGTTCGGCGCGGAAGATCATCTGCGCGATCAAGCGCGTCACCCCGCCATGCACCAAACCGATACACTCGATGTGATTTGCCTGATCTCAGGTGAAGCCTCGCTGGTGCTCGACGACAGCGAGACCCGGCTAAAGCCCGGCCAAGTCGTGATCCAGCGCGGCGTGAGCCACGCCTGGACCGCGCACGGGGGACCGGCGCTGTTTCTGGCGGTGCTGATTGATCGCGAGATGAAATAAACCACCATCGCGAGGGATCGGCGTCCGCTTATCCTCCAACGCACGGCCACAAATCCCATACACACCAACAAAACCCAGCGATTCTATCCGACCGGCTTCACACCGCGCGTACACTGCGTCCGTTCCGTTTCACGGAGGGGCGTTTGGATCCAGCCCAGAGGCGAAACGGGACGCGATGAACGAGAAGCGCTTCACCCCCTCCCCTTTGAGGGGAGGGGAAGGGAGTGCGAATGCCAGCGGGGACTGAAACCGCTGGGCCCGGGGCGCGGTGTTGGACCGCCCCGCTCGTCGCTGGCCGCATGATCCGGAGTGAAACACCATCCACACTCACGCGGCTGACGAAAAAACATCGCGGGGACGCGGGCGCGCAAGCGTCTATCTTCTCCACTCTTCCACCGACGCGGACGCCCCGCGTCCCCTCCCTCCACTTCGGAGGCGAAGAAAACCAAAGCGAGCCCGCGGCGTTGCAAACGCGCGCGGCCTCAGCCCTTGCGCGCGCGGCGCCCAAACAAGCTCGACATGCTGAGCTGGTTGACGATGCCGGCCTGGAATACGCGCGCAGCCAGCAACAACAGAATCACCACCGTCACCAGCATCATCGCGCCCATGCCCGCAATTTCCGTCCACGCTAGACCAGCGGGCGCGCGCACCAGCATCAAGAACGGCGTGAACAGCGGGATCCAGGACGCCGCCTCAATGATCGGCGCATTGGGATTGTCCATAGCCGGGCCGATCAGCAACATCGGCATCGCCAGCACCAGCGCCACTGGACCCAGCAGGGTCTGCGCCTCCTGGATCGATTCACACAGCGATCCCAGCGCCAGAAATATCGCGCCGTACATGAGGTACCCTGCGACAAAGCCGATTCCGAACGCCGCGATCAGGCGCGGATCGATGAAGGCGCTCGCTACCTGCCCCAACATGGACTCGCCCATTTGGGAGGCCGCCATCGAGAGCAAACCCCCGCCCAACGCCCCCCAAAACAAGAACAAGGTCGCGCTCACCGCCGCCACGCCCAACAACTTGCCGAACAAAAGCTCAAGCGGCGTCACGCTGGTCAACAAGGTGTCCAGAATCTTGTTCGACTTCTCTTCGATCACGCCCGACAACAACATGTTAGCGACCGAAAACACCACGCTCCACAACACGAACGCGAGCGCAATCGCCGCGAAGAATGGCGCGCGCTGGCGCAGCGTGACTTGCCCCTCCCCCGCGCTCGGACGCGGGTCAAATTGCACGATTGCGGGGCTGAACTCCGCGAGCCGATCGGCCTCGGCGGGATCGAGCCCCTGGGCCGCCAAAGCCTCGCGCTGCATTTCCAGCCGCATGGCGCGCCGCGCGATCTCGGAGGGCTCGTCGTGTTGAAGATTGACGCTCCAATACTCGATCAAAGGCGCCGCGGACCCGCGGCGAATATAGAGAGCGCCGAACAGCGCGCTCCCGTCCGGCAGCGTGCGCGCACCGCCGAGATAAGGCTTAAGACCGTTAATGTCCGGCGCGGGCGCGGCGGCGATGAAGTAACGCGGCGAGGGCTGCGGGAACGCGCGCAGCGCGTGGGGCGCGCTGGCGGCAACGGCGGCGCGCGCGGCGGCGATGGCGGCGGCGCGGTCGGGCGCCGCATCGAACGCGGCGAGCGCTGCGGCGACGGCGGCGGGCGCGGTTGTATCGAGATAAGCCTCGATTTCGCCGCGCGCATCCGCCAGCGCCCGTGCGCTGAAGGCTTCGGTGACGCTGGCCGCGTCCTCGGCGCGGTCCGCCACCACGGCCAGCACACGCGGCGGTTCGGCGCGCGCCAGCAGCACCGGCGCAAACATCAAGGCGGCCAGCAGCAAGGGCGCGGTCACCAGCGAGACCCAAAAACCCCAAGCGCCCACATAAGCAAAATAATCACGCCGCGCGACGAGCAGAACCGGGTGCATCAGCTCTCTCCGCCCACGGCGATCTTGTCGCCGACCAACGCGACGAACGCTTCATGCAAACTCGCGCGCGCGGGCTCGAACAACGACAGCGGCGCGCCCAATTCAACGCACGCCGACAACAATTGCCTTGAGCCCAAGCCATTTTCCAAGCGCACCCGCCAGCGCCGATTGCCATGCTCGGCGCCTTCAGGCGTGATGTTGAATCCGCGCGACGCCAGCGCTGCAGCAAGGTCAAAATCGCCTTCGGTCTCCAGCACCGCAGCACTGGGCGCCAAAGCAAGCGCTTGCGCCACACTGCCCTCGAACGCCTTGCGCCCTTGCGCGATCAACAAGATGCGGTCGCAAAGGCGCTCGGCGTGTTCCATGACATGGGTTGAAAATAGGATCGTGCGACCCGCCGTTGCTTGCGCGCGGATGGTGTCTTCCAGCACACGCTGGTTCACCGGATCGAGACCAGAAAAGGGTTCGTCGAAGATGATCAGGTCGGGCTCGTGGGCGATGGCGGCAAGCACTTGAACCTTCTGCGCCATGCCCTTCGACAGCGTCTTGATTTTCTTGCGCCGAACCGCACCGAGCCCATGCGAGTCCAAAAGCGCATCGGCGCGCTTAAAGGCGATACTAGCGGGCATGCCCTTGAGCCGAGCAAGATAGGCGATTGCGCCGCGCGCGCTCATGGAGCGATAGAGCCCGCGCTCCTCCGGAAGATAACCGACGCGCTTCAAGCTCGCGCGTGTGATCGGCCCGCCCAGGATGGCGATGCGCCCGGCGCTCGGCTTCAAAACCCCCACCAGCATGCGCAGCGTCGAGGACTTGCCTGCGCCGTTGGGCCCGAGCACGCCATAAATCGCCCCTCGCGGAACCTCGAAACTGAGATCCTGGACCGCGGTGCGCGCGCCATAGCGCTTGACCAGGCCCTCTGCTTCAAGCGCTGCATTCATCGTGCGCCGAACGTGGCCGAGCACGCGCCCAAGATCAAGCGCTTGACTCCGCCGCCGGTCGCTTCGGGCTTGCAAAACAGGAGGCCGCCGCCCAGGTTTGCGGACCGAGCAGGAGTCAAATGCATGCGCACCATAGCCCTCGCCCTCGCCTTTTTTACAATCGCGGCGCCAATCGCCTCGGCGCAGACGGCGCAACGTTTCGTGCTTGACGCCGCCCACACCCAGGTATCGTTCTCGATCGAACGCTTCGGCTTCAATCACGTGCTCGGCCAGTTCGACGCCATCGCTGGCGAAGTCGCGCTCGACCAGGTCAATCCGGAACGCAGCAGAGTGAACGCCACAATCCAGACCGCCAGCGTCTCCGCCGGCCTGGCGTTGCGCGACGAGCACCTGCGCGGCGAGCGCTGGCTAAATGCGGCAGCATTCCCGACGATGACTTTCAACTCAACCGCCGTGCGTCGCACCGGCGAGAACACAGCCGACGTAACCGGCGACATGACCATTCACGGCGTAACTCAGCCGGTGACGCTGCATGTCACCTTGAACCGAATCGGCACCTTGCCCAACAATCAGCGTACCGGCGCTGGCTTTTCAGCGACGGCCAGCGTCTCGCGCGCCGCCTTCGGCATCGCCACTGCGCCGAACCTGATCGGCGACGAAATTCGCATCACCATAGAAGCGCTGGGCGAAGTACCGCCCGCATGAGGCAATCATGGCGTATTGGCTGGTCAAGAGCGAACCGGAAACCTGGTCCTGGGACGCGCACGTCAAAAAAGGCGTCGATGCTTGGACAGGCGTGCGCAATCACCAGGCCAAGGCGCATCTGAAAGCAATGAAAAAAGGCGACCACGCGTTCTTCTATCATTCCGGCGGCGCCAAAGAAGTGGTCGGCATAAGTGAAATCGTGCGCGAAGCTTACGCCGACCCCACCGACGGGACCGGCGCATTCGTCTGCGTGGATTTGAAAGCACTGGCGCCGCTGAAAACAGCGGTGACGCTTGCCGCCATCAAGGCAAGCCCAAAGCTTGCCGAAATGGTGCTGGTGAAGAATTCTCGCCTCAGCGTGCAGCCGGTGAACGCGGACGAATGGAAACTGGTGCGCAAGATGGGCGGCGGCGGGTGACGCGCATTCACTCCCTCTCCAATTCCGCCAGCAACGCATCCATGCCATACACTTGCGCCAGCGCTTCGCGAATCAAGGACGCGGCGACCGTGACATTGCGGTTCAAGGCCCCATCGTAGAAATACTCCCCGCCAAGCGAGTGAATGTTTCCATCGAACGCCACGCCGACAATGCGACCTTCGCGGTCGAGCAGCGGCGAGCCCGAATTCCCGCTGATGATGTCATTGCTGCTGGAGACGTTGAAGATCGTCTCGGGATCAAGCCGCGCACGCGCCTCGATCCAGCGTTGGCTCAGCGCAAACGGCGCCGCGCCCGTGGCGCGCCCATAAAGCCCGCCCAAACGCGTGAACGCGCCGACGGCGCCGCTCGCTTCTGTCCATCCCTCGACACGACCATACGACACCCGCGGACTGAAGGTTGCGTCAGGGTATTGGCCCTCGCCAAAGGCGCGGAAACGCGCGCGCGCGATGCGTTCCTGGGCGCGCGCCACCGGCCCCTCGACCTCCGCGATGAAACGCGCCCGCAGCGCACGCGCGTCGGCGTCCCAGGCGCGGACGAATACGATCAGCGGATCGTCGGATGCCGCCACGGCGGCGGCGCCGCCTTCCCACAAGTGCATGCGGTACGCTGGGTCGGCGAGCCGCGACAGCGAGAGCCGCGCCGCCAAAACTTCCGGGGTCTCGCCGCCAAGAACCCGCCGCGCCACTGCATTGTCCGTCAATTGCTCGCGCACTTGGGAGAGCCAAAAGCCGAGGTGCAATTCCTCAAATGGGGGCGCGATTGGACGATCCGCGCGAAGGCCCTGCACGACGCTCGCCAGGCGCGCCTCGGTAAAACGCGGAATGCGCTCGGCGTCTAGCTTGGCGCGTTCAGCGCCGCCGCGCACGATATCGCGCGCCCAGCCAAACAGCTCGGACCGCTCGCCCGCGCGCGCTTCCAGCAATTGGTGCGCCAGATGGAAGCCGCGATAGATGCTCTGCGCGCGGGCGATCTCGCCCCACGCATCGCCAACTTCGCGCCGCGACGCCAAATTGCGGCGCACGCGGACCTGCAAGTCGGCCTCCCGCGCGGTGATGCGCGCGAAACCGGATGCGTCAGCCAAGGCTTGGCGGCGCCCCGCGAGCGCCTTGAGCGAATTGCCGACGCTCTGGAGCGCGCCTGCAGCAATGCGGCCCTGGTCGGGCCCCGCTTGCGAGAACGCGAGCAAGCGGTCGCGCTGTTCCGCGAGCATCGAGAGCCGCCACGGCAAATTCACATCGCGCTCGAACGCCAGCTCGGCGGCGGTCCTGAGCCGCGATGTGGTTCCTGGATTGCCGGCGGTGAGCACGATGTCGCCCTCCGCAAGCGGTGTGAAGCGCATGGAGAGATAAGCGGGCGTCAAGGCCGGCGCGCCCGAACTGTAGAGACGCAAGAATGCGAAATCGATGCAATAGCGCGGAAATTGGAAATTGTCGGCGTCGCCGCCGAAGGCCGCCATGCCATGCTCGGGCGCGAACACGAGGCGCACGTCATCGTAGCGGCGATAGCGGTAGAGCGCGTAACGCCCACCCTGATAGAGCGTCACGACTTCACAGCGGATATCGCCCGACGAACACGCGCCCTCAATGCGCGCCATTTCGCCGTTGCGTGCGCGCACGAAAGCGTCTGGCGCAACCCCCGTCGTGGCGGTGTCGATCCGCGCCGTTACATCGCTAACGCCGATCAATACGCTGACGCTCACGTTCGGGCAGCGGCGCTCCTCGGTGCGCGCGCGCGCCATGAAACCCGCTTCGATGTAGTTCGCCTGCGTGCTCGACAACGCTTGCACGCAAGCAATGACGCAATGGTGGTTGGTGAGCACGAGGCCCTCGGCGCTCGCATTCGAGGCGGAGCATCCCGGCAAGCGCGCCGTGCCTGCCATAATGCGCGACAGCCATGCTTCGTCAGGCGCCCAGCCCATTTCCGCCGACATGCGCGCGGCGGGAAAATTGTCGAACGTCCACATGCCCTCCTCGGCGACCGATGGGCCAGCGGCGAACGCAAGCATGGTGATGGCTACGCCGATGGCGCGCAGATTCTGACGCATGAAGTCCCTCGACTCAGTGTGGGCCAGAAGAGCGCAATCGCATGCAGGGGCGCAAGTTAAGTGAGCGCTATTGACGGGGGCCGAACATCTGGCCCAGCAGACCGCCAAGCGCACCTTGGATCGCGTTGGTGTCCGGCGCGGCGCCGTCGGGCGTGAGCCCATCGATGAGACTTGGCAAATGCTGCGCCAATCCGCCGAGCAGTGCGTTTTGATCAAGGCCCGCCCGCTGCGCGAGCTGTTGGACCATGTCCGAGCCGAGCGCCGCCTTCAATTGGTCGGCGTTGATGGCGGGGTTGGGCCCGGTTGATATCCATGACTGGATCATGTCGCCCATGCCAGCTTGCTGAAATTTCTGCACCAAGCCGCCCAGGCCGCCAGACTCTTGGCCAAGCAATTGGGTAACCGCCGACGCAAGCGCGGCGTTTCCGCCACCTTCCCCGCCGCCGGTGAGCGCACCGATCACGTTGTCGAGAATACCCATTGCATAGCCTCCAAGGAACGCCCCGAAATGGCTGTACTCATCCCTGTCTGCGCCGACAACAGCGTGCACTGCGTTTTACTGCAGGCCGAGTTCCGCCAGCATCTGCGCCTGCACAGCGGGGGAAAGCTGGTCGGCCTTGGCGATGAATTCGCGCACTTCCGATTCCGGCACGCCGCGGATCAGCACATGCGCGCGATCATCGGCTTCCCCAGACCCGCCTTCGTCGGCGTTCACTTCGACGCTATGCCCGCCAATTTCGATGGACACGCGTCCGCCCTGCTCGCCCTTGCCGCTCGGATCACCGCTGACGGAAAGGTTGAGCCCTGGCAAACGCAGCGCCACCACTTCCTGGCGCTGATCTTCGCTGATTGCAGGGACCGCGGCGAGGGCCTGGATGGCGGCGCTGTCCATAAGGGTGGACACACCATCGACCGCGCGCCCGGCCACCGTTTCGCCATCGGGCGCAGTGATCAGATAAACCTGTTCGGCTTCGCTGGCGCGAATTTCGAGCGTGTAGCCCTCCGCGCCGCCGGCAAGTTCACCGCTGGGCTTTGCCTCAACGCAAGCGGCGACCAGCAGAGCAACGAACGCGGTCAAAACAACGCGCATGATGATCTCCATCCATGGCATTGTCGCCGCCAGAGCTGCGTTCCGCAAGCGTGTCTGTAGGTCGAAAACTCAGCGCGTGCGCTCGAAACGCACCACTTTTTGCTCCCGATCGACATAAGCGACACGGTAACCCGCCCCCATCCAGGAACGGGCGTGGCTGTGATAGCCTTCGTTGTCGTTGGCCCAGAAGGCGCGATGCGCCTGCGCGCTTGGCGGCAGCGCCTTGCCGATAATCGCCTCGATATCCTCGAACGTGAGCATCTCGGCGCGGCCCGCGCGCCGCTCAAGATGAGCCTGCAACGGCTTATACTTACGCATGCCCCGCGCCTCCCGTTCGCGCCGTATGATCACGGGTGCGCAGGGTCAGTGATTTGTGGTTAATGAAGAGTTGCGAGAGCAATTATCGGCGCAGCAGGATCATAGGCGCAGCGCCTCCGGGCTCCGCGCCGATATCAAGTCAGCGCCACGCGCGGCGCGAGGGCGCAGCGCGTGGCGGCGGCGCGCAAATTCTTGTCGCGGCTCCATAATTCGGCGCTGGGCGTGAGCGCGGTCGAAGCGAGCAAGCAGGCGTCCACGTAGCCGACGCCGGTGTTCGCCAGCGCATGTCGTTCGCTGAACACCATGACCTCGTCATGGGTCGCCACCAGCGCGGCAGGGAGATTCCGCAAGTCACGCAATACTTGCGCACGCCGCTTCACGCTGCCGAGCGCGATTTCGCCGATGACACAGGAATGGACGAGCACGGCGTTCTGGTTGAGCAACGCCACCAGTTGCGGATCGGCGGCGCGGAAATGATCGATCCAGATCGAGGTATCGACCAGGATCATGCCTCAGTTCGGCCGCCGGCGCGGCGGCGCCTTGGCTTTCGGATCGCTGCCGCCGAGGCGCGCGAGCCGGCGGGCGCTCTCACGCTCGATCAGCGCCTTGAGCGCCTCGCGCACGAGCGCGGTTTTTTCGCTGAGCCCTGTGAGCGCTTCAGCTTCAGCGAGGAGATCATCGTCAAGAGCGAGCGTGGTGCGCATAAGGCACGGAATATTGCATCAGATGATGCGGTTGGCAATGCCGACGACCGCTTCAAAAAGCGCTTTGCAAAACTGACAGGCGCAGGCCTCAGTTCGCGTCTCGCACGCATTGTATCATAAGCCGACATGCACGCGGTTCCGCTGGTCAATGCGAACGACCCCCTATCGCCCAAACTTCTGAAACTTGATCCTACTCGGAATAATCTCGTCACGCCCAGGCGGCGCATTTTATCACCTTCGTAGCTATCGAAATCGCCCTCGAACCATTCGACGTGCGAGTCTCCTTCGAACGCGAGAATATGCGTCGCCAGCCGGTTCAGGAACCAGCGATCGTGGCTGATCACGGCCGCCGACGTGGCGGCGCTCCAACTCGACCGCGCAGTGACCTCGGTCACGGACAATGGAAACGCGTCGCGGTCATGAGCGTTTCCGGGGTTGGCCCCTCCAGGCAAGTTCAAGGAGATCATCGTGAGCGAAGAACCGAACCATGACCCCCAAACACGCGGCGGCAAAGCCAAATGGCTGCTCGGTGGGGCGGCGGCAATCGTAGTGCTGGGGGGCGGCTATCTCGCCTGGCAATACTTCGGTCCAGTCCAGGACAGCACGCAGGTGGCATACAGCGACCCCTATGAGGCAGAGCCGCTCCGCGCCCGCCCGCTTGAACCGAACCAAGATGCGCTGACGCAAAGCGCTGCGCGAGATGCGAGCGCGCCCTTGCCGGCTTCGGTTGAAACGCGTGCGCCCACGCCAGCACCGCGCACCCCCGCGCGCGCCGCGGCGACCGTGCCGGAAGAAACCATCGGCATCACGCCCGCAAGCGCGACGACGCAAGACAGCGACGAAATCGTCGTGACCGCGCCACGGCGCCCGACCTGGGTCCGCAGGCCGAGCGCGCGGCGTCTGTCGGCGCTCTATCCTGCACGCGCGCTGGAACGCGGCCGAGAAGGCGAGGCATCGTTGCATTGCACGGTGCGGGACGGGGGCGCGCTGGATTGCGTGCGCGCCTCAGAAACAGCGGGCGGTTTCGGCGCGGCGGCGCTGCGCGTGGCGCGCACGCTCCGCCACGCGCCGACGCTTGGCGATGGCAGCGACGCTGTCGGCACGCCAGTCAATCTACGCGTGGTGTTCACGATTGAGGAGGCACAGCGGCGCTGGCGCAGCTGAAGCTGGATCCCGAGCGTCGCAATCGCGGCGCCTCCTACCCTCTCCCTCCACAGGAGGGAGAGGGCGCCCGCAAAGCCTACCGCCCAAATTTCTGAAACTTGATCCTACTCGGGATGATCTCGCTCACGCCCAGCCGGCGCATTTTATCCGCTTCGTAGCTATCGAAATCGCCCTCGAACCATTCGACGTGCGAGTCTCCTTCGAACGCCAAAATATGCGTCGCGAGCCGGTTCAGGAACCAGCGATCGTGGCTGATCACCACGGCGCAGCCGGCGAAATCCTCCAAAGCGGCTTCCAGCGATTGCAGGGTTTCGACGTCAAGATCGTTGGTCGGCTCGTCGAGCAGCAACACATTGGCGCCGGTGAGCAGCGTTTTCGCCAGGTGCACGCGGTTGCGTTCGCCGCCGGAGAGCTGGCCCAATTTTTTCTGCTGATCAGCGCCCTTGAAATTGAAGCTCGACACGTAGGCGCGCGAAGGGATTTCGCGGTTGCCTACTGTAATAATATCCAGCCCGCCGGAGATTTCCTCCCAGA
The DNA here is from genome assembly GCA_040080805.1 of Terricaulis sp. GTDB lineage: Bacteria > Pseudomonadota > Alphaproteobacteria > Caulobacterales > Aquidulcibacteraceae > Vitreimonas. The sequence continues at coordinate 73,469 of JBEBHQ010000004.1, read as the reverse complement.
CGTTCTTCTTGTCATTGAGGCTATCGCGCGATTGATCGACAAAGCCGAGCTTCACGCTCTCGCCAATCGAAATCGAACCCTCATCGGGCTTCTGCTCGCCAGTGATCATCTTGAACAAGGTCGATTTGCCGGCGCCGTTGGGGCCGATAATGCCGACAATGCCGCCCGGCGGCAGCTTGAAGCTGAGCCCATCGATCAGCAATTTATCGCCAAACGCCTTCTTCAAACCGTCAAAAGCGATGACGTTCTGCCCCAGCCGCGGGCCTGGCGGAATCTGAATGGTGGCGAAGGTCTGCTTCTCGCGCTCGGCCTCGGCCGCCATTTCCTCATAGCGCAACATGCGCGCTTTCGACTTGGCTTGCCGGGCTTTCGGAGATTGGCGCACCCATTCCAGTTCGCGCGACAGCGCCTTCTTGCGCCCTTCGCTTTCGCTCTGCTCGGCCTCGGAGCGCTTGGCTTTGGCTTCCAGCCACGCTGAATAATTTCCCTCGTAAGGAATGCCTTTGCCGCGATCGAGTTCCAGCGTCCACTTGGTGACTTGATCCAGAAAATAGCGATCGTGAGTGACCAGGATCACGCAGCCTGGAAAATTTTCGAGGTGATGCTGCAGCCAGGCGACGCTTTCAGCGTCCAAATGGTTGGTCGGCTCGTCGAGCAGCAGCATGTCTGGCTTCGACAACAGCAGACGGCACAGCGCGACGCGGCGCCGTTCGCCGCCGGAAAGCTTAGTGACATCCGCATCGTCCGGAGGACAACGCAGCGCGTCCATCGCCATTTCGATCTTGCTATCGATGTCCCACGCCTCGGAGGCGTCGATCTTCTCCTGCAGCGACGTCATCTCTTCCATCAGCGCGTCGGAATAATCCTCGCCGAGTTTCATGCTGACTTCGTTGAAACGCGTCACGATCTGTTTTTCGGCGCACCAGGCTTCGACGTTTTCGCGCACGCTCAACCCGAGATCGATATGCGGCTCCTGTTCGAGATAGCCCATCTTGGTGCCGGCCATCGGCATAGCTTCGCCGGTGAAATCCTTGTCCAGGCCGGCCATGATTTTCATCAAGGTCGACTTGCCCGAACCGTTGACGCCGACAACGCCGATCTTGGCGTCCGGAAAAAACGACAGCCAGATGTTCTCGAACACCTTCTTGCCGCCCGGATAGGTCTTCGACAGACCCTGCATCGCGAAAATATACTGCGCCGGCTGAGCCGCCATGATTGTCCTCGAAGTGAGCTGAGCGGGGCGATATAGCGAGGCTTGGCGCGTACGTCGAGGCGGCTTATTGCGCCGGCGCGGGCGCGCCCAAATGCTGGGCTAAGAAGGTTTCCAATTCCCGCAGCATCTGGATGCGCGTTGGCGCATCCGAGAGCCAGTGATCATCGCCGCGCAATTCGACGAAACGCACGTCCTTGCCGGCAGCTTGCAGCGCACGCAACATCCGCTGCGACTGGTCGATCGGCACCACAGTGTCGTCGGTGCCGTGGATAAGGAGAATGGGCGCCTGCGCCTGGGTCGCGAGGTTGACTGGCGACACACTGCGAAGGTGTTCGCTATCTTCGCGGCGATCTCCAATGGAAAGCCGCCAATAATCCGAGGTCATGCTGTCACCACGCGTTTCGGCGGCCTCCTGCAACAGCATTGCGTTAAGGTCGGACACGCCCGCTACGCTGGCCGCGCAGCGATAGACGCTTGGCGTCAATGTCGCACCGGCAAGCGCGGCGTAGCCCCCGTATGAGGCGCCGACGATGCACACGCGACCCACGTCCACGATGCGTTGGCGCGCCAATGCGGCAACGCCGTCCTCGACGTCGGTCTGCATCAAGCCGCCCCACTGCCCCCAGCCCGCGCGCTCCCATCGTACGCCGTAGCCGGTGGAGCCACGAAAATTCGGCTGCAGCACGGCGTATCCGCGCGACGCCAGGAACGCCGCCCACCAATCGAAATCGAGCGTGTCTTGCCCAGCCGGGCCACCGTGCACCAAGACCACCAAGGGCGGCGGCGAAGCGCCCTCCGCCCGGCGGGGCAGCGTAAGATAGGCGGGAATGCGAACGCCATCCCGCGCGGGATAGGTCAACGCTTGGCGCTCCCCAAGTTGGGCGGCAGCCAACTCGGGATAGACATAGGCTATTCGCAGCAACACGCGGTCGGCGGGCGTAAAGGCATAATACGCACCGCCATCGAGCCCGCGCTCGCCGTAGGCAATCACGCGACGGCGGTCGCGCGACCAGGAAACGAGCGAGATCGCCCCGCCCGAGAATACCTCATGCACAGCAATGCGCGCGGCCTCGAGTGCGGCGTCGAAGAAGCGTTGCTCGTACTCCTGCGTCGTCCAACCGACGCCAACGACCCGCCGGGTCCACGGATCGACGATCGCGCCGCCGACATCGACGTGTTGCGGGGCAAACAGCACTTCGCGCTCACCGCTCGCGCGATCGATCGCATAAAGCACCTCGAATTCGCCGGCCTCATCAACATCAATCGCCGCTAACCTGCCATCGGCCAACAAACCAGCCAGGCGGATGGGAGCTCCGGTCGGGGAGACATCCTCAAGCAACAAGCGCGGGCGTTCGCCATCGTAAACAAACACACGCCAACGGTTTGTTTGGCGGTTCGTGTCCGTGCGCGCGACCGGCTCCCCTCGCTCGTCCAAGACGAAATTGATTGTGTCGAAATTCACTCCGTTGGTTAGCGCCAAGCGCACGCGTCCGTTCTGGAGATTGACCCGGTAGATTGCGTTGCTGGTAACCTCGACACCAGGCGCGCGCCCAATCAAGCGCGCAAAGCCTGGATCGCCCTCAATCGGCGCCACCAATCGCGCATTTTGATCCGCCCACGGTTCGTCAGGATTCGTGCTCAGCCTCTGCACATCCTGAGTTGCAAGATCGACGACGCCGTTGCTGTAATAATCCACACGCCGCGGCGCGCCGCGGAACCTGATGTACGACGGCAGCACCTCGCTGGGCCGGTAAGTGTGGCTCAACAAGAACGACAGCCGGCCATCCTCGGCCCAACCAACGGATCGCAACTGATCGCCTTCCGCCATGCGCGCGCCATATACGTTCGAGCGCTGTTCGAAATCGTAGACGCGAACGGCCGACAGCCCCTCGCTATTGATCGCCATCGCCAGACGCGACCCGTCGGGTGAAAGTTCAACAGAGCTGACGAACGGGAGACGGCCAAACGGGTCGACCGGCAATTGCTGCGCCGCTGCATGGCCTTGCTCGCCCACAACGACGATCGCGCCGAGCACCGCCAACGTCCGCAAAAAGAAGAGCATCCAATCCCCCGAGAGTCCGAAGTCGAACGCCTTCTTAATCGACGCGCACGCCGTAGCCAACCCAACAACAAAAGGGCCGGCGTTTCCACCGGCCCTTGCGTTTCATGCTGCATCCGCGTCGTTTACGCCGGGACCCATTGCCCCGCCGCATTGCGGCAGAAGGTTTCTTGCGGCAATTGTTGGTTGCCGTTTTGGGGATCGCTGATGGTTGCGCTGACACGCCGGCATTCGGGGCCATAGCCTTGCGCGGGCGTCGGACGCGACACCGTCAACGACCGCGGCGCGCCTTGATCGGATTGCCAAGAATCGTTCACCGGCGCGCTCGAATTCAGCGCTTGGTAATAGCCGTTTTCAACGCGCTGTTGTTCGCGCGCGCTGAGCAGCCGGCAGACGCCGTACGTGGCGGCGCCGCCGACAGCCGCGCCGATGGCGGCGTTCTCGGCGCGGTTTTCGCCCGGTCCTTGAGTTGCGCCAATCACAGCGCCAACACCCGCGCCAATCAGCGCGTTGCGCATGCATTGCGACAATTGCGTGCGCGGCGGCCCGCCGCCATATCCCCCACCTGTCGTTTCGCAGGATGCCAAGACCATGGTGCCAGCAAGCGCGGCGCTAAGCAGTTTCATTCGCATCGTGACTCTCCGTTCATGTCGCGGCGCCCTCACGCCGCTGGTAACAGGCTCACACGCACTTTAGCAGACTTCAGCGCCAGCGCAGCTAGCGCGCTGCGCGGCACAGCGTCTCTGCCGCACCCGGGCGCATCCACATCGTCTCCGAGCGCCGCCCGCGCAGTTCCGCGCCGCCGTCGGAATAGCGATAGCCCGAGGCCGATGAACGCGCCGGAAGGTCGAGCGTCACGTACCCGGCCTGCACCACACGCGCCGCATCTGGCGCACGTGTGAACGTCACCACCAGGTCCGAGCCATCGACGCAATTGTAGGTGGCGGTAACCGGATCGGGGCTGGGCGCCGGGCACGGCGTCTGACAAGCGCCAAGCGCAAAAGCTGCAAACAAGACTGCAATACGCATCAGCTTCCCCCGAGAGATCTGGCCCGCAATCGCGGCTTTGGCTTCCCCACAAGCCGGCCAAGCCCTAACATCACCAGGAACGAGGGGGATGCAATACCATGTCAAACGGCTATTTGGCGGCATTTGGCGCCGATATAGAGGCTGCGCGCGAGGTCGCGGAGGGTTTTGGGCTCGATTTCATCGACGCCAGTACGATCAACGATCCAGAGACTGCGGTGGCGGCCCTCGCGGAAGCGGCCAATGTCGGTCTGGTCTTGAGCCTGGCGGCGGCCCAGGACGCAGCCTTCGTCACCTTACTGCAAGCGCTGGCGCAGCGTCTGGCGCGGGCGCAACTGATCCTGGCGGAACCCGAAGCACGCGCGGCGTTCGCGTTCCTGCCGGAAGCGTGGCCAATGATGTCGCTGGAAGACGCGCTCGCGCGCGCGCGCGCCATGGTCGGTGATGCGCGGCAAGGCGAGGCGCCGCGCCCCGAACCAGAGCAGGCGTCCACTGAAGGCGCGACCGAGCAGCAACAGCAACAGCAAGAGGTCCAGTCCAACGAGCCGGACGCGTCAAGCGACCTGGGCGGAACGGAGCCCGGCGCCGAGAGCCTCGCCTCGGACGAGCGCGCCGAACAGAGCGACGACGTTGGGCCGCCCCTAGAAGAAGACGCGGCTGGGCAAAACCAAGACTCCGAGAAAGCCGCCGAGGCCCCGGTGGAGCTTGATGGCCGTTTGGCCGAGAAACCAGAGGCGCCCGCTGACACCTTCGCCGGCGTTGAACCCGAAGCGGAAAGCAGCGCCCCGTCCCCGGCGCCGATCGAGGATTTCACTCTGGCGGCGCCCGAGCCACAGGCGCCGCCCGCCGCGCCGCAACCAGAACAACCCGTCGCCGTAGGCGCGCCCCCGCCCGCTCCTTCCCTGCCGCCAGCAGCCGAACGCCCGGAACAAGGGACGCAAGCGCCCGTCCGTGCTCCCGGCGCGCTCGATACGCTCCAGCAGATTCAGGAGGAAGGTCGGCGCAGAGCGGACGCCATTCTGGAAGCTCGACGCCGCGGCGACGCCGCAAGCAGCAGGGGCGGCGAGGCCGATGATGAAGGCCCAAGGCGTGTTGGCGCGTCCGAGCCGCCGCCTACGCCGATGGCGCCAGCGCCAGCCCGTAAGCGTGACGCAGACACGGCAACGCGCAGCGCCAGCACGCCGGCCAGCGCCCCTGCCGACGCCACCGCGTTCGCACCGAAGAAGCTGCGCCGCGGCACGCCGGAATTGGTGCGCATCGCCGTGCATCAACCCAAGGATTTACAGGCTGTCATCAAGGCCGCGCGCAAAATCGATCCACGCGCCGAGCCCGCGCCCCAAGGCATGAGCATCGGCGAAGTGGCGCTCGGCGCCAGCGTCGGCATTGCGCTCGAAGTGCGCGGGGCCACATGTGATGGTGCGCTGCAACGGCGCACCTGGGCGGGCGAGCCGATTGATTTTTCGTTCTCGGTGGAAGCCGAGGACGGCGCGCGCCAAGCGGTTTTGCTGGCGCGGGTGTTCGTGGACGACGCTCAAATCGGTGTGCTGGCGTTCACGCGCTCGATTTCAGGTCCGGCGAAAAAGCCGGCCTCCATCGGCGACCGCGTGCGCCTGAAGCGTCACAAGCGCGTGTTCCTGTCCTATTCGAGCAAGGACCGCGAAACCGTCTCCGCCATCGCCACCGCCTACCAGATGGCCGGCGTGCAGCACTTCTGGGACCGCACCTCGCTCAAGTCCGGCGAGGAATGGCATCCGCGCCTGCGCCGCGAAATCGACCGCGCCGATTTGTTCCACCTGTGTTGGTCAAAGTCGGCGGCGGCTTCGCAATGGGTGGAGAAGGAAACCGAACATGCGCTGAGCACCCGGCGCCGCTCAGGCGGCAAGAAGCCCGACATCACCGTGCAGATGCTCGACGGCCCGCCCTGGGCGCCGCACCCGCCCCAGCTCGACAGCATCAATTTCGACGATTTCGTCCGCGCGGCGATTGTCGGTTATGCGCGGGGTGAGGAATGATGCCTCACATCAACGCGCCGGCATGGCTGCGCCAATTTCGAAGACGATGGTGACCTCGGCGGTGTAAAGCTGCGGCTCCGGCGCGATCGGCGGGGGCGTGACATTCGCCTCCTCCGCCACCATTCCGCGGGGCGCGAACATCGCGCGATTGCCGCTCTGCGCGATCATGTTGCTGCCCCCCTCCTCCACCAGCAGGAGCCGCCCTAGCCGGAACCCGGCGCCTTCGACATAGATGCGCGCTTTATCAACGGCATCGCCGATCGCCGCTTCCCGCGCCGTGCGACGCGCGCTTGCCGTATCGCGGATTGAAAATTCAACGTCGCTGAAATTGTCCGGTTGCGCGTTCATCGCGCTCTCGACCGCGCGGCCGAGCAAAGCCAGATCGCGCACCAGAACCGTCACCGCCGCCGTCGCTTCATAGCCATTGATGCGATCGGGACGGCGCTCGCCGCCCTCGCGCATGACCGGCGTGACCGTAACGTCCGTGCGTTCCAGCGTGACGGTTTGCGGATTGATCGCGCGGATCGCCGCGTCCAGCGCGCGTGAACGCACACTCACGGCGTTCGTGGCCTCGGCGGCGGTTCGTCCGGGGCTGTAGAAGGAGACGCGCACGCGCGCCTGATCGGGCGGAAGGTAAACCTCCGCCCGCCCCGCCACGCGCACCACAGCCGGATCGTAGGGTCTCAGCGGCGCGATGACTTGCGCGTGAGCGGGGAGAGCGAGCCCGACAGCAAGCACGAACGCGGCAATCCAGCTTCTCATTGGTTTCTCCAATTTATGGGCCGCAGGCTCCAGCCAAGAAATAGTTCGGTTTTGCTGGGTCGGAAAACTCAGGGCGCCACAGCATAGATGGCGCACACTTGCGCGGAGAGGGAGATAGGACCGAGGTCTTCCGGCAATTGCATGCGCGCGATCTGCTCGGCGTTCAGGCGCAAGTCCCTAATCCGTGAACCAGTGACGATGATCTCCGCGGCTTCGTCCTCCAATTGCGTGACCGCCAAAGGCCTCCTGCGCCGATGCCGTTGATGCGCCCGTCAGCAGGGCAAGCATCGCCAAAACCCGCTTCGCGGTCTGCATGTGACCCCCGTTTTCCACCTTGCATCAAAAACTTAACTCACAGCCCGGGAAACGTCATCAACACAAATGCGAGAGCCTGTCCGGTTTGACGTGACCCCCGCGAACTCCTCCATCTGAAGCTAGAGTCCGGCCCACTTAGGGAGCCGGAAATGAAGCGGAAGCGGTTCAGCGAAGAGCAGATCATCGCGATCTTGAAAGAGCACGAGGCCGGGGTGGCGGTGGCCGACCTGTGCCGCAAGCACGGCATGTCGAACGCCAGCCTCTACGGCTGGAAAGCCAAGTACGGCGGCATGGACGTGTCCGACGCCAAGAAATTGAAGAACCTCGAAGAGGAGAACGGCAAGCTGAAGCGGCTGCTGGCCGACGCGATGCTGGACAATGCAGCGCTGAAAGACCTGCTCGGAAAAAAATGGTGACGCTCGCGCAAAGGCGGGAAGCCATCGCTCATCTCGAAACGGCGCACGAGATGAGCGAGCGGCGGGCGTGTCGGATCATTGGCGTCGATCGGACCAGCGTGCGTTACCAGCGCACGAAGCCTGATGACGCCGAATTGCGCGCCCGCATCACGGCGCTGGCGCACGAGCGCCGGCGTTTCGGGTATCGCCGGCTCTACATCTTGCTGCGCCGGGAGGGCCGCCTCGTGAACAGGAAGCGCGTCCAGCGTATCTACCAGGAAGAGCGACTGATGGTGCGCCGCCGCAGTGGACGCAAACGTGCTTTGGGCCTGCGCGCGCCGATGGCGGCGCCGGATCGGCCCAACGCCTGCTGGTCGCTCGACTTTGTGCACGACCAGATGACCGACGGCCGGCGCTTCCGCGTGCTTGCAGTCATCGACAATTGCACGCGCGAATGTCTGGCGCTCGTGCCCGACACGTCGATCTCGGGCGTGCGCGTCGCGCGCGAGCTTGATCGCATCATCGCTTGGCGCGGTCGGCCAGGTGCGGTGACCTCAGACAACGGGACCGAGTTGACCTCGAACGCGATCTTGAAATGGACCGATGAGCGCGGCGTTGGCTGGCAATACATCCAGCCCGGCAAGCCGCAGCAGAACGCCTTCAGCGAGAGCTTCAATGGCCGGCTGCGGGACGAGCTTCTCAACGAGACGCTCTTCCGCTCGCTGCCGCACGCCCGCCTCGCGTTGGACGCCTGGCGCGACGACTACAACATGCACCGCCCGCACTCGAAGCTCGGCTGGCTCACGCCCGCCGGCTACGCGGCGCGGTGGACGCAGAACGAAGAGCTTGAAGGACGCCCATCGGGGGCGTTTGATGACAACCGGACTCCAGTAGCGGCTGGATGAGAAACGGGGGTCACGTCAGGTTCCGAACAGCGACGACTTCCCGCCGGCGGCGGCAATGAAAAAGTCGGCTGGAACCTGGCCAGGCAACGCTGTAGATCGTGCGCTCATCCGAGCACGGGCCCGTAGCTCAATGGTTAGAGCCGGCCGCTCATAACGGTCTGGTTGTAGGTTCGAGTCCTACCGGGCCCACCACGCGCCTCAACAACATCTGTCCGCGTCCCAGGGCTCCAGGCGGCCACAGCCGGGTCGGTCCATCTCGGCAACCTCAGCGGTGTTCACCCGCCAACCGACGATAGTGCGCCGCGAGCACGTCGAATGCCTGCTTCCGCGCCCCGGTTTCGGAAATCAGCCCCTTGCGGTTCCAGCCTTGCTGGTGGATCGGATGCTGGCGGCGCGGCGAGCGGAAATCTTTCAATATCCAAGGCGAGAGGCCGCGCAGGAATGGGATGCGCGCACTCATCGTCAGGGTCTGGCGATGATACTCGGCCTGAAAATCTTCCGAGAATTTGCGCGTCAATTCCGCATCGTGAAAGCCGGCCTTCGCGTCGGCGCCAAATTCGGAGAAGATCATCGGCTTCCCGTAATCCGAGCGCCAGGCGATCTCGGGTAAGGCAGAGAGCGCATCGCCGCTGTACCAGCCATTGTAGGTATTCACCCCCAGTACATCGAGCAGGTCCGCGAGCGGATCATTGATCACCATGAGCGGGCGCCCCGCGTCCTCGCGACGCTCGGTTAGAAGCGCGGCGGTGATAAGGCGCGTATCGTCAAGCGCGCGCGCGTCGGCTGCGAGCGCGTGCAGGAAGGCGTTGCGCGCATCGCCGAGCGGGGTCTCGTTGGCGAGACTCCATAAGATGATCGAAGCGCGGTTGCGGTCGCGCTTGATGTTTTCGGCCTGCATGCGCCGCGCGGTGGCGAGGGTGGCGGGATTGCTCCAATTGATCCGCCAATAGACGGGCACTTCACTCCAAACCAGGAGGCCGATTCGATCGGCCATGCGCGTCATGATCTCCGAATGCGGATAGTGCGCCAGGCGCACGAAATTACAGCCAAGGCCCTGCTTGGCGACATCCAGCAATGCGCCTGCCGCCTCAGGCGTGATGACGCGCGCGGGATCGGGGCCAATTTCCTCTTCGTGCAGACAAATGCCGCGCAGGAAAATCGGTTCGCCATTCAACAGAATGTTCTCGCCCTCGACGCGCACTGTGCGGAATCCGATCTGTTCATCGAGGACGTCGTCATGGGCCTCGACGCTAACCGCATAAAGCCGCGGGCGTTCTGGCGACCATAGTTCAAGCGCACCAGGCGCCGGGAACGAGCCTTGCCATAATCCTCTCGCGTCGGTACGCCCGTCTATCACTAGATTGAGAGCGGGGATGCGCACACGTACGCGGGCGCGCGCCGCCCGCGGCCCATCGAGGCGCACGCTGGCGGCGATAGCCCCGTCATGCGTCAACCTGATCCAAGCATCGTCGATGAAAGTTTCCGGCGTGACCACTAGGCGCACCGCGCGTGTCACCCCGCCATAATTCTCCCAATCGGTCACGGGCGGAGGAACAGTGTCGGCCGAGGGTTCGGAATCGACGCCGATTGTGATCTGGTTGGGGCCGTCGCGCAGGCGCTCGGTGACTTCAAGCGCGAACGGTGTGAAGCCACCCTCGTGTGCGCCTATGAAGGCGCCGTTGAGATAAACGCTCGCCTTGTAATTCGCCGCCCCGACATGGATGAACGCACGCCGGCCCACCGCGCGCCGGTGCGTGAAAGCGCGTTGGTACCACATCAAGCCGACAAAATGGCGCAAGGCTGGCGCGTGCGCGATCCAAGCGGCGGGCAATTGCACCGTGGGCGAACGCTGCATGTCGTATTCGATCAAAGCAGTCGGGTTGGCGCGTGTCACCGCATCAACGTCATGGTCATCGTAGCGGCGATGCCCGAAGCCAGCCGGCGCGCCATGAAAGCCCGTCGTCCCATCGCGATAAGGGTCAATTGAATAATGCCATGCGCCCGAAAGATCCTGGCCTTCGCGGCTGGCGGCGTTGACCAGCACAAGTCCAGAGAGCACTTCACCGGGCGCGGGCGCCTGCGCCGTCGTGACCGTGGCCGCGGCGAGCGCGGCGCCGGCGACGCCAAGTCCGAGCGCACCACGCCGACTTATTTCGCCGGCCACTAGTGCGCCCTCCCCATGGCGCCGCAACGCGGCGCGACGATGTCGGCGAGCACCGGATAATGGTCCGACGGCAGACGTCCCCCGTCGTGCTGCGTGAGCACGCCGTAGCGGGCGACGCGAACTCCTTGGCTGACCAGAACATGATCGATCGGGGCGACATCGGTGCGCATAATGTCAAATCCGTTGAATGTCCCGGCTGGGCCAAAGGGTGGAATCTCGCTCACGTTCCTGGAATCAAGCAACCCGCCGGGCCGCACCAGCACCTGATAAGACGCCTCGCTCGGCGCGGCATTGAAATCACCGATCAGCACGACGTTCTCACAAGTTGTACGCTGCGCTTCGATCCAGTCATTGATCAACCGACCGCTCTCAAGCCGAGCTTCAACGCCAACATGATCCCAGTGCGTGTTGAGCGCCAAGATGCGTCGCCCGGAACGCCGGTCGCGCAGGCGCGCCCAAGTTACGATTCGGGGGTAAGCGCTGTCCCAGCCGCGCGAGGGCCGATCTGGTGTGGCGGACAGCCAGAAGCCGCCCTGCTCAATCAGCCTGAAGCGGTCGCGCCGAAACGCTAGCGATGAGAACTCGCCGCCTTCGCGGCCGTCATCACGCCCGACGCCGAGGAATGCGTAATCGCTGAGGTCGGCGGCCAATTGGTCGCGCTGGTGCAACCGCACCTCCTGCATGCCGAAAATGTCGGGCGCATAGAAGCGCATCAGTCCGCTCAAAGCGGCGCGCCGGTGCGGCCAAGCATTGGCGCCGTCCGCCTCGGTGTCGAGGCGGATGTTGTAACTCATCACTCGGATCGCGGCGGATTCCTCGGCTCGCGCGGCATCGCAAAACACGAGGAAAAGGCCGACCACAAGCCACGCTGCGCGCCGCATCATCACTTCGCTCCCATCGACCTTTGTTTGCGAGGCGTGGCCACAGAGCTTGGTCGTCTGGAGACCGAATGCCCCGTTCACGCTTCGATCGGTTTTGTCTCTTCGTGGCCGGCGCGCTTCAACAGAATTTGCACGAGCGGACCAGTCATGATTGTGGTGGCGACGGCCATGATGACAAGCATCGTGAACACATCTTGAGGAATGAAGCCGAGGCTGAGGCCAATATTGAGCACGATTAGTTCCATCAACGCGCGCGTGTTCATCAAGACACCGAGCAGCATCGCCTTAGCCGCTTCCATGCCGGAGAGGCGAGCCACCAGGTAGACGGGCGCCACCTTTGTCACGATCGCCACGCCGAGAAAGATGGCGCACCATATCCAATCGGTCGCGGTGTCGAGGCCCCAAACATTGGTCCTGAGACCGGTGTAGGTAAAGAATATTGGCAGAAAAAATATGAGTACGAACGAGCCCACCTGTTCGCGCCAGGCCTCAACAAAGGGCGCGTGGCGGTGGAACACGAGGCCGATCAGAAACCCGCCGAAGATCGTGAAGATGCCAAGCGCTTTGGTCGCTAGGCCGCCTACGAACACCAGCGCTATCACGATAGCTATGAGATGCGGTGGCGCCCTTTGACGCTCGACGGGAAACTTGCGCAGGAGGTAATCGACAATCGGCGGGCCCGCGAACCAAACCGCCGCGAATAGGACGAGAAGTCCAGCCACCTGCCAGCCGGTGCTCGCGGGCGAGAAGCTCTCGGACGCATAGGCGGCAATGCCCGCGAGGAGCAGCCACCCCACTATGTCGTTCGCTGCGGCCGCTGAAATCGCGATCACGCCCACATCGGTCCGCGTGAGCGAGTATTCTCGTAGAATCCGCCCCAGAATCGGCACTGCGGTAATGGCGAGCGCCACGGCCACGAACAGGGCGTAAGTCAAATTATCGACGCCTGGCGCAAGCATCGGCGCCGTCAGTGCGCCGAGGGCGAGGCCTGCCAGCAACGGCGCCGTGACGCTAACGGCGGCAATCAGGAGCACAACATTTCGGTTCTTCGCGTCAGTGAGACGCGAGAACTCGAACTCGATGCCTATTTGAAACATGAGCAAGATGAGCCCGATTTGACTGAGCACCATCATCGACGCTGCCGATGTTGGGCTGAAAATCGCGGCCGATATTTCGGGGAAGAGAGTTGCCAGGAAGGACGGCCCTAGGAGCAAGCCGGCGACGATTTCACCGACCGCGCGCGGTTGGCGGATGGCCGCCGCGGCGCTGCCCGCAAGGCGCGCAGCGAGAATAATGACGACCAATTGGACGAGCGTCGTCGCCAGAACATCTTCGGTTTGATGCACGGACTCGGTCATGGCGAGGGCGCTCCGCATGCGCCGCCAGACCGGGACATCTCGCGTGCGACGAGCGGGCGCAGGATCCGCGCCCAAATCGCATAGCCATGCTCGTTCATGTGGAGGCCATCCTCGACAAAAACATCGCGAGGCGCCCCGTGCTCCATCATGGCCGCCGCCACGTTGACGAAGTGAAGATCGCTGCGAGACCGCGCGAACCGGCGAATGGCGTTGTTCACCTGTCGTTGCGAGGCGATCTGTTGAAACCGCAGCAGTGACGGCTTAAGGGAGATAAAATATACCGGTGTTGCGCCGAGAGCATCGTTTTTGAGGCGCAGGAACCGGCGAAACGCGGCCACAACATCATGCGGCGTTTGACCCGCTGCAATATCGTTTTCGCCTGCGTAAAAGAAAATCGCCCGCGGCGCGCGGCGACCAAACAAGGCGTCGAAATAGTAATTGACGTCAGCGATTGTGGCGCCGCCGAAACCTCGATTCACAACGGAAGATGGCGCCATGTCCGCCTCCAAGGCGCGCCACATCCGGATGCTCGACGAGCCCACGAATACAATTGCGCAATCGCCGACGCGATTTTCGTCCGCGGTCGAGAAAGCGGCGATTTCCGCCGCGAATTGTTCGGGCTGGTTAGCTTGAATTTGCTGGGCGATCGCTGGCTGCGCCCCCAACCACAGCATCGCCGCGAAAAATAAACTCAAGATCCGTCGCAACATCTTATGAATCTTACCTGGCCGGCTTAGCGCTGACTGTCTTCGTCCGCAGCAAAGCATTTTGTGTCCTGTGCGACCGGCATGTTTCATGCCGGCAAGCGCAATGTCGGTGGGTGAACGCGTGCCTGCGCCGCGAGCATAGCGAACAAAGTTATTGATGCATAAGCCAACATCGGGACGAGAAAGGCGATCGACAGGTTCGCATGGTCCGCGATCACGCCCACGGCGTAGGGAAGAATCGCTCCACCAACGATGGCCACACAAAGAAGACCGGAAGTCGAAGACTGGGCGACGCCCGCCCGTTCCAATGTAATAGTGAAGATGGTTGGGAACATGATCGAGTTGAAGAGCCCAACGGCCAATGCCGCGTAGGCCGCGATTGGGCCGCTTCCGATAACGACCGTCACACATAGCAGTGCGGCCATCGCCGCGGCGCAACCGAGCAGATGAGGCGCCGCGAAGCGTGTCAACAAATAGCTCCCGACAAAACGGCCCACAAGAGCGCCCATCCAGTAGATGTTCGCAAGGTAGAATCCCGCCGTCTCTAGCGACAGATTCAGCACGTCCTCCCGATTGAGGAAGTTTATCATGATGCTGCCGATAGCAACTTCGGCGCCCACATAAAGTCCGATGGCGATCGCTCCAAACACCGCCCAGCGCGATCGTAGCGCGGCAAACGGCGAGCTTACGCCCTCCTTCGTGGCATCCCCCGCTTCGATGTGCTTGCGGGAGAACCAAATGAAAATCATCATGAAGACGAGGAAGATTTCTATAAGAGAGAACGCGTGGGTGACGCCATTAAGGGCGATCATGCGCTGAGCAGGGTCGGTAATTGGCGTATGTCCGGCCCTGAGAACGTCTTCGCCCAACATAATCGCGGAGCCAAAGCTAACACCAATGACGACGCCCAGGGAATTGAAGGCTTGCGCGAACGTCAACCGGAAGTGACTGCTCTCTGCTGGGCCCAGCGCGGCGGCAAGCGGGTTGGCGGCGACTTGCAGCGTCGTGATCCCAATGCCGAGTACGAACAGCGCCACGAGGATAAGCTCGTAATTCTGATAGCGGGCAAGCAACTGCACCAGCACGCACCCGCAAATCATGGTGGCGAGCGCGATCAGGATCGAGCGCAGAGCACCTAGGCGATTGAGCAATGCCGCCGCGGGCAGCGACATGATTCCATAAGCCGCGAAGGACACTAGCTGTGGCATCAGCGCCTCGGTGTAGCTGAGGCCAAAACTTGCCTTCAAGGATGCGATCAGCGGATCGTTGTTTGAGGTTATAAAACCCCATGCGAAGAACAAAGTGGTTACTGTAAGGAAAGCGGTCGAAAAACCCACGGACTTCATGGTCGCGCGCTTCCCTCTCCCGCGGTATTTTCTCCCCAGGTGAACGTTGCCACGGCGCCGGCGGGCAAGGCCGCGTCGAACGCCCGATCGCCGACTTGAACACAGAAATCTCGCGGCTGACGCCCGCCGTTGAGGACGATCAGCACGACCGAACCGTCGTCCGCGTTGCGGAAAGCTACGCTCTCGAGCCCGCCGGCTTCTGTCTCCGAGCCGATCCGATGGGCGCCTGGTCTCACGAACCGGCTTGCGTGCGCGAGGACATAATACTCGACATTGCGCGTCACCCGTCCGGTGCGCGGGTCAATCGTGACGACGCCCCGGCAATTGCCGCAACCGCCGAGGTGCGGCCCGCTGTTTCCATCGAGCGCAATGTTCCAGAGCACCACCCCACGCGCCCAATTCCGCGTGGCGCCAATGATCAGCGTCCGCGTCATCCAAGCAAGCGAGTCTCCCCAATCTGTCGCCCACCCGCCGCCGGAGCATTCCGTCATCCATGTCGACACGCCCGGAAACGCCGCGTGCACCTGCGATTGCGCCGAGACATCTCCCGCATAACAATGCCAAGCCACACCCGCGACGTAGCGCGCCGCCTCGGGATCGCTGAGCGTCGCCAGCGGCGATTCCGGCTCATCCCAATTGTGGTCCCATTCCAGGATATCGACAGCAATGTGTTCGCGCTCCAAAAGCGGACCAAGGTGGCGGCCAATGAATGTCGCCCTCTGCGTCGGCGACATGCGCATGCCGGGGTAGTTTGTCGGTTCGAAGTGCGGCTCGTTCTGGATCGTGAGCGCGTCGATGCGCACGCCGAGCGCGCCCATGCCCGATACATAGTCGCGGAGATAGCGCGCGAAGTCGTCGTAATGCTCCGGCGACAGGGATCCTGTGATTAGACTTTGACTCGTCTTCATCCAAGCCGGCGCGCTCCAGGGCGAGGCTATGATGGTGAGACCTGGGTTCAAGCGGCGGGCGGCGCGGACAATCGGCGCTACATCCCTGCGCACCGCTCGCAAATCAAAGCGCGTTGGGTCGCTCGCGGCGCTATAACTATAGTGCGAGCGCGAAAAATCCGAGGCGCCAATCGTTAGGCGCGTGGCGCTGAGACCGATACCTGGATCGCGCCCGAACAGGTCGCGCAGTAAGGCCGCGCGTTGGCGCGCGCTCATGCGCCGCTTGATCAGATACGCGGAGCTGTCGGTTATCGATGCCCCGAACCCCGCCATAACCTGAAACGCCTGCCGCGTATCGACACGCAATGCTCCCGCGGCCCCGAGCGTCGCCGGGCGCCATTGCCCAACGGCAATTGGCTCAAGCCGCCTTGCGCCGTCGGCGGTGGTGATCCAGACGGAAGGCTGGGTGGGAAGTTCAGCACCAGCTTGCGCTTGCGCGTTCTGGGCGGATGTCGCGAAAAAAACAGCAAACAGAAGCCAACGTAGTCCCGCCCACATCACGGGGCGGTCCTAGCGTCACAGAATTTGTCAACAAAGGCCTCATGCGTGGGCATGACCGCGACGCACTTGGCGATGGTATTTTCTATGTTGCTCATGAATTGCACGATTTGCGGCGTGCTCTTGAGGTCCACCAGCGGGTCATAGCCGCGCGGGAGGACGCCTTGGCCCAGCAAAACCTGGATCCAGCTTTCCTCACTGAACAATTCGTCGTCCTCGCGGAAAATTCGTCCGTTGGCCCGGAACAGGTCCATCTTGCGCTGTAGAGTCGCGGGAATTTCCATTGTGCGGCAGTGCCGCCAGAACGGCGTGTCGTCCCGCTCCGTCGCTTTGTAGTGCAGGATGATGAAGTCGCGAATCCGTTCGTACTCGAAATCCGATTGCCGATTGAATTCCGCCACGTTCGCCGGATCGATGCCGCTGTCGGGGAACAACCGAATAAGCCGCACCACGGACGATTGGATCATGAACAGAGCCGTCGATTCCAGCGGCTCCACGAACCCGCTCGCTAAGCCAATCGCCACACAATTCTTGTTCCAGAGCTTCTTGCGCTTGCCGGCGGTGAAGCGGATGCGGTTGGGCTCGGCGAGCTGGGCGCCGTCGAGATTCGCCAGCAGAATCTTCTCTGCCTCCGCCTCATCCATGAAGGCGCTCGAATAGACGTGGCCATTGCCGGTCCTGTGTTGCAGTGGAATACGCCATTGCCAGCCCGCCGGGCGAGCCGTCGATTTCGTGTAGGGCGTGAAATTCTCGGACCGGGCGCAAGGGACCGCGAGCGCCCGATCGCAAGGCAGCCAGCGCGTCCAGTCATCGTAGCCGGTCTTTAGCGCTTGTTCGATCAACAGCCCGCGGAAGCCGGAGCAATCGATGAAGAAATCAGCGGTGATGACAGCGCCGTTCTCCATCTTCACCGATTCAATGAACCCATCTTCGGGACGCAGTGTGACATCGACGATCTTGCCTTCAGTCCGCGTCACGCCTCTGGCCTCGCTGTAGCGGCGCAGGAATTGGGCATAGAGGCCGGCATCGAAATGGAAGGCATGGGCGATATGCGCAAGCGGCGATTCCGGCATATTCGGATGGGAGCGCACGAACTTGTTCTGCAGCGCCGCCGCCGTGTTGATAGAGTAATTGGCGAAATCGGAGGCTTCGCCCAATTGGTTCAGCTTCAGCCAATAATGATGGCAACGAAGCCACTCCCAGTCCTGCCCGATGACGCCAAAGCCGTGAAAATAGCTTGACCCCGGTCGCAGCCAATCGTTGAATTGGATCGCGAGCTTGAACGTGCCCTGCGTTGTGCGCATGAACTCGGCTTCGTCGAGCTTCAAGAGATCGTTGAATTTCTTGATCGCGGGGATGGTCGCCTCACCGACGCCGATGGTGGCGATCTCCTCCGATTCAATGAGCTGGATGCGGTAGAGGCCCTGGAATAGGTGTGAGAGCAGCGCCGCCGTCATCCAGCCGGCGGAGCCGCCGCCGACGATCAGGATGGTCTTAATTTGCTTTTGCACCGGTTTCGCCTTCTTGGACGGGCGCCGTCCCGCGCCTTACGCTATTATGAGCAGAGCGAATTCGCGCGCGCGTCCGGTAAGCGGCCCACGCGTCGCTGGCGCCCATAGCTCAACCCATAGCCAACCGGAAACCGCGCATCATGTCCAACCGAATCGCACGGCGTTCGCGGCCAGGCAAAAGGCAAACGCCCGGTAAAGTCATACCCAATTCGCCCGTTCGGCGCGCGAAACAGAACGTCGGCGATCCCCCCCGCCTCCGTCCCTGGCAGCCAGGCGGCGACGAACGCGTCTGAGCGATTGATGAGGTCGTTTGCGAAAACCGTGCGTCCCGAATAGAGCACCGTCACCACCGGCACGCCCCGGCCTGACACGGCCTCCAGGACGGCGCGGTCTTCGGGATAGCGCTCACTATGGGCCATACTGGCGGGGCGCGTGACATCGCCTCTTCCTTCCGCGTAGGGCGTTTCGGCGATCACGGCGATCACGGCGTCAAATTGGCGGACATTGGTCCCCGCACCCGTCTCGCTGTAGGTCACGTTCTCCGCGCCAACGGTGCGTCGGATCGCCGCCAACAGGGTTTCGCCGGTGGCGAAGTCCTCATTGGTGTTTTCGGTCCCTTGCCAGGTCCGCGACCATCCGCCCGATTGCAGGGAGAGGCTGTCAGCGCCCTTGCCTACAACCAGGATACGACGCCCCCGCCGCAGCGGCAGGACGCGGCGATCATTTTTCAACAGCACCAAGGATTCACGAACCGCCTCGCGTGCGAGGTCCGTGTCGGCGATTGCGCCGACCGGCATCCGCGCCGCCGTTGTCGCCGGGTTGGCGTCAAACAGGCCCGTGCGCAACTTGACGCGAATGATCCGCGACACGGCATCATCGATACGGCTCATGGGGATATCGCCGCGCCGCACATCGTCCATCGTGTCACGTATGAACGTGCGCCAATCTTCCGGGACCATCACCATATCGACGCCAGCATTGATCGCCTGCGGGCAACGTGTCCGCGTGCAACCAGGCACTTGCTCGATCGCGTTCCAGTCGGAAACCACAAACCCGTCAAAGCCGAGCCGGCCCTTGAGCACATCGGTGATGAGGTAGCTATTGCCATGCATCCTGACGCCTCGATCGCCGGCGCCGGTTTCATTCCAACTGCTATAGGAGATCATGACGGTTTGCACGTTCGCGTCGAGCGCGCCGTAATAGCCCTGGGCGTGGGTTCGGATGAGTTCATCCAGCGCCACGCGGGTGTCGCCCTGATCCACGCCTTGAAAGGTCCCGCCGTCGCCGATGAAGTGCTTCGCGGTGGCGATTACGTTGGAAGCATCGTTGAGATCGCCTTGCAGTCCGCGGACATAGTGCGCCGCGTAATCCCTGACCAAAGCGGGATCGGATGAGAAGCTCTCATAGGAGCGGCCCCAGCGTTGATTTTGCACCACCGCCAGGGTCGGCGCAAACACCCATGTGATGCCAGTGGCGCGCACCGCGCGCGCGGTGCTGCGTCCGATCCGCTGGATCAAGTCGGGGTCGTGCGTGGCGCCGAGTCCAATGTTGTGGGGAAACAGCGTGGCGCCGTAGACATTGTTATGGCCGTGTACCGCGTCCGTTCCCCAGATGATTGGAACGGGTGTCGCCATGCCGCTCGCCATTGATGCCGTATAGAAGGCGTCGCTGAGCGCGGCCCAATCGGCGGGTGTGGCGTGCCTTCCCGGCGCCGGCCAAGCGCCGCCGCCGTTGAGGACCGAGCCGATATAATGTTGGCGGACGTCCTCGGGCGTGATCGAACGGATATCGGCCTGGGTCATCTGGCCGATTTTCTGCTCCAAGGTCATCTGCGAGACGATGGAGGCGACGCGCGCTTCGAGTGCTGGATCGAGACGGCGAACTTGCGTTGCCGCGGGCCATTGCGTGATGCGGCCGGAAGTTAACGCTTGCGCCGAGGCGCCAGCTGGCGCCACGGAATTATCGGAAAGCGCTTGTTGCGCCTGTACGCTGATTGGCGCCGATGCCGTCGCAACAAACGCCAGCCCCAGGCAGGCGCGCACGAGGCCGCGCTTCACTGCCCTCCAGCCTGTCCCGCGAGAATTCGTTTTCATGCTCATCCACGCAATGGAACGCACCAGCGCACTCGCCATCCAGCGACTAAGCCAGAGCCGGGGAGCCCTGGCCCGGGGCGTAGCCCGGGCCAGGGTTCGGGCATTAGTAGCGGTAGTTCAGGCCAAGCAAGATCTGGCGGCCATATTCTTCGTAGGTTTCTGGCAGAGTTCCGCCGTCAGCCGTGTGCGTGCCGCCGGTGTCGAGGCCCAAA
The DNA here is from genome assembly GCA_040080805.1 of Terricaulis sp. GTDB lineage: Bacteria > Pseudomonadota > Alphaproteobacteria > Caulobacterales > Aquidulcibacteraceae > Vitreimonas. Next base: position 53,065 of record JBEBHQ010000004.1, on the reverse strand, counting down.
CGCGTCCGATAGGGCGAGTTGGTCAAATTGTTGACCTGCAGCAGCACCCCGAACCCATCAAGGGGCGAGCCCTCCTGGAACGTATAGCCGATCTGGGCGTCCACCTGTTCGTCTTCCATGATTTCGGTGGCCCCGCGCCCGGCCGCGAACAATTGTTCAACTTCACCCTTAAACGGCGAGCGATAGCGATAACTCGCCCGCGCCTGGAAGCCGCCCCGTTCGTAATAACCGGTGAGGCTGAAAACATCGCCTGACAGGCCTTGGATGCGGACGTCTCTCGGCGGGGTCGAGCAGTCCGCCAGGGTAACGTTGAAGCTCTTTACATTGGTGCAGGTGACCGGATTCAAATCCGACTCCGTTTGCGAGTAGCTGCCGATGAGTCCAAGCCCTTCGAGCGGCTCGAACAGCAAGCCGAAATCGAATGCTCCGCTGATTTCAAAGCCATGGACCGATCCGCCAGTGCCATTGGCTGGTTGCGCTATTGATCCTATCGGACTGAGTGTCGTGCCAGGCGGAAGCGCGAAGCTCGAGCGGATCGGGACGCCCGTGAAGTCGAACGGCTGCCTATGGGTGAAGATGAAATTGTCGAGGTCTTTGTAGAACAGCGCGACGCTGAAATAGCTCGTCCGGTCAAGGTACCATTCATAGGCCAGATCGAACGCGGCGGCGCGCCACGGCTCCAGCTCCGGATTGCCGCCGCTAGCGGTCCACAGATGCAATACGTCACCCGGCACTGGGGCGTTCGGGGGAGCGCCTACGTTATTCAGGTTTGGCACGAGATTGGCGCGCAAGTCCTCCATTCGCGGCCTTGCCACGGTATAGGCGGCGGCAAAGCGGAGGCGATGCCCGTCGCCGAGGTCATAGCCGATGTTCAGACTGGGAAGGATGTCGGTGTAGTCCGCGCCCCCGGTAACGGTTACAGGCACAAGCGGACCGCCTCCAGCTTCGCGCCGGATGTTTGCCCCAGTGGATTCCTGTTCCTGCTGGACAATTTGAATGCCGACATTGCCGCGCCAGGGGCCGGCGTCGAACGACGCCCGTACGTAAGCGGTCCACACATCTTCGCGGACTTCCCAGGTTTTATTGTAGAAATTTTCGTCCAGGATCGGGGCGCGCCGGTAATAGACGTCCAGCGCCGCCGGCAGGTTCACGCTCAACACGTTGCCGAGGCCGGCAAAATCAAGAGACGTCGGCGACACGAGATATTGAGAACCGACCAAAATCTGCTGACGGTTCACCCCATTCAGGAACAGGTCGAAGTCACCGACAAATTTTGATTTTTCCCGCGACGTCCAGTTCAAGCCAACGTCGATGCGATTGAACACCGGCGTATCGAGATCGAACTCCATGCCGATTTCACCGGAGGTGACGGTATCTTCCACATGTGGGAAACGAATAGAGCCGTCGTGGCTCCATCCTCCCCAAGGCGCGCGATCACCCAGCGAAACCTGCGACGCGTCGGCGTAATTGAGTCCCGTCGTGTAGGTCGGGTAACCTTCGGTGGGGATGTCAAACGTGAACACGTCGAAGGTCCGACCGACATTTTGGGTCGCGTTGGTGACGCCGCCGACGCCAAGGCCATAGCCTGCGTAGGTCTCCAGCACCTGCTCGTCGCGCTCGTTCCGCGAGTACGCAAGATCGGCAAAAATACGGGTGTTGTCAGTGATCTGGTATTCGGAATTGAGGCCAACCGAGAACAGCGTATCGTCACGTGTGTTGTAATCGTTGCGGAGTTGCGGCACGGCGCGGTTGAACGTACCCGACTGCCCAAACAAGCTGCCGCCAACCGTTGTCGTCTGAACGTTCGTAAACGTCGCGCCATCCGCCCAGCCGTTGGAGAACCATTGCGCTCCGCGCATGGTCTCCTGCTGGCTGAAGGTCGAATAGTAAAGATCGAGCGTGTTGTGCCATTGCGCGCTCGGCGCCCACTCGATGATGCCCATGAAGGCGTCGCGCACGTTTTCACGTGAGTAGGCGAACACCTCCTGACCATTGAGCTGCAGCGCGGAATCCGCGGAATCAGGCGTCACAGCGAAGCCGAATGCTTCGTACCCGTAGGCCTTGTAGTGCAGATTTTGTGAGGGCGAATCGAGGTGCGCGTAGCCGAACGCCACGCCCAACGTGTCGTTGAAGAATTGATTGACGTAGCTGATGCTGAACCGGTTGCCATTGGTATCGACATCCTCGTTCAATTGCTCGGCATCGGTGCCCTCAAACCGCAAATTTACGGCGACAGCGCGCTCACCAAACTCCAGAGGCCGAACCGTCCGCAAGTCCGCCGTGCCCGCGAGGCCAAAGCCGGAAATAGTGGCGTCCGGGGTCTTGTACACAACGACGCTGGACAGCAGTTCCGACGGGTATTGGTCAAATTCCACCCCGCGGTTGTCGCCAGAACTCGCCTGCTGGCGCCCATTGAGCAAGGTGGTGGTGAAATCCGGCGCCAGGCCGCGCAGGGAAATAATCTGCGCCCGACCGTTAATGCGTTGAGCAGCCAAGCCCGGCAGACGGGCTATGGATTCCGCGATGGAAACGTCGGGAAGCTTGCCGATATCCTCGGCCGTGACCACTTCAACGATGCTTGTTTCATCACGTTTGGTCGCGATCGAAGACGCGAGCCCGGCGCGGATGCCGGTCACGACGATCTCAGGTTCCACGGCTTCAGGTTCCGCTGTTTGCGCCGACGCCAACCCTGGAAGCGCCGCACTCAGGGCAATAACTGACGCGGCCCCTGCCAAACGCGAAAAAAAGTGATTGCCCGCGCGGTCGCGACCTTGAAACTTTCCCATTTATTCCTCCCCTTGTGCCTCGCGAGGCGCCACGCAAGCCAAAGTGCTTCCCTCAAGTTCTTTGCTTGGGCATTGGAAGCGCTTCCAATCCGCCTATAGTAGTGGCCGCCATCTGTCAACGCCGCTGACGATGATGGCGAAGAAAATTGCGAAGTGTTGCAGGTTTCTTGCCTGAAAACTGGCAAGGGAAGGCCGTTTACGCGCCCGGCGGCGGCGCTGCCTTCCGGTTCCGAGGCCGACCGGTGGAGGCCCGCTCGACGATCCGGAACGGCGCTGTCTCAAACGACGCTCCAGCGACGCCCGTTCCGGAATTGACCGCGTCGATCAGGATTTCGAAAGCGCGCTGGCCGACCCATCGGATCGGTTGGTGTGCCGTGGTAAGCGGAGGCCAAATGATTTCCGACATGGGTGTGTCGTCAAAGCCGGAAATAGAGAGGTCGCCTGGAATCGCCCATCCCATGCGGTGAACGGTCAGCATCGCGCCAGCGGCCATGTCGTCGTTGGCGCAGACCAGAGCTGTCAGCTCGCCGCGCGCGGTAAGGATTTTTTCCGAAAGTTCGATGCCGGAGCGAAAGGTGAAATCACCTCGCTGCGCGTAAAGCTGTGCGGCTGGAATGCCCGCCTCCGCCATGGCGCGTTGAACGCCCTGCAGCCGCTGCGCGGCAGAGATGTGGCCTTCCGGGCCGTCGATGTAGCCGAAATTCCGGTGGCCCGCTCCGATCAGCAATTGGGCGATGGCGTAACCAGCGGCCTCATCGTCAATACCGACCGACGCCGTCAGCACGCGCACCTTTGGTCCGCCGGACACGCACACGACGGGACATTGAAGGCGCATGATCGCCTGCACCAAAGCGACATCGTCTGAAAGCGGCGGCGTCAACACAAGGCCATCGATCCGGCCCGACTCGACAAGTTCGAGGAGCCGTTTAGCAAAATCGGGCGAGGTCGGATCGACAGCGAACGTGCTCAGCGTAAAGCCTCGGTTGGAACAGGCCCGAAGCGCGCCAAGCTCAAGCGCGGAGTGATAATAGGAATTAGGTTCGGAATCCAAAGCTGATTCATGGACCAGCGTCACTTGGCGGCTTCCCCCGCCGGCGAGAAACCGCGCCTGCACATTCACCTTGTAGTCGAGCGCGGCGACTGAGCGCTGCACCCGTTCGCGCACTTCGGCGCGGACATTCGGCCCCCCGTTTAGCACCCGTGAGACGGTCACCCGGGCAACGCCCGAATGCGCCGCTACGTCATCGATAGTTGGTTTCTTGGGCGGCAACAGCGAACTCCAGAGGCGCGGGCTGCGGAAATGTGTACCAATCCACCATATCCGCCATCAAGCCTCCTCACCCGCTCGACTTAAAGCATTGCTGTAACGAGCGCGCCGTACCATTGGCTAAGCTCGGACGCCTGGGCGTCGACTTCAAGGGAGGCGGGCATGAAGCCTGGGGCGACGTTTTTGGGGAGTGTTGCGTGCGTGCTCGCGCTGCTGAGCGCGGAGGTGTCAGCGCAAGACGTGGAGCGCCCGCTAATGCACCCGCTGTTTCAGGATCACGCCGTTCTGCAGCGCGGTGAGCCCATCCGTGTGTGGGGTTGGGCCAGGCTGGGCGAGCGCGTGACGCTGCAACTCGACGGCGGGCCGTCACATACGGCGCGGGCCGATAGCGCCGGCGCGTGGCGGGTGAGTTTGCCGCCTCTTGGTGCTGGCGGGCCCCATACGATTGCGGTGAGGGCTGGCGAGCGGACGCAGGTGGTCACGGATGTGCTGGCCGGTGATGTCTTTGTTTGCTCGGGCCAGTCGAACATGGAATTTCCAACGCGGCTGGCCACGAACAGTGAAGCGCTGCTCCGAGAGCCATCCAATCCACAAATTCACCTCTTCAATGTTTCCCGGCGCATTGCCGCCGAGCCGCGAGCGAGCTTCGAAGCGCCTGACCACTGGGTGGTGGACAATCCAGAGGCCGCGGGCGATTTTTCGGCCGTTTGCTATTTGTTTGGCCGCGCTCTGCAGAGAAGTCAGCATATTCCGATCGGACTGATCCATGCTTCATGGGGCGGCACGCCAATAGAAGCGTGGATGAGCGAGGCGGCATTGCGGGGCGCTGGACGCAGCGCCGAACTCGAATTGGCGGCAGCCTATGCACGCGATCCCGACGCAGCCGAAGCCCGCTTCACCGAGCAGATGCGGCAATGGTGGCAGGAAAGGGATATCGGCTTCGGCGAACGATGGGATGCGCCCGAACTGGACAATCAAAGCTGGACGCCAATCACGCCGCGGGGGTTTTGGGAGGACTCCGGCCAGCCCCAACTTGCTCATCTGGATGGCATCGTCTGGTTTCGCACCGCATTCACCCTCTCCGCGGCGCAGGCCGCGCTGAGCGGCCAACTCGAACTCGGCCCGGCCGATGATATCGACGTCACCTTTCTCAATGGCCGGGAAGTCGGCGGTATGGCCGGCTGGGACACCGCGCGCAGCTACGCGATTGCACTGGGCATCTTGCGTGAGGGCCGCAATGTGCTCGCGGCCTCGGTGCTGGACACCGGCGGCGGAGGAGGATTTTGGGGGCCCGCGGAACAGAAGCTGTTGCGGCTTTCAGATGGAACCGAGGTTTCGCTCGCGGGACGGTGGCAATATCGCGTGTCAGCGCCCCTGAGCGAGACCGGTCCTCCGCCGCGCCGGCCATGGGGCGGAGCCAATGCCTACTCGGTCCTGTTCAATGGCATGGTTGCGCCGCTCCGCGCTTATGGCGCGCGCGCGGTGCTTTGGTATCAGGGCGAATCGAACGCTGACGCACCGGAAGCCTATGGACGCCTTTTGCCGGCGATGTTCGGAGATTGGCGCACCGTGCTGAATAACCGAAATCTCGAATTCTACGTGGTTCAGCTTGCCGGCTTCGGCGCGCCAGCCATTAACGAGCCAACACGGGACGGATGGGGGCGCATTCGCGATGTGCAGCGCCGCGTCGTCGCCGCCGACGAACACGCGGCGCTTGCCGTTTCAATAGACCTTGGCGATCGCCGCGACATTCATCCGACCCAGAAGTTGGTGCTGGCGGAACGTCTCGCTCGGCTTGCGCGCCATCGCCTCTATGGCGAGAACATCGAAGAAAGCGGCCCGCTTCCTGAACATGCGACGCGAGATCGCGGCGAGATTCGCCTATCCTTCACGCATGGGCCGCTCGTCACCCATAGCGCGGCGCGGCCTGTCGGCTTTGAGTTGTGCACAAGGCAGCGCGCCTGCCGGTTTGTCGATGCGCGCGCGCGGGGGACGCAAGTGTCGATCGAGACCGTCACTGGAGAGGACGCGTTCGTACGCTATTGCTGGGGCGATAGCCCGATCTGCAACCTCTTCAACCAAGACGACTTACCCGCTGCGCCGTTCGAACTCGCCATCGAATAGCGCACGCGGCGCCGCGGTCTCAGCCCCGCCAGATCGGCGGGAGTGCAAGCGATAGACCAGATTAGTGGCCGCCGGCCACGCCTTCTTCAATCTTATGGACAGGCGCTGATCTGGCGGCGCTGGCGAACCAAAGGATGTAGGCATAACAAATCAAAGGCACGATAAACGCCAACGAATAGGAACTGGTCGCATCGCGAACCGCCGCGAAAATCGGCGGAATGATCGCGCCCCCGACAATTGCAACACACAGAAGTCCAGAGGTCGCGGAAGCGGCGGCCGACGATCTCTCGAGCGTCGTGGTGAAGATCGTCGGGAACATGATTGAGTTGAAAATACCGACGCAAATCGCCGCAAATCCCAAGAACGTGCCCGGGCTGACAGGAACATCGACACTGACAATCGGCATCACGAATGAGCCCGTCGCGGCGCCTGGAAGCGCAGCGTAATTGAGCGCCACATAAGTGCAAAGAGCCATTGCGCCCAAAGCCGCAACCACCAGGATATTGTAGCCTTTGATGAACTTTAGCAGCGCGGAGCCGCCAAAGCGGCCGAGCATCGCGAAAATCATATACCAAGTCACCAAGTGGCCGGCATCCTGCTTGCCGATGTTCAAAATCTGCTCTTGTTCAAGATAATTGATCAAATTCGAGCCAATCGCCACCTCGGCGCCGACATAGAAGAAAATCGCCAGAGCCCCGAGGTTGGCCCATTTTGACGAAAGCGCGGCCCATGGCGAAACGCCGCCGGCTGTTTGCGGCGCATTTTTCGCAATGACCTTACGCACCAAAAACATCAGGCAGATGAAAACCGCGAGGAATATGCCGAGTTTGACATAAACCGCGCCTATATCGATCAGTGCTTGCCCCCTCAGGGCGTCCGTGACGACGACATCGGCTTTGAAAATTTCTCCTTGGAGCAGGAAGCTTGAGCCAAAGAAAATGCCGCAAGCAGCGCCCAGGGAGTTGAAGGCTTGTGAGAGATTGAGCCTGAATGCCGAATCCTTGGGCGCGCCCATTGCCGCGATAAGAGGGTTGGCGGCGACTTGCAGCAAGGTAATTCCCGACGCCATGGTGAACAACGCCACCAGAAAGACCGAATAGCTCTCGATGACTGTCGAGAAATAGGCGATGGCGCACCCGGCCACTAACCCAGCGAGACCAACCAGGACCGATGTCGCGTAGCCCGCTCTTGAGAGAAAACCAGCCGAGGGCAATGACATCACGCCATACGCAATGAAGAATGCGGACGTGGTTAGATTGGCTTCGATGGTGTTGAGCGTGAAGATCGTCTTCATCGCAGCTAGAGCTGGGTCAAGCAGGTTTGTTATGACCGCCCATATGAAAAAGAGCGTCGTCACATAAATTACGGCAAGGCCAAGCGTCGAACCCCCGACCTTTTGCGTCCCTGCGGCGTCAGTCATTTTCACTCCCCATGGCCCTGGTTTTGCTGTGAACTCGCCCGCGCAAGGGTCTGTCCGCTGTGGTCGCCGCTGCGCGGCGCGCGGCGGCTTGTGGCGGAGTGGCCATGTTCGTCGTTTCCTCGTCCCCATCGAGCGCCGCTCAGCCTTATGGAAGCGCTTCCATTTTCTCGCGATACCGCCGTACACCAAGACTACGCGGTAAGGCAAGGTCATCCTTCGCGGCTGTTTTCGGCAAGTCCCCCTGAGCGAGCGCCACAATTCGCGAGAGGCGCGGTTTCGCTATTGTCGGAGCTTCGCCAACAGCGCCGTTCGCATCTGTGCGATATCCTGTGGTGAAGTCGCGCCCAATATCCCACGCGCGGCAGGCGGCAGGTGTGCGCCGGGATCGCCGTTAGCCAGGAAGACATAATGCTCGAACATCGCTTGCCAGGCGCGGCGCTGATCCCGCGGCAGCGTACGCAGGGTCATCATGCCGTGCATGAACGCGTCCCAGGGTGAGCCAATGTCGGCCCGAGCGGAATCCCACCAATAATTCACCAGGACGTTGAAGCGGTCGAGCGCTTCGACATGGTGATACCATTGATAGGGGATGTAGATGGCGTCGCCTGGTTCAAGTTCGGCGTGGCTCGCGGCGGCCAGCGCGGTGGCGAAGCGGGGGAAGCAGTCGAGGTCGGGCGCGGTCAGATGCACCATGCTCACCTGGACCCCTGCCGGCGTCGGTTGGAAGGGACCCATATAAAGGTTGCCGACCTGCTCTGGCGGAAACAGCGTGAACCGCCTGCGTCCGGCGGCGACACAAGCGACGTTCTCGGTTGGGTCATGGTGGATCGCGACCTTGGCCGCGTTGCCGATCCAGAGCCGCGGGATAATCGCTGGCGGCAGGATCGCAAGCTGGTTCGCCTCCATGAAGCCAGGCAAGCGTTCCGGCGCGGGCAGTCCCTGCAGGGCGAGCGAATCGGGCCTTGGTTTGCTCGCCTCGGCTATGAGCTCAGTCAGGAAATCTCCAAGTGAGCTGGCTTTGCGTTCAAAATTGAGCGTACCCACGCTGTCGCCATAGTGCAGGCGCCCTTCCACTTCGGGCAGGGCGCGCATAAATGGCACGGGTTCGGTCGACGCCAAGCCTCGCAAATAGCCCGCGCATGCCGCATCGCCCTGTTGAGCGGCCGCAATGATCGGCCAATGCTTGGCGAGCCCCTTCATCAAGGCGGGCTCGCCGGTGGCGCGGATTTCCGTGAACGCCGCCGGTCCAACGTCCCGCCACACTCGGATGTCGCTCATACCTCCGCCGCTTCCATCAGATTGACACCGAGCGACCGGCGCCTGCAATTTCAGCGACTTCACCGACCTCGTCGCAATCACCATCAGTATGTCGGCAGGAGCATATCAGTGCGCGACGAAGAGGGTCAACAATCGTTCCGCGTCGAATTTGTCGGCGCCGAGCACCAGCCGATCGTGATCGTGGAGAATTTCTCCCGCGATCCGGAACGGCTCATTGCTGACGCCGAGACGCTGGATTTTAAAGTGATGGGGGAATTCTATCCCGGCGTTCGCGCGCGCGTTTCGCAAACCTATTTCGACGAATTCGCTCCCCTCCTTGCTCGCGTGTTGCGCGAATTCTTCGGGCACAAGGGCCGCGTCGCCAGCCGTGCGCTCTACTCGCTCATGACCACGCCATCGGACCAGTTGATTCTTCCCCAGCGGATACCTCATGTCGATGGCTTGCAGGAGGGAAGCCTCGCCATTCTCCACTATCTGTCTCGCGGGAATTATGGAGGTACGGCCTTCTACCGGCATCGCTCGACAGGCTTCGAGACAATCGACGCCGCCCGCCACCCCCGCTATATGGACATGCTGTATGCCGATTTCGCCGCGCATGGCGAGCCGCCCGCGGGCTATATCCAAGGCGACACGCCGATCTTCGAGCAGATCGCCCGTTACGACGCGGTGTTCAACCGCGCGCTGATCTACCGAAGCAGCTTGCTCCACTGCGTGGAAGCTCTCAACGGCGCCGACTTTCCGGTCGACGTACGTGCGGGAAGGCTTACTGTCGCGAGCTTTCTCACCGCGCAATAAGATTCCGAGCGCAGTAAACGAAGGACGTGCCGCCCATGGAAATCGTAGCAGCCGACATTGGCGGCACGCACGCCCGCTTCGCCATAGCCGCGCTTAACGCGGGCCGTGCAACACTGACGTCCGAGACCGTGCTTAAAACCGCGCAATACGCGAGTCTGCAAACCGCCTGGGAGGCGTTCGGCGCACAGCTTGGCCGGTCGCTGCCGCGCGCCGCCAGCATTGCAGTCGCCTGTCCCGTCCATGGCGATGTGCTCAAATTCACCAACAGCCCTTGGGTGCTTCGCGTTTCCGCGCTCAAGCAGCAACTAGGGCTGGATGAGCTGACGCTGATCAATGATTTCGCCGCCGTCGGCCACGCCGTGGCGCACGTTGACGAGGCGCATCTCAAGACCATTTGCGGACCAAATAGCCCGCTCCCGGCGCAAGGTGTGATCAGCGTCATCGGCCCCGGCACTGGTTTGGGTGTCGCGCAAGTCGTGCGCCGCGCGTTAAGCTACGATGTAATCAGCACCGAGGGCGGGCACATCAGCTTTGCGCCCTTTGATCGGCTGGAAGACTTGATCTTGTCGCACCTCCGCCAGCGCTACCTGCGCGTCTCGGCCGAACGCCTCATATCCGGCCCGGGGCTCGCCAACATCTACGCGGCGCTCGCCGCCATCGAAGGTCGTTCCGTTCATATTGGCGAAGACAAGGCGCTCTGGGATGCCGCGATCAGCGGCGAGGACAGCCTGGCGGCGGCGGCGCTTGAGCGATTCTGCTTGTGCTTCGGCGCCTGTGCGGGCGACATCGCGCTCGCGCAAGGCGCGGAAGCCGTCGTCATCGCGGGCGGCTTAGCTTTACGCCTCACCGAAAATCTGGTGCGTTCCGGCTTCAACCAACGCTTCACAGCGAAGGGACGTTTCGAAACGATGATGGCGGCGATCCCGGTCAAGCTCATCACCCACCCTCAACCCGGCTTGCTCGGCGCGGCCACCGCCTTCGCACAAGAGCGCAATTCGTAGTGGTAGATCTGAGCTGCCGCTGGTTCCGCGGATGCGCCCAACGCCCGCCAAGCACACATGACCGAGCACGAACTCGGTGAGCGAATTCGCCACCGCGATGATCGGCTTGCCGAAATCGGCGTCTTTGACCCCGCCCACGCGCCAAAGCGCTCTCCGCCGGCGGAGAGCGATCCGCCGGTAGGCCTTAGCGCCTCCTCCGTTCGTTTCAAAACGACGCGTCCATCTCGCGCGGTGTCAATCTACAACCGACGCCTACGAAGCCCTTGACAGATAGGGCAGTTCCTCGGCGCGTTGTGTCAAGTTTTGGAGGGCGTAGCGTCAAACGCCAAACTTGCGCATAGATATCTTCATCACGCGCCGATCGGAGAACGAAGATGAACGGAGCTGAAGCGTTGATGCAGACGCTGAGCGAATGCGGCGTTGAAGTCTGCTTCGCCAATCCTGGCACATCGGAGATGCAGCTTGTGGCCGCACTAGATGGGCAGCCACGCATACGCGCCATTCTAGGGTTGTTCGAAGGCGTCGTCACTGGCGCGGCTGATGGTTATGGCCGTATGGCCGACAAACCAGCCGCGACGCTGCTGCACCTGGGGCCTGGCTTGGCCAATGGCGCCGCCAATCTGCACAACGCCCGGCGCGCGCGCTCACCGGTCGTCAACATAGTCGGCGATCACGCCACTCATCATCTGCAATACGATGCGCCGTTAACCTCAGATATCGATAGCATCGCCGGCCCGTTTTCGGACTGGCTACGGCGGTCCATTTCGCCTTCGGACTTAGCAGCAGCTGGGGCGGAGGCCATGGAAGCAGCACTCAGCTACCCGGGCGCCATCGCGACACTAATCGCCCCGGCCGATCACGCCTGGCAGGACGGTGCGGAGGCAGCGCGCCCGCGACCTCGGCCAACAGCAACAACCGCTAGCAAAGCAGCCCTGGACGCAGCTATCGAAGCTTTGACGTCGCCCGGCCCGCACGCGCTCTATCTCGGCGCCACGGCGCTGCGTGAGGACGCGCTCGAACAAGCCGGTCGCATCGCCGCCGCCACCGGCGCGCGGCTGATCTGCGAAACCTTTCCCGCTCGCCTGCAACGCGGCGCCGGTCGGATGCCGGTGGAGCGCCTGCCCTATTTCGGTGAGTGGGCCGCGAGCTTTCTGAAGGACATGTTGCACATCGTGCTCGTGGGCGCGCCCGCGCCGATTTCCTTTTTCGCCTATCCCGGAAAGCCAAGCACGATCGCGCCCGAGGGCGCGGTTTTGATCGAACTCGCCAGCGCGCGCGTCGATGCGCTCGACGCTCTGCGCCGCCTTGCGGACGCTTTGGGCGCGCCGGCTGAAGGCGTGGCGCGGCAAACGCGATCAACGCCGCCAGCCGAGCCCGGTAAATTATCCACGGCCGCGATTGGCGCGGTGATCGCGGAACTGATGCCAGAAAATGCGATCATCTCGGACGAATCAAACACCGCCGGACTCATGCTGTTCCCGATGACCCAGGGCGCCGCCAAGCACGATTGGTTGACGCTCACAGGCGGCTCTATCGGCCAAGGCCTGCCGCTCGCCGTCGGCGCTGCCGTCGCCTGCCCTAATCGCAAAGTTGTGGCGCTACAAGCCGACGGCAGCGGCATGTATACGCTGCAAGCGCTATGGACCATGGCGCGCGAGAATCTCGACGTCACCACCATCATCCTCAACAACGGCAGCTACGCGATCCTCAACATCGAATTGCAGCGCGTCGGCGTCGCCAATGCAGGTCCGAAGGCGCTCTCGCTGCTCGACCTCAAACGGCCAAATTTGGACTGGGTCGCGCTGGCGCAAGGCATGGGCGTCCAGGCCGCGCGGGCCGAGACGGTGGAGGCTTTCCGCGAAGCCTTTGCCGCCGCCATCACCGGCAACGGCCCGCGCCTCATCGAAGCCATGATCGCCTAGGCCAAAAAACCAATGCCCACTTTTCGCCTCACACCCGCTTCGACGGAAGATTACCGCCTGCTCGCCGAACAGCGCCTCCCGCGCTTCCTGTTCGATTACATCGACGGCGGCGCCTACCAGGAGACGACGCTGCGCTCCAATGTCGAGGATTTCCGTACGCTCGGTTTGAACCAGAGGGTCATGCGGGACGTTTCGCAACTAAACACGGCCATCGAGCTCTTGGGCGAATCCTGGTCGATGCCGCTGGCGCTCGCGCCCATCGGCATGGGCGGAATGATGGCGCGCCGCGCCGAAGTTCAGGCTGTTCGCGCAGCCAATGCGTTTGGCGTTCCATTCTGCCTATCCACCGTCTCGATCTGCTCTCTGGAGGAAGTGGCGAGGGCGGCGACGCGTCCATTCTGGTTCCAACTCTATATGCTGCGCGATCGCGGCGCAGTGCGCGAATTGCTACAACGGGCCAAGGCCGTGGGTGTCACGACGCTTGCCTTCACCGTTGACCTTGCTGTTGTCGGCGCGCGTTACCGCGACGTGCGCAACGGCATGGGTGGGGGCGTAGGCGCGTTCGGAAGATTGCGCGCCGGATTGATCGACTACCTCTTGCACCCCGGCTGGCTCGGAGATGTCGGGCTTGGCGGCGGACCGCACGTGTTCGGCAATCTCAAGCACTATGTACCCAAAGCCACCACCCCGGCGGACTTCAAGAATTGGGTCGATGCTCAATTCGACCCGAGCGTGACCTGGAAAGACATTGAACAACTGCGAACGGAGTGGGACGGCAAACTGGTCATCAAGGGCGTGTTAAGCGTTGAAGATGCGAAAGCGGCCACAGATGCGGGCGCCGATGCCGTCATCGTCTCGAACCATGGCGGGCGCCAACTCGACGGCGTGTCCTCCAGTATCGCCATGCTCCCGCGCGTGGCCGAAGCGCTCGCCGGGCGCGTGGCCATCCTCATGGATGGCGGCGTGCGCAGCGGCCAGGACGTCGCCCGCGCCATCGCCAGCGGCGCTCGCGCGGTGTTGATCGGGCGGCCCTGGATTTGGGCGCTCGCCGCACAAGGCGAAACCGGTCTCAAAAAGCTGCTCGCCACTCTCAAGGGCGAGCTGCGCGTGAGCATGGCGCTAACCGGAACGACATCCATCGGCGCGCTCACGCGCGAGATTTTTTCCCCGCACTAACAAAACGTATCCGGCTGATTTCATTGTTCTGTTCGAGTCCTCCAGACCCGCCACCTTTGGCCGCGCCTTACTTTTTGCTCCGCGCAGCCCTATCTTGGGAAGTTGGAGACAAGTTATGGCTTCGTTCTGGATCGTTATGCTGATTGTCGTGTTGGTTGTGATCGGCGCCTCGGTGCTGATTGGCACAGCGCTGACGCGCGGGCGCACTGGCCAGCGCCCGACCCGACGTGAGCAAATGTCGGCGCTCAAGGCCTCCGGCGCCTTCCCGCACCGCAAAGAAAATCAACCCTAACCCATGGCCGAGCCGCACCGCGCCGAACTCCCACCCGACAAACAACAACGCTACGCGGCGTTGCGCGCGGAAATCGGCGCGGTGATTGCCGGCGAGCCGAACCACATCGCGCGCTATGCGAGCGCCGCGTCACTTCTGGCGCAGGCGTTTCCCGAGCAATTTTTCTGGACCGGTTTTTACCTCGTCGATGAGACCAAGCCCGACGAACTCGTGGTCGGCCCGTATCAAGGCACGCTGGGGTGCCTGCGCATCGCCTTCGGCAAGGGTGTGTGCGGCGCCGCGGCGCAACAGCGCGTGACCCTCATCGTGCCGGACGTGCATGCCTTCCCCGGTCACATCGCCTGCGATAGCCGCTCCAATTCAGAAATCGTGGTCCCCGTATTCAGCGCAAGTGGCGCGCTGGCGGCGGTGTTGGATGTGGACTCCACCGCCTTCGACGCCTTCGACGCCGTGGATCAGGCCGGGCTCGAAGCAATCTGCGCTGATTTGCTTCGCGGCTGATGCGGGCGAGCTCTTGGCAGTGGTCGAATATGCGGATGCGCACGGACGGCGCAGAAAGGAATGGGCACGACAAAGGCAGTTCGCTAAAAGAACCTAGGACTAGCTGCAATCGCCGTGAGGCCCATGAAGTATTGTTCCGACCTACAGCGAATCTGTATCGGCTGCGGTGGCGGCTTTGTTACCCGAATTGGAAACCAGATCCGCTGCGCGCCGAACTGCAGGCCGCTGGTTCCAACTGCGCATATAGAAAAGGCGCCAAAACCCGGCACGCTTGTTCGCCGTTGGGAGGCGTCGCAGGGCGACGACGAGCCGGCACCGATCTTTGCATCATGGGCGGATTATATCGTGCGTACCAGCGAAAGGGAGCGCCGTGTGCGGTGCCAACTCATCGCCAAGCGAGCGAACCGTAAACGCTTACTATCTGAAGAAGTCACTATTCGAATCGCGGCCCAGGACGTTCTTCAGATACTCGAGCAGGCTCGTGGAAGGTGTATCCACTGCAGGTCTCTAGCCGTTGAGAACCGGCCGACCGGGACAAACAAAGGCGGCCCAATTTCCTGGGAGCGCGTTGGTCGCAGAGTTGGAAGCTTGGAACATTTGAAGCCGCGCTTTTTCGGCGGCGGTAACGAGCGCGAAAATCTCGCATGGGCTTGCCTATGGTGCAACACGTGGCGAAGCGAGGGACGACCGTTCGCCAACGATCATGGCGGGTACTATCCGCACGACTAGGATTTTCGCATGATCGACAAGCACCGCGACGCAAGTATTGGGCCGCCCCTGGGAGGAGCCGAACTGACGGCCAAGCCAAGAGGCAGAGTCAATTTGAACTGACCTCCCATTTCATGGCGTATGGATTGCCTGCCTCGCCACCACCCTTCCCCAAGGTCCAGAGCCATGCAATATTGCAGAGCTCGGCCCGCCCTCGCGCGCCGCCTCCAGGAGCTTGGCCGTGGCGACGATGGATTGGGACAAGCTCAAGACCTTTCACTTCGCGGCGGAGACCGGCAGCCTCACCGCGGCCGCTGAGCGCCTTGGCGTTTCGCAATCGTCCGTCAGTCGGCAAATCGCAGCGCTGGAAAACGACATCGGCGTGCCGCTGTTTCAACGCCACGCGCGCGGTCTGCTGCTAACCGGGCCCGGCATGGCGCTGCGGGAATTCACCCGCGAAATGGCGGGCGCGGCGGTGATCGCCGAATCGACGCTGAAGGACGCACGCGAAAAAGTCATCGGCGATTTGAAGGTCACCGCGCCGATCGCGTTCGGCGCAACTTGGCTCGCGCCGCGTCTAGGCGCGTTCACCGACACTTATCCCGAAACGCGCCTGCAAATCCTACTCGACGATCGCGAATATGATTTGCTGAAATTGGAAGCGGAATGCGCAATAAGATTATGGGCGGCGACGCATGCTGACCTCATCCAGCGCAAATTATTCGAGGTGCGCGTCAGCCTTTATGCGTCGGCGGGGTATCTGCAGAAGCATGGAACTCCGAAGCAGGTCGAGGATCTCGATACCCACCGTATCATCGCTTACCAGCAAGGCGTGCCCACGCCGATGCGTGAACTGGATTGGGCGCAGCGTGCTGGCCGCGAGGACGCAAAGCCCCGCCCGCCCCTGCTGGAGATCAACAACGTCTACGGCATGTTGCGCGCGGTGGAGTCGGGCTTTGGCATCGCCAGCGTGCCCGATTACATGGCGCGCGAGAGCGCTCATCTCGTGAAAGTATTACCCGATCTGCCGGGTCCCTCGTTCGAGGTTTACTTCATCTACCCCAGCGATCTAAAGCGCTCCAAACGCATCGCCGCCTTCCGGCAATTCCTGATCGATCAGGCGGCGGGTTGGGAGGCGTGATCGTACCGGTGCGCGCGTCTGGGGGCGGAGAAATATTGACGCCTCATTTCCTCTCTCGGAGCGACCCCGGTAGCGCTAGAATCGCATGAACAACCGTTTCGGCCAATCGCTCGGCGCCTTCCCATTCGTGCTCGCTGATGGTGACGTGATTATGCGCGATGCCATTGAGCGCGCAAATCAGCGACTCTGACATCAGCTTCAAGCTCGCCGCCTTGATCCCCGCAGCGTGAAGCGTTTCCGCAAATATGGCGAAGTGCGAAATGACACTGCCCGCTCCGATGAATTTACCGACATCGGCCTGGCTCACGCCTTCTGTCATGAACACCATGCGATAACGGTCCGGATGGTCCAGCCAATACCGGACGTAGCGCTTGGAAATGAGCAAGAGCCGCTTGCGAGGATCTGAGACGCGGGCAGCTTTCCGGTTCATCTCGCCGAACAACTCGACAAAGAACTGCGCCCATATCTGACGCAAGATATCGGCTTTGCTCGCGAAATACGCGTAAAGCGTCATCGGCGCGCAACCAGCCTCCTGAGCCAGGCGCCGCATGGATACGGCCGCGTAGCCCTCCATCCGGAACAGCGCTTCCGCAACCGCCGCAATTCGCGCCCTGCCGGCCACGATATCGACTTCTGTCAAGCTCGGGCGACCACGGGCGCGTTGGGTTTTCAATTTGGCGGCGTCCATTCGCGCCCAGTATGGGTCCTTGACAACAGGATGCAATCTTTTTATTTAGTACGCGTGCCATTAATTGGAGGTGCGATTGCGGCAGATCGTTATGATGCTTGCGCTGGCTGCGGCGCCAATGCTCGCGCACGCACAATCAACCCGCCTCGACGTGACTGGCGTTTGGATGACGCAAGCACGCGATGGGCGTGTCGATATTTCCGACTGCGGGAACGGCTCACCTTGCGGGCGGATAATTTGGATCGAACCACGCCAAGACGAGCCGCCGGTGGACGCACGCAATCCCAATCCCACGTTGCGCAATCGGCCCTTGGTGGGGATTTTGATGATTTCAGGGTTCACAAAGCGCGATGAGCAATGGCGCGGTGGGCGCATTTACGAGCCGAGCAGTGGTCGCACTTACGCCTCAAATTTGCGTCTCGCGGCCGACGGAACGTTGCGCGTCTCCGGATGTGTCGGTCCATTTTGCCAAGCACAGACGTGGACACGCGCACCATGACAAAAGAATTGGCGCTCCGGATCACCTTGTCGCTCGCCGGCGCATTCATTGTCTTCACCGGTGTAAATATCGGTCTCGGCGGGATGGCAACCCTAGGCTTAATGGGATCGCGCGATTTTTTTGCTGTGACCGATGGAGCCGCATTTCATGTGCAAGACAGCCATGTCCGATTTTTGGGCGGCCTCTGGCTCGGCGTGGGGCTTATCTTCCTGGCCAGCGCAATGCGATTGCAGGCTCTAAAGCCGACGCTCTTGGTGTGCTGCACATTGGTTTTCGTCGGTGGCCTCGCGCGATTCAGTGCGATGCAGTTTGACGTTCTTTTTGGCCCGAGGCTTATCGGCTCGCTGGCCGCTGAGCTGCTTGGCATGCCGGCACTTTACATTTGGATATTGGCGACCAAGCCTCATGCAAAGTGACCTGATGACCAACAACAGCGGCAATCAACCCCATGTCGCCAGTTGGAGCGCCGCGTTCGCTGTGGCGCTGGCTCTATTCAACATTGGCGGCGAGCCCGCCTCGGCGCAAACCGTGGTGCGGGACGAATCCTTGTTCCGCGCTCGGTGCTCATCGTGCCACGCACTCGACCGCAACAGGTGGGGGCCCGCACTTGGAGGCGTCCTGGGCCGCCGCGCCGGCGCGGCGGCCGGATTTCGGTATTATTCAGCAGCGCTCCGTGCGTCTGGCGTCGTTTGGGATGACATCACGCTTGATCGCTGGCTCGACAGCCCCACGCGCATGGTCCCCGGAACGCGAATGACCGTGAGAGTTCGTTCGCGAGAGGAGCGCGTTGCGATCATTCGCTATCTCAGGGTGAGCGCCACGCGTCCACGCGCAGACCCATAGGTCGCATCCACTGGCGCCTCGAGGGCGACAACCTCCAGCGCGCCCAAAGCTGCTTCAAGTTGGGACGCAAGTCAAAACAAGAGCCCGCTGGAAGCCGGCGGTCCGAATACTTTCAAAGCCGCGCGTAATCACCCACCGCAAACGTATCGCATTGCCGTGCGTCGCCGCTGTCGAAGCCGCGGCGGAACCAGGTCATGCGTTGGGCGCTGGTCCCGTGGGTGAATTGGCGCTCATCGACACGGCCTTGGCCTTGCTGTTGCAACGTATCGTCGCCGATCGAGTGCGCGGCGTTGAGAGCTTCACGTAGATCGGCTTCATCGACGGAAAGATCAGCGCGCTCCTGGTGACCCCAGACGCCAGCAAAGCAATCGGCCTGCAGCTCCACGCGCACCGAGGTTTGGTTCTCGTTCTCACCGGGCAGACGCTGCTGCGTCGCGCCGATCAAATTCTGCACGTGGTGACCGACTTCGTGGGCGATCACGTAGGCCTGAGCGAAATCGCCCGGCGCATTGAGGCGGCTCGCCATCACTTCATAGAAACTCGGATCGATATAGAGTTGACGGTCACCCGGGCAATAGAACGGCCCCACCGACGACGGCGCGTTGCCGCACGCCGTGGACACGTTGTCAGCGAACACGTTCAAGGTCGGCTCCTCGTACGCGCCCGGCTGCGTGCCGTAGCTTGGCAAGCGGCCCT
Source organism: Terricaulis sp. (assembly GCA_040080805.1). GTDB lineage: Bacteria > Pseudomonadota > Alphaproteobacteria > Caulobacterales > Aquidulcibacteraceae > Vitreimonas. Next base: position 33,928 of record JBEBHQ010000004.1, on the reverse strand, counting down.
GCTGGAATTGCGCGTTCCAGACATCTTCGGTCGATCCCAGAATGCGCGCCGAGAAATCGCAGGCTTGCGCCTGGGTCTCGCAGACGCTGCCTGACCCTTCCGTGGTTTGTGTCTGACCGGGCACGCCGCCGAACAGCAATCCAAAGACCGCGTCGCGAATGCCAAAGGGGTTGAGAAAATAAATCGCGCCCAGGGCGACAGCCGCAATCAAGGTTCCGCGAATGCCAATGCGCCGCACGATGGCGAACAAGGCGCCCGCGCCCAGCCCCGCGCCAACCGCGCCGCCGCCGCCGCGGCCGCGATCTCGCATATTGCCCGAAGGGTCCTGATTGTCGGTGCGCATGGCGTGCCTCCCTGCCTTTGCGGCTTCTTAGCGTGCGAAGGAAGGTGACGCCAATGCCTGAATTCAGCTTTCGTCGTTCGCCGCGAACAAATCCGGCTGACCACCGAAATCCACCGGCCGCGTGAATTGCGTGTGGTCCAGCGCAAGGCGGGGTTTGTCCAAACCCAAGCGTCGGCAGGCGCGGGCGAAGCGATCGGCGATCAGGCGCGCATACGGCCCCTCGCCGCGCTGGCGCTTGCCCCATTCGGGATCGTAGTCGAGCCCGCCGCGCATCTGCCGCACCAACGCCATCACCCGCGTGGCGCGATCTGGAAAATGCTGCCCCAGCCACTCGCGGAACAAATCCTTGATCTCAAGCGGCAGCCTCAGCACCACATAACCCGCCGCGCTGGCGCCAGCCTTGGCCGCCTCTTCCAGGATCGCCTCGATCTCACGATCGTTGATGGCGGGGATGATCGGCGCGACCATCACTGTCGTCGGCACACCAGCTTCGGCAAGAGCGCGGATGGTTTCGATGCGCCGATGCGGCGCCGCCGCGCGCGGCTCCATCACGCGCGAGATGCGCCGATCCAACGTCGTCACCGAGATCGCCGCTTTCACCAGCCCGCGCCGCGCCAGGCGCGACAGCACGTCGATGTCGCGGATCACCAGCTGCGACTTGGTGATCAGCGCCACTGGATGGCGCCAGCGATACATGATCTCCAGCAGCGTGCGGGTGATGCCATATCCGCGCTCGATCGGCTGGTAGATATCGGTGACCCCGCCCAACATGATCGTGCGCGGGCGATAGCTTGGCTTGGCGAATTCACGCTCCAGCAATTCGGCGGCGTTGGCCTTCACGAACAGCTTGGTCTCGAAATCGAGCCCCGGCGACAGGCCCACATAAGCGTGGTTGGGGCGCGCGTAACAATAGACGCAGCCGTGCTCGCAGCCACGATAGGGATTGATCGATTGGTCGAAGGAGATGTCGGGGCTTTGGTTGGTGGAGATGATCGACTTGGCCAGTTCCGGGGTGACGATCGTCTCCAGCCGGGCGATGTCCTCGTCGGCCCAGCCATCGTCAAAAGCCTCGCGCGCGAAGCGCTCATAACGGCCGCTGGCATTGGTACGCGCGCCACGACCTTTCAGAGGATCATGTGGGAGGGGGAGGCGAGTCATTCATAGGACATTAATCCTAATTGTGGAACAATACAAGAACAACAAAGCCCAAAAAACTAAGAGCGCCGGTGCGAGCCGACGCTCTTCATCCCTCATGGAATTGCATAATTTACCTTTGGCTCTCGTGACTTACGCGGCGACGATTTGGGCGGCTTGGCTCAAGGTGGCGAGCGCCATTGGGGCGAAAACGGCACAGGCGGCGATCAGGGCGAAAAACTTGGTCATGGCTGGCTCCTTAGGGCTGGATTGGGCTTAAGCGACGATTTGCGCGGCTTGGTTCAAGGTGGCCAACGCCATCGGGGCGAACACGGCCAGGGCGGCGATCAGGGCGTAAAACTTGGTCATTTGCGGCTCCGTTTGGTCTCTCGGATCACCATCGATCCGATGGATGAAACGTAGCGGGGCCTTCACCATGCCGCTGTGACCGACGGCACGATATGGTACTTGACAAACCCAACCCAGCCCCTAGATTGGCGTCATGTCAAAGTCTGTTCTCGCCCGCGCCCATTTTCACGACGAAGCAGCAGCGTTCGCCTATCTCGAAACCAAGCTGTGGCCGCAAGGCCCGATCTGCCCCAAGTGCGGCGGCGACGGCTATGCGCTTAACGGCGTGAAGGACAAAAAGGACCGCGAGCGCCTTGGCCTGAAAAAGTGCCGCGCCTGCCGCGCGCAATTCACACTTCGCGTAGGAACCATCTTTGAAGACAGTCACGCGCCGCTGCATCTGTGGCTGCAAGCCATCGCGCTCATGGCCGCGAGCAAGAAGGGCATCTCGTCGAACCAACTCGCGCGCGTGCTTGGCGTGCAGGTTAAGACCGCGTGGTTCATGTCGCACCGCATCCGCATGGCGATGGCGCCGAGCGGCAAGCTCCCGCCTATGGGCGGCGCTGGCAAGGTCGTGGAAGCCGACGAAACCTATCACGGCAAGGCGTCGCAACTGACCGACATTCGCCTCGACGGCAGGCCGATGAAGCGCCGCCAAAGCAGCGCCCGCAACCGGCGCGCCATCGTCTCGCTCGTCGAGCGCGGCGGTTCGGCGCGTTCCTTCCATGTCGAGGACGCCGATATTGCAACCGTGCAAAGGATCATCCGCGAAAACGTGGACTTGGCGTCGCGCCTGCAAACCGACGCTAGCCCGCTCTACACCGCTATTGGCAAAGAGTTCGCGGATCACGGTTCGGTGCGTCACACCCTGGGCGAATACGTGAAGTACGTGAACGGCGAAGCGATCCACAACAACAGCGCCGAGTCGTTCTTTTCGGTGTTCAAGCGCGGCATGAAGGGCGTTTATCAGCACTGCGCCGAAAAGCACCTGCATCGCTACCTGGCCGAGTTCGACTATCGCCACAACACCCGCGCCAAGCTCGGCGTGAGCGACGATCAGCGCGCCGACACGCTCATCACGCAGGTTGTCGGCAAGCGGCTCACCTACAAGGCCGCTGATCGCCCCGTCTGATCCCGCCGCGCAACAGGCGCGGCATTTCAAGCAGATGCGTGGCGTGTGGGCGCAGTTGGCGCGCGGGCGCAAATCGCCCTAGGCTAAGCCGCATGTCCATGCGTCCGCCCAAGAAGAAAACCGCCAAGGCGAAAGCCAACCCTAGCCCCAAAGATGCACGCGCCCAACGCGAGCGCTTCGAGGAGGCGGCCAAAACAGCTGGCGGGGTCGATGCCGACGCGTTCGAGCGAGCTATGGGAAAGATTGCGCCGGCCAAGCGCCCCTCAGCGAAAGCCTGAATTGAAGATGTTTCCGGCGTAGGGCTCGATCTTCACGGTAATGACAAGCCGCACGTTGTTGTCGTTTTCCGAGTCACCGACCGGCGCCAACAGGCGGTCCGTCTCGACCGCGATGTGAGTAATGAGATTGTCGTTTTCCAGCAGGCAGAAGAACGGGTCTTCACCTTCCGCTGGTGCTGCGCCACCCAATTCGCTCGCGTTTTCCGGGGTGCGAAGGGCGTCGAATAGCGTCTTGAGACGGTTGTCGATATCGCCAGCGTTGACGATGCCGCCACGCGCGCCTGGACGCAACACCAGGATATCCAGGGCGCACAGTAAGGAATCGCGCTTTCGGACAAGCGGCGCGAACCGATAGCCAAACATTCCATACTGATTGGCGAGCGAGTTCAGGTAGGTTTCGCCGCTAAGCTGGCGCTGCTCCTTTGTCGCCAAGCGATTGAGGAAGTGGTGCTCCTCCCAAAGACGCTTTAGCTGGGGATGGAACGCCTTGCGAATATCGTGTTTGTGCGCGGGGCGATTGTTCTTGTTGCCGCTGCCGAGCAACAAACCTTCGTAGGTCAGCCGAAACTCCACGCAGCCCTCACCCGGCTCTTCGTAGGGGTCCCATCGAAGGACCCGCCTCTTGGACGCGCTCATTCAGCGCGCCCCAAGGGATAGCGCCTGGGTTTGCCAAGTGCAATATCGTGACCGACGGCACGGTGCCCGCGCTAGGGTCACGCCTCAAATTGAAATAAAGCCGGGTTGACCGCGCCTTGAATTCGCCCGCAGCGCACGCCAAGCTCTGAGTCATGGACCCGCAGACCCCCATGGCCGAAATCCTTTACCTCGGCGGCGATGAACTGGACGTGGTGCACCGTGAATTTCGCCCCGCCGCGACGGCCTTGGACCGCGCCCGCGACGGCGGGAATCAAGCCGATCTCGGCGAGCGGCTTGGCGCTCGTGCTTTTCAGATCATGCCCCCAGGAACATCCCAGATCGCCGATGCGACGGCGCTGGAGGCGTTCAGTGGCTAAGGGTCCGCCAGGCGAAACCAGACCCGCCGACGCGATCAAGCGCGCGGTTCACATTGCCTGATCTTCAAGAATGGGCGCATCAAGTGCGCCTTGGAGGCAATGACGCGGCCCACGATGAGGACCCGTTCACGCAAGCGGAAATCCGGGGCCCATAAACGCCATCGGTTATGTTTATGGCCCCCGGGCTCGATGCTGCGCATTGCCCCGGGGATGGGTGGTGGGTCTATCTGAAGGAAGCACCGCTAGAGCGTGGCCAGCCAATCGATGAGATGGCCGGTGACCGCGTCCGGCGCCTCTTGCTGGGTCCAGTGGCCGATGCCGGGAATGATGTGCGCGCCGCGCAGGTCGGAGAGATTATCGCGCAGACGCGCGATCACATCGGTGTCGCCAAACATTTTCAGCACCATGTCGCGCTCCCCGGCCAGGAACAGCGAAGGCTGATGAATGACACGGTCGGGCTCAGCGCTCATCAGCGCCCAATCGCGCTCGAAATTGCGATAGCGATTGAGCGGACCGCGAAAACCCGAGCGTTCGAATTCGCCGACGTAATAGTCGATGTCCTGCGCGGTTAGCCAGGCGGGAAACGGATTGGGATCGGTCAGCCCTTGCAGCATCGGCTCTCCGCGCGGCTTCTCGCCTCCGCCCCAACGCCCGTCGGAATTGCCCGACGACGCGAAATAGAGCCGCCGCAACGCACCGCGAACATCGGCCTCGAACTCGGCCTCGGCGACGCCCTCGTCCTGGAAGTAGTCCATGTAGAAAAACTTGCCCTGATCGGTGAACATAGCTTTGAAAATTTGGTTCAGCGGCATCGGCGGCAGCGCGTAATACGGCACCGAGAGGCCGGCGACGGCGCGCACCTTGCCCGGATGCAGCACGGCGCTGTGCCACACAATCGGCGCGCCCCAATCATGGCCGATCAGCACCGCCGGCGCGTGAGGCGAAAGCACGTCGATCAATCCGGCGACATCGGCGGCCATGTTCGCCATCGAATACGCGTCAACCGCCTGCGGTTTGTCCGAGCCGCCATAGCCGCGCACGTCGATAGCGCAGGCGGTGAAGCCCGCCGCGGCCAACGGGCCGATCTGGTGGCGCCACGAATACCAGCTCTCCGGGAAGCCATGCACCATGACAACGAGCGGCCCCGCGCCCGCGACCGCCGCGCGCAGTTTGATGCCATTGGTCTCGATGGTTTGGAATTCTGGGGTCATGGCGACCGTGTAGCAGCAATGCGACGCGCACGCACGCGCTGCAAGCTTAGCTCGCCCCTTCCTCCATCGCGTCCGCGGCCTCTTCGTTCAGCGCCTTGGCCTCTCGGCTCGGCACGACCAGCGGCGCGGGTTGCGGCGTCGTCAGATTGCCGCGAACGAGCGAACGGCCCGCCTCGATGCCGCCAGCAATTTGCAGCTCCAGCCGCGCGGCGTCACGATCCCGAACATCCTCGATAATTTCGGCGACCTCGATCGCGTTGACGCCGAGGTCACGCAATACAGCGCCTGAAAAAGCCAACGCGGATTCCATGGTCTCGCGGATTTGGTAATCCACGCCCGCCTGCACCAAGCGCAGCACGTGCCCGCGATCATAAGCGCGCACGAACAATTTCGCGCGTGGAAACTCGGACTTGACCAGCGCCACGATCTTGTCCGCCGTTTCCGGCTTGTCCACGCACACCAATATCGCTTCAGCGCTCGCCGCGCCGGATGCGCGCAACACATCGAGGCGCGTCCCGTCGCCGTAATAGACCTTGAACCCAAATCGGCCGGCGGCGCGGATCATGTCCACGTCGGTTTCGATGAGGGACACTTCGATACCGCGCGCCAGCAAGGGTTGGCTGGCCATCTGCGCGAAACGCCCAAAGCCGATCAGCAGCAAGCGCCCCTGCAAGTCAACGGCATCCTCGACGCCGTCGCGGGAGTCCTCACGCCGCGGCGCCAAGCGTTTTTGCGCAATGGCGACAAGCGGCGCCAGCGCCATGGAAAGGATGACGATCGCCGACATCACGGAAGCCAACCGCGCATCGATCACGCCCGCGGCGAGCGCGGCCGCGTAAAGCACAAACGCGAACTCGCCGCCTTGCGCAAACAAGGCCGCGCGCCGCGAGGCTTCGTGCGCATCAGCGCCAAACACGCGCGCCACCGCGTATACGCCAAGCGCCTGAACGCCCATGAATACGACAACCCCGATGGCGATGATGCGCCAATCCGCGAGCGCCGCCGGCACATCGAGCGACATGCCCACGCTCATGAAGAAAAGCCCGAGCAGAATGCCGCGAAACGGCTCGACGTCGGCCTCCAATTGATGACGAAACGAGGATTCAGACAGCAGCACGCCGGCCAGGAACGCGCCCATCGCCATCGACAGGCCGCCCCATTGCATGAGCAGCGCCGCGCCCAACACCACAAGCAGCGCCGCCGCTGTCATCACTTCGCGCGCGCCCGACCGCGCCAGCAGCGTGAACACCGGACCCAGCGCCCAGCGCCCCAACGCCAACACGCCAGCCACCGAAGCCAGCGCCAGCGCTACACTTTGCCAAGCGGGACGCGCCTGCTCGGCCACAACCGCCCCGCTTGTCGATGCCAGCACCGCCACCAACGCCAACAACGGCACAATCGCCAGATCCTCGAACAGCAGGATCGCCACCGCGCGCCCGCCGGCAGCGGTTGCCGTTTCGCCCGCGTCATCCATCATCTTCATGATGATTGCGGTGGACGAGAGCGAAAATCCAAGCGCCACGATCAACGCCGCTTGCCACGCCAGCCCCGCCAAAATGGCAACGAGCGTCAGCAATCCCGCGCTCGCGAGCACATGCGCCGCGCCGACGCGGAAAATATCACGCCGCAACGCCCATAATTTCGCCGGGCGCATTTCAAGGCCGATGAGAAACAGAAACATCACCACGCCAAGCTCGGCGACCTGAAGGATAGCCTCAGGACTCGTGATGACACGCAGCCCAAAAGGCCCAATCGCAAGCCCCGCCGCGAGATAGCCAAGCACTGCGCCCAGGCCGAGGCGCATGAAGATCGGCGCCGCAACGACGCCAGCGGCCAAGATAATCACCGCCTGCGCGAGCCCCACACCGCCGTCCGCTTCCACAGCCATCGCGCCGCGCCTTTCCAATTTTCCGAGCACTGGGTGCGCCCCTTACCACAATCACTGCATCCCTCACATACCAAGCCCTTCAGCTCCCACGAATCCGTCTATGCTCGGGACTTCCCTGCGGAGCGCGAGATGATCGAGAACACAAAGCTGATGGCGCTTGTCGCCTCGCGCATCTGCCACGACATGGTCGAGCCGATGAGCGCCATCATTCAGGGCCTTGAGATGATCAAGGGCGGCGACGGCAAGGTCGATCCCGATGCGCTCTCGTTGTTGGACCACGGCGTCGCCAAGGCCTGGGCCAAGCTCGAATTTTTCCGCTTCGCGCTCGCCGGCGCCGTGGCCGAAGGCGACAGCGAACTTGAGGAAGGCCGCGCCGTCGCCGTCAAGCTCTATAGCGCACTGAAGCCCGAACTCATCTGGAGCGCGCCGGAAGTGAAGATGCCGCGCCCCGCGGTGCGGGTGATTGTCAATTTGTTGCTGATAGCCAACGAATGTCTGCCGCGCGGCGGCACGGTTGAAGTGACCGCCGAAAAGCACGGCGCGGGCGGCGAGGTTCTCGTCACCGCCAAGGGCCCGCGCGCGAAACTGCGCGAAGCGACAGCGTTGGCCCTGCGCGGCGACGGTTTCGACGAAACCGTTTCCGGCCACACAATCCAGCCCGCGCTCACCGGGTTGCTGGCCCGCCAAGGCGGGGTAGAGCTCACCACGCGCGAAAGTGAAGAGCGAGTCGAGCTGATCGCCCGCTCAGGCGCGTTCAAGCTGTAAACATCCGTTAACCGCATAGGGGCAAGGTCGGGCCGAATCCGACGGAGCATCCCCATGAAACGCTGTCTCATCGTCGACGACAGCCGCGTGATCCGCAAGGTCGCGCGCCGCATTCTCGAAGATATGCGCTTCGAGGTCGAAGAAGCCGCCGACGGGCTTGAAGCACTGCAAGCTTGCAGGCGTACAATGCCAGACGCCATCTTGCTGGATTGGACCATGCCGGTCATGAGCGGCATCGACTTCCTGCGCCAGCTGCGCAAGGAGCCGCGCGGCGATGTTCCAACCGTTGTTTTTTGCACCACCGAAAATGACGTCGAGCGCATCGCCGAAGCGCTCAAGGCCGGCGCCGACGAATACATGATGAAACCGTTCGACGGCGACATCCTGCACTCCAAGTTCGCCGAAGCAGGCCTCGTCTGATGCTGAACGATGCGGAGTTCGCCCTCGTCGCCCGCGAAGTGAAAGCGCGTTCGGGCGCAATGCTGACGCGCGAGATGGGCGCGGCGGCGACCATGCGGCTGCAACCGCTGGCGCGGCGCGAAGGCTTCGCCTCGATATCAGAACTGGTCGCGGCCGCGCGTATCCGTCCTGACGGCGCTTTGTGGAACAGCGTTGCCGATCATTTGACGCAAAGCGAAACCCGTTTCTTCCGCGACCGCGGGCTGTTTCAGCTGTTGCGCTCGGACATCATCCCCCAAGCCTTAGCACGCCGTGGGCATGAGCGCGTGCGCATCTGGTCGGCCGGCTGCGCCACCGGCCAAGAGCCCTACTCGATCGCCATGATGATCGAGGAAATGCGCGACGAAGGCCTCAACCCGGCCACAGAAATTATCGCCACCGACCTCTCCGAGCGCCTGATCGATAAAGCCCGCGCGGGGCTCTACACGCAATTTGAAGTGCAGCGCGGCCTGCCCATTCGCAAGCTGATCACCTATTTCGAAAAGGCCGGCGACCTTTGGCGCATCTCCGATCGCCTGCGCGCCAGCGTGCGTTTTGACACCTTCAACCTGATGAAGCACCCCGGCCAGCTTGGCCAATTTGACATCATCCTGCTCTGCCATGTGCTCGGCGCGTTCGACCCCGAGACCCGCACCGCCATCGTCGGACGCATTGCCGAAACTTTGCATCCCCAGGGGGCCATTGTGCTCGGCCACGGCGAGATGCTGCCCGACAGCTGCGAGAGCCTTAGCCTGAACAACGGCATCGTCACCCGCAAAAACACGCCACGCCGCGCTGCTTAATCACTTCTCCCCCTGCAAGGGGGAGATCGAGAGGGGGTCGGCGCTACGTTCGCGGTGAACACACAGCGCGAAGATTTCAATCCCCGGCGCCGGACCCCCTCCCAGCCTCCCCCTTGCAGGGGGAGGAGCGGGGTGCGCCACCTTCAAACAAAACGGCCCGGCATTGCCGCCGGGCCGTTCGCCGTTTCTTGGACGTTTCCTCTTCCCTGACTTATTCGGCGGCTTCCGCGCGCGGGATCCGCGCCGCGTCTTCCGCTCGTTCGAGCGCCAATTGCGCGTCGCGCTCGGCCGCGAGCTTCTGGTAGCGGCGCAATTGCCCACCCGTGCCCGCTGGAATGAGACGCCCGACGATGACGTTCTCTTTCAAGCCCTCGAGCGTATCGGACTTGCCGTACGAGGCCGCTTCGGTAAGCACACGCGTGGTTTCCTGGAACGAAGCCGCCGAGATGAACGAGCGCGTTTGCAAGCTGGCCTTGGTGATGCCGAGCAGCATCGGCTGTGCCGTCGCCGGCTTGAGGCCGAGTTCCAAGACGCGTTTGTTCTCGTCCTCGAGATCGAGCGCCTCCACCGCCTCCCCTTTCAGGAACTCGGTGTCGCCGCCCTCCATCACTTCGACTTTCTGCAGCATCTGGCGCACGATCACTTCAATGTGCTTGTCGTTAATCGGCACGCCTTGCAGGCGGTAGACCTTTTGAATTTCCTCTACCAAATAGTTCGCGAGCGCTTCCACGCCGAGGATCGACAAGATGTCCTGCGGGGCGGGATTGCCGTCGAGCAAATAGTCGCCCTTCTTCACGAAGTCGCCCTCTTGCACGGGAATGTGCTTGCCCTTCGGGATCATGTATTCGAACGGCTCCTCTTCGCCCTCCGCAACTACGCGCAAACGGCGCTTGTTCTTGTAGTCCTTGCCAAACTCGACGCGGCCATCGCTTTCCGAGATGATGGCGTGATCCTTCGGCCGGCGCGCTTCGAATAGCTCGGCCACACGCGGCAGACCGCCGGTGATGTCGCGCGTCTTGGCGCCACCCGTTGGCATGCGCGCCAAGTCCTGGCCTGGCGTCACGTCATCGGCTTCGACAACCGACAGAATGGCGCCCACGGGCAACGGATAGCGAGCCTCGCTGCCATTAGAGAGCTTCGCCGGCTGACCCTTGGCGTTAAGCAGAACGACGGACGGACGCAGATCAGAGCCCTTCGAAGTCGAGCGCCAATCAATGATGACGCGCGAGGAAATGCCGGTGGCTTCGTCAAATTCGTCGCGCACCGAAACGCCTTCGATAAGGTCCTCGAACTTCACCTTGCCCGACACTTCGGTGAGGATTGGCGTCGCGTAGGGATCCCACTCGGCGATGCGGTCGCCGCGTGAAACTTTTGACTTCTCATCAACTTTCAGGCGCGCGCCGAAGGGCAGCTTGAAGCTTTGGCGTTCCTTGCCCTCGGCATCGACGACAACCACCTGCATGCTGCGGCTCATGACGATAAGGTCGCCATGGGTGTTCTTCACGGTATTGCGGTTGACCAGCCGCACCTTGCCATCGTGCGCGGATTCCATGACCGATTGCTCAGCCACCTGCGCCGCGCCGCCGATGTGGAAGGTGCGCATGGTGAGCTGCGTGCCCGGTTCACCGATCGATTGCGCCGCGATGACGCCGACGGCTTCGCCGATATTGACTTGCGTGCCGCGCGCCAGATCGCGCCCGTAGCAGGCGCCGCAAACCCCCGTGCGGGTTTCGCATGTGAGCACCGAGCGCACTTTTACACCCTGCACGCCCGCCTTTTCGATCGCCACCACCATATCCTCGTCGAGGAAGGCGCCCGCCGCGGCGACGACCTTGCCCGTGCCCGGATCGAGCACGTCCACCGCCGAGGTGCGCCCCAAGATGCGCGTGCCCAGCGATACAACGATATCGGCCCCGTCGATGACGGCGGCGACCTGGATGCCATCCTCTGTGCCACAATCCTCCTCGGTGATGATGCAATCTTGCGCCACATCGACGAGACGACGTGTCAAATACCCTGAGTTCGCGGTTTTGAGCGCGGTGTCAGCCAGGCCCTTGCGGGCGCCGTGAGTGGAGTTGAAATACTCCAGAACCGAAAGGCCTTCCTTGAAATTCGAGATGATCGGCGTCTCGATGATCTCTCCAGAAGGCTTAGCCATCAGTCCGCGCATGCCGGCGAGCTGCTTCATCTGGTTCTTGGAGCCGCGCGCGCCGGAATGCGCCATCATGAACACGGAATTCAATTCGCCGGTGCGGCCCTTTTCCTTCATCGGCTTGGACGTCTCGTCCATCATCGCGTCGGCGACCTTGTCGGTGCACTTGGACCAGGCATCGACAACCTTGTTGTACTTCTCACCCTTGGTGATGAGGCCGTCGGCGTATTGCTTTTCGTACTCTGTGACGCGCTTGCGGGTATCTTCAACCAAGATTTCCTTGGCCTTCGGCACCACCATATCGGCCATGCCGAATGAGATGCCCGCCTTCGCCGCTTCGCGGAAGCCAAGCTGCATGATGCGGTCGGCGAAGATGACCGTCGCCTTCTGGCCGCAATGGCGATAGACGGCGTCGATCAGATTGCCGATTTCCTTCTTGGTCAGCGTCAGATCAAGCAACGAATAGCTGATCTTGGGATGCTTCGGCAGAAGCTCCGCCAGCTTCATCCGGCCTGGGGTCGTGTCGATCGTCTTGCGGAACGGCTTGTTGTCGGCATCGACCGATTCAAAGCGCGCTTTGATCTTGGCGTGCAGGGTGACAACACCGGCTTCGAGCGCGCTTTCGATTTCGCCGATATTGGAGAACACCTTGCCCTCGCCAGGCTCGCCATCCTTCAGAATCGACAGATAATAGAGGCCGAGCACTATATCTTGCGACGGCACGATAATCGCCTTGCCGTTGGCGGGCGAGAGGATGTTGTTCGTGCTCATCATCAGCACGCGCGCTTCCAATTGCGCTTCGAGCGACAACGGAACGTGCACGGCCATCTGGTCGCCGTCGAAATCGGCGTTGAACGCGGCGCACACCAGCGGATGCAATTGGATCGCCTTGCCTTCGATCAGCTTTGGCTCGAACGCCTGGATGCCTAGGCGATGGAGCGTCGGGGCGCGGTTCAAGAGCACCGGGTGCTCACGGATAACTTCTTCGAGCACATCCCAAACTTCCGGGCGCTCCTTTTCCACCATGCGCCGCGATTGCTTCACCGTGCCGGACAGCCCCTTAACATCGAGCCGCGCGTAGATGAACGGCTTGAACAATTCGAGCGCCATCTTCTTCGGCAAGCCGCACTGGTGCAGCTTTAGATCGGGACCAACCACGATCACCGAACGGCCAGAATAATCGACGCGCTTGCCTAGCAAATTTTGGCGAAACCGCCCCTGCTTGCCCTTCAGCATATCGGCGAGTGATTTCAGCGGACGCTTGTTGGCGCCGGTAATGACGCGGCCGCGGCGGCCATTGTCGAACAGTGCATCGACGGCTTCCTGCAACATCCGCTTTTCGTTGCGGATGATGATGTCCGGCGCGCGCAATTCCATCAATCGCTTGAGACGATTGTTGCGGTTGATGACGCGGCGATAAAGGTCGTTGAGATCCGAGGTGGCGAAGCGACCGCCATCGAGCGGCACCAGGGGACGCAGTTCGGGCGGGATCACCGGCACGACCTGCAAAATCATCCATTCCGGCTTGTTGCCGGAGCGGATGAACGCCTCCACCAGCTTCAAGCGCTTGGCAAGCTTCTTCGGCTTCAGTTCGGAAGTCGATTCCGCGATTTCCTTACGCAGCTGCTCGGCCTCTTTTTCGAGGTTCAGCCCCATCAGCAATTCGCGCACGGCCTCCGCGCCTATAGCGGCGGTGAAACTATCCTCGCCGTATTCATCCTGGGCGCGAACATAATCTTCTTCCGTCAGCAATTGCTTGCCTTCAAGCGGCGTCAGCCCCGGCTCGAGCACGATGTATTGCTCGAAATAGAGCACGCGCTCGATGTCTTTGAGCGCCATGTCGAGCATCAAGGCGATGCGCGAAGGCAGCGACTTCAAGAACCAGATGTGCGCGACCGGCGCCGCGAGCTCGATGTGGCCCATGCGCTCGCGCCGCACGCGCTGGAGCGTCACCTGCACGCCGCATTTTTCGCAGATGATGTCCTTGTACTTCATCCGCTTGTACTTGCCGCACAGGCATTCGTAATCCTTGATCGGACCAAAAATGCGCGCGCAGAATAGGCCATCACGCTCAGGTTTGAACGTGCGGTAATTGATGGTTTCAGGCTTCTTGATCTCGCCGAACGACCACGCGCGAATTTGCTCGGGCGATGCGATTGAAATCTTGATCTGGTCGAACACCGGCGTCGCCGGCAGATTGTTGCCGAACGTATTGTTGATCAGGTCTTGGTTCATGGCGTTCATGGGACGTAATCCCTTTCAGTTCATCGGACCGCCGGCGCCCCCGCCGACACTCCACAAATCTCGAACCAGATGCCGGCGAGGGCGCCGGCGGTCCAGTTATTCAGCGGCCTTCGGTACGCGCCCATCGAGCAGCTCAACGTTGAGCCCCAGCGAGCGCATTTCCTTGACCAGAACGTTGAAGCTCTCGGGAATGCCGGCCTCGAACGTGTCGTGGCCGCGGGTGATCGCCTCGTAGACCTTGGTGCGACCGGCGACGTCGTCGGACTTCACCGTCAGCATTTCCTGCAAGGTGTACGCAGCGCCATAAGCTTCGAGCGCCCACACTTCCATTTCGCCGAAACGCTGCCCGCCGAACTGCGCCTTGCCGCCCAACGGCTGCTGTGTGACCAGCGAGTACGGGCCGATCGAGCGCGCGTGGATCTTATCGTCCACGAGGTGGTGCAGCTTCAGCATGTAGATGTAGCCGACCGTGACCGGACGCTTGAAGGTCTCGCCGGTCTGGCCATCGCGCAACATCACTTGCCCGGTTTCAGAAAGCCCTGCGGCCTTCAGCCATTCGCGAATATCGCTATCCTTGGCGCCGTCGAAGACCGGCGTCGCAACGGGCACGCCCTTCTCGATGTTGTGGGCGAGTTCGCGCAGCTCCTCGGTTGTCTTCGGCAATTCGTCATTGCCGTAAATTTCCTTGAGCTTCTTATCGAGCGGCTTTCTGTCGCCGTCGCGCTCGAGCGCATTCAGAGCGGTGCGAACTTGCCGGCCAAGGCCCGCGCAAGCCCAGCCCAAATGGGTCTCCAGAATCTGGCCGACGTTCATGCGCGATGGCACGCCAAGCGGATTGAGCACGACATCAACATGGGTGCCGTCGTCCAGAAACGGCATATCCTCAACCGGCACGATTTTCGAGATAACGCCCTTGTTGCCGTGACGACCGGCCATCTTGTCGCCCGGTTGCAGCTTGCGCTTCACCGCGACGAACACCTTGACTACTTTCATCACGCCGGGCGGCAGTTCGTCGCCACGTTGCAGTTTCTCGACCTTATCGGCGAAACGCGCATCAAGCCGTTTCTTCGCGTCGTCATACTGTTTCTTCAGCGCTTCGATTTCGGTCATCGCGATTTCGTCATCGAGACCGATCTGCCACCACTGGCCCTTCGACAAATCGTCGAGCGCAGCTTGGGTGACTTCGCCCTTCTTGAAGCCCTTTGGTCCAGAGGCGGCGATCTTGCCGATCAGGATTTCCTGCAAGCGACCGAAAATGTTGCGCTCCAGGATCGTGAGTTCGTCGTCACGGTCCTTCGACAGGCTCTCGATTTCTTCACGCTCGATTTGCTGCGCGCGCTGATCCTTCTCGACGCCGTGGCGATTGAACACGCGCACCTCAACGATGGTGCCGTTAACGCCCGGCGGCAGGCGCAAGCTGGTGTCGCGCACGTCCGAGGCTTTTTCGCCAAAGATGGCGCGCAGCAATTTTTCTTCTGGTGTCATCGGGCTTTCGCCCTTTGGCGTCACCTTGCCGACCAGAATGTCGCCCGGCTCAAGTTCCGCGCCGATCGCGACGATCCCCGCTTCATCGAGGTTGCGCAGCGATTCTTCGCCAACGTTCGGGATATCGCGGGTGATTTCCTCGGGGCCGAGCTTGGTGTCGCGGGCGGCGACTTCGAATTCCTCAATGTGGATCGAGGTGAACACGTCGTCCTTGACGATGCGTTCGCTAATCAGGATCGAGTCTTCAAAGTTGTAGCCATTCCACGGCATGAACGCGACCAGCACGTTGCGCCCCAACGCCAATTCACCAAGCTCGGTCGATGGGCCATCGCCAATGATATCGTCCTGACGCACCAGATCGCCGACCTTCACAATCGGGCGCTGGGTGATGCAGGTGTTCTGGTTTGAGCGTTGGAACTTCAGCAAGCGATAAATGTCGACGCCAGGCTTAGTCGGGTCGCGCTCTTCGGTAGCGCGCACAACGATACGCTGGCTATCCACCTGTTCGACAATGCCGGTGCGACGGGCCTGCACCGCGGCGCCTGAATCGCGCGCAACCGTGCCTTCCATGCCGGTGCCAACGATCGGCGCGTCGGCGCGCAGCAGCGGCACCGCTTGGCGTTGCATGTTCGAGCCCATCAGCGCGCGATTGGCGTCGTCGTTCTCAAGGAACGGGATCAAAGCGGCGGCCACCGAGACCACTTGCTTCGGCGACACATCCATCAGATCGATTTCTTCACGCGGGATGAGAGTCGCTTCACCGTTTTCGCGCGCTTGCACGAGGTCCTCGGTGAGATTGCCTTTGGCATCGATGCCGGCGTTGGCTTGTGCAATCTTGTGCTTGGTCTCTTCCATCGCCGACAGATAGACGATCTCGTCCGTCGGCTTGCCGTGCGACACCTTCCGATACGGGCTCTCGATGAAGCCGTATTTATTGACGCGCGCGTGTGTGGCCAGCGAGTTGATGAGGCCGATGTTCGGCCCTTCCGGCGTTTCGATCGGGCAGATGCGACCGTAATGCGTCAAGTGCACGTCGCGCACTTCAAAGCCGGCGCGTTCGCGGGTGAGACCGCCCGGGCCGAGCGCCGAGAGCCGGCGCTTGTGGGTGATCTCCGACAGCGGATTGGTTTGGTCCATGAATTGCGACAGCTGCGAGGAGCCGAAGAATTCACGCACCGCCGCCGCCGCCGGCTTGGCGTTGATCAGATCGTGCGGCATCACGGTCTCGATATCGACCGAGCTCATGCGCTCCTTGATCGCCCGCTCCATGCGCAGCAGGCCGATGCGGTACTGATTTTCCATCAGCTCACCGACCGAGCGCACCCGGCGATTGCCGAGATTGTCGATGTCATCAACTTCACCGCGCCCATCGCGCAGTTCGGTCAATGTGCGCAGCACTTCGAGGATATCCTCAAGCCGCAGCGTGCGGATGGTGTCGTCAGTGTCGAGCCCAAGACGCATGTTCATCTTCACGCGCCCGACCGCGGAGAGGTCATAGCGTTCGGAATCGGAGAACAAGGCGTTGAACAACACTTCCGCGGTGTCGATCGTGGGCGGCTCGCCCGGGCGCATCACCCGGTAAATGTCGAACAGCGCCTGTTCGCGGTTTTCGTTCTTGTCGAGCTTCAGCGTGTTGCGGATGTAAGGGCCCACAGTGGCGGGATCGATGTCGAGGATCGGCAGATCATCGACACCCGCTTCGATCAAGGTGGCAAGCACGGCTTCGCTCAGCGAATCCCCGGCTTCGATGTAGATTTCGCCGGTTTCTGGGTTGACGATATCCTCGGCGATGTAGCGATCGAACAAATCCTCGCTCGGCACCAAGATATCGACGACGCCATCCTCAACCAATTTGTTGGCGACGCGCGCTGAAATTTTCTTGCCGGATTCCGCGGCCACCTTGCCGGTCTTCGCATCGACGAGATCATAGTTCGGCTTCACGCCGCGCCAGCGTTCGGCGCGGTAGCGCGTAGTCCAACCCGCGCGCGTGCGCTTGTAGACCGAGGTTTGGTAGAAAGTGTTGAGCACCTGTTCGTTGCTCATGCCGAGCGCATAGAGCAAAGTCGTCGCCGGCAGCTTGCGCTTGCGATCGATGCGCACGAACATGATGTCCTTGGCGTCAAACTCGAAGTCGAGCCAAGAGCCGCGATACGGGATCACTCGCGCCGCGAACAGAAGCTTGCCAGAGGCGTGGGTCTTGCCCTTGTCGTGATCGAAGAAGACACCCGGCGAACGGTGCATCTGGGACACGATCACGCGCTCGGTGCCGTTGACGACGAACGTGCCTTTGTCCGTCATCAGCGGAATGTCGCCCAAATAGACGTCCTGTTCCTTGATGTCCTTGACCGATTTCGCGCCGGTTTCCTCATCGGTTTCAAACACGATCAGGCGCAGCTTGACTTTCAGCGGCGCGGCATAGGTCATGTCGCGTTGCTGACATTCTTCTACGTCAAACTTCGGCTCTTCGAACTCGTAGGACACGTATTCGAGCACGGCGCGATCGGAAAAATCGCGAATCGGGAACACGGATTTGAACACGGCCTGCAGGCCTTCCTCGATGCGCTCATAAGAGCGCTGGTCCTTCTGCAGGAATTGATCGTAGGAGCTCTTTTGCACCTCGATCAGGTTCGGCATCGCCCCTGCTTCAGGGATCTTGCCAAACGATTTGCGGATGCGCTTCTTACCCGTGAACGACAGAGCCATTAGCTCTCCCCTTGTGCGCCACGCTCATTGACGGACCCCGGCCATAAGACCCGTCAGCGCGGCGCATGTGCCGCCTACCGCCCTTCAAACCGCGTTTCGCGCCGCGGCCTGATCATCTGAAGCGCCCTGGACGGGAAACGCTCCGGCGCACTGTGAAAGCGCGCATTGCGGAAGCGAAACCCACTTTGCGAGGGCCTCGGCTTCCGCTTGCTCTGTGCGAGTTATTTCAGATCGACCTTGGCGCCGGCCTTTTCAAGCTGTGCCTTGAACTTATCGGCATCCGCCTTGTTCACGCCTTCCTTGACAGCCTTCGGCGCGCCTTCAACCAGGTCCTTGGCTTCTTTCAGGCCAAGACCGGTGATCGCGCGCACTTCCTTGATCACCTCGATCTTTTTGTCGCCGGCGCCGGTGAGCATGACCGTGAATTCGGTCTGCGCTTCGACGGCGACGGCGGGACCGGCAGCGGCGGCGGCGACAGCCACTGGCGCGGCGGCGGAAACGCCCCATTTTTCTTCCAGCATCTTCGACAGCTCGGCCGCTTCGATAACGGTCAAGGCTGAGAGATCATCAACAATTTTATCAAGCTTCGACATGGTATGTGCACCCCTTGGTGATTATGTATTGCGGTATGCGGAAATGACGAATTAGGCGGCGTCCTTGGTGGCGTAGGCGTTGATCACGCGCGCCAATTGGCCGCCAGGCGCCGCGAGCACGCCAGCGATCTTGGTCGCGGGGGCCTGCAGCAGACCCACGATCTTACCACGAAGCTCATCGAGCGAGGGCAGCGTGGCCAAAGCGGTCACGCCCTGTTTGTCGAGAAGCTCATCGCCGAAAAGCCCGCCGAGAACGACGAATTTTTCCTTTTCCTTGGCATAGGCGACGGCAACCTTGGCGGCCGCTATCGGATCCTTGGAATAGGCAACCACCGTGGGGCCAGTAAATAAGCTCGCGGCGGCAGCCTTGGGGGTGCCGTCGATCGCCAATTTCACCAGCCGGTTTTTCACCACTTTGAGCGAAGCCCCGGCTTGGCGAAGCCGAGAACGCAGCACTGTCATCTCCGCAACGGTCAAACCGGAATAATGGCCAACCACCATCACCCCGGCCCCAGCGAATACGCCTTTCAGCGATTCCACCGTTTCGGCCTTCTGAGCACGATCCATTGCGGTTCCCTCTCATCAGACCCCGGCCAATCCGGCGCCTGGTGCGCGCGCGGATCAACCGACGGCGGAAAATCCGGGTCGGCGCGCGATCCGCGCGGCCTGTCCCAGAAGCCCGCCAACAGAGCAGGCTTGACAGCCCGCCCGGAAAAACGTCAGCATCTGTCTCGTGCCGGCCCCCGAAAGCCCTAAAGCTTTCAAAGATTTAAGCCGCGCACATGACAACCCTTTCGGGCGAGCCATTTGCGTGGCGCCTGCAGTCTTGAACAGGTTTCGACGGGTTAACGCCCGGCGAACGCGGGGATATGCACGCTTTAGCGAAGCGCCGCAAGGGGTAGGATTAAGGCTTTTTTGGGGCGACGCGGAATTGCCTGCCGCCCCTAGTGGTCCGATTCCGACATTTGCCTCCCGCCAGCCCTAACCCCCGAGCAAATGTCGGAATCTTCAGGACCACTAGAAAGTCTTGGATTCTAGTGGAGCTTTTGAATTTGACATTTGAACGCGAGCTTGGTGGCAATCGGGACTCAAATGTCAAATTCGCTCCCCTAGGGCGCGGCGGCGCCAGGCGCACACAAAGATCGCCCAACATACGCGGCGGCCTGTGCGACGCAGGCGACGTCGAGCCGCCACGGTGCTTGCGCGGGGTCGATGCGACCGACCCAGCGATAAAGTTCCCTGCTGTTCCACAAGCTCACGTAAAAACGCTGGCTCCGATCCATGTGCTCGATGGCGGCGCCGCGCGCTTCGTGCACGACAACGTTGTCGACGTACCAGATAATCGCATCTGGACGCCACTCGAACGCGTAGGTGTGAAAGCCCTCCGCCGCATCAAACGGCAAATGTATTTCCTCTTTCTTGGCCTCTCCGGCGACATGGTAGGTCAGCTCCAGCGTGCGCGTATCGCGGCCGAGCAATTCCATGTCGATTTCGTTCCACGAATCCTCACCCTCGGGACGCGTGTACGTGAACACACCCACCACCAAGCCGGGACCGCGCGGCATGCGCAAACGTGCTTCGAAATAGCCGTGCCGGTAAGTCTCGTGGGTGCTGATCTCGCCGCTTGAATAAGGCTTCTCCGCAGCGGGGGGATTGCGCGCCATCGTAATGGCGAGGCCCTCGGGCGCGATTTGCACTTGCGCGCGCCGCCAATCGTTCGACACCCAAGCGCCGTTCGACCAGCCATCGGAAATCGTCCAACGCGCCGCTTCCTCAAGCTTGTCGAAGCGATCGACGAAATGGGGACCCTCAGGCGGCTCGGCTTCCGCGCTTTGCGCGACGTTTGCCGGGGCTTGCGCAGGCGCAGGTGGTGCGGTTCTCGCGGTCGAAGCTGCCGCCAGCAGCAGCACCAACACCAAAGCTGTCGCCGCGATGCGCCCTGGCACGACCATAACTCCCAACGTCCCCAATGGGCGAAAAACTACTCCATCTCACGCCCGCCGCGCCAGCGCCTTCGCGCCCAACGCGCAGCAGCACGCGCCTTAACCACAAGGTTAGCCGCCGAACAGCGGTCCGATCAGGCGCAACACGAGATCCATCGTCGAAACCCAAACGCCGGCGAACCAGCGCGCAAGGCCGGCGGCAAGGGAATGTTGCAACATCAGCGCCAGCAATCCCGCGAGCAGGATCGCACCGAGAATGAAACCAGCCCGGCGCCTGGGTTGAGCTGACATCCGCACCCTACCAAGAAAAACGCGCCCCGAAGGCCGGAGCGCGCTGTTCATAGCATGTCTTGCCAGTTTAGCCTTGGGCCGTTGCGTTGCTCGGGTCGATGCGCACGCCGGGGCCCATGGTGGAGCTCATCGCCACCTTTTTCACGTAAGTGCCCTTGGCGCCCGTTGGCCGCGCTTTCACCACGGCGTCGATGAAGGCTTTGGCGTTCTGGCGGATTTGCTCTTCCGAGAAGCTGGCCTTGCCGATTCCGGCTTGGATAATGCCGGCTTTTTCGACGCGGAACTCGACCGCGCCGCCCTTGGCGTCGGCGACGGCCTTTTTCACGTCCATGGTCACGGTGCCGACCTTGGGGTTCGGCATCAGGCCGCGCGGCCCCAGCACTTTGCCCAGACGCCCGACCAGCGCCATCAAATCCGGCGTCGCGATCAGGCGGTCAAAATCAATCTTGCCGCCATTGATGATCTCAAACAGATCTTCCGCACCGACAATATCGGCGCCGGCGGCTTTCGCTTCGTCCGCCTTCGGTCCGCGTGCGAACACAGCGACGCGCGCTGTACGCCCGGTGCCGTTGGGCAGCGAGACCACGCCGCGCACTTGCTGGTCGGGATATTTTGGATCGACGCCCAAATTCATCGAGACTTCGATGGTTTCGTCGAACTTGGCGCCGCCCTTATCCTTGGTCGCGCGCTCCTTCAGCAGCTTCACGGCTTCGTCGAGCGTGTGCAGCTTGCGGCTGTCGATATTGGCGTGGCTCTTGGCCATTCTCTTGGTCGTTTTCATGGCCCTACTCCACCACTTCCACGCCCATAGAGCGGGCGGTGCCGGCGATCATTTTCGCGGCTTGGTCAAGATCGGCGGCGTTCAGATCCTTCGCCTTGTTCTTGGCGATGTCCTTGCACTGGGCCATGGTGATTTTGCCGACAAAGTCGATGCCCGGCTTCTTCGAGCCCGAGCCCGGCTTCTTCTTGGTGTCGAGCTTGACCGCCTTTTTGATGAAGTAGGACGCCGGCGGCGTCTTGATCTCGAAGGTGAAGCTCTTGTCCTGGTAATAGGTGATCACCACCGGGCAAGGCATGCCTTTTTCCATGTCCTGCGTGCGGGCGTTAAAGCCCTTGCAGAATTCCATGATGTTCAAACCGCGCTGACCGAGCGCGGGGCCGATGGGGGGCGATGGATTCGCCGCGCCCGCCGGCACTTGGAGCTTGATCTGCCCCAGGACCTTCTTTGCCATTTTGGCCTCTCGCTTACCGCCAGGCGATCGCTAAACCGCCAAGCCTGAGTGGATGCGTGGTGCAGGGGGCAAACCCCTCCCACGCGGAAGCCGGGGCTTATAGGGGCGGCGGGGGCGGTTGTCACTAGGGGCGAGAATTGGCCTTCGGCGGAAAGACACAACCCGGGGTGATTCCTCCCAATGTCTGCGCTATCGCATGCTCCCTTAGCGGAGGATCGCGCGATGGGCACGTGGAACCCGGGACCAGGGCCGACAAGCGGCGATGACATCTTCACAGGCGATGCCAGCAACGAAACTGCCGACGGCGGGGATGGAAATGACATTCTGGCCGGCGGCGCGGGCAGCGACGTACTGAACGGTGGCGACGGCGCCGATGAGTTGTGGGACAATCTATATAACCGAGGGAGCGACGATCGCGCAGGCGATGAACTGTACGGTGGCGGTGGCGACGACCGCCTTTGGGGCACGAGCCTGGACATATTCGATGGCGGGGCCGACTTCGACATTGCGGACATTTCCGAGTCCCCGGCCGCGCCTATCGGTCGCTGGACCCTTGATCTCAGCGCATTTGATCGCGGAGAAGATGTCGTTCTTCCCGGAGGAGGCCGCGTCCGGGGCAATGTCGAGAGGCCAACATTTGTCGTCGTCTTCAACCCTGCGGATGTGATCGGTTCGTCGCGCAGCGACACTGTGCTCATCAACTACTACCTCTCGCAGTCGATGGTTCTCCGTGGCGGCGGAGGTGATGACATATTTTCCGTCGGCGGGGCCGGCGCCGACGAACTCTACGGAGACTCCGGTGACGACCAACTCGACGCCCGCCCCCTACCCGGCATCATCTACGCATCCGATGCGAGCGATCTTCTGGATGGGGGGGATGGCAACGATAGACTGAGTGGCAACGCCGGCGATCGCTTTATTGGCGGCGCGGGCACCGATAGCGTTGAGTACACGCCGAGTATCGCTGAGTCCGGATTTCTTGATCTGCGCCCGCTGACAAGCGGTACTGGAACACTGGCGTCCAGCGGCGCCGTGTTTAGCAGCATTGAGACAATCAATGTCCTCGGACTCTTGTCGGCACAGCTACAAGTGCAGGGCACGGATGGCGCCAATAGCATGAGCGGGGGAAACCTTGCGGATGTTCTGTTCGGCAACGGCGGCGTGGACCATTTGACAGGTAACGGAGGCGATGACCTGCTCGATGGCGGTTCTGGCGCCGACACGCTCTTTGGCTCAGCGGGCCAAGACACGGCAAGTTACGCGAGCGCTACCGAACGGGTCATCGTCGATCTGGTGAACATCGGCGCCAATCGCGGTGACGCTGCCGGAGACTTTTTCATCGAGGTCGAGAATATCGCGGGTTCCGCATTCGACGATGAGCTTCGCGGCGACAGCTCGGGCAATGTACTGGCTGGTAACGGCGGCGATGATGTTTTGAACGGCGGCGCGGGCGCGGATGTTTTGAATGGCGGCGTGGGCAGCGACACTGTGGAATATTCAGCCTCCGGCGCAGGTGTCACCATAAATCTCGCGGCGGGCGCCGGTCTTGGCGGTGATGCCCAAGGCGATACGCTCATCTCGATCGAGCGCGTGATCGGCACGAACCAGTCTGACACCTTCATGGGCAACGATAGCGACAATGTCTTCCGCGGCGGCGGCGGCGCGGATTCGCTTGGCGGCGGCGCGGGGACCGACACCGCTGATTATACAAGCTCCGGCGCGGGCGTGAACGTGAACCTGCAGGCCAATGTCGCGACCGGCGGCGATGCGGCCGGCGATACCTTCGTGTCGGTCGAAAATCTTACCGGCTCCGCGCTCGCCGATACGCTGACCGGCCGCGATTTTGTCGCCAACACGCTCTCCGGCGGCGATGGCGACGACGTGCTTTCCGGCGGCACGGGCGGCGCCGATGTGATGAACGGCGGGAACGGTATAGACACGCTGGATTATTCGCTGTCGCCCAATGGCGTGGACGTGCGTTTGTTCTCGGGCGCGGCGGCGGGCGGTTCGGCTAATGGCGATACGTACTCCTCGATCGAAAACATTGTCGGTTCGGCGACCAAGACCGACACGCTCGCGGGCGACGCTAACGCCAACCAAATCTGGGGCGGGGGCGGCAACGAAACCATCACCGGCCGCGAGGCAAGTGACACGCTCCATGGCGAAGCCGGCAACGACACGCTTTTGGGCGGCGCTGACAGCGACACTCTGATCGGCGGCATCGGCGCAGATACCTTGGGCGGCGGCAGCCAAGACGATCTCGTCGATTATTCCGCGTCGAACGCCGGCGTCACCGTCAATCTGCAGACAGGTGCTGGAACCGGTGGCCATGCGCAGGGCGATGTGTTTGTTTCGATCGAAGACGTGACCGGTTCGGATTTCGACGATGTCATCGTCGGCAAGAACAATCTCTGGGACAATGTGTTCGACGGTCGCGGTGGCAACGACACCTACACCGGCGGGCTCGGCAACGACGTGTTCGTGTTCCGCGCCGGCTCGGGCGCCGACACGGTGACTGATTTCAACCCGCTGGCGGTGGGCAACGATGACGCGATCCAGCTTGCCGGCTTCGGCGCGGGCTTCGACAGTTTCGCTGAAGTGATCGCCGCGGCCAGCCAAGTCGGCGCCGATACCGTGATTAATTTCGGCGCCGGCCAAACGCTGACCCTGCAAAACACAACGCTCGCCTCGCTCACCGCCGGAGACTTCATTTTCGGGTGAGGATGCGCGCGGACGGCGCTACCCGCGCGTGCGTGCGCCGGTTGGGAAAATCGACCGCCCCGCGGGATGGCGGTTGTAGATAGCGGTGACGGCGGTGCCCGTAGGCAGAATGACCCAGGTGCGAAGCTGGCCACGCGCGCGCGAAGAAGCTTGAGCGCCGTCGCTAGTAGAAGCAATCGCCCCGAAGGATGATTAGGCCGTTTTTTATCCCGATTGTTGAGTGGTCGACTTCGGCGATTTCTTGCCCATGTGGCCCGCGACGCTGAACGTCCGAAACGTGGGCCGATCGCCGCCGCTGAAGCGCACGCTCAAGCGCAAACCGATTTCCGCGGATACCGTAGAGGCGGTCAGCGCAGTTTTTCGACTTGGCTGTATTCCAGATCGACCGGCGTTTCGCGGCCGAAGATCATCACCGCCACCTTCAGGCGTCCACGCTCTTCGTCGACTTCCGACACCATGCCTTCAAAGCTCTGGAACGGCCCGTCGGAAACCCGCACGCGCTCGCCGGTTTCGTAATGGATGAGCTGACGCGGCTTGGCGGCGCCCTGCTCGGCCACACGGCCGAGGATGCGCTCGACCTCTTTGTCCGTGACCGGCTGTGGCTTGTTCTGCTGCCCCAAGAAGCCTGTCACTTTCGGGGTGTTCTTGACCAGATGGTAGGTGTCGTCGGTCAGTTCCATCTTCACCAGCACGTAGCCTGGGAAGTGGCGATGCTGGCGCACCTTCTTGGCGCCGCGCACGACTTCGGTGACCTCCTCGGTCGGCACCTGGATATCCTCGAACTGTTCTTCGAGGCCCTGGCGGCCAGCCTGATCGCGGATCGCCTCGGCGACCTTTTGTTCAAAGTTCGAATAGGCGTGCACGATGTACCAGCGTGCGCGGCCCGACCCCTTCGGCGCCGCAGCCGCTTCAGCTTGTTGTTCTTGCGCTTCGACCATGACGCTCAACCGTTGATGTTCAAGATGAGGCCGATCACCAGACGCAGCAGTGAATCCACCAGAAAGAAAAAGATCGCCGCCGCCACGCCCATCATCAACACCATGATCGTCGAGACCGTGACCTCCTGGCGCGTCGCCCAGGTGACCTTGCGAGCCTCCGCGCGCACTTCACCAAAAAACTTGAACGGCCCGCCCCTGCGTTGGGGTTCTGGTTCTTGATCGGCGGTTTCCATCGACATCGTTGTTCTTGCTTCCAATTCGTGATCGTTGCGTGTGTCTCAGATCGTGCAGGCCCCGCCTTTGCGCAAGGCCAGAATTTGGACCAAAGGCGCCGCCAGAACGGGTGCCGGCCTGGCAGGAGTGGAGGGACTCGAACCCCCGGCCCTCGGTTTTGGAGACCGATGCTCTACCAGCTGAGCTACACTCCTAGACCGTGTTTTCACTCAATTTTTCTCGTTCTCATCTGTTCCAAACCAGGGCAGTTTGCAACTCGGTTTGCAAAATAGCTCACAGACGCCGTTCCTGTTCCGCACATGTTCCCGTTCGTGCAGTGCTTAGGGCTAAACCTGCATGACGCCAATACCTCAAATTCCCACCACAAGGCGGGGCCTCCGACTCTATTACAAGGGAAGCATGCCAGCCGACCGCAATGATCCGCGCATTGTCGGGCTGTGGGATAGCGATGCGCGCGGGTTCCGTCCAGACCCTTCAAGAGAGGGCGGCTGCAAATCTCGACGTGAACGAAAGAGAATTGGACCTGGATGGCAGGGGTTGAGAGACTCGAACTCCCGACCTACGCGTTTGGAGCGCGCCGCTCTACCAGCTGAGCTAAACCCCTACCCCGCAACTGCGACGACGGCTTGGCGTGTCTCACCTTCCAGGAGCGCTTGCAAGCCCTTCGCGACGTTGCGGGCGTTGACGTATTTGCGCCGGATTCGGCCGCCCTCGCCTTCCTTCCAGCCCATGAAGAGATCGATCTGCAGGTCGCTATAATTCCGGGGGCTGGCTACGAACATGGTCGCTGCCGTCCCGCGCAGATCGTGGAAGTGTCGCTCCTTTCCGATCCCAGCGGCTGCCTTGGCGTCTTGAAAGGATCCGCCAAATCCCGATGGCGTCCAAGGCTTGCTGCGCGAATTGAGGAAAACAAACCCCTTGTCATCATAGGTCTTGGCCTCGAATTGCTGACGGCGAAGACGCTCAAACAGCATCCGCGTCACGGGCAGAATCGGCGGCATCGCGTCGGCGCCCGTCTTGGTGCGGCCGCCTTCGAGATCGATGACATCGTCGAGGATCATCGGCCAACGCAAACGTAGCAGATCGACCATCGCAAGCCCGGTCAGCGCCGCACCGAGGACGCAATCCCATACTTGCGCCGGACACGGACGCGCCGGTTCGACCACAGCACCAGCCTGCAATTGCGTCAGATGCTCAGCCTCCCAAACGATCATCGCGCGGTCGTTGCGGTAGAGCTTCTCGACGCCCTCCATCGGGTTGATCTTGATCTTGCCGCGTCGCTTCGCCCACGACAGGCATGACCCCAGAGTGCTGGTCAGGTGATCCGCCGCTTTGGGCGTTTCCCGGAACTGGAAGCCGTAGGGTTTCGGCCCATCGGTTCGAATGAAGTAGTCGACAAGCTTCGGCTTGACGGGGAATTCGTCGCCGCGAGCGGGCTTGTTGTTTTCCGCCTCGGCGACCTTGCAGGGCCGCCAGCCAACTGAATGGCGATCGCGAAAGGTGAGAAATTTGTCCTTCGCCCAATCTTGCTCCACCAAGATGTAGGGTATGTCGCCGAACTTCTTTTCAACGCCGCGCTCGGTCGTGTAGGTTCCGGCGCACCACTTGTCGATGTTGTCGTCGTGCAGTTGACGCGTGTTTGTCGAGCGGACCTCGGCTCGATATTCTGCGGACGCCTGCCACTCGTCAAAGAGTGCGCGCAGCGTTTTCCCCGCCACCGGCAGGGTGGCCGGAAATCGCTCAGTCTTCGCAGCCGCCAACGCCCGCTCCAGCATGTCGCCGGGAAGATCGCCCCTGAGC
Organism: Terricaulis sp.; assembly: GCA_040080805.1. Lineage (GTDB taxonomy): Bacteria > Pseudomonadota > Alphaproteobacteria > Caulobacterales > Aquidulcibacteraceae > Vitreimonas. The sequence goes on along the minus strand of JBEBHQ010000004.1, from coordinate 6,239 downwards.
TTGAGCGGCGTCTCACCGATGCAGACCGCGCCCCTGCCGCGCTTGTGATAGTGGCGATAGCCGACGCGGCCGTCCGCGTAGACCTTTTTGATATTGAGATTGAGTCCTCGAACCTGAAACGTAGCCACCGTTCAACGCCTCGATTTTAACGCCATTCTTCAAGGAGAGCCGCAAACTCGTCCGCAGGAGAATCGTCTCCTTCTTGCGCCAATGCAAGTCCGGCGATGCGATCAAGCGCTGCATCAATTGCATGACGATCATATAGACGCTGACGCTTGCCTTGAATGGGCTGCACGCCAAACCGCTCAGGCCGCTCACCGCCCAGATAGCGTAGCGCGATGGGCCCCGTGAGAAGCCTTGGTTCGAATGCTGGCGCGGCAGTTTCTTGCGTCGACACAGGGTGGCGTCCAAGAGAAGGTGCGCGCAGTGTGAGTCAAAATCGCGTGCACGCGAACCGCTTTATCCGTGAAGTTGTTTCACATCCGCACGCTGCTATTCAAAGCTGACGCCCACCACTTCGCCTTGGCTCCGCACCCCGCGTTTGCGCTGCTCGCACGGCGATGGCCAATGTTGCCCAATATCGTCGAACGCATGTAGCACTGTGTTGCCGCGCGTTGCCGTCGTCGGAAGGACGCTTTTCGTGCGCCAGGAGAAAACTGAAATCAGGTTCAAGAGGCGGATGGCGCCGGCGGGGTGCCTAGCTATCAGCCCACAACAAACTGACTAACGCGTATCGGGGCCAGCAAGCGTGCTTTGCGCGGCCTGAGAAAGTGTTTGCGCTAGACGCCGCATGCGGTCGACGTGAAGCCAATTAGGAGAGAAATGCAACGCAAAGGCCACGCTTAGGCGGGGCGCCTCTGGAAACACCTCAACGAGGACGCCTGCCCTTAGCTCCTCGCGGATGAGATCGATCGGAAGTATTGCGAGACCCATTCCCCGCACACAGGCAGCGTACAATGCCGAAAGTCCCTCCGCCCGAATGGTCCGATCGGGTTGCGTCGATGACCCCGCAGCACCTCGCCATTGGGTCACAGCGTCATCCCATCTCGTGCACACGAGCCACGGCGGAGCGTCCTTCATGTGCGCCACGAGATTCCGAACGGCGGGCGTCGCCACCGGCACGGCCGCGCCAGCAAACACCTCGATGCTGTTGTGGTCGGAGAGCGTTCCCGCGCGCAAACACACCGCCGCGTCGGTAGTCTGCGACGGCTGCGGCAGCGCGGTAAGGCTAAGCTCAAGACAATCGCCAGCCTTCCCTTCCAGCGTGTCCCAGCGCCGCGCCAACAGCGCCGCCGCAAAGAGCGGGCAAACAGCGAGTTTCAACGGCCGCTCCTTGCCAATGCTCGACAGGCCCTCCCGCACTTTGCTGAATCCGTCGCCGACGGCCGCGGCAAGCTCCTCGCCAACCGGGGTTAATGCAAGCCGCCGTCCGTTACTTATGATGAGCACCGCGCCAACGTGCTGTTCGAGCTTCTTTAGCTGGTGACTGAGCGCAGAGACGGTAACACCAAGCTCCGACGCCGCCGCTGAATGGCTGCCGCGGCGCGCCAGACACTCAAACGCCCTCAACGCATTTAACGGGACATTCGAGAACGGATCTCTTTTCACGCGGCTATGCCGCCGCGGAAATTGTGCACGGCGAACGCCCCGTGAGCAGAGTCGCGCTTGCTGAACGCGAGAGGCCCGCCGCGAGCTTCGCTGTCGACCGAGCAATACCAGACGATGGCCGCGCCGCCGGCGGGGCTTGCAGCGGCTGAGAAAGCGCCGCAATACGCTCGGCGCAGCGTAAATGACACGCGCCCGATTCGACACGCAGCGACATCTCTTCCAAGGCTTGCGGGGCGCCAGAAAGCCAAGATCTATCCAGAGTGGCAGCGGAGTTCGGCGTGGATCGCCGACGGCGCGCGCCCAACACGAGCGCATGCCGCCTTGATACGTGTCGTGACTGTCGAAAGGTGCGGACTATCTCTTCCGCCACCGGGAAGCCGGTCTTCCGCATCGCCGCCTCGTTCATTTTCGCTTACGACCCGAGAGCGGTCAGCCAATGCGTCGCAACCGCGTTGGCCTTGCGTTCGAGTTCTGCGCCGTATCGCTTGGCGCTCGAACGCAAGGAGTCAGGATCGATGCAGGCGGCGGACAGCTCCGCAGCATGTCCGACCAACCATTTCTCGAAAGTCCGTGTTGACGCTTCAGGATGAAATTGGAAGCCGATCGCGTTTTGCCCAAGGGAATAGGCCTGGTTCTCACAAAGACTGGTGGAGGCCAGACGCACCGCTCCTTCGGGCAGGTCGAACGTATCGCCATGCCAGTGAAGCGTGGTTGGCTCTTCGTCGAAGGACGCCAGACAAGATGCGCGTCCTGCCTCGGTCAGCGTTATGGGCGCGAAGCCGATTTCCTTCGCACCGCTCGGATAAACTCGAGCGCCCGCCGCGCGCGCGATGAGCTGAGCGCCGAGGCAGATGCCTAGCGTCGGGCGGCCTGCCGCCAGACGTCGCTCAAGGACGGCGATCTCGTCTTTCAGGAAGGGATAGCTCTGCTCCTCGTAGACGCCGATCGGTCCACCAAGGACAATCAGCAGGTCCATTTTCAACGGATCAAGCGAAGATAAATCTTGCTCCCCGACATCACAGTAATGGACCTCGTATCCCGCTGCGTGGATCGCCGGCGCAATCGCACCAAGATCCTCGAAGTGAACATGGCGAATGGCGACCGCCGATTTCATGTGTGTTGATCCCCTATCCTAGCAGAAATAGCGCAACCCTTGCGGCTCTGCTGCGTCAACGATTCAGGATCGAAGGCGTGTAAAAATCGGTCGTCACGCACGGCCTCCTTCATCAGAGCCCTGATGGCCGCTCTAATCTTGCCGCAAACGTTCGTCACTATCGCCGATTAGCTTCATAAGCTCTGCACCTAGCTGAAGGTCGGGCAAATGGCCGAAGACCTGGCGTTGGAGACGGCCTTCGCGGTCGAACAGCAGCGTCGTTGGCGTGCCGCGCATCTCATAGGCCCGCATCGTGCGCGGGATCGGTCCGTTCGGATCCGGCTCGTCTACGCCCACGGGGAAGGTCACGCGGTATTCGTGAAGGAATGCCTTCAGCGAAACCGGCGTCATGGCCTCGTGATGTTCGAACACCGTGTGCAGGCCGATGACGGCGATCTCCTCCTCCGGAAATGCTTCGCGCACGCGCTGTGCTTGCGGCAGCCCTTGCGACACGCATCCAGGGCACAGCATCTGAAACGCAACCGCCAGTACGACCTTGCCGCGCAGACTGGCAAGGGAAAGAGGTGTCGTGGTGTTAAACCACTCGGCCGTGCGCCATTCCGGCGCGTTTGTGGGCGTGATCATCGTTGCTCCATCGCGAAAGCAGCGGCGCGACCCGCTGGCAGGCCGCGCCGCCGCTCGTTTCACTGATTGGTTCGGCCAGGCAGGCTGAGGTCGCCCGAGGCGACATCGAACACGTTCGCCACGCACAGCAGCGGGGCGTGCGCACTCGCGTTGACGCGCAATCCCGCAGTCACGCCGTCGAAGCCTGCTTGCTCGGCTGCGGCGATAGCGTCAAACGCCACGCGGACCTCCACCGTGTCGCGGTCGAGCGTCGGCTGCCAGCCGGGACTGTCGAGCAGGATCGGCGCTCCAGGCCAGGTGCGCGGCAAGCGGGGCCGCTGGCCTTCAGGGATATCGATCACCTTCAACGCGCCTTCGCCGCACACTGCGTCGGGACCGAGCACGACCCAATGCATGTGCCAGAGCCCACCGTCATTGCTGCGGTCGCCGTCGCGCGACTCATCGAACAGGGGCGTATCGTCGAAATCAGGATGCGCCGTGACCGCGAGCGCCAAGATGCCCGCGCCGCGTTCGAATCCCACCTCGTAGGGGTCGATCGTCGTCGGCCAAACATAGGAAAACACTTCGCTGCCCGCGAATTGCCCGGTGGCCGTCGGAAGCGCTTCGCCGGCGCGGCCGGAAACAGCCATGTGGAATACCGCGACGTTGCCGTCAGTGGTGATCTTGGCATGGACAATATCGAACGACGCAAGCACGGCGCTGGAGCGTTCAGCGCGGATGCCGCCTGTGTGCTCGTGGGAGGCGGCGGGCTCGGTTTGCGGTTGGGTGTTAGTACAGCTCGCTGCGAACCAAGCGAGCGTCGTGGCGGCTATCAGTGCTGTCAGGCGCATCACTTGCTCCCCTTCACGTCGGCCATGGAGGCGCCGAAATTGATGTGAAATGCCGCGCCGTTGATCACGAAGGCGGGGACAGAGACCACGCCCGCTTTCTCCGCCTCCGCGATCCTCTGGGGCGCATCGGCGAAGTTCACGACTTCGACCGTGAACTTTGAAGGGTCGAGCGCCGCGGCGAACTGGTGTTCGGCCGACTGGCAAACCGAACATCCGGCATGGTAGAATGTGGCTTTCTGCATTATTAGGACTCCTATTCACTTATCCGCGCATCGCGGCGGCGCGGGATCGCCGCTCGGAACCAAATCCGAATTCTTAGTTCTTAAACTTAGGCAGCCTCCGCGTGGTCGCTGCAATCAATCCGGAGGTCACCTTCGCCGATGGATGAGTCGATGAATCGGCAATGATGCGGGCGCGCCTTACCGGGATGGGTGTTGGGCGCGAAGTATCGACAAGTTAAGCACATACGCTGCGCTGGGATCGCGCCTTGACGTTGCAGCTTGAAGATCGCCCGCGAGACGATCCCGAGCAGCGCCACCTGATCTATCGGTGAGAGCGCGCCAACAACAGCGCCGAAGCTCAAAGGCCAGCGCTTGGCGAGGGCGCGACCGCTGCGGGTGGCGCGCAAGAGCACCGCGCGCCCGTCGCCGGGGTCGGCGAGTTTTTCGAGCAGCCCCTTACGCTCGAGGGCGGAGACGGCGTCGCTCGCCGTCGGCTGCGTCACCTGAAGGTGAGCCGCCATGATTGTGAGCCGCGTGCCTTCGGGACGAGCGATCAACGTTCGCAGGATGTCGCCTTGCGTGGGCGTTAACCCCTCTGCCTCGCCGACGCGCCAATCCTCTTGCCGCGCCAGCGCGGCAAGGCGAGCAAGCCCGTCGGCGAGTCGATCGTGCAGTGTCATTAGGACTGCTATATAGTAGTCACCTTGGCCGTCAAGGTCGCGTGAATTACGCACGTGAGTTGACTTTCAGTCCCTGGGGCAGGCCCGTGACCTGCTCCGGTGATTTCGGGCCAAGGATTGACAGTGAGTCTGCGAAACGCGCGACCCGGTGGCGAAACAGTATCAACCGCCCCTTGCTGAGCGCATTGGTCGCCGAGATCGTTCGCCACACCGCGTCGGTGCGCGCAAATAAAACTAGCTCACCGTCGCCAGCGGCGGCACGCGCCAACTGCGCTCGCGCAATTGCTGACGGGGAAGATACGCGCGCAGTGCTAGACGCAGCGGCCCGTCCGGCGCAGGCAGCCAATTGGCCGCCATTTCACCCTCCGGGCGCTCGCGTTGAATGTAGACTTCGAGACTTCCGTCCGGAGCAACGATCAGGCCGGGCGTGCGATCGCCGATCGAATACCGGTTTATGGGGTTCTCGACGAAGAAGTAACGGCCCTCTGGCGTAACCGTGTACATCGTGAGCGACCAGAACGCGTCCATTGGAACGCCGCCGGGCGGCAGCCGCCAGCGGTAGGAATGAGCGCCGTCGAGACGCGCGCCCGACGCATCGAAGTTGGCGTGGAAGTACATCGCCTCTTCCTCGCCTAGCGCGGCGATGCCGCCCAGCGCCACTGCCGCCCGCAGCTGATCGTTGTCGCCGAAGTCGGCAATGCCCGGAGGCTGATAGCTCCAGCCGTCGCGCGAATAGTCGCGAAATCGGAAAACCTCGCGCAGCGTCTCAAGCGCGCTGGGGATGATTGCGCGATACCGATCAAGCAAAGCGGCCGATGGTTCGCCGGCAACGCCGATTCCTTGCGCGGAAAATTGCGGCGCACGCGCCAGCTGGCCTGCGCCGCCCCGTTGGCGCGCAATCGCTTCGTTGGCGACGGCGAGGAAATTCGCGGGATCGTTCACATCGCGCGCGGAGTTCGCATAACCACGCGCCGGTCCGCGACCCGAAGGCAGCGTGATCGTAAGGCCTTCGTGAAAGGCGCGTGCGGCGGCGAGATCGTCCGGCCCATCGACAAGCGTTCGCATCAGCATCCACACGTCGTTGGTCGGCGAACGGACAAGGCGCACGCCATCCGGCGCGGCGCCCCTCCATTGCGGACCGACAATCCAGTGGCGCCCGCCC
>JBEBHQ010000033.1:0-31861 GCA_040080805.1 Terricaulis sp. | reverse complement strand
GAATTGGCGGGCTCATTGTTGCGGCGGGCGGCGAAAGCGCGGGTGCGCAAGCGGCGGTGACGCTACTGGCGGTGTTCGTCCTGGGCATCGTGTCCTTGTTGATCAACAGGCGCGCCTTGATTGTGTCGGCGTTGCTCACGGCGGGCGTCGCCATTGGTATTCTGCTGAATCAGCTTGGCTTGGGGGCGGGCGCGCTGGCGGCATCGACTCTGATTGTGCTGGGCGCCTTCGTGTTGATCCTCGGCGCGGGGTGGCATTCTGCGCGGCGTGCGCTATTGGGGTGGGTGAAGCCCGATGGAACGTGGGCGCGTGTGTTTCCGCCCGAGGCGGCGCTATAGCGGCGCCTTGCGCGCCGCCGCCTGCGCCCTAAGTCAGGCCCCATGACCCACTTTTCTCCGCGCGAGATTGTCTCCGAACTCGACCGATACATCGTCGGCCAGGATGACGCCAAGCGCGCTGTCGCCATAGCGTTGCGCAATCGTTGGCGGCGCAAGCAATTGCCGGAAGAGTTGCGCGAGGAAGTCACGCCGAAAAACATCCTCATGATCGGCCCAACGGGCGTCGGCAAGACCGAAATTGCGCGCCGCCTGGCCAAGCTCGCGGGCGCGCCCTTCCTTAAGGTCGAGGCCACCAAGTTCACCGAAGTGGGGTATGTCGGACGCGACGTGGAGCAGATCATTCGCGACTTAGTCGAGGTCGCGCTCAATATTGCGCGCGAACGCCGCCGCCGCGAGGTGCGCGCGCGCGCCGAGGCCGCCGCGGAAGAGCGCGTGCTCGACGCAATGGTGGGGCAGGGCGCATCGGCGGCGACACGCGAGTCGTTCCGCAAGAAGTTGCGCGCGGGTGAGTTGAGCGAGTCGCCCGTGGAAATCGAGGTCGAGGATGCAAGCCCACCGATGGGCAACCTCGATATCCCAGGCCAACCCGGCGTCGGCGTGGTCAATCTGGGCGAGATCTTCGGAAAGGCGTTTGGCCGCCGCACCAAACGCGTGCGCATGACCGTCTCCGAGGCATATGAGCCGCTGGTTCGCGAAGAGAGTGACAAGCTTGTCGATCAGGATGCGTTGGTAAAGGAGGCGCTCGCGCTGACCGCGGAGGATGGCATCGTGTTCCTCGACGAGATCGACAAGATCGCGTCACGCTCCGAGCGCGCTGGCGGCGGTGATGTCAGCCGAGAGGGCGTGCAGCGCGATCTGCTGCCGCTGATTGAGGGAACCATCGTCGCCACCAAGCATGGGCCGGTGAAGACAGACCACATTTTGTTCATCGCCTCCGGCGCGTTCCATGTCGCCAAGCCCTCGGACTTGTTGCCCGAATTGCAGGGCCGCTTGCCGATCCGGGTTGAGTTGAAGGCGCTGACGCGCGATGACTTCCGCCGCATCCTCACCGAGCCCGAAGCCAGTTTGGTGACGCAATACAAAGCGCTGTTGAAGACAGAGGGCGTAACGCTCGAATTCGGCGAGGATGCGGTTGAGGCCATCGCCGGCATTGCTGCAGACGTAAATGCCAGCGTCGAAAATATCGGCGCGCGCCGCCTTCAAACAGTGATGGAACGTCTGCTCGACGACATCAGCTTCTCCGCCCCTGACCGTGGCGGTGAAAGCGTTCGCATAGACGCCGCCTATGTCGCCAAGCACGTTGGTGATCTGGCCAAAAATGCAGACCTGTCGCGCTTTATTCTCTAAGCGCGGAAGCCTTGTGTAAGCGCCAGCGCGCGCAGATTCGTCTCCGGCCGTGGGCCGATGTGCGAGATGACCTCCGCGGCCGCCAGCGAAGCTAGCGCACCACATTCCGTCAGCGGGCGGCTGCGCGCGTAACCGAACAAGAAGCCCGCCGCGTATTGATCACCGGCGCCTGTGGTGTCGACGACGTGGTCGACTGGCGCTGCCGCCACTTCGAGCGTGTCGCTATCTGTGGTGATGAGAGAACCAGCCGCGGAGCGCGTGACAATAACGACGGGGCATGCTTGACGCGCTGCGGCAATCGCCGCGCCGAGGTTGCTGCTCTCATACAAACTCAAGATTTCCGCTTCATTGGCGAACAAGATGTCAACGTGACCAGCGACGAGATGTTTGAAACTGTCGCGATGGCGCTCGACACAAAATACATCCGAAAGCGTGAGAGACACTTTACGTCCCGCCCCGCGAGCGATTTCCGCGGCGCGCACGAAGGCGGCCTTGGCCTCGTCGCGGTCGAACAGATAGCCTTCCAGGAATAGCGTGGCGCCGGCGCGTATGAGGTCTGCGTCCACGTCCTCGGGAGAGAGCAGGGTGGAGACGCCGAGATAGGTGCTCATCGAGCGTTGGCCGTCGGGCGTGACCGCGATCAAACAGCGCGCGGTCCCGGGCGGCGCGGCGGCGGGGGGCGTGTTGTAGGAGACGCCCGCGGCGCGGAACTCGCGCGTGAAGCGCGCGCCCAGGTCGTCGTTAGCGACCTTGCCAATGTAACCGGCGTTGCCCCCGAAGCTGGCTATGCCCGTCATCGTGTTGGCCGCCGAGCCGCCGGCTGCCACGACGGCGCTCTCAAACAAGGCTGTCAAATGATCAGCGCGCGCCTCGTCAATCAATGTCATCGCGCCTTTTGCGATCTTCTCCTCGGCCAGCAACGCATCGGGCGCGGGTTTCAAGATGTCGATGATGGCGTTGCCGACGGCGACGACGTCGTAGGTCGATGAAGACATGGGCGTTTCCTGAACGGGATGGGCGGTTAAAGCCCGCGCCGCTGGCGCTGGCAAGCATTGCCGGGCCGCGAATCGGGCGGCATGGTTGGGCATGAAGACGATCTCTATTGTGGCGGCGCTATTCCTGCTTGGCGCCTGCGCCACCTCCGCGCCGGGCGCCGCGTCAGTGACGCCCCCGCCAAACCGGCCAGCAGCAGCGGGCCCCTCGCGCGCGATGCAAGTGCTGGCGTCAGCTGGCCGCACCAATGCGCCCACCCAGACCGAGGTCGAACGTGCGCTCGGGCGGCCCGATATTGCCCGTCAGGATGGCGCGGGCGCGGCTCTGACCTACCGCCTAGAGACATGCGCGCTGCTGCTGCTCTTCGCGGCGGATGCGCGCAATGACCTGCGGCTCGTCGAGGCGCACCCCAGCGCCCGGCAGGCGGGCGCCGCCGCGCCAAGTCTTGATCTGTGCGCCGCCGAGGCATCCGCACGCTGATGCACCGCATCGCTTATCTGACGGGCCGAAGCTATCGAGGCGCAGCCTTGCCGCCCGGCGCGGTGCCAGCGCTTGAGATCTCAAGCCGTGACCTGATCGTGGCGGCAGGCGCCGAGCGCGGGATGTCCTTTGAGACTGTGTTCTGGGATGAGGCGGATTTGCCGCAGCGCGGTTTCGACGCCGCTATTATCCGCACCTGTTGGGATTATCACCAGCGCGCGGAGGAGTTTCCGACGCGCCTGGAAGCGCACGAACGCGCAGGCCTGCGTGTCTTTAATTCATCCGCTATCGTGCGCTGGAATGGGCGCAAAACCTATCTCAAGGAACTCGGCGCCGCTGCGATTGAGACTATCTGGGCAGAATATGCTGACGCACGCGTTGTCGCGCGGGCTTTCGATGCGCTTGACGCGACCGAGATCGTGCTCAAGCCGCAAGTGGGCGCCGGCTCCATTGAAACAGTGCGGCTGAAGCGCAACGCTTGGAGCGAGGCTGATTTGCGCGCAGGCCCGCGCGGGGCGGCGATGATCCAACCCTATCTGAAATCGATCGAAACGGAAGGGGAGCGCTCGCTGTTTTGGTTCGGCGGCAGGTTCTCGCATGCGATCCGCAAGGCGCCGCACGCGGGCGGCTGGCTGGCGAACATCCCCGGCAAGGCGGATTTCATCGCCGAGCGGCCGCCGCCGCTGGCGCTGGAAGTGGCGGAATCAGCGCGCGCGCATGCGCCTCGAGACTTGCTGTATGTTCGCATCGACTTGGTGCTTGGGGACGATGGCACGTGGCGTGTGATCGAGATCGAAGCGATCGAGCCTTACCTCTTTCTAGACTTTGCTCCCGAGGGCGCGGCTTTTTTCGTTGATGCGATCGCGCGTGTCTTGGAGGGGTAAAGGCACAAATCGGCGATAGGGCAGCGCGGACATTCCGGTTTGCGCGCGATGCAGGTGTAGCGCCCGTGCAGGATCAGCCAATGATGCGCGCCGTGTAGATATTTCGCCGGCGTGATCTTCATCAGCTGCGCTTCAACTTCGGTGGGTGTCTTGCCGTCAGCCAGGCCGGTGCGATTGGCGACGCGGAACACGTGCGTATCGACGGCGATCGTGCCCTCGCCGAACACTTCCATCAGCACCACGTTGGCGGTTTTGCGCCCCACGCCCGGCAGCGCTTCGAGCGCTTCGCGTTGATGTGGAACCTCGCCGTCATGCCGCTCGACAAGCAGGCGCGAGAGCGCGATCACGTTTTTGGCCTTGTTGCGCCAGAGCCCGATCGTTTGGATGTATTTGGCGAGGCTAGCCTCGCCGAGGTTCAGCATTTTCGCGGGTGCATCTGCGACACGGAACAGATCCTTGGTGGCCTTGTTGACACCCTTGTCAGTTGCCTGCGCCGAAAGCACCACCGCGACTAGAAGCGTATAGGGATTGACGTATTCGAGTTCGGTGCGTGGATTTGGACGGATATCCGCCAACCGCGTGTAGAGTGCTTCGGCCTTGGCTTTGGTCAGGCGCATCGGTTAGACGCCGAGCACGTCGTTCATGGAATAGAAACCCGGCGGCTTGTCCGCGGCCCACAGCGCCGCCGCCAGCGCGCCGTCGGCGAACACGGCGCGGTCGAGCGCTTGGTGCGAGAGCGTCACGATTTCGCGCTCGGCGGCGAAGCGCACGTCGTGCGCGCCGACGATGCCGCCGCCGCGAATGACCGAGAAGCCGATGCCGTCTTGGGGCCGCTCGCCACCCGCGCCGTCGTGCGGCGCAAGACGTAGCTGAGACAGTGATTTGCCCCGTCCCGAGGCTGCTGCTTCGCCGAGCAGCAGCGCCGTGCCCGACGGCGCATCGAGCTTGCGGCGGTGGTGAGCTTCGGTGATTTCAATATCCCAGCCGGCGCCTAGTTTTTCCGCCGCTTGCCGCACGAGCGCGGCGAGCAATGTGATGCCGAGGCTGAAATTGTTGGAGCGCACGATGGCGATGCGCCGCCCATGGGCGACGATGGCCGCTTCTTGCTCTGGCGTGAAGCCCGTCGTGCCGACGATCGCCGCGCGCGCTTGCGTTGCGTCCAGCGCGGCGAGGGTTGCGGTGGGGGAGGTGAAGTCGATCCAGACTTGGGTGCCGGCGCTTGCGGCTCTGGGGTCGTCGCCAATCATCGCGCCGTCACCCAGTGGGGCACCCAATGTGATCGAGCCGGCGCGCGCCGTGCCGCCGACGACGCGAAAGCGCGCGTCGGCGGAGGCGGCGCGGACAAGTGCTTGGCCCATGCGCCCGGCAACGCCGGCAATCGCGATTGATAGTGTCATAGGTGAGTTTTGAGCTGTGCCGCCCGCGCTGGCAAGACGATCACCGCGCGGGCGGCTCGGCGCCTGCATCGAAGAAGCGCTTCACCGTGTCGAAAAAGCCTTGGGTTTGCGGGTGCGAGTCCTCGCCGCAATCCTTGGCGAATTCCTCCAGCAGCTTGCGCTGTTTCGCTGAGAGATTGACAGGTGTCTCCACCACGATCTCGACGTGCAGATCGCCGCGCTCCTTGGCGCGGAGGTGGCTCATGCCCTTGCCCTTGATGCGAAAGCGGCGCCCCGTCTGCGCGCCCGGCGGTATGGTGATTTTTGCGCGTTCGCCGTCAATGGTCGGGATTTCCATGTCGCCGCCGAGCGCTGCCTTGCACATTGGCGCCGGCGCGCGGCAAAATAATTCCGCGCCCTCGCGTTCGAACAAGGTGTGCGGCTTCACCGAGAGGAAAAGGTAGAGATCGCCGGGCGGACCGCCGCGCCCGCCGCCATCGCCTTCGCCGGCCAGGCGGATGCGCGTTCCGTCCTCGACGCCTGCTGGAATTTTCACCGAGAGTGTTCGCTCCTTCTGCGAAAGCCCGCGGCCGCTGCATGCCCGGCACGGCGTCTTGATTGATTGCCCGCGGCCATTGCAGGCGGGGCAGGTGCGGACGATGCGGAACATGCCCTGGCTCGCGCGCACTTGGCCCGCGCCTTGGCAGGTGCGGCAGGTTTCCAACGGCGCCTTGCCTTCGGAACCGCTGCCGCCGCAGGGCTCGCACGCTTGCGCGCGCGGCACGACAATTTCGCGCTCCATGCCGCGAAACGCTTGCTCCAGCGTGATCTCAATATCGTAGCGCAAATCCGAGCCGCGCTCGGGACCGCCCCTTGGGCTGCGACCCCCGCGCGTGAACATATCGCCAGCGGCCGCGCCGAAAATTTCGTTGAACAAGTCGGAAAAGTCGGTGAAGCCGCCGGGCCCGCCTGGGCCCGCGCCGTTCTGGAACGCGGCTTTGCCGAAGCGATCATATTGCGCGCGGCGTTCGGGTTCGCCGAGCACCGCGTAGGCCTCATTCAATTCCTTGAACTTGTCTTCGCAACCGCCTTCGCAATCGGGGTGAACTTCCTTGGCGCGCTTGCGGTAGGCGTTTTTCAACGCCGCCGCATCCGCGCCTTTCGGCACGCCAAGGATGTCGTAATAGTCGCGATCGCTCATGCGTTTCTACCCGCACGCATGATCGGCCTCAGGCGCTTTTTTTGCTGTTGCCGTCGACTTCCTCGAAGTCGGCATCGACGACGCCATCGCGACCGGCTTGACCATCGTCGCCGCCGCCCTCGCCAGGTGCAGCGCCCCCGTACATCGCCTCGCCGATCTTCATCGAGGCTTGCACCAGGGTTTGCGTCTTCGATGCGATATCGGCGGTATTGTCTCCGCTGAGCGCGCCCTTCAGCGCGGCGATGGCGCTTTCGATCGCTTGTTTATCGCCGGCGGGAACTTTGTCGCCGTTTTCGGCGAGCTGGCGTTCGGTCGCGTGCACCAGAGCTTCGCCCTGGTTCTTAGCTTCAGCTAATGCGCGGCGCTCTTTGTCCTCGCCGGCGTGTTCTTCGGCTTCCTTGACCATCTTCTGGATGTCGCCTTCAGAGAGGCCACCGGAAGGTTGGATCCGCATCGATTGTTCTTTGTTGGTCGCCTTGTCTTTGGCGCCCACCGAGACGATGCCGTTGGCGTCGATATCGAAGGTGACTTCAATCTGCGGCATGCCGCGCGGGGAGGGGGGAATGCCGATCAAGTCGAATTGCCCGAGCGCGCGGTTGTCGGCGGCCATTTCGCGTTCGCCTTGGAAAACGCGGATCGTCACGGCCTGCTGATTGTCTTCCGCCGTCGAGAAGATCTGGCTTTTCTTGGTGGGGATGGTGGTGTTGCGCTCGATCAGGCGCGTGAACACCCCGCCCAGGGTTTCGATGCCGAGAGAAAGCGGCGTCACGTCCAGCAGCACGACGTTCTTCACATCGCCCTGCAGCACGCCAGCCTGGATCGCCGCGCCAACAGCCACGACTTCATCGGGGTTGACGCCCTTGTGCGGCTCGCGACCGAAAAACTCCTTCACGATCTGCTGAATTTTCGGCATGCGCGTCATGCCGCCGACCAGCACCACTTCCTTGATGTCGCTGGCGGAGAGGCCGGCATCCTTCAAGGCGGCTTTGCACGGGCCGAGCGTGCGCTGCACCAAATCCTCGACCAGGCTTTCGTATTTGGCGCGCGTCAGTTTCATGTTGAGGTGGACGGGGCCGCTGGCGTTCGCGGTGATGAACGGCACGCTGATGTCGAAGTCGGTCCGCGACGAAAGCTCCTTTTTGGCTTGCTCGGAGACCTCCTTGAGGCGTTGCAGCGCGAGCTTGTCCTGGCGCAGGTCGATGCCGTTCTGCTTCTTGAACTCGTCAGCGACGTAATTGAGGATTCGCATGTCGAAATCCTCCCCGCCCAGGAAGGTGTCGCCGTTGGTGGAGCGGACTTCGAACACGCCGTCGCCGATCTCAAGGATCGAGACGTCGAATGTGCCGCCGCCGAGGTCATAGACGGCGATGGTCTTGTTTTGCCCGGCCTTGTCGAGGCCATAGGCGAGCGCCGCGGCAGTGGGCTCGTTGATGATACGCAGCACTTCGAGCCCGGCGATGCGACCGGCGTCTTTCGTGGCTTGGCGCTGGGCGTCATTGAAATAAGCGGGAACAGTGATGACGGCCTGGGTGACGGGCTCGCCCAGATAGTCTTCCGCGGTCTGCTTCATCTTTTGCAGCACGAAGGCGGAGATTTCGCTCGGCGCGTATTGCTTGTCGCGGCCTTTGATCCAGGCGTCGCCGTTCGGGCCGCGCACGATCTTGTAGGGAACCAGATCGGCGTCCTTCTTGGCGATCGGGTCGTCAGCGGAGCGGCCGATGAGGCGCTTCACCGCATGATAGGTGTGCTCGGGGTTGGTGATGGCCTGCCGCACGGCCTGCACGCCGATCAGGCGTTCGCCGCCCTCATTGAACGCGACCACCGACGGCGTTGTGTTCGACCCTTCGGCGTTGACGATGACCTTCGGCTGGCCGCCTTCCATAACGGCGACGCATGAATTCGTCGTGCCCAGATCGATGCCGATTACTTTACCCATCGTAGCGTCCTCATTCCTTTCAGCGGCGCGGTTTCAGCTCACGGACCCATTTGACTGGCGTCCCCGAAGCACGCGTCCTGTTGCTCGTTACAAGTGGCCGACCCAGTGCGCCCTCACAAGCATCCGAGCCGTAGTTTCACGGTTCATGTGGTGTATCGCCTAAAAGGTGCAAGCCTCCCGAGGCCACTATCCGCATTCGCCGCAGGGGAATAGTCCCTAGCTCGGCGGCGGTTTGATCTGGCGAGGAACAAAAAAGAAACCGAACCGATGCATGGACGGTAAACATGACCCGCTCCGCAAGCGATTTCGACGGTTTCCGCCTTTGGCCCGGCCTGCTTGATCGCGCCGCGCAGGAAGCGTTGCGCGACGCCGTGTTTGCACGGTTTCGGGTGGGGCCGCTCTATGTGCCGCGGATGCCGAAATCGGGTGCGCCCATGCGCGTCCGGATGACCAATTTCGGCGCGCTCGGATGGGTGACCGACAAGGAGAGCGGCTATCGCTACCAGGCGATGCACCCCGACACGAGCGCGGCCTGGCCCGACATTCCCCCCCGCGTGCTGGATTTGTGGGACGAACTTTCCGGCTATGCGGCGCCGCCCGAGGCCTGCCTGGTGAACCTCTATGAAGGCGATGCGCGCATGGGTCTTCACGTCGATGCCGATGAAGAGGCGTGGGATGCGCCGGTGCTGTCGATCTCGCTCGGCGACACGGCGATTTTTCGCATTGGCGGGCCGGTACGCTCCGACCCGACGCGCAGCGTGCGCTTGGCTTCCGGCGATGTGTGCATGCTCGGCGGCGCGGCGCGGCGCGCGTATCATGGTGTCGATCGCATCTTGCCGGGCACTTCGCGCCTCTTGCCGAAGGGCGGGCGGATCAATCTGACGGTGCGGCGGGTGACGGTTCCGCAGGCCTAGCACGGGACTCGCGCATCACGACGAAGTCAGGACGCCAGCCCGGCGGGGGGCCACCAGGGCCCATGGGATAGCGACCGGCGGCCATTTCGTTGGCTTTCCACACCATCGCCATGTGAATGCGATCATAGCCCGAGGGATGGTCATAGAAGAACCAGAGCTCAAGCGGGGAGGGCTGCATCTTGCGATATTCCGACAGCAGCAACGCGGTTTCGGCAAAGCCATCCGGTTCGCGCGATGCGTTGAGGCCGAAGATGTCGGCCTGATGCTCGTGATAACGGATGATGTTGTTTTGGATCGGCGTGGCGAAAGTGAACAGCAATGTGATGATCGCGGAGAACAGCGGCAGCCCGGCGGCATCGGAAATTCCACGCACGCCCCAGCGCTCGCCTTTCGTGACCCATGCAAACAAGAGGTTTGTAAACGCGAACACGAAAGCAATCAGCACGCCAAGCATCAGCATGATCGAACTGGTGTGGTGCAGCACGTAATGGCCGATCTCGTGCCCCATCACTTCGCGCACGCCGCCCTGGCTGACGCGCGAGATCAGCGTGTCCGAGAGCGAGATGCGCGTGGTGTCGGCAAAGCCCGACACGTTCGCGGTCACCCGGTTGGATTGGCGCGACACATCGAAGACAAATACGTCGGCGGCGGGCACGCCGTTGGCTTGCGCCATGTGCAGGATGTCAGTCTTGAGGGCGCCTTCTTGCATGGGAACGTAGTCGTTGAAGATTGGCGAGATGTAGACCGGGGCCAGCATGGAGACCGCCATCAGAAAGGCGATGGAGACGCCGGCGCCCCAAATCCACCACGCGCTCTTGGCGGCGCGGATGATCAGATAAAGAACGGCGATGAACAGCGCGCCGATGATCAGGTTAAGTCCAAAGCTGATGAGGTATTCGATGAACCATTCGGGAAAGGTCTGCGTTGCGAGGCCGAACTCGTGTTCGCGCGCAAATCCGACATAGTAGGCGAACGGAAATGTCAGCAGCCCGGAGACAAGGAGGTAAAATATCGCCATCCCGAAGGTCACGAGAAAGTAGAATTTGACGGTCCGCTCAAGCCAGGCGCGCACGCCTTTGGCGAAGCCGAGCGCCATCAACAACAACGCGATGACGATGGTGAGTGCTGAATCGGCGAGGTCAATCCAATAGCCGCCCTCGAAATAGGAATTGGAGCGTGCAATTGCTTCAGGTCCCATGGTGGCCAGCCATGCGCGCGTCGCCTCGTCGGGGTCGAAGGGCAGCGCGGCGGCATGGGCGGATGCGCTTAACAACCAGCCGGCTGTGAAAACCAAAAACCCAATCCAGCCCATGGCGACCCCCAATTGTCGGTTGGCCTTCAGCGAGCCCTCCCGTTAGTTTGATGGATGCACCGGGCGGCGGTGCGGATGCAACAGGCGTTGGAGGATTTGCAGATGCGTTTGGACACGCCAGAGGGGAATTTGAACCCGTCGCGCCGCGCCATGGCGGGATCGCTTTTCATATCCGGCTACGCGGCCGCTGCGCTGTCCGCGTGCGCGACCCCGGTTTCGACCTCAGGAGACAACCTGGTGACCGAGGACGTCCACTTCACTGGGGCGGGCGGCTATCCGTTGCCGGGCTATCTGGCGCGTCCGGAAGCGAGCGGGCGCAAGGGGACAATCATCGTCGTCAACGAGATTTTTGGCGTCCACGACTACATCAAGGACGTTTGCCGCAGGCTTGCGCGCGAAGGCTACGCGGCGCTTGCGCCGGACTATTTCGATCGCGCGGGCGATCCCGCGCAACTCACCGACATGGGCGCTATCCGCGAGATAGTGGGCGCCGCCACAAACGAACAAGTCATGGGCGACACCCAGGGCGCGCTGGATTGGCTGAAGGAGCGGCGGTTCGTCAACGACCGCGCGTTCGGGGTGACGGGCTTTTGTTGGGGCGGCTCCGTCGTGTGGATGGCGTGCGCGCGTTTTGCCGAGATGAAGGCCGGCGTGGCATGGTACGGGCGGCTTGTTGCGCCGCAGGCTGGCGGGTTTGGCGCGGGCGAGGCGCGGCAATGGCCAGTCGATGTCGCTTCGCAGTTGCGCGCGCCGGTTCTCGGGCTTTACGCGGAAAACGATCGCGGAATTCCTGTCGCGTCGGTGGAGCAAATGCGTGGTGCGCTCGCGGCGAATGGAAATCCCACGGGCTCGGAGATTATTGTTTATCCAGGCGTCGGCCACGGCTTCCATGCTGATTATCGCGAGAGCTATGATGCGGCGGTCGCCGCCCAGGGCTGGTCGCGCTTGCTCCATTGGTTCCGCACCCACGGCGTCGCCTGAAAGGACATCATATGCGCTATCGCAAACTCGGCCGCACCGGCCTCGCCGTTTCGGAAATCTGCCTCGGCACGATGACGTTCGGGGGCGAGGGATTTTGGCGCGTCATCGGCGCGCAAGACCAGGCCGCATCGACGCAATTGGTAAAAAGCGCTTTCGACAAGGGCGTTACCTTCATCGACACCGCCGACATCTATGCTAACGGCACGTCCGAGACGATGTTGGGCCAGGCCATAAAGGACACGGGCATTCCGCGGGACGAGCTGGTCATCGCCACCAAGCTCTTTGGCAGGCCGTTGATTGCGCCGCCCGGCGTGAAAGCCGAGGTGACGCCCGATGTGCAGCGTCGGTTCGACAATCCCAATCTCTGGGGATTGTCGCGCAAGCACGTTTTCGATGCGATCGATGCAAGCCTGAAGCGCCTGCGGCTTGATCATGTCGACCTTTACCAAGTGCACGCATTCGATCCCGCAACGCCGCTGGAGGAGACGCTCATCGCTTTGGACGAAGTCGTGCGGTCGGGGAGGGTTCGCTACATTGGCCTCTGCAATTTCGCGGCTTGGCAAATCGCGAAGGCGCTGGGCGTTTCCGAGCGCAAAGGACTGGCGCGCTTTGAATCAGCGCAGATGTATTATTCCATCGCTGGGCGCGAGCTCGAACGCGAGATTGTGCCGCTGGCGAAGGAGGAGGGCCTCGCCATACTGCCCTGGAGCCCGCTGGCGGGCGGTTTCCTGTCGGGCAAGTTTACGCGCGACGGCGGCCCCAATGACGCGCGCCGTGCAGCGTTTGATTTCCCGCCGGTGGACAAGGACAAGGCGTTCAAAATTATCGATGTCATGCGCCCGATGGCGGAGGCGCGCGGGGTGTCGGTGGCGCGGATCGCTCTCGGGTGGCTGCTGCACCAAAAGCACGTCACCAGCGTCATCATAGGCGCCAAGACCGAGGCGCAGCTCGCCGACAATCTCGCGGCCACATCGGTTGGATTGTCGAGCGATGACCTTCAGGCGCTCGACAAGGTGTCGGCACTTACACGCGAGTACCCTGGCTGGATGCTAGATCGCCAAGGCGGCGAGCGCCTGGGCGTGTTCTCTTAAGCGCAAGTGCGGCGGCGCTCCTGTCCAGCGCCGCCGCCCTCGGCCCCGGGACTGCTCCCGAGGCCCGCGCGCATCCCCCGGCGTTCTGCCTACTGACGCACGATCGAAATCTTATACCAGCCGGTTGAGCCTCCAAGCCCGCTCGCCTGCAGCAGGAACGAGCCTGATTGTTCGGGCGTGAAGCGGATGCGGGCGTCAAGCCCATCGCCGCTATCATCGTCGGAGGTGACACGTTCGCCTTGTCCGTCAAGGATGGTGAGGAAAGGGTCGGCGAGTGGATTATCGCCGGCGCCGCTCACCTCGATTGTGTAGCTCACGCCAGCTTCAAGCTCGACGCGATAGGAATCGAGATCGCCCGGCATCTCCACGCGGCTCATGCGGTCGTCGGCGCTTGAATCCAGGACTTCATCGGTGTTGAGGTTCCCCGCAACCTCCGTGTCGGTCACGCGCAAAAGGTAACGTCCGGTTCCGCCGCCTTCATAGCCCGAGACCGCTGCGTAATAGGTCCCGCCGGTTGTCGATGCGAAGGCGAGGTAGGCGTTGAGCCCGGTTCCTCCGTCGTCATCACGCGCGACTTCGGCGCCTTGAGCGTCAAACAGCACAAGCAGCGGGTCGGGCAAAGGACCCGGCTCGGCGCCCTCTACCGTGAAGCGGTAGGGACGGCCTTCGACCAACTCAATCGCGAACCAATCGGAATCGCCCTCGGCGTTGATCATGCTGGCGCGGCCTTCGCTGTTGGCTGCTATGGATTCCGCCGATTCCGCGGAATTGCCGATTTCGCCGGCGGTGATGGAGAGGCTGTAGCGGCCTTGTGCATCCTCGGTGAAGCCTCGTGCTTCAATGAAGTAGGCGCCTTGCCCCGTGGCTTGGAATTCAAGCCATGCGTTAAGGCCTTCGCCGCCGTCGTCATCGCGCCCGAGTTCGGCGCCGTCCGGCCCATAGAGCACGAGTAGAGGGTCGCCCAACGCTTCGCCGCCTTCGCTGCTGGCAAGGCCTACGCGTAGGCCTTGGCCCTCCTTGAGCTCGACGCGGTACCAATCGCGATCACCGCTGGCCCCGAGCACCCCTTCGCGATAATCACCATCGGCGCTGAGCAGCGCGTCCGTTGAGGTGTCGCTCGGGATATCACCGTCGAGCGCGGCCAGAGTATAGCCGCCGGCGCCGCCTTCGCCGAAGCTGCCGGCCTCGATGAAATAATTGCCCGTCGTCGGCGCCGTGAATTCCAGATAGGAATTGAAGCCTTCGCCGCCATCGTCGTCCATTGCGATCTCTTCGCCGTCAGCGCTGTAGAGTTTCACGAGCGGATCGCTCAGCGGCGTATCGCCGGAACTGGCCAGCGTGAACCGGTATGATTGTCCCGCGATGAGGCGGGTTCTGTACCAGTCACGGTCGCCTTCATAATCGATCGCGGCGGGGATGGTTTGGCCCGGCGCGATGCGGCCTCGCGTGCGGATGTCGCCGGAGGTGTTGTCCGACGGCAAGCGCTCGGCGACGACATTCAGCGTGTAAGCGCCGGTGTAGCTATCGCCATACCCGGCAGCCTCAAGGAATACATCGCCGCTGCTTTGCGGCACGAAATCGAGTTGCGAATTCAAGCTGCCTTCGCTGTCGTCGCTTGAGGTGAGTTCGGCGCCTTCGCGGTCGCGGACGCGCAGGATAGGGTCGCCGAGGCCAGTCTCACCTTCCGCGCCCACAAGCGAAATGCGGTAGCGCTGACCGGTGCGAGCGCTCAGACGGTACCAATCAACATCGCCTTCATACTCGATATTGCCGGCCGCGGCGCGCCCGGAAACGATGCGCGCGCGCGTGCTCGCGTCATTGCCGGCGGCATCGGGGGGAATGGGTGAAGCGCTGACGCTCAGGCGGTAGGCGCCGGTTGCTTCTTCACTAAACCCGCGCGCTTCGACGAACACATCGCCAGTTTGTGCTGCTGTGTACTGAAGCGCGGAATTGAGTGAACCGTCACTGTCGTCGTTGAAGGCAAGTTGGTTGCCCTCGGTGTCGTACACTGCCAGCGTCGGGTCGATGGTGGCGCCTTCCGCGTTTTCGACGCCATTGAGCGCAAGCCGATAACGCTGACCGGGCTCAACGCGGAGCCGATACCAATCGGCGTCGCCCGCTGGCGAGATTTCGCCGGCAGCGGGCTCGCCCGCTGTCAATCGCGCGGTGGTGCTCGCGTCGCCAGCTTGATCGGAGTCCTGAGCGTTGGCGGCTGGCGCCAAGGCAGCCATCATCAATGCCGCTGTCGCTGCGCCAAACCAAAGCTTTGCCCGCATGTCCGTCTCCATCGCTGCGATCGATCGCTGGCCCCTTTGACCACGACCAGCGGCGTACGTCGTTATGGTTAACGATCATTCATGTTCGAGGTAAGCCGAAATCTGGCCAAACGACGCCGTTTGCGCCTCCATCGGCGCAGAGCGCCCGACCCGGTGCGCATAGCTACGGGCTAAACCTTGATATCCACAGTGGGCGCCGCGGCTTGAGGGCCGGCCGCGCCGCCAGACACTAAAACCATCGCCGCGCGCAGCGTTCTCTCGCCCAGGACATAGCCGGGCTGCATCACCTCAATCACGGTTCCCGCCGGTTTGTCGGACGGGGCTTGCGCGACTGCTTGGTGCACATTCGGGTCGAACGCATCACCCCTTGCGCCCACACGGCGCACGCCGTGGCGCGCCAGGGCGTCCAGCATCACCCGCTCGGTCATCTCGAGGCCGGCGAGCAGGCCACGCAGCGTTTCATCGGCGCTGTCACGCGGTGCGGCGGCCAGCGCACGCGTGAGCGTGTCGGCCACGGGAAGCAAGTCATTTGCAAAGCGGTCGATCGCATAGGTGCGGGCGTCCTGGACTTGGCGCTCGGCACGGCGGCGGGTGTTTTCCGTTTCAGCCAGCGCACGCAACAATGCATCTCGCCCTTTTGCGAGTTCTGCCTCAAGCGCCGCGACGTCTAGCGGCGCCTCTGAAGCGGCGCTGTCCATTTCCGGATTGGGTTCCGCGTCGTTCGTCATTGCATCCCTCTTTGCCTACCGTCCTATCCGCGCCCGTCGAGTACGCGACCGACGACACGGGCGGTATAATCCACGACCGGGATCACCCGGGCGTAGTTCAACCTTGTGGGGCCGATCACGCCAAGCGCGCCAACCACCCGCCGCTCCGCGTTCATATAGGGAGCGACGATCAAGCTTGATCCCGACAGTGAAAATAGCGGGTTTTCCGAGCCGATAAAGACCCGAACGCTTTCGCCTTCCTTGGCCAAGTCGAGCACCTGGATCAATTCGCGGGTCTTTTCCAGGTCATCGAACAGCAGCCGGGCGCGCTCAAGGTCGGCCACTGCCTGCTGGTCTTGGAGCAGATTGGCCCGCCCTCGTACGATCAGCGCTCGGCCCAAAGTGGGGTCCTCGCCCGACCACTCGACCAGACCACTTTCGATCAGCTTGGCGGCGGCTTGATCGAGGGCGGCGCGGTCCCGGGCGAGCGAATCTCCAGCGGCGGCGCGGGCCTCGGCGAGTGTGCGCCCTTTGAAGCGGGCGTTCAGATAATTCGCGGCCTCCGCCAAGGTGCTCGCGGGCAGGCCAGGCGGCGTGTTGATGATGCGGTTCTCGACCTGGTTATCTTCAAACACCAGCACCAGCAGCGCCTGACTCGGCCCGATCGACACGATTTCGGCGTGGCGCACAGGCGCATCGCGCTCGGGCGTCACCACCAGGCCGGCGCCGCCGGCAAGGCCGGACAGCAATTCAGATGCGGCGCCCATCACGTCTTGCGGGTTGGCGCCAGCGCTGCCGATGCGCGCGTCGATTTCTCGCTTCTCGTCCTCGGGCACGTCGCCCAATTGAAGCAGGCTATCGACGAAGAAGCGCAATCCGATTTGCGTTGGCCTGCGGCCCGCCATGGCGTGTGTGGCTTCGAGCAAACCCAGTGCCGCAAGATCGGCCATGGTGTTTCGGATCGAGGCCGCTGATAGGCCGACCCCGCCGAGTTTGGACAAAGTGCGCGACCCCACGGGCTCGCCTGTGGTCAGGAACGATTCCACGATCTCGCGGAACACTTCGCGCGCGCGCGCGTCCAGCGTGGAAAGATCGGCGGGGGAGGGCGGGGAGGCCATGAATGCGCCCTACCTAGCGACGCGATGTGGTTTGGAAAAGGCGGCTATGGCCGCGCCGCCTTCTTCGCCGCTTTGGGCGGGGCTAGCGGCGCCATGGCGCGGCGCATGAATTCGTCAAACATGGGCACGGTGAAGCCAATCAGGCCGCGCTCGGGTGAATAGGCCATGCCCTTCTTGATAAGCTCGTCGCGGATCGGCGCTGCCTGCGCGGCGGCCAGCCCCATCGACCGCGCCACATCCGTGGAGCTGGCGAGGGCAGGGCCAAATTCGGCCATCGCCCGCGCGTAGGCCTTTTGCCGCTCCGTCAAGCGCGCCAGGCGCACCTTGAAGATACTTTCGTCGAGCGCCGCGAGGGCGTTGCGGCTCGCTTGCTTTGCGTTCGCGAGGGTGATTGGCGAAGCGGGGGCTTCCTCCCAGCAATGCGCGCCCCAGACCTGTAGGAAAAACGGATAGCCGCCAGTTTCAGCGACGATGTAGTCAAGCGCCTCGTCTGTATAGGCCACTTTGTCGCGCAGCGCTGGCGCGGCAACGGCGCGGCGGGCGCTTGCCGCATCGAGCGGCCCAATCGGGGGATAGTCGAACAGCCGCTCGGCATAGGATTTGGAAT
The DNA here is from genome assembly GCA_040080805.1 of Terricaulis sp. GTDB lineage: Bacteria > Pseudomonadota > Alphaproteobacteria > Caulobacterales > Aquidulcibacteraceae > Vitreimonas. The sequence continues at coordinate 14,300 of JBEBHQ010000033.1, read as the reverse complement.
CTCCGGCCAGCTTCGCCAATTGCGGCAAGCCGCCGCCGAACAGCAGAAGCGGCAGCTGTCGCTGCGAGATCTTGTGCAGCGCCATGATCAGCGCGCTCAGATCCGCTTTCTGTATGTATTGGATTTCGTCGATCAGGATCACGACGACGGTGTCGCGCTTTTGCGCCGCCTCGCCGATGGCGACGAACAAGTCCGTCAGATCGATGGTGAGATCGCCGGTGGCCGGGGCGGTCGAGAGGCCAAACTCCATCTCGCCGAGCTGTACTTTGAAGACGCTCACGAACGCGCGCAAAGCGCCGAAGGCGTTGTTCAACTCAGCGCCCGCGCGCTTGATGCGGTCAAGCCGCAACAAAGTACGGTGCAATTGCGGGGCGAGTTGAGCGGCGAGGGGTTTGTCCGGATCGGCCTCGAACATGGCGGTTTGGCAGCCGGCTGTTTCCGCAAGCCGCTCGAACTCGTTCAGCAAGACGGTCTTGCCGACCCCGCGCAGCCCCAGCATGATGAAGCTCTTGGCGGGCTTGGCGCGTTTGATGCGCTCGATCGCGGTGGCGGCCTGCTTGATCAAGCCATCCCGCCCGGCCAGTTCGGGAGGCGGGGTGCCAGCGCCAGGATTGTAGGGGTTTTGGGCGGGGTTCACGGAGCTCTATAATGTTGTTATGGCAAGTTAGGTTGCAATGGCATAACTTGCCCTAAATTTCCTACACGGGCGGGAGCATGGGCCACGTTCCATGTTTGGCCGGGCACGCTTAACTTTATCAAACTTTTCGATTCGAACCCCCTCGAACACTAGGGAAGTTAGGGTAATTTAGGCCACAATAACCTAACTTACCCGAATTAACGGAGACAATCCCTATGCGCCCATCAGGCCGCGCACCCGACCAATTGCGTGAAATCACCCTCGAAACCCAAGTCTCGCGCTATGCGGAGGGGTCTTGTCTGGCCAAGTTCGGCCAGACCCACGTGCTCTGCAACGCCAGCGTGGAGCAGGGCGTGCCGCCTTGGTTGAAGGGGCAGGGGCGCGGCTGGGTGACTGGCGAATACGGCATGTTGCCCCGCGCCACGCATACGAGAGGCCGCCGCGAGGCCGCCCAGGGCAAACAATCGGGCCGCACCCAGGAAATCCAACGCCTGATCGGCCGCAGCCTGCGCTCGGTCATCGACCTCAAGGTGTTGGGCGATCGCACCATTACGCTCGATTGCGACGTGATCCAGGCGGACGGCGGCACCCGCACCGCCGCCATCACCGGCGCTTGGGTCGCGTTGGCCAAGGCCTGCGCGTACCTGGTTGAGGAAAAAGTGCTGAAAGCCAGCCCGATCACCGGCCAGGTCGCGGCAATCTCGTGCGGCGTGTTTGAAGCCGCCGCCGTGCTCGATCTCGATTATCCGGAAGATTCGGGCGCCGAAGTCGACGCGAACTTTGTGCTCGCCGGCGATGGAAGGCTGATCGAAATTCAAGCGACGGGCGAGAAACGGCCGTTCAGCGATGAGGAATTCGCGGAATTGATTCGATTGGCCAAAGCTGGGTGCAGCGCGTTGTTTGAGATGCAAAAGCGCGCGGTGGGGTAGGCGCATGCGCTTTTCCATCGCCGCGCGATTGAAGAGCTTTTCCTACGCCTTCGCCGGCTTCGCCTTCATGCTGCGCTCGCAGCACAACGCCTGGCTACATTTTATCGCGACAATCCTTGTCGTCGCTGCTGGTTTGCTTTTCCAGGTCAGTGCTGACGATTGGCGCTGGCTGATCGCGGCGATCGCGCTGGTTTGGCTGGCGGAGACGATGAACACCGCGTTCGAGCATCTCTGCGACGTGGTGTCGCCCGAGTTTCACCCATCGGTGAAGCGCGCGAAGGACATCGCGGCGGCGGCGGTGCTGGTGTGTGCGATTGCGGCGGCGTGTATCGGCGCAATGACGCTAGCGCCCTATGTTGCGCGCTATTGCGCCATCTGACGGCTGCCTCCGCAGCTCGGACGCTAGCCGCTCGCCGCCGTTAGGCGTAGGGTTCGGGCATGTTCAAACGCATCATCGCCGCCGCTGTCGTCGCACTTGGCGCTTGCGCTACAAACGACGCGCCGACGGGGCCCAGCATCGCCTGGCGTTGCGATGGCGGCGTCTCGTTCAGCGCGCGCAACACGGCGAACGGCAATGCGGAAGTTCTGGCGGGCGGCCAAACCTATCGCTTGCCAGGCGTACGGACAGGCTCAGGGGTGCGTTACTTCAATGGCCGGGTTGAGTACTGGGAACACGGCGGCGAAGCCATGCTCAACGGCGCCAATGGCGGCCCGTACGACAATTGCCGGAGCTGACGCTTCCGCGGGTTCGGTTTTTTGGGACAGCTTGCCCGTTGGCTGCTTGACGCCTAGCGTGCCCACGATGAAGCGCCTTGCTGTTTTTTTCGCCGCCCTTCTACTCGCGCTTAGTCCAGCATACGCGCAGGTCTGGACCGGGCCCGACCCGGAGCGGCGGCCAAGGATGATGGGTCAGGGCGACATCGATTTCGTTTTGTCGGAATTGTGCTTTCCGTACATTTTGCAAAACACCGACGCCGAGGAGCTAGTGCGTCGGCACAGGCTTCCTCAGGGGTTTGGTTCACGCGGCTGGTCCGGCGGCAAACCCTTCTACTTGGTTGGCCAAGCGGATGTTTGGGTTTCCTTCGACTTTAGCCCACTGGAGTTTTCGTGCTCTATCCGCATTGGGTCGGGAGACGTCGCACAATATAGGGCGGCGATCGAAGCGCGCTTGGCCACATGGCCTGCCCCGCTCCGGCTCTCGACATACCAGCATCCGCTCGGAAATTTCAGAGAGCGGCTCTTGTATTGCGACCCCGCCGGCGATCCGCACAACTCAATATTGATAAGCCTTCAAGGGCCTGGGACCGCGGTGATGATGACGGTCTTGCGCCGCGCCGCGCCACCCGAGCAATGTGATTCGCTGAGCCCTGACTGAGGCCGCCAACGCGCGCTATTCCGCCGCCTTGTCCGCGCTTTCGAGTTCAGCATCGTTGGCGTTAGCTTCGTAAGCCAGCAGCTCCCCCGGCTGACACTCGAGCACGCGGCACAGTGCGTTGAGCGTGGAAAAACGGATCGCCTTGGCCTTGCCGGTTTTCAGGATCGAGAGGTTGGCGAGCGTAACTCCCACTTTCTCGCTCAAATCCGTCAGCGACATGCGCCGATCCAGCAGGATGCGATCGAGGGTGACGCGGATCGCCATCAGATCGTCAGCTCCTGCTCTTCCTTCAAGCGCGCGCCTTCGCGGAAGACTTCAGCCAACACGATCAGAATAAGGATCGACATCCAGGTGGAGAGGTCGATGTTGACGTCGAAATTCGCTTTCGCGCCATCGGGCGTGCCAACGGTGGCGAAAATCGCGCTCACGACACCCAGAAGGACATAGCGGGCGATCTCAATCACCAGCATCGCGATCCAGATGACGCGCAGGTGATTGGCGTTCTCACGGCGGAACGGCTCGCCCGAGGTAAAGCTGTCGAACAGGCGGCGCAGGCGCCCAACGATAATCAAGCCGCCGCCGAGGGCTACGGCGCCAATCATCAACGCTGGCGCCACCACCGGCCAGGTCGCGCCGCCGGGCTGATCATAGGTCAAGTCAAAATCGCCGTTGCCGGTCCCGACTTGGAACTGCCCCTCTCCGCCCGTCAGGACGTTGGCGTCGATCATGCCTGCGGAAACCAGGCCGAGGAGGGCGGCGTATCCGAGCGCCGCCAGCAAGAGTGCGCCGAGCGCCAGCCAGAGCGCCCACCAGGTGACCGCGAGGCCCACCTTAGCGATTGATGCGACCGAGCCTTTGCCTAGAGCTCTCACGGACTTCGCCCTCACTTGCGCTTGTTGTATTACCTTAGGCTGTCTTTATTGATAAACGATATAGACCGCGAGCGAGGCCGTCAAACAAGTGTTACAATTATGATCCGTCTTGCTGGGCGCGTCGTCGTCGCCAGTCACAATGCTGGAAAAGTTCGTGAAATCCATGCGTTGCTAGCCCCGTTGGGGGTGGAGGCGGTGTCGGCGGCATCGCTCGGGCTTCCAGAGCCCGCGGAGACAGAAACCACCTTTGCCGGCAATGCGGCTCTAAAGGCGAAAGCTGCAGCGGACGCCTCGGGGCTTCCAGCGCTGGCCGACGATTCAGGTCTTGAGGTCTTTGCGCTTGGTGGCGCGCCCGGCGTTTATTCGGCCCGCTGGGCGGGGCCGGAGAAGAATTTTCAAGCTGCGATGGAGCGGGTTTGGCGCGAACTTGCGGGCGGCGCGGGCGATGCCGGCGCCCGCTTCGTGTGCGCGCTCGCGCTCGCCGAGCCCGGCGGCGGGGTTCAATGCTTCGAAGGCGAGGCGAGGGGGACCATCACGTGGCCGCCTCGCGGCGAGCAGGGCTTCGGCTATGACCCGATCTTCGTGCCCGAGGGCGGCGCCCGCACCTTCGGCGAGATGAGCCACGATGAAAAACTGCCCCTGACGCACCGCGCGCGCGCATTTGAAAAATTGCTCGCGGCGCTCCGATGAGCGGCTTCGGCGTCTACATCCACTGGCCCTACTGCGCGGCGATCTGCCCGTATTGTGATTTCAATGTCTATCGCGCGCGCGGCGGCGACACTGCACCGCTGCTTGCGGCCATCGCATCTGATATTGCCGGGCATGCGCAACGCTTCGGTCGGCGCGAAGCGAGCAGCATCTTTTTTGGCGGCGGCACGCCGTCGCTGTTGCCCGGGCGCGACATAGCGCGCCTGGTCGAGGCCGTCGCCAGCGCCTTTGCGTTGACGCCCGATTGCGAGATCACGCTTGAAGCCAACCCCGAAGACGCGCGCCTATTCGGCGAGCAGGCGGCCGCAGGCGTCAATCGCTTTTCCATTGGCGCGCAAGCTTTGGACGATTCCGCGCTCAAGGCCCTTGGCCGCGGGCACGATGCCGCCGCCGCGTTGCGCGCCGTGGACGTGGCGGCGGCGACAGGCCGACGTGTATCGCTGGACCTCATCTACGCGCGCGAGGGGCAGGGGATCGACGCTTGGCGCACTGAACTCAAGCAAGCGCTGGCGCTGCCGATTGAGCATGTGTCCCTGTATCAGCTCACAATCGAACCAGAGACAGCTTTCGCACGGCGCTTCGCGCGCGGTGAGCTTTCGCCGCCGGACGCGGACGCCGCCGCCGACCTATACGAAGCGACGCAGGCGATCTGCGATACAATGGGGTTTCTAGCGTACGAGATTTCCAATCATGCGCGCGGTGTTTCAGCGCGATCGCGGCACAATCTGCTCTATTGGCGCGGCTGCGATTGGGTTGGTGTCGGGCCTGGCGCGCACGGGCGCCTCACGCATGGGGGCGCCCGTATTGCGACTGAATCGTGCAAACGACCGGGCGATTATATTGAAGCGGTAAACCACCGCGGAATCGGTTGGTCTAGCGAAGAGGGTCTCACGAGCGAAGCGGCGGCCGACGAATTATTGCTGATGGGATTGCGGATCGATGAGGGCGTGGACCTCGCTCGTATCGAGGCGCTGCGCGGGCGCCGCCTCAATCGCAATGGAATGACCTGGCTCCAGGAACAAGGGTTGATTGTACAGGAAGGCGGCCGCTTGCGCCTTACGCCGCAAGGGCGCGTTGTCACCAATAAGATTATCGCGGAGCTGGCGGCGTGAGAGCTCAGCTGCCGTTGCCGGGGAACCGGCGCGGCGCGGGCTCCAGAACGATGACCTCGGTAGGGCGTACTTCGATAATGGCGAGGCCGCGCTCGATCGCGCCATTTGCGTTGAAGCGAAAGAGGCCGTCGGAGCCAGCGAAACCTTCGCGGTTTTCGATGGCTCTGCGCTCGAAGCCTTGCGCGCCGCGGTCGCGTGACAAGAGCGATGCGAGTGCGACCGCGTCATAGCCCAAGCTGGACAGGCGCGTGGGTTCGCGCCCGAACATGGTTTGGTAGCGGGTTTCGAAATCGGTGCGAACGGCGGGGTCGGCGGCGACATACCATCCCCCGGCAAGCGTGGGTTCGCGCTGGGCTTCGCCCGCCCAGGCGCTCGTGCCCATGAAGCGCACTTGGCGTTGATCGACGCCGCCGCGCACAAGGGCCGCGCCAATTGCGCGCAGCGGCCCGCCGCTTTCAGCGATGAGAATGGCTTGCGCCGGCGCGGTGCGCAGTCCGGCTGCGACCGCAGTCGCCGCCGCCGCCGCGTCCGCATCGCTGCGATTGTAGAGCTGGGCTTGCACGATCGCGACGCCGTGCGCTTGGGCTTCCGCGCGCAACGCGGTATCGACGCGGCGGCCATATTCGTTCGCTGGCGCGAGTAGGGCGATGGTGCGGATGTTGCGGCTCGACGCGAACGCGATCATGCGTGCGATCTCATCTTCAAGCTGGAAGCTCAGCAGATAGACGCCGTTGCCGGCGACGCTGCGGTCGGACGAGAAGCCAATGACCGGTATGTTCTCGCCGCGCGCGGCTTGCGCGGCGCCCGCCACACCCTCTCGCAGGACCGGCCCGATGATGATGTCGGCGCCGTCAGCGACCAAGGCACGCGCCGCTGCCGCGGCCGAACCTTCGTTTGCGCCCGCGTCACGCGGGATCAGCAAAGTATTCTGGCTGCCATGGTCGAACAAAGCGAGTTCGGCGGCGTTATAGAGGGCGGCGGCGTCTTGTGGGCGCAGCGAAAACGGCAGAAGCAGCCCGACGCGCACGATACGCCGCCCGCGCATAAAGGGGGGCGTTACGCCTTCGCGTGTCTGCACTTGGGCTTCGGGCGGCGCGGTGGGCCCCGGACCGGGACCCGGGCCGGGCCCCGGTTGGGGGGCGGTGGCGCAGGCGGCCATAAAGGCGGCTAGGCTGAGCGCGGCGCCAGTTTTCAAGCTTGGCGTTGAGCCGGCGCGCGCCGATGATCGTGGGGAGGCCATGAGCAATCCTTCATCCGACCCCGAAAACAGAGGCCCAGGCGGGCGCGACCGTATCGGCGCCCGCGAATCCAGTCCACCTCCCGAAGCGGGCCTTTATGTGGTGGCCACTCCTATTGGCAACCTGCGCGACATCACTTTGCGCGCGCTTGATATTCTGGGCTCAGCGACCCGGGTCTACGCCGAAGATACCAGGGTGGCGCGCAAGCTGTTGGACGCTTACGGGTTGAAACCGCGCTTGGCGGCCTATCACGAGCATAGCGCGGAAACGGCTCGGGCTGAAATTCTGGCGGCTCTCGGCGCCGGCGAGAGCGTGGCGCTGATTTCCGACGCCGGTACGCCGCTGATCTCGGATCCCGGCTTCAAGTTGGCGCGCGCGGCGATCGAGGCGGGGCACCGTGTGTTTCCGATTCCGGGCGCGTCGGCACTGTTGGCGGGGCTGGTTGTGTCGGGGTTGCCGAGCGATCGGTTTTTGTTTGCGGGCTTCCTGCCGGCCAAACACGTCGGGCGCCGCGCCGCGTTGGCTGAATTGGCCGAGGCGGACGCCACCCTGGTGCTTTATGAAAGCGGGCCGCGTTTGGCGGAGAGCTTGGCGGACATGGCGGACGTGCTTGGCCCGCGGCCAGCCGCCGTCGCGCGCGAACTCACAAAATTGTTTGAGGAAACCCGGCGCGCCGCGCTCGATGACTTGGCGGCGCACTATGCGCAATTCGGAGCGCCGCGCGGCGAAATCGTGGTGATCGTAGGCCCCCCGCCAGCGACCGGCGAAGTGAGCGAGGCGGCGCTGGATTCGTTTCTCGCCGGCGTGCTTGCGCGCGGGGTGAAGGAAGCGGCAAGCGAAGCGGCGAGAGCTTTGGGCGTGCCGCGCAAGCGCGCCTATGCGCGGGCGCTGGCACTGAAGGACGCCGGGTGAGTCGTCAAAGCGCCGAGCGCCGTGGGCGGACAGCCGAGTGGATCGCCATGTGCTTCTTGATGGTGAAAGGCTATCGGATCTTGGGTCATCGCTTGCGCACGCCGTTCGGCGAAGTCGATGTGGCGGCATGGAAGCACGGCGTGCTTGTGATCATCGAAGTGAAGGCGCGCGCAACTTACGATGAAGGCGCCTACGCGCTGACGCCGCGCGGCCAGGACCGCATCGCGCGCGCGGCGACTGTGCTGGCGGGGCGCTGGCGGCTCAACGCCGCGCCAGTCCGCTACGATCTTATCGTCATTGGCGCCGGATGGTTGCCAAGACATGAACGCGGCGCTTGGGTGAGCGAAAGCGCATATCGTTAATCGCCCCGAAACGATCCTTGGGCAGATTGGCCCAATGCGAACACCTTTATTGACCTTAGCGGCTCTTGCGGCCTGCGCCGCGTCCAGCGGCTGTGTAACCGCCGCAATCGGCGCTGCCGCGGGCGTCGGCGTGTTTGCGATCCAAGATCGCACTATCGGTCAAGGCATCGATGATGCGTCCGCTTCACAGCAAGTGAAGATGCGGCTGATGGCGGCGGACCGGGCCGCGTTCGCCGAGGTCGATGTTGAAGTGGCAGGCGGAAACCTGTTGTTGTCGGGTGGGGCGCCTACCGAACAGCATCGCCAAGCCGCGGAAACCATCGCCCGTAGCGTGCCTAATCTGCACAACGTTTATAATGAGATATTTGTCGGGCAGCATTCGGGGCTTGTGCGCAATGCTCAAGACGAATGGATCACAGCGCAAATTCGCACGCGCTTGACCGCAAGCCCGGCTGTGCGCGCCATCAACGTCAATATCGAGACGTTTCACGGCAATGTCTATTTGATGGGCACGGCTCGGACTGAGCAAGAGCTGCAACGCGCTGCGGAAATCGCCAGCGTTGTCGGCGGCGTGCAACGTGTCGTGTCGTTCGTGCAGGTGCGCCCCGCGCCTGTACCGTACTACGCGCAAGCCGCGGCGGTTCCGCCGACCCCAGAATATCGCGGCGAGCCCGAGCCGATCCCAGGCGCTGAAGCAGCGCCCAGCTATTAGTTTCTCGTGGCGACTCGAGCTGCCTGAGCGTAAGACTGCAGCAGCGCCGCCCAATGGGCGCAGACGTTCGATTTTCGTTGCGTCTTTGTTCCCGTCCTGTACGATGCCTGGCCGAGCCTGTGGATAAATAGGGGCGGGTAAAATGCAAACGTGCGCCAATGCCGTGACCGTTGCCTTCGCCGGGTTGGAGGCGCGTCGGGTCGAGGTTCAAGTTCAGCTCGCTGGGGGACAACCCGGCATTGTCATTGTCGGACTCGGCGATAAAGCCATCACCGAAAGCCGTGAGCGGGTGCGTGCCGCCTTCGCCTCCATCGGTCTTGCCATCCCCGCGGGACGGTTAATCGTCAATCTCGCGCCCGCCGATTTGCCCAAGGAAGGCACGCACTACGATCTGCCGATCGCGCTCGCCATGATGGCCGCGATCGGCGCCTTGCCGCACGATGCCTTGGATGGTGTTGTCTGCTTTGGTGAAGTCGGCCTCGATGGCGCGCTGGCGCCGGCGCCTGGGGCGTTGCCCGCGGCGATGGCCGCCCACGGGCTTGGCGCCGCCTTCGTTTGTCCTGCGGCATGCGGGGCGGAAGCGGCGTGGGCGGGCGGGGAGGTGATCGCCGCGCCATCGTTGCTGGCGCTGGTGAATCATTTTCGCGGCGGCGCGGCGTTGAAAGCGCCGGAGCGCGGCGATCTTATCGCTGGCGCCAACGTGCCCGATCTGCGCGACGTGCGCGGCCAGGAGCAAGCAAAGCGCGCCCTCGAAATCGCCGCCGCGGGAGCGCACAACATCTTGTTTGTTGGTCCCCCGGGATCCGGCAAGTCGATGCTGGCGCAACGTTTGCCGGGGTTGATGCCGCCGCTTTCATCGGCGGAATTGCTCGAAGTGTCGATGCTGCATTCGGTGGCCGGATTGCTGCAGCGCGGGCAGTTGACACGCACCCGGCCGTTCCGGGCGCCCCACCATTCCGCGTCGATGGCCGCGCTTGTCGGCGGCGGCTTGCGCGCGAAGCCCGGCGAAATCAGTTTGGCCCACCAGGGCGTGTTGTTCCTGGACGAACTCCCGGAGTTTTCGCAACAAGCGCTCGATGCGCTGCGCCAGCCGCTGGAATCTGGCCAAGTGTTGATCGCGCGCGCCAATCACCACGTCACTTACCCCGCGCGCATTTTGCTCGCGGCTGCGATGAATCCGTGCTGACGCGTTGCCTTTTGCCCGTCAGTTCCGAAGGAGTTATCGGGAGGACCGCTTCCGCCTCCGCCGCCAGCTGCTGGCGGCATATATGAAAGGTTAATTTCTATTGTCTCACCGATGGTGATGTCCTCGACAATGGCTTCAACGATAGCTCGCTTTTCCTCGAACGAGAGTGAGGCCCAGCGGCCATAAAGGTCGCGGGCGCTGGCAACCACTTCTTCGTTTGAGAGGTGGTTAATTTTCCGCAGATCAACCTCGGCGCTGAGCTTCGCGACTTCGTCGTCGATTTCTTCTTGGCGAACTTTTAGCTTTCCATGCAGCTCGCCAAACGTCTTGGCCGGCAGGCTCTCGCCGATGAAGGCGCGGTAGATGCGGTCCATCTCAGAGACGCCCTTGCGCCGTTCATTTTCAAGCACCCGAACCTGCTCTTCCTTGGCCCCGATCTCTTGGTCGTCCTTTTCAAGGAACGCGCGGATGTCGGCCTCGGAAAGGAAGAAGCTATGCAGCTCATGCCGGAACACTTCCTCCAGGTCGTCGGTGGGCATTTTGCGGTTGCACGCCCGGCATACGTACTTTGGCAAGGGGCTCTTTACGTACATTTTCTGGCCGCAGGCACAGAACAATAGGCCCGAGAACAGGTACTCCCCACGCTTGAATTTCCTGCCCCCGAATGCCTGCTTGTCGAGAATGGCATTAGCTTCAGCCCACTGGCCCGGTGAGACGATGGCGGGCACTTCCCGCAGCACCCAATCGGCTTCAGCCTTCAGGGCGGCTGCCTTCCCGCGCCCCATGGAGCGAGTGTAGTTTGCACGATGGACGCCCTTGGCGGTGGGATCGCGGAGCAATCGGGTGATGGTGGTGTCGCTGAACTTCGCGCCGTTGCGGGTGCGATACCCCCGCTCGTTGAGAATCTTGGCGACGGTTTTCTTGCGCTGGTGTTCGATGAACAGGTCATAGATGAGCTTGCGGACCGGTGCTTCCTCGGGGTGCGGCACCAGCTTCTTATCGACCCAGTGATAGCCAAGGCTCGGTTGGCCGCCGATAGGCTTGCCCATCTTGGCCCGGATGGGCACGGAGGCTGAGATGCGCTCCGAAATCTCCTCGCGTTCCCACTGCGCCATGGCGGCGATCATGGTGTAGAAAAGGCGGCCGGCCGGGGAGGAGGTGTCGATGGACTCCTGGAGCGAGATCAGGTCCGCTCCGTCCTCACGGAAAATCTCTGAGAATTCCAGCAGTTCCTTGGTGTTGCGGGCGAGCCGGGCCAGCTTTGAGAATATGAGGCCCGAGATTTTCCTGGTGTGAACATCCTTGAGCATCCTCTTGGCTTCCGGATGCTGCATCACCGATTTTCCGGAGACGCCGGATAGGTCGTACAGGGTGAAAACGTCCCAGCCCTTGGCTTCCGCGTACAGGCGGGCGCGCTTTTCGTGGTGCGCCGGGCTTTCGCCCCGCGCCTGATCCTCGGTCGAGACCCTAATCCAGATGCCGACTGACTTATTCAGCGCTTGTTTGGCCATGTGATGTGTCCGGGTGCATCTATATCGCAAAATCCGACGCAAATCGACGCTCTCAGGCGTCGGGTTAGGAAAATCTCGCGATGACGCATTCGCGCGCCGGTTGACTCTCTTTGCACTCTCAGTTTGGTTAACCCCTCAGCGAGGTTGGGGGCGCGCGTGGAAAAGGTTTTTTTCGCATTTCCGTTTGAGCTTGATCGCCACGAGGACTACCGCCTCGTATTGCAGCGCGCCTGTAGCGATCTCGGCGTTGAAGCGGTGTTTGGAGACAAGATTCGGCAGTCCGATGCGCTCATTCGCAAAATGTGCGACGCCATTGATGAGTGCAATCATTCATTCTTTGATATCACAGGTTTCAATCCGAATGTCATGATCGAAGTTGGCATTGCTTTCCGCTGTCAAAAGCCAATCTACCTTTTGTATCATGCCGAGCAACATCGCCGGTCGGCGGCGGCAAAGGCGCTTCGCATGGAAGTGCCGTCCGACCTCCAGGGCCATGAGCGCTTCACTTACAAGAACCTCGCTGAACTCGATCGCGAATTGCGCATGACACTTCGCCAAGCACTTGGACAAGGCCGCAATCTCGCGTTCGAACTCAAAGAAAAAATTCGAAGAGTCCTGCGGGCCAAGCCACAACCGATCCGTGAAATCGTCTCTACGCTCGGGGGTTCGGAGCCCGACATTCAGCAAGCGTTGGCCGCCCTGCGATTTGAACAAAGCGTCGAGATAGAGGGTCACGGCGCCGGGGCGAAGTGGCGGCTCACGGCGCACTGACCTTTATGGACCGTAGTTTCGAGTGCCCCAGAGGTTCGGGCATTCCATGCCCCAAAGGCCGCGCTGTGCTTGTCGCGCACGGGCTTCGTGCGACGCATAGTGTCGATGGCTGTAGCGAGGCCAGTCGCGCGCCCAGCCTTGCTCCACCATCCATGCGCCAAGTTCGGCGTCGCCCACGCTACACATTGCAACTGGGCGATCATGTGTTCGATGATTGCCACGCACTTGGCAGCTAACGGTGCGACCGCTGATGAATTGGTTGAGTGCGTTTGAGGTGATCTGCTTGGCGCTCACGCCGCCTGCGCAACGCCGCCCGCGTTCCGGCGCATCAAAACCCCAGAGTCGAATGTGCGTACCGTGTATCTCGATGGTGTCGCCGTCGACCACTGAGGCGACGCCAACAATCTCGCTCTGTTGCGCATGGCTCTCAGTCGAGCATTGAAAGATGCCGAATGCGATCAGTAAAACCACAATTGGCCAGACAATGTAGTCCCACCACTTTGAGGGCGAGCCATAGTCAGGGTGTTTGTCCCAGCCGGACATCAGCAACGCTCCCCAGCAGCGACAGCCTCGGCAAGCCGACGTACCAAACCCGCATCAGTTATGCCGCCCGTGCGCCCCGTTGCGGTGGCGAAGCGATCCGTCGCGGCGCGCGTCTGCGCACCTGCCCTTCCATCAGCGACCCCGGCGTCACAACCTATGTGATTCAAGAGTGTCTGCGCAGCAATCACCACGTCGCGCGATCCACTGGCAGGTGGCCTCGCACCATAAACGCCAAGCGGTGCGGGTGGTGAGTATCCCGAGCGGTGGCAGTGATAAGCGAATACGAGTGCAAATCTCATAGCGGACCACCTCCTGCTTATTCTGTAGCGTGTTTTCGGAGGCTGGTGAGGGTTTTTGCTCGGGACCCTCCATCAAGCAGGCCCCGCCTCCTTGCCTACGCCGCCCTCCATTCGCGGTGCGAGGGCGGCTCCGGCAAGCAGGCTATAGGGAGCCAAGCCCTATGCGCTGTGCGCGGCCAAGGTATGTGAGTGCGAGTGCCCCCGCTTGAAACATCGCCATCGCGTGCGCTTCCGTCTCCCAGATGCGCTTAGGTTTGGGGAGGCGACGCTCCAGCGCCGGGAAGCGCTTGGCGACTTCCACTGCAATTTTGTGCTTGTTCGCGCGGGGCGAGAGCCCGAGCGAAGCGCGCACTTCACGAACGCCATACCGCACCACGTCAACGCCCTGAGCAATGGCAAGTTCAGCGAAGAGGTCGAGCAGTTCCTGTACCCGAGAATGCCGCCTTGATCCAGGCGCGCGATGATCTTCTATCACCATGACGGCGGGGCGAAACTCATCAAGCAATTGATCCGCCGCCGCCTGACAGCGCGCGTTCTTGTGGTTGGCGTCGCGAATTTCCCGCACCCGCCAGTCGATGGCTTTGCCCGCCATATCAACCACGAACAGTCCGAAGCCGCGCGACACTGGCGCAAGTGCAAGCACAAATTGGTTGAGCGCTTTCATACGTCAAAAAGCGTTGGCGGCTGCTCGGCAAGCTTAACGAGATGCGTCAATCGCGCCGCGTGACGCGCATCGTGTGCAAGCGCCTTGAGCGCATCGAGGCGCGCGAGGGAACGCGCCGACACGACACGCTTCACCTCATTGAAGAGTGGCTCAAACAGAGAGCGTGCGGAAGCGCCAAGAATGTACTCGCAGGCAAACGCGGTGCGAATGTCAGGTTCGCGCGTCAGCCGTTCAAACCGCGACACCGAGGAGGGGTCCTTGAAGCCAAGCAGAAAAGCGATGTCTTCTTGCACCAGGCCGGTTTCTCTCCGACGTGCACGAAATTGAATATTTGAAGGTTCAGGCATACGATGTGGCGGCGCGCGGTGCCGGTTACTAGCTTGGAGCCGCGCGGCGTCCCGTCATTGTCGCAAGCCACCTGTGGTCTGCGGTATGCTGGGAAATTTGCCAGCCCCGGCACGCCTTACGG
>JBEBHQ010000032.1:0-32548 GCA_040080805.1 Terricaulis sp. | reverse complement strand
ACGCAACGCATGCCGGCGAGGGCGCCGGCGGTCCATATTACATCTGCTTCTTCAACGCCGCCAAATCCGGAAACACCGCCGCTCGCTTCTGCGCTTTGGCGGCGAAAGCTTCCATCATGTGGGGCGGGGCGAACATGCCGGCTTGCCAGGTGGCGATATAATCGAGGCCGTCGGCGATGGTGTGGTCGCGCGCGTAATTGATCATCCGCTTTGAGCCGGCCACCGCGACCGGCGATTTCTCGGCGATCTCCGCCGCCAGAGCCATCACGTGGCTCATCATCGCCTCTTGCGTTTCGAACACGTCGTTGATGAGGCCAATCTCCTTGGCCTTGGTGGCGGGCAAGCGCCGGCCCGCATACGCCAGCTCACGCACCCAGCCCTCTGGGATGAGTTTGCACAGACGCGGGAAAGTGCCTACATCGGCGGTCATGGCGATATTGATCTCGGCGATTTGGAAGAACGCGTCGGAAGTCGCATAGCGGATGTCGCAGGCGCTGGTCATATCGACGCCCGCGCCGATGCAGCCGCCCTGGATCGCGGCGATGACGGGGATGCGCGCGTTGTCGAGGCACGAGAAGCTGTTTTGCAGCGTCAGCACGAATTGGCGGAACGCTTCGGCGCGCGCGTATTGATCCCCGCCCGCCGCGCTGACGCCTTCGCCGTCGGTGAACACCGAAATGTCCATGCCTGCGGTGAAGTGCTTGCCGGTGGACGAAATCACGATCACCCGCGCCTTGGCATTGTCGCTGATGTCATTCACCAAAACCGGCAATTCGTTCCAGAACGCGCGCGGCATGGCATTGAACGCCTCGGGACGGTTCAGGACGATGTGGGCGATGGCGTTTGAGATGGTGAGGGAGAAGCAGGTGGTCATGTGATGCTCCTTATGTCTGCTACCACGCACAACACGCCCCGTCATCCCGGACACGCGGAGCGTGATCCGGGACCCAGGGGCCAACGCACTGCCCTACGATCTCCTGGGTTCCGGGTTCGCGCTTCGCGCGCCCCGGAATGATGCCTTGATCTCTGCACGTGAGCGCTTCAGGCGAACACCACCCCGGTCAACACCGCCGCATAGTGCACGCCCGCCGCGGCCATCACAAACCCGTGCCAGATGGCGCGGCGGAAGGGGAGGCGCTCCCAGATGTAAAACGGAATCCCAATCGTGTAGAGCGCGCCGCCGATGGCGAGCAGAATGAGGCCCGCGAGCGGCACGCCTTCGAGCATCTGGCCCAAAGCCGCCACCACCAACCAGCCCATGGCGACATAAAACAAAATCCAAATGCGCTTGCCAACGCCCGGCAGGAACAACTTCCCCGCCGCGCCGATCAGCGCCAGCGCCCACACCAGGGTTGTCATGCCGATAGCCCACGAACCGTCGAAGCGGATGGTGGTGAAGGGGGTGTAGGTTCCGGCGATCATCAAGAAGATGGTGGCGTGATCGAAACGACGCAGCAGCGCCTTGCGCTTGGGTTGTTCGGTCATGTTGTAGGCCATCGAGCAGCCGATCATGGTGATGACGCAGATGGCGTAGACCGCCACCGCGCCGACCATGGGCAGCCCGCCTTGCCAAATCGCCAGCCCAAGCGCGACGCCAACCGCCAATGTGAACAGCCCCAACGCCACCCCATGCACCCAGCCATCGACCAGCTTTTCGAGCCGCGTCGGATAATGCAGTTTGGGCAACAGATCGGTCAGGGTCATGGCCGGCCAGTATGACCTATTCGCCGCCGCCTGTCAGGCGCGCCGCGATCACGCTTCAAGACGGCGTATGACATGGGGTTCCGGGTTCTCGCTTCGCGGGCCCCGCAATGACGGATAAGATGGGCGCGGAGATTCGAATGCATAGACGCTACGTTCTGGCTGGCCTGCTTGCGTCCGCCGCCGCGCCAGCTTTCGCGCAGCGTCCCTTGCTCGACATGCTCACCCAGCGCGACGCCAGCCGCGGCGTCCGCGATGCGCTGGGGCTTGCGGCCATGAATGCCACCACGCGGCTGGCGCAGCCGGGCGGATTTTGGAACGACGGGCGCGTGCGCATCCCGTTGCCGGGCGTGCTTGGCCGCACGCAACGCACGCTTTCGGGCCTCGGCATGGCCGGGCCGCTCAATACTCTGCAGGAAAGCCTCAACCACGCCGCTGAAGCGGCGATGCCGGAAGCGAGCCGGCTGTTCGTCGCCGCCGTGCGCGATGTCACCATCGCCGACGCTATCGAGATCGTGCGCGGCCCCGAGGATAGCGCGACACGCTATCTGCGCGGGCGCACCGAAACGCGGCTGACGACATTGCTGCGCCCGCCGATGACGCGCGCGCTGACCGATTCGGGCGCCTTCACACTGATGCGCACGGCGCTGCGCGAAGTCGGGCTCGCCAGCATGACCACGAATTTGCGCACGGAGGTGATCAATTTTTCCACCACCAAGGCGCTTGACGGCTGTTTCTTTTTCGTCGCCGAGGAAGAGCGCGCCATCCGCCGTGATCCCGTGCGCCGCACCACTGATATTTTGCGCCGCGTGTTCGGGTGAACCAGGCGCCGCAAGCCGCCGAACCGTTCCGCCGCGTATCGTTTGATGTTCCGGGCGGGCGCATCGCTGGCATTGCCTTCGGGCGCGACACGCCAAACCCTGACATCGTGTTTCTGCACGCCACCGGCTTGAACGCGCGCACCTATCGCAATTTATTGCAGCCGCTCGGCGAGCGTTTCCATGTGTTGGCGATCGATGCGCGTGGGCACGGGCTCACCACGCTGCCGACGCGGCGATTTGGCTACACCTCCTGGCGGCCTCATCGCGACGATCTGATCGCGCTGCTGGAGCAGCATGTCACCACGCCGGTGACCCTGGCCGGCCACTCGATGGGCGCGACGGTCAGCTTGCTCACCGCGGGGCGGCGTCCCGACCTTGTCGCGGGGCTGGCGCTAATCGAGCCGGTAATCTTGCCGGCGGCTGGTTATGCGATGGCGGAGCTGCCGGGCGGGCCGATGCTGCAACGCTGGCTGGCGCCGCTGGCGCGCAACGCCGCCAAGCGCCGCGCGCTTTTTCCCGATCGCGATGCGGCGGCGCAAGCTTATGCGGGGCGGGGCATGTTCAGGGTGTTCGCGCCTGAAGTGATTGCCGATTATCTCGGTGACGGTCTGATTGAGGATGCGCGCGGGGGATTGAAGCTCGCCTGCACGCCGGCGTACGAGGCCGCCACCTATTGCGCCCATCGCAACAATCCATGGGCGGCGCTGCGCAACGTGTCGTGCCCGTTGGCGCTTTTGCGCGCCGAGTTGGGCTCGACCATGTCAACCGCCGCCAAACACCGCCTTGCGCTCTTGAAGCCGGGCGCGCGCATCGCCACCGTCGAAGGCGCCGGGCACATGCTGCCGATGCAGCGCCCCGACCGCGTGCGCGCGGCGATCGAGAGCGTGGCTTTAATGGCCGCGCGCGGACGCAGCGAACCGGATCTGGGCTGAAGGCCCGCTCTGGTGGCGCTTTCCGTTAAACATTCCGCAATGCCGGCGTCACTACTGTCATGTTACGCGCCTCGATGCGAAGCACCGGAGCTGGATTTTCGCGGTCTTGACGCTGGCTGCGGTCGCCGTGCCCAGCGCCTTCATGGTGGCGTCGTTCTCATCCTATCGTGAGTCAGCGACCGCCCTAACCCGCGCGGCTGAGTTGAATGGGCGTATTCGCCACCTCGATGAAGTGCTGACGATGTCGGCCCGCATGGCTGCCGCCACGGGCGATCCGACCTGGAAAGAACGCTACGACGCCAACGTCGATGACCTGACAGACGCGATCGGCGACATGCTTGCGCTGGCGGATTCCGACGCGATCTCCGCAATGGTCCGCGCCACTGATGTCGCCAACAATGCGCTCATCGCCATGGAAGACCAGGCGCTCGCTTTGGCGATGACGCGGCGCGTGAGGGCCGCCGCCGCGCTGCTCGGCTCGGCGGAGTATTCTGAACAGAAGCGAATCTACGCTGACGGCATGGACCGCGCCATGTCCGCAGCGCACGCGACCTTTGAGCGTGAGGCGGGGTGCAATTCCAACAATCTGCTGTTGGCGACAACACTCTCGGTGCTTGGCGTCTCGCTGTGCTTCGGGGCGTGGTTTATGCTGTCACAACAATCGCTTAAGGAGCAGGAACGCCTGCATGCGGTCGCACGCGCCGAGCGCGACGCAGCGAATTCAGCCAATGCGGCGAAGTCACTTTTCCTGGCCAGCATGAGTCACGAATTGCGCACTCCGCTCAACGCGATCATCGGATACAGCGAAATGCTGCAGGAGGGTGCAACTGAGGATGCGCGCGCCACCGATGTCGCGGATCACGCCAAGGTGCTCGGCGCGTCGCGGCGTTTGCTTGGTCTTATCAACGACGTGCTCGATTTGTCGAAAGCCGAGGCCGGGAAGATTGACCTCAAGATCGAAGAATTCGACGCTTGTATGATGGTGGAAAGCGCACTCTCCACCATCGCTCCGGCGGCGAACGCGGGCGGCAATCGCCTGCGCGCCGACCTCGCCAAGAGCGTAGGCGCGGTGGTCAATGACGAGTTTCGGCTTGCCCAATGCTTGCTAAACTTGCTCTCGAACGCGGCGAAGTTCACGCGCAACGGCGAGATTGTCGTGCGCGGACGCCAGGAACGCGCCGATGGCCGCGAGTGGCTGGTGCTTTCGGTATGTGACACCGGTATCGGCATGACGGACGCGCAATTGGCGGACTTATTCCAGCCGTTCGTGCAAGGCGACGCCGACGTGGCGCGCACGTTCGGGGGCACGGGCCTTGGCTTAGCTATCACGCGCCAACTCGCGCGCCTTCTGGGCGGGGACGTTGAGGTCGCCAGCACATTGGGCGAAGGCTCGGTCTTCACGTTGCGCGTGCCGGTGACGTGGTCGCATGCTATTTTCCACGCGCAAGCGCGCGCGCAGATCGCGGCCTGAGACTAAAAGCGGAATGAAACCGAGCGTACACACTCCACCCGCTCCCCGGACGCGACGAAAGTCGCGATCCGGGGTCCATCGTTGCGGCAAACTGTGGAGCTTGGGCGCCCTGACGAACCATGGACCCCAGCTCTCGCTGCGCTCAGCCGGGGAGCGGTGATTCCGGTTGCTTCAAATTCGCGCTAGATCGCCCAGCCCTTGAGCACGCGCCTGGCCATGCGCGCGCGTGCTTCGCTTGAAAGCGTGATGGTTTTGCGGGTCGCGGTGTCGAAGGTGAGGGCGATCACTTCCATGCTCGCCCAAGCGGCGCCGCTGGCGGGATTGAGCAGCCAATGCACCAGGCGCTGCGTCTTTTCGCCAACTTCCGCGACGCCGGTGCGCACTTCGATCAGATCACCCGCGCGCGGCCAGGCGCGAAATATGATCCGCGCCTCCACCACAGCGCCGGCGGGATCACCCTTGGCGCCCGCTTCCGCCGCCGCCTCGCGGCGCCAGTGTGAGAGTAAATTGGGAACCGAGTCCGAGACGCGCCCGACGATATGCTCGCCGCGCAAACGCCCAAAGGCGTCGCATTGGTCAGGCGTCACCATGGCCGCGCCGATCCGCGTGGCGCCAAGGGCGATCGCGCGTGCAAGATTGGCGTCTCCAGGCGCGCGCTTGATATCGATTGAGCGCGGCGCGGCGTGCTCTGGCAAGGCGCACGACAAGCGCGCCGCTGCCGCGCGCGAACGGGTTGACCAGGCAAACGGCGCAAAGCCGCGCGTATCCACATGCGCGACCCGCAGCGTAAACACCGACGAAGGCGCGCCATCTTCGTGGCGCATATCGAGGCACACGCGCGCCTCGCTCTCGCCCATCTCCACCACGCCGCCCTGCATTGTCAGCGGCGCGCCGGGGCGCGCTTCCTTCAAGAAACGAATGTGCGCATCGAGCGGAACCAAAGTTGCGCCGGCGGCGGCCATGAACGCGCGCGGCGTTTCCAAGGCGTGGGCGAGATGGGCAAGTCCGATCAAAGCCCGTTCAAGGTGAAAGCGGATATTGAGGTGGCCGCCGTCGTCGCACTCCCAGGTGTTGACGCTGCCTTGATAGAGCGGCGCGGGGAGCATCGGCGGCGGGCTCACGCGGCGCGCTGGCACGTTGCGCATAATCCCTTGGCTTCGATCATGGTGCTGCGAATGGCGAAGCCATCGCGCTTGGCGGCTTCGGCGAGATCAACAAGCGCGTGGCCAGCGTCGAACTCCTCGGCGGCGCCGCAATTTTCGCAAATCAGAAAGATGGTCGAGCGCGCGCAGGCGCCGATATCGCACGCGACGAACGCGTTCAGGCTTTCGATGCGATGGGCGAGCCCCATGCGCACCAGAAAATCGAGCGCGCGATAGATCGTCGGCGGTTTGGCCGAACTTCGCGCGGTGTCGAGCATGGGCAGCAGATCATACGCCTTGGCGGGCCCGTGCTGGTCGAGCAGCAATTCGAACACCCGCCGCCGCAGCGGCGTGAGGCTCTCGCCGGCCGCCGTGCAACGCTGCTCTGCCTCCGCGATGTGTTCGGCGCGGTCGCCGTGCTGGTGTGACATGGTCGCCATGATCGCAGGCTCCGCCGATTGGCGAAAGGTGGGGCGCGTGGGCGTGAATACGAATTGGAACTTTACAAGAACATTGGACTCGCGTATCCATTGGAACGTATCACGAACGATGAGGGGGTGAGCATGAGCGAAGCGATTTTCCGTGGCCAGTCGGGGCGGCTGCACAGGTTCAAGGTGCATCGCCCGCATGAGCGTTTTTCCGATGCGCCCGCCGTCTATTGCTTTGCCCGGCCTGGCCCGGGCGGGCGCGGCTGGACCCCCTTGTTTCTCTCCAGAACTGGCAACCTTTCCAAGCGCTTGAGCGCTCACGAGCAATGGCCGGAGGCGCAGCTCTTGGGCGCCACCCACATCCTCGTCCACGAGCACGACGAACGCGATGCGCGCGAATATGTCGAGGCCGATCTGGTCGTGGCGCTCAAGCCGGCCATGAACGGGCCGTTGCTCGAAGGCGAGCCCGTCGAGCCCGAAAGCCCGCTCCGGCTGATCTGGGCGGCGTGAGCAGGCGCTAGCTATTCGTCGCTGGCGGGCGTGGCGCGCAGAGTCGCTTCGGTGCGGCGCAGGGCGGCGGCGTAGCGTGTGTTGTCCGGGTTTGCTTGCGTAAGCCGGGTGAGCAGGGCGCGCGCGGTTTCGAGGCTGCGGCGTGCGCCCTCGGTATTGTTCGCGGCTTGCTGCGCCTCCGCCAAGGCTCGCAGGGAGTCAACTGCGAGGCTTGCGATGGTGGAATCGCTCTCGTCTTCCGCCGCGAGCGCGACACGCAAGCGAGCGGCTTCGTCGAACGCGGTGCGCGCGCCAGCGGCGTTGTCGGCGCGCGCGCGCGCAAGCCCGGCCGTGTGCAGAATCTGGGCCAAAGAAGCGCGGGCGGCTTTGTCCTGTGGGGCGGCTTCGAGCGCGGCGCGGCGCATGCGGATGGCTTCGCCATAGGCGCTGAGCGCGCCCGAAGTGTCATCGAGGCGCGCGCTGGCCTCGCCTACGTTCTCCAGCGCCACGGCGAGCGCTGCCGCGGAATTCGGCGCGTTTGCCCCAGAGCTTGCGCGTAGCTCGCGCAGCGCCTGCGCGGTATCGCGCCACGCTGTGCGCGCGCCAGTGAAATCGCCTGCGCGCCGCAGCCGCGCGGCGTTCGCCGCCAGCAAATCGGCGAGCACTTCCTTCGCCGTTACGCCCGCAGGCTCATTTTGCGTTTGCAGCCGCGCCGCGGCGATCGCCTCGGCCAGGGTTTCGGCGCTCGCCTCGCCAAGGGCGGCTTGAACTTGGGCGGTGAGCAGCAGCCGCGCGGCCAGTTGGCGGCGCAGCGCCGCGTCGCCGGGATCGGCGGCGGCCTGGATGCGCGCGATCGCCAAGCTTTCTTCCAATGGCGCGCGCGCCGCTTCCGCGTCGCCGGACCCGTTGATGGACTGCCCGAGTTTCATCAGCGATGCGCCCAAGTCCGCGCGCGCGGGTGCGTTGCCGGGCGCGCTTTCAAGCCGCGCGCGCGTCAGCGCGGTGGTGCGTTCGAAGCTGGTGCGCGCGCCTGCCCAGTCGCTGGTCGTCGCCTGCGCGTCGCCCAGCCAATTGAGCGCGGCGATCAGGTTCGTCGTCGCCGCTTCGTCGTCCGGGGTTTGCGCGCGCACGGCGTCCAGCGAAGGGATGGCTTCCGCGAAATAGGGCAGCGCCTCGGCCGGGCGGCCAGCCCGCATATGAAGTTCGCCTAGCCGCCCCAAAGCCGCCGCCAACGAGGCGCGCTGCAAGCGCCCGTCGCCGGCGTGCAGCGTCGCGCGCGCCGCCGCGACAGCGCGGGCCGCATATTCGATCGCTTCGGCCTCGCGACCGGCCTCGGCCTCGGCCTGGCTCGCCAGCGAGAGCGCGTGCGCAAAATCGAGCGAGCGCCGCTCGTCCTCCGGCAGCGTTTCAAACGCCGCTATGGCGGCGAGGGCGCGCGCGCGGCTCAGGGCGCCATCGCCCCGGCTTTGATAAAGCTCCGCGAACCTCACCAGAAGCTGCGCCCGTTGCCGCACGAAGGCGGGGCCGCGCACGCCTTGGGCGAACAGCTGTTCGAATTGTTCTTCGCTGCGTCCGGGATCGTCGGCCTGAGCGGCAAGATCGGCGCCGATGTCGATGGCTGCGCGCGCCATCGCCGCGCTCTGGTCGCGCTCGCGCATTGCATTGACCGATACCCCCGCGCCGGTGACAGCGAGGATCGCCAGGCCAGCGGCCAGCGCACTTCCAGCGCGGTCGCGCGCGCGTTCAGCGGCGGCCTGATGGTCGCGCAAGGCGCCGAGATTGAGGTTGAGCAGCGCAGCCACCAGCTTCAGCAATCCGAGTTCCGCGCCATCGCCGTCGGTGCGAAAATCCGCTGTCAGCGGCTCGCGCGCGCGCAGCCTTGGCGGCAATACTTCGCGCGGCTCTCCCCCCAGCAATACCATCAGAAAACGCGCGCCGGCATTGACACGGATGTAGGTGTCGATCTCGCCGTTCACGCGCGCCGAGCCGAATGAAGCCGGGCTGCAACACACGATCAGCCACTCGACCTTCGCCAGCTGCTGCTTGACCTCGTCCTCGGTGCGCGCGGTTTGCCGTTCTGGGATGAATTGACCAAGCCGCGCGGACGCGCCCGTGCGCAGCGCCGCCGGGATGACATAGCTCCGCAGGCGCTGACGCAGCCGCTGAACGTCAGCTTCGTCGGCTTCGCTATAGCTCAAGAACCCCGTGATCTTGTCGCTCATCCCCGCGCCCCGCCGGCTCTCATCTGTCCCCGTGGCGCTGCTTATAGCAGGCCTGTGGACAATGCGTGAGAGCCGACGTTGCGCGCTGCTGCTTTAGCGCGTCGGGCGAGGTTCGGGCCGCGGTGCGTTTTGCGCCGAGGGCAGAGCGGCGGCGGAGGCTGCCGCGCGTGCGAGCCCAATGAATTCGGCGCGCCAGCCGAATTCGTCGCGTCCACGTGCGTTTTGGGCGAGTCCGATCACGTCATTCCAGCCATAGCCTTGGCGCAAGTAGGGGTCGCCGCGCAGCAATTGACCATACCCGGCAATGGCCGTCGCCCAGCGCGTCGATTCCGAGGCGCGTTCCACCGACACAAAACTGTCAGCATTGGTGATCGGCCGCTCGATCAGGCGCGATTGGTCCTGGCCCGGCAGTTTGTAGCGGATGCGCAGGAACGCAATTTCGTCGGCGGTGCTTGGCGCTGCTGCGGCGCGATCCTGGTAGCGCAACGGCTCGTTGAACGTGGGCCCGCCCACAGGTGTGATTTCATAGATCGCGGTGACCGAATGGCCCGCGCCAATTTCGCCGGCGTCGATCTGGTCGTTGTTGAAATCCTCGCGCCGCAGCATGCGGGTTTCGTAGCCGATCAGGCGATATTCGGCGACGCGGCGGGGATTGAACTCGACCTGTATCTTCACGTCGTTGGCGATTGGAAACAACGCCCCGTTCAATTCTTCCGACAGCACGCGCCGTGATTCCGCGAGGGTGTCGATATAGGCGGCGACGCCGTTGCCGTTCTGCGCCAGGCGCTGCATCAGCGCGTCGTTATAATTGCCGCCGCCGAAGCCGAGCACGGAAAGGTAGATCCCAGTTTCACGCTTGCGCGAGACGAAGTCCCGCAGCTGCTGGGGATCGTTGATGCCGACATTGAAATCACCGTCCGTGGCGATGATGACGCGGTTGACGGCGTTGGCGCTCGAATTGCGTTCCGCCAACGCATAAGCAAGGCGCAGGCCTTCACCGCCCGCGGTCGAGCCGCCGGCGTGCAGATTGTCGAGCGCGGCGAGGATGCGCGCGTGATCGTTGCCGGGCGTGGGATCGAGCACCGCGCCGGCGGCGCCCGCATAGACCACGATCGACACCTTGTCGCGCGCCGTCAATTGCTCGGTCAGCATGCGGAAACCTTGCAGCGCCAACGGCAATTTGTTCGCCGGCGCCATCGAGCCGGACACGTCGATCAGTAACACTAAATTCAACGGCGGGCGCTGATTGCGGGCGATATCGTAGCCTTGCAGGCCGATATGTACGAGTTGGCGGCCCTCCGCCCAGGGTGATGGCGCCACCGCGACCGTGGTGGAGAACGGCTGCTGGCGATTGCGTGGCAGCGCGTAATCGTAATCGAAATAATTGATCAATTCCTCGATGCGCACGGCGTCACGCGGCGGCAAGCGCCCTTCATTCAGGAAGCGGCGCACGTTGGAATAGGAGGCGGTATCAACATCGATCGAGAAGGTCGAGACCGGCTCGTCCGCGACCATGTGGATCGGGTTGGGATCGCTATCATCATAACGCTCGCGGTCAACATCGCCGGGCAGAGGCTGCGGGGCGGTTTGCGCGTAGGGCGTAGGGTTTGCGAGGGCGCCGACAGCGCGTCCCCGGCCAAAGCTTTCTTGCGCCTGCACAGGATAGGGACTTGGCGGTGGGGGCGGGAGGGCCATGGCGTCGCGCGGCGGCGCGCGTTGTTCGGTGGTTGGCGGGGCCCCATCGGGGGCGCGAGAGCCGGTCACGACGATGCTTTCGTCGCGTTCTGTATCAGAAGTGTCTTGCGTGGTTTGCGCCGCGCATGCGGCGAGGATCAGTGCGCACAGAGCTAGGCCCGCGCGTCGCGCGTTTATTTTTAACATGGACGTCCCTCCCGAA
The DNA here is from genome assembly GCA_040080805.1 of Terricaulis sp. Lineage (GTDB taxonomy): Bacteria > Pseudomonadota > Alphaproteobacteria > Caulobacterales > Aquidulcibacteraceae > Vitreimonas. The sequence continues at coordinate 21,445 of JBEBHQ010000032.1, read as the reverse complement.
CCGTCCGGACACGGTTGCAATGCGCCCACACGAGCGCGCTAAACGTGGCCAGTGTACGGCAAGCTCGCGGCGTTCTGCGCACACGAAGTCGTGCTTCACGCGCATGTGTGCGCGGTTAGCGCCGTTGCCGTTCGCGTTCGGCGAGGCGGCGCTGCTGGGGGATCCAGGCGCGCACGGTCTCGCCGAGCGTGCTCAGCGGTGTTTCTCCGTGCAGCAGCACGGCGTCATGGAAGCCGCGGAGATCGAAGTCGGCGCCGAGATCGTTGCGGGCAGCTTCGCGCAACCGCATGATCTCGCGTCGCCCCAGTTCGTAGCCGCAAGCCTGGCCCGGCCAGACAACGTAGCGGTCAACCTCGCTGGCGATGGTTCCCGGCGCGTCGCCCGTGGTTTGCACGAGGTAATCGATCGCTTGTTGGCGGCTCCAGCCGCGCGCGTGCAGGCCAGTATCGACCACCAGGCGCGCGGCGCGCCAGAGCTGCCAGCGCAGGAAACCGACGCGCCCGACGGGATCGCCCTCGTGGAAGCCCACTTCGTCGGCAAGCTCCTCGGCGTAGAGCGCCCAGCCCTCGCTGTAGGCGTTGAATGAAATCAGCCGGCGCAGCAACGGCGCATCGGTTTGCTCCTGCGCCAGCGCGGTTTGAAAATGGTGCCCAGGAACAGCTTCGTGAAAATCTTGTGTCGGCAAATCGATGCGCGTCATTTCCGAGAGGTCGCGTAGGTTGACGTAATAAATGCCAGGCTGCGCGCCATCGAGCGAGGGCGGCGAATAATACGCTCCCGGCTGACCGGCTTCCGCGAATTGCGGCACACGGCGCACTTCAAAGCGCGCGCGCGGTAGGCGTCCAAACCAGTGGGGAGCGCGCTCGAGCACGCGGTTTACCCGCGATTGCACGTCGTGCAGCAAAGCGGCGCGGCCTTCATCGGTCTCGGGGTAGCGGTAGCGCGGGTCAGAGGTCATTTGCGCCAACCGCTGGCCTACGCCACCCTCGGTCAACCCGACACGCCGCAGCGCGATGTCGAGTTGGCCATTCAGTGCAGCGACGCGGTCAAGGCCGATCTGGTGAATTTGACCCGGAGATAACATCGTCGTCGTCTCGATGCGAAGCGCAGCGGTGTAGAAATCCGCGCCGTTAGGCAATTGACCGACGCCAGGGTCTTGGCCGGCATGCACGCGGTCGGCGCGTAGATAATCCGCCGCGCGCCTGTGCGCGGGCAAGATGGAATCGCGCACGATGGCTTCAGCGCGCGCGAGGTAGCTTAGATTGCGTTGCGTCAGCGCCGCGCGGCGCGCCACGTCAGTCTCCGTCGCCGCGAGCGTGTCGAGCTTGCCGCGAAAGGTAGTGAAATAGGGTTGCTCTAGCGGCGGGTCCGACAATACCCCGTCAAGCAGCGCGATAGTCGCGTCGATAATAAAAAGCGGCGGACGCACGCCATGCCCGGCATCCGCTCGCGCGCGCGCGGTTTCCGCGTCGATGGCGGCGGCGACCGCGGCAAGCCGCGTGAGGTAGGCCTCTACGTCGGCGGGCGAGGCGATATCGTGGCGCTCATCGAGAAACGCCGGAAGCGTAATGAAAGCGCTATCGAGTTGGTTGAGCACGTAGGGCTTGAGGCCGCCTAGCGGAGTGAAGTCCCCGTATGTGAAACCCGCGCCGCCGGCGGCGGCCTCGAATTGCGCGCGCAACACCGCGTAGGTGAGCTCATCCTCCGCGCCCATCGAGCCAGGGTCGAAAGCGCGCAATTCCGCGTAGCGGCGTAAAGCGGCGCTGCGGCGTGCTTCCACCGCTAGCGCCGAGCGGTCGTCGAGGCGCGCGCCATAGGGGCCGCCCGCGGCGTCCTCGGTGACCCCTGCCGAGGCGGCGGCTTCTGGGCTGTCGATTAGAATTTCGCGCGCCCAATCGGCCAATCGACCTTCAAAAGCACCCATCGGCTGGGGCTGACGGGGGCCGCAACCGCCCAAGGCCAGCGCCAAGCCGAGCGCTAGTGCGAACGTTAGACCGATAGTCCTCATTCTTCCCCCGTAAGTCAGCCCGCACCCGCCGAAGCGGGGCGCTCAGGGCGCCAGATTTGCGCTCGGCTGTTGCGGATTGTGCGCATTCGTGGTTGGAGAGCCCCCTGAACTCGGGAACTCGCGGAGACACCCATGACGACCGCCAGCGGCGACCAGCAGACACTAGGCAAGATTCTGTTCTATCGCCAGCTTGAGCCTCTCTCGATCGAGAAGCATCGTGCGCTTGGGGTAAGCCAGGTGGCCAATCCCTTTTCGTTCCTTGCGGATACGCACCTTGTTCCGCTGACGGTGGACGAGTTTGGCTTGGCCGCGGTGTGCTACCCGATCATTTTCGACACCCAAACCAAGACGCCGCTCGCGGTGATGGGCTTGCGCACGGGCATGAACGTGTTCCTGGGCGCGGACGGCTCGCTCGATCCGGAAGTTTATTTGCCGGCGTTCGCACGTCGCTATCCGTTCCTGCCGGTGCTGGCGCCCAATGGCCAACAACAGCAGGACCAGGCAGCTGAGGGCGACCGTGTCTTGGTGTGCATCGACCGCGCTGCCAAGATGTTGTCATCTTCGCCTGAAATGCCGTTCTTCGACGGCGATAAGCCCTCGCGTTTCACCCAAGAAGCTATCCAGTTCTGCCGTGAGTTCGACCTCCTCGGGCGGCGCACGCAAGAATTCGCAAAATTGATGGAGCAACACGATCTGTTCGAGCTGACGCCGCTCGCGCTCCCCCGGGCGAAGCCGGACGGGACGCCGGATGAGCCGGTGAAAATCGGCGAATATTTGCGGATATCAGAGCAGAAGCTGAACGCTTTGCCGAAGGACGTTTACCTTGAACTCCGGGATAAAGGCGTCTCGGCGGTCATGCACGCGCACTTGCTCTCGCTCGGCTTGTGGCCGAAAATCCTGTCGCGCGCCGCGCGCATCCAGGCCGCCACACCGCTCAGTTAGGATCCTGCGTAACGCGTGCGTCCCACAAAGCGTATGCATACAAACTGCGTCCAAAGGCGCGGTTTGAGTTTGGGGGCGAGCCCGGCGATGCGGTTCTTGCTGGCGGCGGCGATAGCGATGGCGGCGGCGTGGGCCGCGCCTGCGTTGGCGCAGCCTGTCCGCACGGCAAACGTCGAAGCGGAGCTGCATTCCGCGCGCGCCGTTATTGCGCCCGGCGAGCGCTTCACCATCGTGCTACGCCAAACCATTCGCGAGCACTGGCACACATATTGGCGCAATCCAGGCGATAGCGGCGAGCCGACGCAGCTGACATGGACGCTGCCGCAAGGATTTCAAACGGGTCCGATCCAGTGGCCGGCGCCGGAGGCGATCCCGTTCGATATCCTAGTCAATTACGGTTATTCGGGCGAAATCCTGTTTCCAGTTGAGGTGACGGCGCCCGCAAATGCGCGCGTGGGTGAGCGTGTGACGCTCAAGGCCGACGCCTATTGGCTGGCCTGCTTCGACATCTGCATCCCCGAGGAAGCGACGCTGACGCTGACGCTGCCAGTGGCGACGCAAGGACGCGACAACGCGCAATGGGCGGCGCGCATTGACGCCGCGCTCGCCGATTTGCCGAGACGCGCGCCGGACTCTGTCGCCCGCATTGGCGCAGGCGGGCGGCTCAGCGTGGCGATGGCCGGCGCTGAAGCGATCCGCAATCCGCGCTTTTTTCCGTTCGACCGCGACGCCATGAAAGCGGCGGCGGGCCAGCACCCCCGCGTCGGCCCGGCGGGCTTGAGTTTTACGCTGGTCGAGGGCGCCGCAAACAATCTGGGCCGGGCGCCGCTCGAAGGGGTGGTCACATTCGAAGCGCTAGAGGGCGAAGCCTGGACGCGGCGCGGCGTTGAGATCGCGGCGGCGCCAGGCGAGCCAATCGCCAACACGGATTTAAGCCGCGCCGAAATCTCAGCGGATTACGTGCTGGCCGCGCTTGAAGGCGCGAGCGAAGCGCCGCCGATGAGTGCGCTGGCGCTGGCGACCGCGCTCGGATTTGCTTTTCTCGGCGGGCTGATCCTCAACATCATGCCATGCGTGCTGCCGGTGCTGTCGATGAAAGCGCTGTCGTTCGCGGGCGGGGCGCATTCGGGCCAGGCGCGTCGCCATGGCACGTTCTACCTCGCTGGCGTGCTGGCGACGTTCCTGGCGTTGGCGGGATTGCTGGTCGCGCTGCGCGGCGCGGGCGCGGCGATTGGCTGGGGATTCCAATTGCAGGCGCCGTGGGTCACCTCGGGGCTGGCGCTATTGTTCTTCACCATCGGCCTCAACCTGCTGGGCGTGTTTTCCATCGGCGGAAGCATACAGGACGCGGGCGCGGGGCTGGCCGCGCGCGGCGGCGGGGCGGGCGCGTTTTTTACAGGCGCGTTGGCGGTGGTGGCGGCAACGCCCTGCACGGCGCCGTTCATGGCTGGCGCTATCGGCGCCGCGTTGACGCAATCGGCGGCGATGACGCTGCTCATCTTCGCGGCCTTGGCGCTGGGCTTTGCCTTGCCGATGACGGCCCTCGCCTACTTCCCCGCCTTGCAGCGCCTCATTCCCAAACCGGGGGCGTGGATGGAGCGCGCGCGCAACGTGCTGGCGTTCCCGATGTTCGCCGCGGCCGTGTGGATGGCCTGGGTTCTGGCCGAGCAAGCCGGGCCGGCGGGCGTGCTGGCGTTGCTCAGCTTGGCGGCGGCGCTGGGCTTTGTGTTGTTCGTCGGCCGCTGGGGTAGGGTGTGGCTGGCGCTAGGCCTGATCGCGCTGGCGCTGACGGCGTCGTTCTCGTGGCGACCGCTGTTGGGGCAGACCAGCGAAGCGGCGATCGCCTGGGAGGCCTGGAGCCCCGCGCGCGTGGCGGAGCTGCGCGCCGAAGGCAGGCCGTTGTTCGTGAATTTTACCGCCGCCTGGTGCGTGACCTGCAAGCTTAACGAGGCGACCTCGCTGACAAGCCCACGCGTGGCGGAAGCGTTTGAGCGCGCCCACGTCGCCTTCCTCAAGGCGGACTGGACCAACCGGGATGCGGTGATCGCCGCCGCCCTGGCCGAGCATGGCCGCGCGGGGGTGCCGCTTTATCTATATTACCCAAGCGGCGGCGAGCCGATCGTGCTGCCGCAAGTTCTGAGTGAAGCGCTGATGTTGGAAACCGTTGAAGGAGACGGGCAATGACCAAGTTTTCGAAACGCACGCTTTTGATCGCCGTCGGCGGCGCGGCATTGGCGGGCGCGGCGGGTGGGTTCATCTTCGGCCAGCCCGCCGAAGCGGCCATCATCACCGGCGAGCCGGCGCCGGCTTTTTCGGTACAGGACGCAAGCGGGGCGACCCGCACGCTGGCGGAATTCTCCGGTCGCACTGTGGTGCTAGAATGGACCAATCACGGCTGCCCCTATGTGCGAAAGCACTATGGTTCCGGCAACATGCAACGTCTGCAGCAGGAAGCGGCCGAGAACGGCGTGGTCTGGCTGCAAGTGATCTCCTCCGCCCCGGGCGAGCAAGGCCATCTTGACGGGCCAGGCGCGTTGGCGCGCGCGCGCGCCGACGGCGCTCATCCAAGCGCAACCTTGCTCGACCCCAGCGGCGCGATGGGCCATCTGTATGGCGCGCGCAACACGCCGCACATGTTTATCCTCGGCGGTGACGGGCGCGTGCTTTATCAGGGCGCCATCGACGACCGCCCCTCCGCGCGCCCGCAAACGTTGGAAGGCGCGAACAATTACGTGCGCGCGGCCCTCACCGATATCGCCGCCGGCCGGCCCGTGCAAATCGCGGAAACCACCCCGTACGGGTGCGGTGTCAAGTATGCGGATTAGGGCCGCGCGTCTTCAAGCGGCGCCTTTGCAGACCTGAAGGTCGAGTGCGGCTCGCTTCGGTTCATGGTTTACGTTAGGGCTGGCCGCGAACCCACCTCGGAGCAATACGTGAGCCGGACCAGCACTGCCGCCCCTGTCACATTGGACGAAGAAGGGAGTCTGACGCTCGACGCGATCGAGGCCGTCGCGCATGGCCGCTGCATGGTGGCGTTATCGCCGTCCGCGAAGGAACGGGTCGATGCCTTTCGCAAGCGGGCCGAGGACGAGATCAAGAGCAACCAGGATAAGCGCGTCTACGGCCTCAACACCGGTTTCGGCAGCAACTTTAAGGACTATGTCAGCCCTGACGATCTGAAGCTGTTGCAGCGCAATCTTATTCTTTCTCATTGCGCGGGCGTCGGCCCGGCAGCGCCCAAACACGTCGTGCGTGCGACGATGCTCCTGCGCGCCGCCTCGTTGGCGCGCGGCCACAGCGCGGTGCGTTCCAGCGTTGTCACGGCGCTGATTGAGCTTCTCAACAAGGATATCGTGCCGGTGGTTCCCCGTTATGGCAGCGTGTCGGCTAGCGGCGACCTGGCGCCGCTGTCGCACATCGCGGCCGTGCTTATCGGCGAAGGCCGGGTGCTCGTGCCGGAGGCCGCGCGCGCGGCGATGAAGAGCGATACGGCTTCAACCAAGGACTACCTCCGTCACGCCACGCAGCACGATCTGGCGACCTTCGCGCCTATCGAGTTGGAAATGAAGGAGGGCCTCGCGCTCAACAATGGGTGTCAATATTCGAATGCTTGGGGCGCGTTGAGCGCGGTCATGATGGCGCGTCTTATGGAGGCGGCCGCACTTTCCACTGCGCTGAGCGTGCAGGCGATGCGCGGCATGGGCCGGCCGTTTCGCGAGGATTTGCACAAATTGCGCGCGCATGCGGGTTCGATGAACGTTGCGCGCTGGGTGTTCGATTTACTCGAGGGCTATCAGTTTCAAGATGTGACGACGGACGCCAAGTTCGCGTTTGATGGGCGGATACAGGATCCGTACAATTTGCGTTGCGCCGCGCAGGTGCTGGGGCCATGCCTCGATTTGGTGGAGCGCGCCGAGGCGACCATGACGATCGAGGCGCGCAGCGTCACCGACAATCCAATCGATCTCAATATGGCGGTGGATGCGTCCTATTCGCTGGATGAGATCACCTCCGGCGGGCACTTCCATGGCATGCCATTGGCGGTGGACGCCTTTGGCTTGTTGCAAGCCGCCGGCATCATGGCGCGGCTCTCCAACATGCGGTGCGCGCGCGTGGTGGATGACAAACGCAACAAGGATTTGGGTCCGCAAGTACGCGGCGCCAATCCCAAGGCGATCGAGTCGGGGATGATGATCGCCGAGTACACTGGCGCTGGCCTCTGCAATCACATCTGGGGGTTGGCGATGCCCTCGCACCTGATGTCGATATCGACCGATTCCGGGCAAGAGGATCATGTCAGCATGGCCGCGAACGTCGCCATGCGCGCCTACGAAGCCGCCGAGCGTTTGGCGGAAGTGCTGGCTATCGAAATGGCGTTCGCGGCCCAGGCCGAGGACGTGCGCGAAGCCGGAGAGCCAAAGCCCGTCACCCTTGGCAAGCGCACGCGGCTTGCATTAGACAAAATCCGTGAGACCTTCCCCGCGCTCGATGGCGATAGGGAATTGTCCTGGGACGTGATGGCGTTGGCCAAAAAAGTGCTCTCCGGCGAGATCGTGAACGCGACGGGGTACCGCTTCCCGCGACATTGAGGCTGGCGCGGCGCCGCCGCACGCATCCCTGTCGAGAGTTGCCAGAAGAGATTTGCCATGACCGAAAAAAACACCCGCGTCGCCGCCGTCAAACCGCGCGGTTTTGTTGATCGCCTAGGCGATCTCGCCGCCACCGAGCAGCGCGTGGTGGAGGCGGTGGGGCGCGTCTACGAAGCGTGGGGCTTTGAGCGCTTGGAGACCCCCGCCATCGAATATACTGAAGCGCTGGGGAAATTCCTGCCCGATCTTGATCGCCCGAACGAAGGCGTATTCTCGTTCCTGGATGACGAACGCTGGGTGTCCCTTCGCTATGATCTAACCGCCCCGCTCGCGCGCTTCGTCGCCGAAAATTTTGACACGCTGCCCAAACCCTATCGCCGCTGGGCCGCCGGCCCCGTCTGGCGCAACGAGAAACCAGGGCCAGGGCGCTTCCGCGAATTCTGGCAATGCGACGCCGACACCGTCGGCAGCGCGAGCCCTGCCGCGGACGCGGAAATGATCGCCATGGCCTGCGCCGCGCTGGAAGCGGCGGGCGTGAAGCGGGGCGAGTACGCTCTGAAGTTCAGCAGCCGCAAGGTGATTGAGGGCATGCTCGCGGCCATTGGCGTTGCGCCCGACAATTACAGCGCTCGGCTGACGGTGTTGCGCGCCATAGACAAGATCGATCGCCTTGGAATCGACGGCGTCAAGGCGTTGCTCGGAACCGGCAGGAAAGACGAGAGCGGCGATTTCACGAAGGGCGCGGGCCTAAGCGCAACTCAGATTGACTTCGTGCTGGGGATGTTCGGCGGCGGCGATCCAATGGTGTCGCTTCGGGAGCAGGGAAAGGTTTTTTCCGAGTCCGGCGCCCTTGATGAACTTGAGCAAATTGATTCCGCTCTGAAGTCACTCGGTGTGGGCGACAGAGCCGTATTGGATTTGTCGATCGTTCGCGGACTCGAATACTACACTGGAGCGGTGTTCGAAGCGCAGCTGGTCGGCGGCGGCGGCGCGAATTTTGGATCGGTCGGCGGCGGTGGACGATACGACGGTCTTGTCGCGCGATTCCGCGGCGAACCGGTTCCGGCGACCGGTTTTTCCATCGGTGTCTCTCGCCTCGCCGCCGCGCTGCAGGCGCAACAAGCGGCGCAAGCCGATGGCCCGGTTGTTGTATTGGTGATGGACCAGGCGCGGATCGGCGATGCGCTGGCGATGGCCGCCGAATTGCGCGGCGCTGGCATCCGCGCGGAAGCCTATCTCGGCGGCGGCAGCATGAAGGCGCAGCTCAAATACGCCGATAAACGCGGCGCGCCGATCGCGATCATCCAGGGCGGCGATGAATTGGCCAAGGGCGTGGTGACGCTGAAGGACTTGAAGCTCGGCGAGCAGTTGGCGAAAACCTTGGGCGAGGACCGTGAGGCGTATGCGAAGGCGCGTGAGCAGGTGCAGCGCGAAGCGCCGCGTCCTGGAATGGTCGCGGCGGTGAAGGAAATGCTCGCCCGGAGGGGCGCTTCGGCTTGACGGGCCCGCGTGCCGGGATCAGGTTCGCGCCCGGCCGCCGCGCGTCGCGGGTGGTTGCGTTTCGGGGAGGAGACGCCAGGAGCGCGCTTTGCGTTTACGCGGAGCGGGCTCAATGCGGCGCGAACGGCTGCGTCCGGGATGCAAATCTCGGGCGCGGCCGTTTTCGTTTTCAGGGCTGAGGGGTCCAGCCCATGACGCCGAGCATCACGATAAAGCCGACGACATAAGCGACCGGCACGAACCAGGCCGCGCGCAGCCAAGCGAGCGCGGACTTGGCTTCGGGAAAAATGTTGGACACCGCGACGCCGGCGGATGAGCCAAACCACATCATCGAGCCGCCAAAACCTACCGCGTAAGCGAGCATGCCCCAATCATAATCGCCCTGCTGCAAGGCGAGCGCGGTCAGCGGGATGTTATCAAAGACAGCGGACAAGAAACCGAGGCCGAAGGTCGATCCCCAGGATGGCGCGGGAAGTTGATCCACCGGCATCAGCGACGCCGCGAGCACCAGCGAAAGCAAGAACAACGTTCCCTTTACGCTTTCCGGCAGCACTTTCCAATCGGGTGCGCGCAGCATGCTGGTTGCGAGAATGCCGGCCCAAAGTGCAAGTCCGATAAGCGGCGCGGCGTGCAACAAGTCGGGCGCAAACAGATTGGCGGCCACGTTTGCGCCAACCACGCAAATCAGCAGCACCGCGACGATGGCCACGCGCGCCCAGTCCACGACAATGCCGCCGACGTCGTGTTTGAGGATGGGCGCGTAGCGCTGCTGTGCGCGCGCCGCCGGAATCGCCAACACGATGAACGCGGCGATCGCCCCGACATAAGCATGCAGCACGTCCAGCGGGCTCTTGCCGGCGATCCACATCATCGTCGTGGTGGTGTCGCCCACCACGCTGCCCGATCCGCCGGCATTTGAAGCCGCGACGATCGCGGCGAGAAAACCGACATGCACTTTTTTCCTGTACACGTGCGCCGCGACAGTGGCGCCAATCAACGCCCCGGCGATGTTGTCGAGAAAGGCCGAGCCCACGAACACCATGGCGAGCAAGGCGAGCCCGCCCGTCCAATCGTCCGGCAGAATGTCGGGCGCCAGGTCGGGGAGTTGGCTCTGTTCGAAATGGCGCGACAGCAAGGCGAAGCCAAGCAGGAGCAGGCCAAGATTGGCGATCTCGATCCAATGGTGCTGGAGGTGGCTGACGAGGCCCGGCAGCCCGACCTGTCCGCCGAACGCGGCGAACATGAGCTTGTAGGCGAGGATCGCCGCCAGCCCGAGCAGCGCCACAGTGAACGTGCGATGATGGAACAGCGCAACGCCAAGCAGCGTCGCGGCGAACAGTGCAAACTCAAGCGGAACGCCGAACATTCCAATCTCCAAGGACTTGGTTGTGGTACTAGGGGCTTGTCATTGAATTGCAACATAATCGGGCGCCGGACCGCGATTGTGCTTGTGCAATGCGACATGTTGCACATGCGCCCGCTTTCCAAATTGTTGTTGCCGCGTAACGAAGATGTCGCAAATGCGTAGCCGATCTGTCTAAATCGAGCGCTAGGAGACGCCCCGCAGGCGGCGCGCACGATCGATGCGCGCGCTCCGCAAGGGGGTGTTCCATGTTTTCCAAAAAGTTCCTGACCAGCGTCGCGCTGAGCGCGCTTTGCATTGCCGGGAGCACCGCACTGGTGAGCGGCGTGGCTTTGGCGCAGGAAACCACATCGGCGGTGCGCGGCGAGGTTCGCGCCGCCGGCGGCGCCCCGCTCAGCGGCGCGCAGGTCACCGTCACGCACGGCCCCACCGGTTCGGTCAGCGAGGAAGGCAGTGATGCGAGCGGCGTGTTCGACTTGCGTGGCCTGCGCGTCGGCGGCCCCTACACAATTGAAGTCATCGCCGAAGGCTATCAAGGCCAACGCTATGACGATGTGTACTTGGAAGTTGGCCAGGCTTTCCGGCTGTCGGTCGATCTTGATAGCTCGGACGACGAGATCGTCGTCACCGCCATGCGCTCGGGCGCCAACACCACCGTCGGCTCTGCCACGCTGCTGAACCGCGGCGACATCGAGGGCGCCGTGTCGATCTCCCGCGACATCCGCGACCTTGCCCGGCGCGACCCGCTGGTGACGCAGAACTCACGCGGCGACGGCGGCATTTCCATCGCCGGCTCCAATCCGCGCACCAATCGCATCACCATCGACGGCGTGCAGGCGCAGGACGATTTCGGCCTAAACACCGGCGGTTTGCCTACACGTCGCGGCCCTATCTCGCTCGACGCGGTGAGCCAATTGTCCGTCGAAGCGGCCCCATTCGACGTTGAAAACGGCGATTTCATCGGCGGCGCCATCAATATCGTGCTGCGGGAGGGGGGCAATGAGTTCAACGGCTCCGCCTTCGCCAATTACCTGAACGAAGGTCTGGTCGGCACGAGGCTGGACGGAAAAAGCATCGACAACACGGTCGTGCAGGATAATTACGGGGCCACGCTGCGCGGCCCGATCGTGCCGGGTCGCCTGTTCTTCGCCTTGTCCTACGAAACTTATGAATCGCTCGACCCGACCTCGGTAGGGCCCGCCGGCGCTGGCTTCGCCTCGGGTATCACCGGCCTCACTGGCGCGCCGAATACGCTGACGCAAGCCAACATCGACGCGGTCACCAGCGTGTTCGCGTCCACCTATGGCTCAGCCTTCCCGTTCGGCGCCATCACCCTGACCAAGCCGATCACAGACGAGAAATACACCGGGCGCTTGGACTGGAACATTACCGATGACCATGTCGCCAGCTACACGATGCGGCAGTCGGAATCGACCGTGATCCAGCGCACCAACATCAGTGGCGGCAGCGCCGGCCTCGACAGCCAATGGTACTTGACCGGCGAAGACGACCAGACTCAGTCCCTGCAGATCAATTCCGATTGGACCGATGCGCTCTCGACCGAACTCCGCGTCAGCATGCGCGATTACACGCGCCTGCAAGAGCCGCCCGCGGGTCAGAATTTCTCCGACATCAGCGTCTGCGCGGTGCCTGGCGCCAACACCGGCGGCGCCAACCCGCTGCAAAATTGCCGCACCGCCGGCGCAGGCACGCAGAGCGTGGCCGTCGTGCGCTTCGGGCCGGACCAATTCCGCCATGCGAACTTCCTTGAAACCGCCAACCGCCAAGTGCAGTTCTCGGGCGAGTATCAGGCTGGCGCCCACCTCTTCAAGGCAGGCGTGCAGTGGCAGAACAACGATATCTTCAATATCTTTCTGCCCAGCAGCGACGGCGTCTATTATTTCGACTCGATCGGCGATTTCAGCGGCGCCTCGCAAGGCACGCTCGGGACCACCGCGTACGCCAGCCAACTGGTCTACCGCAACGCCATCTCGGGCATTCCCACTGACGCCGCGGGCGTGTTTGATTACGATATCTATTCCTTCTTGGCTCAAGACAGCTGGGATTTGAGCGACCGGCTCACGCTGAATTTTGGCATTCGCTACGATACCTACGGCGTCAACGCCGCGCCGGCGAACAATCCCAATTTCGCCGCGCGCTATCCCGGCCAAAGCAATCAGGAAACCTATGATGGGCGCGACGTGGTGATGCCGCGTATTTCGTTCACCTACGATCCGAACGAGGACATGCGCCTGAGCGGGGGCGTCGGCCTGTTTTCCGGCGGCTTGCCCGACGTGTTCTTGTCGAACGTGTTCTCCAACACCGGCATCATCGACAACACGCTGACATTCCAGCGCACGCCCGCGGCGCAAAACCTCACCAGCTTGAGCACCGCCTACGGCTTCCTCACCGAGACCTCGGGCGCGGTCAATTGCGTGACTTCGCCGGCGACCTGCAACGCCGCGCTCAACGTGCCCGTGAACGCGACCTTCGGCAGTTCTATTCCCGCTTCGGTGCAAGCCGCGCTCGGCGGCACCATCGCTTCGCCGCTGTCGGAAACCAACGTCATCTCGTCGGACTTCGAGATACCTTCGGTTTGGAAGGCCAATCTGTCGTTCCAGTGGGATTTCCTCAACAATTACCGCTTCGGCGCGGATTTGTTCGCGTTCCAAGAGGAAAACGGGCTCGCCTTCCGCGATCTGCGGGCGCGCCCCCTGATTGTCAACGGCCAGCAGGCCCTCACGCCCGATGGACGGCTCCGCTATTTTGGCCTGTCCGACGCTCAAGTGGCGGCGGGCGCTCTCGTCGGCGCGACGGTGACGCTGCCAGCCGATGTAGCACTCGCGCGCGGCTCAAACCGCGATATCGAGGCGTTCAATCCAAGCTCGACACCGTTCAGCTGGATCGCGGCGGTTTCGCTCACCGGTACGTGGGATAATGGGGTCGAGGCGGGCATTTCCTACACCCAACAAGACTACCAAGAATACTCCGCCTCGGCCCGGTTTTCATCGACCGCGAGTTCGCTTTACGGCGGCCAGTTTGCGTCGCTCGACCCCAACGCCGCTGCGGAGGGGCGCAGCCAGGAAGAAATTACCGATAGCATCAAGTACAATTTCGGCTGGCGGCACAATTTCATCACCGACCTGGAAACGCGCTTTACGCTGTTCGGCGAATGGCGTACCGGGCGGCCGCTTTCGTTCACCATGAACGGCGGCGGGGGCCGCAATAGCGTCTTTGGCGTCAACCGCGGCTCGCAATTGGCCTACATCCCCGACATGTCGACGATCACCGCCGATCCGCTGGTGAGCTACGATTCGGTCGCCACTTACGACACGCTGAAAGCGACGGTCGAGCGCTTCGGCATCCCCCAAGGCGGCATCGTTCCGCGCGGCTCCAACGACAATCCCGACATCCACCGGTTGGATCTGCAGCTCAGCCAGCAATTGCCGGGCTTCCGCGAAGGCCATCGCACCATGTTGACATTCGACATCGCCAACGTGCTCAACCTGGTCAATGACGAATGGGGCATCATTCGCGAGTACGGCGAAAGCGTGAATTTGTTCAACGCGGCGTGCGCGGGCGCGGACGGGGTGGCCGATAACGACGGGGCGGTGACCTGCAACAGGTATCGCATCAGCACCGCCACAAATTCCGCCAACATCACCACTTCGCGCAACACCGAAGCTTCGCGTTGGGCGATCCAGATCGGCCTGCGCTACGAGTTCTGATCAACGGGCCGGTCCCGCGGACAGCGCGGGCCGGCCCTTCCCTATCCTCCCCCGAGGGTTCTTGGAGCGGCTCGCGAGAGCCGCTCTTTTTTTGGGCTGGCGCGGGCGTTTTCGCCATGCTTGAAATAGGTCCGAGCGAGGGGAGGGGCGCGCGGATGATTATTTTTGGCCTGACCAGTCTGAAGCACGTAAAAGACAAAGGGCAATTCTATTGCCCGCAGTGCAGCGACCACAAGGATTTCAAACTGCGCGAGCCGCGCCGATGGTTTCACCTCTACTTCATTCCGATCATCCCGCTCGATAATCTGGGGCGTTATGTCGAGTGCCGCCAATGCAAGGGTACGTTCGTTGAGAATGTGCTCGAACACGATCCGATCGCAGAGCAAAACCGCTTTCGCTCCGAAGTGGAGAAGGCCGCGCGCTGGGTTACCTTGAAAATGGCGATGGCCGATGGCTCGATCGTGCAAGAGGAACTCATCGAAATCTCGGTGCTGTTGAAGGGGCTGTTGGATCGAGATGTGCCGATCGCGGAGCTGGAAGCGGAAGCGCCGTCTGTCACCGCAGATCAGCAATCGGTTGAGGACTATCTCAAAACCATGGCCGGCATGCTTAATGGCAACGGCAAGGCGCAAGTGATGCGCGGGCTGCTCGCTGTCGCGCTCGCCGATGGACATTTCGACAAGGCCGAGCGCGCATTCGCCATACGCTGCGGCAACGCGCTCTTGCTCGACCCCGCCCACACACGCGGACTGATCGCGGAAGCCGAAGAGCACGCGGCGCGTGAGGCGGCGCAAGGGTAGGCGTTCGGGAGAAAGCCCCATGTCCCATGACACCCGGCTTCGCTTGAACGCCCTGTGCGAGAAGCTTCGCCTGGCGCACGCCCGCTTCGATGCGGCGGTCGCGCGTTTTGAGCAGCGTCACGCCGAACTGCGCGCGCTCATGGAGCGCGTTGAAGCGCCGCGCGAAGGGGATCATTGAAGTTGCTGCGCCTCGTCCAGCGCCGTCAGGAAATCAATCAAAGAGGGTGGGGCCCGGAACTTTGGCGCTCGCCTTGCGTTTGGCGGCGGAATGGTTGGCGTAGGTCTTCCAAGTGGGCTCGTAGTCCTCTGCCTGGTTGCCCCACCCAGTCCAGTTCTTGCGGGTGCCGCGCGCGAAGAGTTCGAGGTAGGGCCCGGTGCTGCAGGCTTCGATGATGTCGTAGGCTTCGTCCGGCTTGCGCGAGTGTTCGCGCTTGCGCGACGGGATAATGTTCACTTGCCGCCGGCCCGCCTCGCGCGTGCGCGCATTCTTGCCCTTGACGCCAAAGAGCAGGATTTCTGTGACGTTGCGAAAATAGAAACCGACGCCACGCCCATCAGGCCCGCCGTCCTTGCGCGTCTTGTACCAGATGATGTTGGACTTGTAGTTGAAGCCCCAGGCGGACATGACGCGAAGGCCATCGGGGAGGAGGGCGTTGGGCACCCAGAGATAGAGGTGACTGGTGTCGGCGCCATAATCGCCAATGGGGAGGGCGCAGATTTCATCGAGGCTCATAGTGGAGTAGCGCGCGAGCCGTTTGTGCTCCGGCGCCATCTTGCCAGTGCGATTGGTGAACTGCCAGGGGGGATCGGCGAGGATAGTTCCGAAGCGTTTGCCGCCCATAGCGCGAGTTAAATCAAGCGTGGCTCTCAGCACGCCTTCGCTGTTGCGGGCTTCCTTGGCCGCGTTAATCGTCTTCTTCATCGCTCAATCCAATGAACCCAGAAGTGGCGGCAACCGGGCTTGCGTTATCGTCAACGTATAGTCTGTTGGTAATTCCGAGGACGAGCACTGGGCAGCCACCCCCACCGCCGCCATTCAAGCGTGGAAGGAGCTTGCTCAGGTGCGTAGTTGAATTGCCGAAACTAGAGCCCCGCCCGAGCGCGGCAAACGTCGCTTGAAGGTGGTCGGCGCGAGTGATGATCACGCCGACATCGATCACCCGCAGATCAAATAACAATCGGAAATTGTTGAGGTCTCGGTCAAAGAACGGATCTTTGTTGTTCCACTCGACTTCCAAGGCCACCCTGTTTTTAAAGCAGTCGACCTTGTGAGTGGGGGACGGTGTCGAGACGTTGTCGATCTCGATGGCGGTGTGGAATTGCTTCTCGACCCAGCCGGCTGAACTAAGCGGTAGCTCCAGCCTCCTTACGATACTTGACCTGCTTCCGCCGGGAGTCTCGATTTCGCTGCGATAGAGCCGAAAGGTGCGAAGTGCGGATTGGATCTCAGCCCATTCACCGGGTGCTGACGTCGCCAAGACGCCGGCGGCATTGCGCCACTCGTGCACCTCGTAGAGGTCACGCAAGTCTTGTGGCACGAGGTGGGTGGTGACCATTACCCCAGCCCTAACTTGCTTCGGCTATAGGTGTCGATCATGAAACAAAAAGAGAACATGGTCAACAAAAAAGGGCGGAGCTTTTGCTCCGCCCTTGATGTTTGAGATCATGGATCCCGGATCGGCGCGTTGCGCCGTCCGGGATGACAATCGGCTGAGCCGATTGTCAGAAATCCATGTCGCCCATGCCGCCCATGCCGCCGCCCATGCCGCCATGTCCGCCGCCGCCGCCTTCTTTGCGCTTGGGCGCTTCGGCGATCGTGGCTTCCGTGGTGATGATCAGCCCGGCGACCGAGGCTGCGTCTTGCAGCGCCGTGCGCACGACTTTCACTGGATCGATAATGCCGGCCTTGATCAGATCGACATATTCCTCGGTCTGAGCGTTGAAGCCGTAATTGTCGTCCTTCGATTCACGCAGTTTGCCGACCACGATCGAGCCTTCGACACCGGCGTTTTCGACGATCTGCCGGATCGGCGCTTCGAGCGCCTTGCGGATGATGCCGATGCCGACGTTCTGGTCTTCGTTGTCGCCTTTGATCGAGAGCTTCAGCGCCGCGCGCAACAGCGCCGTGCCGCCGCCCGGGACAATGCCTTCTTCGACCGCCGCGCGCGTGGCGTTCAGGGCGTCATCAACGCGGTCCTTGCGTTCCTTCACTTCGACTTCCGTCGCGCCGCCGACCTTGATCACCGCAACGCCGCCGGCCAGCTTGGCCAGACGCTCTTGCAGTTTTTCCTTGTCGTAGTCGGACGTCGTGTCTTCGATCTGGGCGCGGATCTGGGCGATGCGGCCTTCGATATCGGCCTTGGCGCCCGCGCCATCGACGACGGTGGTGTCGTCCTTCTTGACCACGACCTTCTTGGCGCGGCCGAGCATGTCGATGGTGACGTTCTCGAGCTTGATGCCCAGGTCTTCGCTGATGACTTGGCCGCCGGTGAGGATGGCGATGTCTTCGAGCATGGCCTTGCGGCGATCGCCGAAGCCCGGCGCCTTAACAGCGGCGACCTTGAGGCCCCCGCGCAGTTTGTTGACCACGAGCGTGGCCAGGGCTTCGCCTTCGACGTCCTCAGCGATGATCAGCAGCGGACGCTGACTTTGCACCACGGCTTCCAGGATCGGCAGCATCGGCTGCAGATTGGAGAGCTTCTTCTCGAACAGCAGGATCGCGGGATCCTCAAGCGTCGCTTCCATCTTCTCGGCGTTGGTGATGAAATAGGGCGAGAGATAGCCGCGGTCGAATTGCATGCCTTCAACGACATCGAGTTCGGTGTCGAGCGACTTGGCTTCTTCAACCGTGATCACGCCTTCATTGCCGACCTTGGCCATGGCGTCGGCGAGGAACTTGCCGATCAGCGCATCGCCGTTGGCGGCGAGGGTGCCGACTTGGGCGATCTCGTCGTTCGACTTCACCTTGGCGGAGCGCTTCTTCAGGTCCTCGACCACGGCGGCGACTGCCTTGTCGATGCCGCGGCGCAGATCCATCGGATTGCGGCCGGCGGAAACCGCCTTCATGCCTTCGCGCACGATGGCTTGGGCGAGAACGGTGGCGGTGGTGGTGCCGTCGCCGGCTTCGTCGTTGGTTTTCGACGCCACTTCACGAATGAGTTGCGCGCCCATGTTCATGAACTTGTCTTCGAGTTCGATTTCCTTGGCGACGGTGACGCCGTCCTTGGTGGTGCGCGGCGCGCCGAAGCTCTTTTCGATGACCACGTTGCGGCCCTTGGGGCCGAGCGTGACTTTTACCGCGTTGGCGAGAATGTCGACGCCAGCGAGCATCCGCTCGCGCGCGTCGGCGCCGAAATTGACGATCTTAGCTGCCATGTTGTGTTGACCTCTGTTGTGTTGGAAATGGCGAAGGGGAGGGGCCTTAGGCCGCCTTGTCCTTCTTCGCTTTCTTGGCTTCGATGACGCCCATGATGTCGGACTCCTTCATGATCAGGAGTTCT
The DNA here is from genome assembly GCA_040080805.1 of Terricaulis sp. Classification (GTDB taxonomy): domain Bacteria; phylum Pseudomonadota; class Alphaproteobacteria; order Caulobacterales; family Aquidulcibacteraceae; genus Vitreimonas. The sequence continues at coordinate 3,015 of JBEBHQ010000032.1, read as the reverse complement.
TCGCCGTCGATCTTCACTTCCGTGCCCGACCATTTGCCGAACAGGATGCGATCGCCGACTTCCACGTCCATCTCGATGCGCTCGCCATCTTCATCGCGGGCGCCGGGGCCAACGGCGATGACTTCGCCTTCTTGGGGCTTTTCCTGGGCGGTGTCCGGGATGATGATCCCGCCCTTGGTCTTTTCTTCTTCCTTCACACGCCGAACAACGACTCGGTCGTGCAGGGGACGAAAACTCGCCATGCGCTTCTCCTTCAGGTGGCTCTACAAGATTGATTTTGCACCGTTAGCTTGGTTTGGCACTCGTCGCTACCGGTTGCTAACGGGCGGGAGATAGGGGGTGAGTGTAGGAGCGTCAAGGGCGGCCTGGCGTCTCCAGGCGTTATTGGCAGAACAAAGAACTTGTAATGACAAAGTATAGACAGGCGCCGGAGAGGGGTTGGCCATGGTTTGGGATAGACCGCGAGCGTTTTTCCGCAAACTGCTCGTGGTCCTGAAGATTCCGGCATTTGCTCGGGGGTACGGTTGGCTGGAGGCAAATGTCGGAATCGGACCTCTAGGGCTCGGCGCGCACCTTGATCCAAAGCGCGATCCGCGAGGTAGAGTCGGCTACGCACACCTCGACCACGCGTCCGGCGTGCAAATCACCCGTGCCGCCAAGCGTGCTTTGTTGCCCAAGCGCGGAGCGATCAACGTAGATCCGCGTCTGGGGGCCGATGACATAGGAGACCTCTTGCGCGCTCGCTGATGTCATCGAGAGACTGGTTTCACCACCCGCGCCGGCCGGCGCGACAAGCGCGTTAAGCTCGCCCTGCATGGTGACCGCCCCCGGCGATTGGCCGATGGGGATGAATTGCTCCGTCGCCCGCTGAGCGGACGCGGCGTTGGCGAGCGCCAAGCTTGCCACGACTGTCAAAAAAAACCTGCGCATACGCGCCTCCTGCTAATCATGTGGGCGCGGGCGGGGTTGGCGCCAAGACTCGCCCGCGCGCGCGCTGCAGTGCGGCCAGCGCTCCGTCGATGTCGGCGCTGCGGCGACGGACGCTCAAGCGTTTGGCTTCGGCGAGATCGGCGAGCGCATCGGCGTGTAAACTCGCACCGGCCAACACGTCGATCGCGTCTTGAATTTCTTCGCGCGCAAGCACCAGCGCGCTGTGCCGGCTTTGACGCGGGGCGGCGCCGGCTTGGGTAAGATAAGCCTCCGCCTGGCGGACATTCTCCAGCGCGTTGATTACGCGCAAGAACGAGGCGATCGCTTGGATCTCGGTGGCGTCGATTTCAAGCGGCGAGCCGGTGGCCTGAAGGATTAATTGGCCGGCCGGAGATTGGTTGAACGAATCCCCGTCACAGAAACCGACAGCCGCTTCCAGAGTGGCGACTGAATTGTTGTGGAAGAATGGTCCGGTGTCGGCCGCCTCGACCAGGGGCGGAGTGTTGAAGGTTCCGTCGCCCGGAGTGCCGAAGCCGTCGTCGGCGGGCGGCGCGGGATCGCCGAGCAACTGACCCGGCTGGTCGGGGAGGGTCTCGACGCCGGTGTTGAAATTGAGATTTCCAGGATTGGGTCCAAATATGGCCGGATCGCCATTCGCGCCCGCATTGAAGTGGCACACATTGCAGCGACCGCGCGTGTTGTCCAGGAACAGGGCTTGTCCGCGCGCGGCGATGGGGTTTGCAAGCGGCAGCGGCAGCGCCAAGTCTTCTTGACGCCCAAGCGACAGCATGAACGCCTCGATCGCATCCAATTCCTCGCTCGTCGGCAAGCGAAAATCGACACCCGCCACCCGGTTCAGCGTCTTGGTGAAATGCTGGATCACCGCGCCGGTCGCGAACGCGCGCAGCGAACCATCGCCCGGCGCGCCGTCGCCGCTCCAGCCGGTGCGCGGGCCCGCGGCGCTGGCGACCGAGGTGCGCAAGCCCAGCGTATGCGGCACGCCGCGAAGGGTAAACACGTTGTCCAAATCCTGAAAGCCGTCGAGGTTTTCGCGGATCAAGCTGTTGGGCCGCATCTGCGCGGGCGCCTCGAAGCCACGTGCGAGCGCGGGCTGGCTCTCCGCCACGAAGAGCGGATCGTCGGCCGGCAGCGTGGCGATGAAATTAGGGGTGAGGCCGAAATTGTCCTCGGCGCGGTGACAGGTCGCGCACGTGCGACCATTGCCGGCAAAGGTCTCGTTGAAGAACAGCTCCCGGCCGCGATCCACCAAACTCGGCGGCGGGCTCGGCGGCGCCGGCTCGCCCGTGCAGGCGGCCAAGGCCAGCGCGCAAACAACCCATGCGCTTTGCCAACACTTGATGGTGAACATGGCGCGTTCCTCCGCAAGTTCGCCATGGATCTGACTCCGGTCAACAAGGGCGTCGAGTGAACGATTGGTTATCCTGCGTGGTCGCAACGAGGGCAAAGAAAAGGGGCCGCGCTTGCACGCGGCCCCGGTTCAGTTCGTGTCACTCTCGCTCAATAATAGATCAGCGCGTCCAAGATCAGCCCGGTGGCGACGGCGATGAGCAGAATGTCGCGGTCCACCATCACATAACGGCAGCCATAGGGCGCGGGCGGCAGTCTGTAGTAGAGGTCGTAGGGCACCGGATCCCAGTACAGATAGTCCGGCAGATAATGGCCGACGATGTAGCGCCGATGCGGCCGGCGCCAATTGTCGTAGCCCCACCAATAATAATTGTGGCTGAAATAGCCACCGACGATCAGTGCGTAGCCGCGATCGAAATAATAGCCGTGACGCACATGGCGCCAGTCACGGTAGCGTGGCGCGTTGAAGTCGCGGTGCGAGTTGCGCCAGCGATTGTAGCGATTATCGTGGCCATCATTGCGGCCCCAATCGCCGCCATGGTCGTTGTGGTTCCAGCCGCGGCGTCCTTCGCGTCCACGATCGTCGTGATCGCGACCATTGTTCCAATCGCCGCGTCCGCCGGTCCACTGGCCGTGATCGCCTTGGCCGCGTCCGTCATTGCCGCCGCGCCCGTTGCCGGTCCACTGGCCGTGATCGCCTTGGCCGCGTCCGTCATT
>JBEBHQ010000066.1:0-7942 GCA_040080805.1 Terricaulis sp. | reverse complement strand
TGTCGTCGCCGCTCAGCCCGAACAGGAAGTCGTTGCCGCCGCCGCCGTCTAAACGGTTGGCGATTAGGTCGGCGCCAATCAAGGAATCTCCCTGCCCCGACCCCGTCACGTTCTCAACACCGCTCAGCGTGTCGCCTTGCGCGTCGCCATTCTGCCCTGTCCCATTCCACAACCGCACCGTCACGCCCGTCACAGAGCCGACGTAGTCGACCGTGTCCACGCCGGCATTGCCGCCGAGAACGTCCGCGCCAGCGCCACCGTTCAATGTGTCGTCGCCATCGCCGCCATCTATTGAGTCCGCACCGCCGCCGCCGACCAGGCGGTTGTTGACGGCATTGCCGATGATCGTGTCATTGCCCGCGCCGCCGATCGCGTTCTCGATCACCGCGCCGCGGGCGATGGCGATATTGCCCACGGCGATGGGCGTATTGGTCGCTGGCCCCGCGCTCGAGAACGCTTCCTCGCGCAGATCGATTTCCGAAGCCGTCGCGTACCCCGACAGGTCAAGCGTATCGTTGCCGCCGGCGTCCCAGATCGCGAACACCGCCGCCAGCGTTCCCGATATGATGGTGGTGTGTTGGTGACCAGTGTTGGCGTTGAAGCCATAAACCGTGTCGCCGGTGCGCGTTGTCGTGTTGACGCCGTACAGCAATTGCGCGGCGGCGATATCATGCAATTGTGGACCGGCGGAAAACGCGCCCAAACTGCCGCCTGTGTTGGTGGAACCGAAATAGCTCATGATCGTGAACATGCGCGCATCTTGCCAATAGACCGCGTCGGTTTCGTAGGTGATGGTGAGCCCAGGGCCGGCGTTGTAATCGCCGGGATGGCTCAGCCCGATGGCATGGCCGATCTCATGGGCCAGGACATGTGGTCCGAACTCACCGAACACTGGATTGGAATTGTCGGCAATGGAGAAATTTACCCAGACGTCGCCCGCCGCGGCGCCCGCTCCCGTGGAGAAGGGACTGGGATAGAAGGCGAAGGCGGACGCGCCCTCCGCGCCGGTGGCGTAATTCGAGAACAAGATCGAGGCGTTGTTTGAATAGGCGCCTTCGCCGCTGCTGCCCGCGCCGACGCGTTGAAAAGTGATGTTGGCGACTTCGGACCAGAGGGCCAGCGCTTCTTCCGCGACCAATATTTGTGTTTCGCTGAAACGCGTAAATCCGGCGGTGTCGTCGGGCATGGCGGCCGGCGCCGTGGAGCGAAAGGCGTAGCTGACAGTGACAGCCGTTCCCCGCACGACGTTCCAACTCACATTGTCGCGCGTGATCTGCGCGGCGGCTTGGTCCCAGCTAAAGATGGGCAGGCCGTTCGCCGCGATGCCGTCCGTCGGCGGCGCAAACCCCTGGGGCCGCAAAGGATCGGGAGCAGCGCTCCATTCTCCGATCGGCAACGTGTTGCGCTCCCACCATGGCGGCGAAGCGTCCACTGCGGTTGGGCGTACTTGGGCGAGAAAACCGCGTGGGATGAGAGGCATCGGGGAATCTCCTTTGTTACGAGGGAATCAGCCTAGCGTGCAGTCCCCGATGGGGACACGGCCATGCTCGGAATCTCGGAGACGCGCAACTCCGTAAGCATGACATATCAATTATTTGGATTGGATTTGTTTGGGCCTAACCCACATCCAACCAGGAATTCATAGAGGCCTACAGCCAGGCCCTGAGCGCCGCGCGTCGGTAATATAACGCGGCTGACGACTACCCGACGAACAGGAAATGGCGCGGTCTTGCCCGGGCCTGCGTCGATGCGTCCCGAGACCAGTGTGATGGCAATGTTGCCGTTCTTTAAAAAAAAGTAGGCAGCGTCGTCTGCGTACAGCTCTGGCGCATTGACATCCTCAATGTAAGTGACCTCAGGGCGAGCTTTTCCTGTATCTGTCGAAATTGGTGTCGCATCTCGCTTCTTCGCAGCCATGGCTGTATCCTCCACCTTACTCTGTTGCATGCTTGCAACGTAGAGAACCACTTTCAGGGCCCGGTTGCATGCGAAATATCGGCCGCCTAGCGCCAGCCGGGCCAGGCCGAGGTCGCTGCCCAGACACCAGCAGGTAAATCATCAAGGCGCTTCATGCTCTTAGAAGCCCTCACCGCCTGGACCATCGTCGGCGCGTTGGCATGGGCGATGATCGACGGCAGCGCACTCGATGTGAACACCGCTACACTCTCCATTGGCGCGAGTGCGGCGATTGCCGGATTGATCGTCTACCGGAAACACACACTCGATTGAGCACGGCGCCATCACGCTTCTGAAAACAACGACGTGGATCCACCGGGAAACATCGCGCTTTGTTTCCCGAATCCGCGCAGAGTGAACAAACGCTGGCAGAGAGAATGAATGGCCCCACAGGCAAGATAAAGGCCGTGGGCCTCAAACACGCCAAGGCGTTGAAAACCCTCGACGGAGCATAGGCCCACGCGCACGATAATGGGCCCATGCGCGGCCCACGGCGGACCCCGCATTTTGTGCGAGCCCAGCGATGAGCAAAGCCAGCTTGAGCCGAATGTTGAGCAGCGGCCCCTTCACGAAGGACGCGCTCGCGCTTCCCGATCTACGGGCCGAACGCACCATCCGCATCGATCGCGCGCCGCGCGAAATGCTCGAAGGTCGGGTGGAAAGGCGCCGAACTCTGAAGCGCGCAAAAGTTCCCAAACTCTCGAACCGATTGGCCAAACGTCTCGCCGTCAAATCGCACTTTGGCTTCTCAGACCGCAGCGGTGGCGCGGGCTTTGTGTACGACCCGCGCCAACGCGCGGTGGTGAAGATCCACTACTTCAATCATGCGAGCGGCGGCGGCGGGGCGCTCCGGCGCCACGCTGCCTACGTCGCGCGCGAGGCCAAGCAGCGAGAGGAACGCGACCCCGACCATGCGCCAGAGCCCCAACCGGAAACACAGGCGCATACGCGCTACCTGTCCCGCGAGGACAAGGGCCGAGCCGCCCCTTTCTATGACGCGCATTCGGACGAAGTGGACGGCGCCGCGAAGGCAGCGCTTTGGGCGGAGAAGGACCGCCGCCATTTCCGGGTGATCCTGGCGGTCGAGCATGGCGAGGCGCTGCGGGATTTGCCTGCCTATACGCGCGAAGTAATGGCCCGCGCCGAGGCCTCATTAGGTACGAAGCTGCAATGGGTGGCGGTCGACCATTGGGATACCGACAATCCCCACACCCATCTCATCATCCGCGGAAAACGCAGCAACGGGCGCGACCTCATCTTACCGCGCGCCTTCGTGCAACATGAACTCAGGAGCTATGCCCGCGACGTGGCCACCGAATGGCTGGGTCGGCGCACCCCCGAGCAGGAGCGCCAGGCGCTGCAACGGGAAACAAGGCGCCACGCGCCCACCCGGCTCGACCGCATGATCGCCGATCAATTGCCCAAGGATGGAATCATCCGCGTCGCCCACCTCGAAGCGCCCAATGGCGACCCCGCCCTCACGCGCGCGCTCAAGGCGCGCATGCAGGAATTGGAACGCCTCGGCTTGGCGCGGCCCGTCAAGCGCAACGTGATGGAGATGGCCTCCGATTGGCAGGGTCGCTTGAAGGCGATGGAGCTTCATCTCGACATAAGAAAACGCCTGATGCACGAGCGCACGCTCGCGCGCACGACGAAGTACATGGACCAAGCGCTCAAGGCGCCAAAGGGCATTGAGCGCGGGCTTGGCCCCGATCGTTAGGGGAGCGGGAAACAACGCAGCATTCGCTCATCAGGCGAACATGATGTTTCCCGAGTTTTCCTGTTGTCTCCACATCGCCAGAGCCACTAGCGCCCAGCATTCGCGCGCGGGATTGTCCCATGGCGTGCACGTGTTGGCGCGCAGAAGCGCCCGATAACCGCATAGCGGAGAACTGCAATGACGGACACGACATTGATAGCGCCGAGCGCCGACCACGACGATCTCTTGACCGACGAGGACGTCGTTACCCGCTATCGGGGACGGATCACTATCGGCACCCTCCGCAACTGGCGCGCCCTCCGAATTGGTCCCCCTTATGTGAAGGTTGGGAAGGCGGTGCTATATAGTCGCGCCGCGCTGCAGGCGTGGGATCGGCGCAATACGGTGACTTGCAGTAGGCTAACCTAGCCTACGTCAATTGCCGCCGCTCGGCGCCCCCGCGGCTCGCAGCAGGTCGCCAATCGGGCGACGGCCAATACGGCAAGCCGCGATGACCCGATCGTACACCACCACGCGACCAGTGCGACCCCGGATCGCGCGACATTGCGCTTGGCGTCCCATCGCGACGCTTTCCAGAAACCGCTTCGATCGCGCCCCCTCCCGTGAGTGCAATTCGGGCGCGTCGAAATCCCCCAAGCGCACCTCAATCCAGGTCGAAGGATCGCTTTCCGCGCCGACGCAGAGACTGTCGCCGTCGCCCACATACCGAACCAAGCCGCTAAACTCTGTTCCCGCGCGTGACGGCAGACGTGCGGTGCACGGATCGGCAAATGCGACGCACGGCGCGAGTGCGCAAACCGCCAAAACGAGTATCGACCAGACCCACTTCATGATGCATCCTTCGCTAGTGTTCGAAGCATTCTTCGATTCCATTTCCAACGCGATTGTGCGTAGATGTGATCACCCGTGTTTGTCGTGTTCAATACGTGATGATGGCGAGTTGGCTTTGCATAACCGCACCCAATCACCGCACCTTGCATTTTCTCAACTTCGCGTTTATGCACGTAAATCAAGGCGAACGACTAGGCGTGTAGAGCTGCACAATCACCCGAGCGGCGACCCGAACCCCTCGCCCGCCGATGTCGCTATCACCCGCGAAATCGTGACTGCGACGAGGGCCGTCAGCGTCAAGGTCCACGATCACCTCGTGGTCGGGCGCAACGGTGTTGCGAGCTTCAAGAGCCTAGGGTTGTTGTGATCGTATTTGCTTGCGCTGCCGCCCCGCAGCCGCGACAACACCCCGCAAACTGGGGAACATCCATGACCGACGCCGCGCAAGCCTTTCCGGGCCATGGCTCCAGATCCTATCGCGCCTACGTGCTTGGCGCCCTGCTCGTCGTCTACACCTTCAATTTCGTCGATCGCATTTTGCTCGGCGTGGTTGGCGAAGCGATCAAGCGCGACCTCAACATCAGCGACCTTGAGCTGGGCCTGCTCGGCGGCACCTTTTTCGCCATTCTCTATTCGCTGCTCGGCGTGCCCATCGCACGCTTCGCTGAACGCGCCAACCGCATCAACATTATCGCCGTGGGCGCGGCGCTTTGGAGCGTCATGACAGCGGCTTGCGGCTTCGCGCAGAATTTCGCGCAACTGGCGCTTGCGCGCGTTGGTGTCGGTATTGGCGAAGCGGCGTGCGTGCCGCCCTCGCACTCCGTCATTTCCAACTACTTTCCCACCGCGCGGCGCGCCTCGGCGCTGGCGATCTTCGCGCTCGGGGTTCCCATCGGCACCATGTTGGCCGCGGTTGGCGGCGGCTGGTTGGTGGAGAACGTCAATTGGCGCGCTGCCTTTTGGCTGCTGGGCGCTCCAGGCATTGTGTTGGCGTTGGCGCTGAAACTCACCGTGCGGGAGCCCCCGCGCGTGGACGCCGGCTCGTCCGCGCCGGGGTTTGGCGAAGCGCTAAAAGCGCTCGCCGGCAAAGCCTCATTTTGGCATACCGCGTTCGCTGGCGCGCTTGTGTCGTTCTTCGGCTACTCAACGGCGCAGTTCACGATCTCGTTTATTGTGCGTGTTCACGGTCTGCCGATCGCCGAGGCCTCCTACGCGTTCGGCGCCATCGCTGGGTTTGCGGTGGCGATCGGCACTTTCCTCGGCGGTTTCCTCGCCGACCGCCTGTCGCACGTGCATCCGCGCGTTCTTTCCTGGCTGCCGGCGCTTGGCATGTGCGGCGCGCTGCCCGCATATCTGGTTGGGTTCATGCAGGATGATTTCATCGCGGCGTTCGCGCTGTTCATGCTCGCTTCGGTCTTCCATTATCTCTATCTCGGTCCGATCTTCGCGGTGGCGCAGGGCGTCGCCGAACCACGCGTGCGCGCGACAGCAGCGGCGATCATGGTTCTGATCCTCAATCTCATAGGCTATGGCCTCGGGCCGGCGACAGCAGGCGCGTTGAGTGATCTATTCGCCAACCAGGCGCTGGCGCCGGACGGCCTCTCCGCCGGCGCCTGCGCGCAAATGGCGGCTGACGCTCGCGGCCTCCAGATCCATAACGGCGACCTGTGGGCGAGCGTGATGAGCTGGATCAGCGGTGAGCCCCCAGCGCCGGCGCCGCGCTATGCCATCCCCGAGGGCGCCGAGCTTTCGACCTGCGCCGCGGCTGGCGCAAGCGGCCTGCGAACCGCCTTGATGATCATGGCTTGTGTACTTGCCTGGGCGGGGCTGCATTTCTGGCTGGCCGGGCGCACGCTGGTGAAGGATCGCGTCAGTTGACGTTAGCTGCGCCCCGCCGCATCAAGCGCTCATGATTCCACGCTACGCACGCCCCGAAATGACGGCGCTTTGGTCTCCCGAAAGCCGATACGCGATCTGGCTTGAGATCGAAATCCTGGCCATGGAGGCGATGGCGGAATTGGGAACCATTCCCAAGGACGCCGCCATTGCTTACCGCGCCAAGGCCAAATTCGATGTCGCCCGCATCGACGAGATCGAGCGCGAGGTAAAACACGACGTCATCGCTTTCCTCACCAGCGTCTCCGAACACACCGGACCAGAATCGCGCTTCGCCCACCAGGGCATGACGTCTTCGGACGTGCTCGACACCTGCTTGTCGGTGCAACTGGCGCGCGCCTCCGATTTGCTGATCGCTGGCTGCGAACGTGTGATGGCGGCGCTGAAGCAGCGCGCGCTTGAGTACAAAATGACGCCGTGCATTGGCCGCAGCCATGGCATCCACGCTGAGCCGACCACGTTCGGATTGAAGCTCGCCGGGCATTATTGCGAGTTTGCGCGCAATTTGGAGCGCGTGCGCACGGCCCGAACCGAAATCGCCACCTGCGCCATTTCCGGCGCCGTCGGCACTTTCGCGCACATCGACCCGCGCGTGGAAAAATATGTCGCCGATAAACTTGGCCTCGCCATCGAGCCCATTTCAACGCAAGTCATACCCCGTGATCGCCATGCGGCGTTCTTTGCAGCACTTGGCGTCGTCGCCGCCGGCATCGAGCGCCTCGCCACCGAAGTGCGCCATTTGCAGCGCACCGAAGTGCTGGAGGCGGAGGAATATTTCGAGCCAGGCCAGAAGGGCTCCTCGGCCATGCCGCACAAGCGCAACCCGGTGCTGACGGAAAATCTGTGCGGGTTGGCGCGCCTGGTGCGCAGCGCGGTGATTCCGGCTTTGGAGAACGTCGTTCTTTGGCACGAGCGCGACATCAGCCATTCAAGTGTGGAACGCGGCATTGGGCCGGACGCCACCATCCACCTCGATTTCGCGCTGCATCGAATGGCTGGGGTGATTGAAAAGCTCGTCGTCTATCCCGACAACATGGAGCGCAATCTGGCGCTGCTCGGTGGCCTGCACAACTCGCAACGTGTCATGCTTGCGCTGACACAAGCGGGCGTGCCGCGCGAGAGCGCCTATCGCCTGGTGCAGCGCAACGCCATGGCCGTATGGCAAAGCCCGCCGCCGCGCCCGGGGCGCGCGTTGCTCGACAAGCTGCGCGCTGATCCTGAAGTCACCGCCAAAATCGATGCGAACACGTTGGCGGCCTGCTTCGACGATGCCCACCATTTCGCCCGCGTGGACGCAATTTTCGCGCGCGTGTTCGGCTAGACCCCCGCCTTCACTTGCGCGCGCGCTTCGCCGAGGCATTCTTCCATTTTGGCGCGGATTTGATGGTCGGTGAGGCTGACCGCGTGCTGGTCAAGGTCGGCGCGGATCTTACGGAACAGGTCCTCTGCGCCGGCCTCCTCCAAATCCGCCACCACGACCGATTTTGCATAATCGGCGGCCGCCCCATCCGAGAGCCCCATGTGCCCCTGTCTCTTATA
>JBEBHQ010000065.1:0-7996 GCA_040080805.1 Terricaulis sp. | reverse complement strand
GGCTGGATACTGGGTCTGTGCACCGAAGTGCAGAACCGCCACTCCCGCAACCGACCAGAGGAACATTCATGAAAACTCGTGTAGTGCTTGCCACCGTGCTGGTGGGCTCCCTGTCCGCCTTCGTGTCCCACGGGGCAATGGCGCAGACAGGGCCCGCAATTCCCGGATATACCCATGGCCAGAAGTCATTGGCCAGGGCGCCATACACACTGCAGGATCTTGAATCGCTTAAGAAGACGATGATCTTCACCGATGAGGACGTCCGCTACCTGCGCATGAGCAAGGCGATCCTTGCCGATCAGACGGATGCAATCCTCGATGTCTGGTACGGCTTCGTGGCATCGACCCCCGAGCTCGTTGCGTCCTTCAAGAACAACAAGACCGGGGCACCTGACGCGGCATATCTGGCTGCTGTCCGGAAGCGATTCGCGCAGTGGATACTCGACACAGCCGATGCCAACTACGATCAGGCGTGGCTGGACTATCAGTACGAAATCGGCCGTCGCCACACGAATCCAAAGAAGAACCAGACCGACAAAGCCGACAGCGTGCCGTCGGTGAACTTCCGCTATCTATCGGCACTGACGATTCCTGTTACGACGACGCTCAAGCCGTTCCTTGCCAAGAAAGGCGCCTCGCCGGCAGATGTCGAGAAGATGCACGCGGCTTGGGTGAAGTCCGTCCTGATGCAGACCATCCTGTGGAGCTACCCGTATGTGCGCGAGGGCAAGTTTTGACCTCCGCTCCGTTGCCGAGTGCGACCCATTGCCTCAAGACTCTCCTGAGAACCAAGGAAATCACATGAATCGTGTACCTCTGATTGATAGAAGCGAAGCTCCCGCCGAGAGCAAGACCCTACTCGATGCGATCCACGGTGCTTTCGGCACCACACCCAACATGTTTCGGGCAGTCGCCAACTCCCCGGCCGCGCTCAAGTCCATGTGGGGCGCGTTCGGTGCGCTTGGTGCCGGTGTGATCCCGGCAAAGCTCGGCGAGCAGATCGCGGTGGCGGTGGCCGATCGCAACGCATGCGAGTACTGCCTGGCCGCGCACACGGCGCTCGGCCGGAACGCCGGTGCCACCGCCGAGGAAATGCAGCGCGCCCAGGCCGGGGAGTCTGCCGATTTCTCGACGCAGGCCGTTCTGCGCTTTGCGCTCAAGCTGGTCAACGATCGCGGGAAGGTCAGTGACTCCGACGTGCGAGCCTTGCGCGATGCAGGCTTCGGCGACGAAGCGATCGTCGAAATAGTCGCACACGTGGCTCTGAACTTGTTCACTAACTACGTGAACGTTGCGTTCGCTGTCCCCGTGGATTTTCCGGCGGTGAAGCTGCGCCGCGTCGCGTAGCCACTCGCGAGTTCAAATAGCCCGGCGCGCAGGCGTCGGGCTTCTTCCAGTATGGACGGCAAACATGGTTGAAACAGACACCCCATCACCGCCCTGGCAAGTCAGCGAGTGGCTGAATACCCCTCATCCCGTGACGCTGGCCGGCCTTCGAGGCAAGGTTGTCGTGCTGCATGCGTTCCAGATGCTGTGCCCGGGGTGCGTGTCCGACGGCCTGCCGCAAGCGGCACGCATCAACGCCATTTTCCCGAGCGAGCGGGTCGCGGTGATCGGGCTGCACACGGTCTTCGAGCACCACGACGTCATGGGGCCGAAGGCCCTGCGGGCGTTCCTGAGTGAATACCGGATTCGCTTCCCCGTCGGGATCGATCAGGCGGCGCACGACAGTTCGATTCCGCTGACGATGCGTGCGTATGAGCTACAGGGAACCCCCAGCGTTGTGGTGTTCGACGGCGAAGGTCGCGTTCGATTCAGTCGACTGGGCCAGGTCGAGGACCTGCATCTGGGCGCGGTTATCGGGGAACTGCTGGTCTATGCCCGGTTGGGCGAGACGCCCGAGATTACCTCGAGTGCCGGTGGCCCCTCTCGCGCCTCATGTGGTGACGACGCGTGCGTGGCTGGAGTGACACGCTGAGGGTTCCGTTCGGCCATGCGCGAGGACAACTGGATCTGCGTTGCTGACTGGCGCGGTAGATGTCTCGAACCTCCGAGACCAGTTCGCGGCACAACGCAGCGCAAGCAGAATCAGGCGATCCTAGTTTGGGGTGCCTGTTTGAGGGATTCTGCAGTCGATGGTTCGTAGTCTATCGGCACGCCACGCCTTCAAGCGGCGCAAATCGTCGGTCGGACTGACGGTAAAATCGCAAGGTTCGAGAAAGAAGTGTTGATGCAGCAGCAGCTTGCGAGCGTGCGAGACAATTGAGTGGGAGTAGAGTTGGTTCTGGAGAGACTTTCGCTTCGCTCCAAATTCGCGCATTGAAGCCGGGTGGTCTATGGAATCTCTCGAATTTGAAGAAGTGGTCGACCTTGTCAATCGTAGCCGGCTCGTTAATATCGACCTAGCACCTACGAGAGAAGTACCAGGGCAATGGGGGCTATATCAGGGCCACTACGCCGTTCACGGGAGAAGATTTCCCTTCTCAATTCTCTATCTTCGTGCTCGCGTGAGCGCAGAGGCATTGCGACAAGCTCAGAGGAACGCCTTCGAGCCCGGCATGACTCAAGTTGTCTACGCTGCCTCACTGAATTCACGGTTGACGCTGCATAAAGAGCTTTTCAGTAAGGCAGAGCGCCTTGTTTCCTTACCAGAGTATCTGACCACTCTCATTGCCGACGAGCTGAGGGGGTATACGCAAAAACTTGCGGGGCGTACCCCGCAGTACTACATCGATCCCCGCCTACAAGTACCTGCCGGCATAACGCGAAAGCTTCCAAACCCAATAGACCTTTTTCTAAGCGATTCATCTGGCGATGAGGCGGGTGGCTTGGTGGCGGTTCTCTTAGCGGAGCCGGGTCAAGGAAAAACCTTTATGTGTGACCATTTGGTCTCACGCTCGGCTCAGCGAGCTCAATCGTCTGGTACCGCTTTCGCCCCGATATACATTCGCGCTGAGCAATGGGCGACGATTGGTCAGGCCGACTTGGCTTCCTTATCAAAGACGTTGACGCACTGCTTTCGCTATTTCGAAACGCCCATACCTTGGGTAGATGGAAATGAAGAGCTGTTTCTTCAAACGACCTTGAAGGCCGGAATCTTTCGGATAGTTTTCGATGGCTTCGACGAGTACGTCTTGAAGAATCGTGGTGAGGTGGGGCCCGTGGAGATTATCGGTGAGCTATGTAAGCTCGCCGAAAGTTCCGGAGCGAGAATTGTCGTTACGTCCAGAAGTTCATTCTGGACGTCCGAGGTAGAGCCGGATCTAGCTCAACTGCCGACAGGCCAAAGAAATCAGCTGCTGCAATATCGAATCGAGCCTTTTGATCAACAGCACGCTAGGAACTATTTTTCCTTGCGGCTAAAAGACCAGAAGAAAGTTGACAGCGCGGCGACCCTGTTTCAGACCTTGAGTGCTCGAGATAAAGCATTTGTGGGTCGTGGGTTCTTTCTTAGCCTAATTGCAGACCTGTTCGAAGGTGATGGCGCAAGCGCAGGGGGTGAGGTAGGGAAGAACCCTCTAATGTGGATGCTGCGCTCGCTTTGCGAGCGCGAGAGGCGTCGTCAAGACTTGCCGCTAACAGCTGAGCAGCAGCTGAATGCACTGACTAACTTCGCTGTCGATACAAGACTTGGGTCGACTAGAACAGCCGAGACGGTGGATTTGGCAATAGCTGTAGCCGACGAGAAGCTGGATGACAGTACGCGCCGAATTTGCGTTCAGAAGCTCTCTTCGCACCCGCTCCTAACCAGAGAGCAAGGCGCTGACCGATGGGCAATTGCTCAGGATCAAACTGAGATAGCACTTCTCGCTCGACATCTAATGGGGGTTTCGAGCACAGGGGGGGCTAGGCAGCTTGATGGCTTTTCTCAGCGTGCGACGTTGGAGCGATCTACACTCGGTGATCTTGCGGCGATGATAATAAAAGACTTGCCCGAGGACCCGGATCGTGAATTGGAGTCGGCGAGGCGACTAATGGAGAACTTTCTGGACTCGTCTGACCGTGGAAATTGCCTGCTTCCGAATCTCGCAATGATTCTTGGCTTCGCGCTCGTAGATGCAAAGCTGCCCAAAGGCTCTGAACGGAAGGAAAGAACGGATCTGCTGATGAGCCTGCTCCCGCGCGGGTCGTTGTCAGGTCTTAGGATAGACGACTCAGTGTCTCGCTTTGACTTTTCTGAAGTGATATTCGAGCGATGTCAATTTGAGAACGTCAGGTGGAACAACTGCCGCTTTTCTAAGGCGACCATCTTTCGAAATTGTAAGTTCGTTGGTGGTGGTGTGGACCACTGCGATGGATTTGGTGGCGCCGTATTTGAAGCCTGCGAGTTTGATCACGCAGCTCTGTCGAGCGTCCAATCGGAACAAGTGGCGGAGGGAGTTAGGGCGTATACCCGTACTGACCTTGAGCGCGATGTGGGGATATTGATCATGAAGTTTGCGCCCAAAGGTGGATTCGTGCTCAAGAGCGTAAGGCGAAGTAATCTGTACACGGGCCCCTTTGGGAAAGTGCGCCACCGCTCCGAGATTCTTGAGGAACTAGAACGTTCCATCCTTGAGGACCATAGGATTTCGCAAGTGGCAGAGGGCGGACTTAACGTTAAGTCGACCGCGGAGGAAGCTGTGCGGTTCTACGCGACGAATAATGTTTTTGTTGGGCCGCTCAAGGAAGCTGTTGAGCGACTTGCCAGAAAGCTAGGTATTCCGGGTGGCGAATGAGTCGTGCTGTAATCGGCTCTCAGATGGGCGGGAGTGAAGGCGAATAGGATTGCGTGAGCCAAGTGTGGATATAAGTCGCCTCACCATTGAGGAAATGTAAGCGTCGTCAAGGGAATAACATGAAGAACTCCTGGCCCACCAAAGAGGTCAAGGTATCTGGCCTCCAACTAGATGCGAAGAATCCTCGCCTTGGGCGCAACCCGGCGACGATGTCCCCACGGGATATCATCAACCATCTTTTCAAGCATGATAAGGCTGGTGAAGTCGCTGAGAGCATTGCCCGCGGCGGGTACTTCTCGAATGAGCCCCTTCTGGCGGTAAGAGAAGGCGGCAAGCTAGTCGTGGTTGAGGGGAACCGGCGGCTCGCTGCGCTTAAGGGACTTACTGAGCCAGCTCTCGTGGAAGGTCCGTGGGCAAGGAAGCTCACGAGGCTCGCGGCAGAAATGGGTGGCACGGAGGACATTGCCGCTGTGCCCGTGACAACGGCCCCAAGTCGGCGCGACACAGACAAGCAAGTCGCCAGCAGGCACATTGGTACACCTGTTCTTGCATGGGAGGCGGAGAATCGCGCCGGATTTATTCTGGAAAAACTTGCGGAAGGCTACACAGCCGAGCAGTTACGTAGGAACTTGGGCTTTTCGGACTCGGACATTCAGCAGGCGCGTACGACGAAGGCGGTAGCGGACATGGCGCGAGCGATCCAACTGCCGAGTGAAGTGAAAGTGAAGGTTGCGCAACCTCGCGCAAAGATTTTCAGCACAATAGAGCGCGTATTGGTATCGGCTCCCGGTAAGAAGTTCTTCAGGTTGGAGCCCAGCGTAGAGCACGGCATCGTTGGCGGCACAACCAAAGACTCTTTCGTCGGTGCGTTCACGCGATTGGTTACCGACATAGCGCTGAATAAGCAATCATCTCGCTCGCTAAATACGTCAGTGGAGATCGAAGCCTACCTGAATGCTTATCCCAATGGACTTAAGCCGAAGAAGGGAGGCGCCTTTACTCCATCTGAATTCGGAGGGAAGTCGGTCCCGCTGTCAGCACACAAGGAAGAAGCGTCTAAGGAGCGCGGACGGACTGCGTATAAGGGGGTCGTGCCTCGCACGTTCAAGATTGGAGTGCAGCACGACAAGCTAATCGACATGCGTACGGAACTGATCCAGCTTGATCGGTCGAAGTACCCAAACGCTGGCGCGTTCCTCTTGCGCGCATTCTTGGAAGTGGCGGCGGTTGACTTCCTAAGCAGGACCGGAGAGCTAGGGCAGATTGTCGCGGACTTGAAGGAGCGGGGTGGCCGCTTGCAGGGTGGCGCGCCGTCAATGCGCGAGATGGTTCCCACCCTGCTGAAGCATGCCAAAGCCCAGTTAGCTCAGGCGCAGGCTGACAGCGTAGAGAAGGCTATTACGTATAACAAGACGGCGCCTTTTACGATCAGCGACTTACACTCATTTGTACATCAACCCCACGAGCTCCCGACGGAGCGAGATATTCTTCAATTCTGGAAGCGCGTCGAACCACTCATGAAGTACATGCTTAGCGACTACATGCAGTCGGCAGCGAAAGCGAAGACCGGAGGCAAGTCTTGAACCTTGCTAGCCCTCTTAGGTACCCAGGTGGCAAGGGTACTATGGCGGGAGTATTGGCGGAAATTCGGCGGCAGAACGGAATCGCAGGCTTAGTCCAGGCGGAGCCCTTCGCTGGTGGGGCTGGTGCGTCCCTTTCCCTGCTTTATGAAGAGCGCACGCCAGAAATTCTCATTAACGACGCTGACCCGGCTATGTACGACTTTTGGTGGGCGCTCACTGCGCGCAATGAGGCATTCGGGTGCATGCTCCGCGGAGTCCGCGCTAGCATGGCCGAGTGGCGCCGACAGCGCGAGGTTTACCGCAGCAGAGGCGCCGGCAGACTAAAAAAGGGATTCGCGACATTTTATCTCAATCGGTGCAATCGCTCCGGCATCATTCTGAATGGCGGTCCGATTGGCGGCGCCGCGCAAACCAGTGATTGGAAGATTGGAGCGCGCTTCAACAAGGAGACGCTTCTAGAGCGCTGTCAGAAGGTCGGGAGGTATGCAGACCGAATCAAGGTCAGTGGCATCGACGGGATTAAGTTCATTGATACGGTGAACACCGACGAGACGTTCCTTTTCATTGATCCTCCGTATTTCCACAAGGGCCCACTGCTGTACTTGAACAGCTTGGACGAGCAATACCACGTGGCGCTGTCAGAGAAGCTAAAGGCGTTGCCGGAGCGAGCAGCATGGGTGCTTACCTACGATGATTGCCCAGAAATTCGCAAGCTTTACCGTAGCTGGGCCTCCTTACGATCTTTCAAACTCAGGTACACGGCTTCCGAGCGCAGGAAGGGTTGTGAAGTCCTAATAACTCCGAGGTGGATGAGTTTGCCAAAGCGTCAGAAGTCTCTTGCGATTGAGTGGTGACGCAGAGCTTGGCCTTCGGTGCCGGGTGAGCTGACCGCGCGATCCCAGGGTGCCGGTGCACGTGTTCGGGGGTTTCCGGAGCCTAGCTCAAGGGTAGTTGAAGTGACGTTTGACGCTGTCGCGCAGACTGCTTTCGTCTCGGCTTAGGGCGCGAGCCACCGCTGCAAGCGCAATCCTAGGGTGCCGGTGCACGTGTTCGGGGGTTTCCGGGAAGAGGGTCAAGAGTAGCGAGCGCGTCCGGATTCCGGACGAACGAGCTAACCGTACCGGGTATAACTTGTTGCGTTATTCAGGGTCGATGCTCGAACCACCGAAGAGGAGAGGCTCCGTAGAGCGGTAATGCTGGAGTGATCGACTGAGGCCTGGCGTGGAGCGATGGAAGTGCCGGGCGACGTCGCTGAGCGTGGCGATCCGCAGACGGAGAGCGCGATCCAATACAACCGCGCGAAGTCGGGCGTGATGCCGAAGTCGGCCAGGGGCGGCGAGGTCGGCCGGTTCGGTGGAATGTTCGCGGCAAACCTGGTCGACTAGTTCCGTCAGGGTAAGTCTGCAACGGAGTCGCCGTTCGAGTCGCAGGCCGGCAAGAAACCGGTCGTCTCCGAGCACGCGGGGCTCCTCCGGATGGCCGGTTAGCCAGTTTTCGCCCGTGATGCCGATCCCCGCCTGCACAAAGAACCGATATGCGTCCCGGGCCCGAGTCAGCTCGCGCGCCAACAGACTGAGTGCAAAGTCAGTCGTGAGCCAAGGGCTCACATCCAGGCCCAAGTATGCGCGGTGACTGCTGAAGGGGTAGGTTGCAGGGTCCGACACCATGTTCGCGCGCACCGGATTGAGGTGGATG
>JBEBHQ010000031.1:0-33403 GCA_040080805.1 Terricaulis sp. | reverse complement strand
AATCCCCAAGCAGTTAACGGTCACAAACCGTAACGCAACGTGTGTTGTGGGGAGGCGCGGGGGCGCCCTAGACGAGGGTCCGGGTCGGGGGGCCCAAAACCGACCTCTTGGGGGCTTTGCCCATGGAGGGCTGGGGGACGAGAGAGTGATTTCGTTGCGTCGTCAGCAGACTATTGCGGGTCCGGCCATGTGCGCCGGCGTGGGCGTCCACTCGGGCGCGCACATGCGTTTGGCGCTGATGCCCGCGCCTGTGGATACCGGTATTATTTTTGTCCGCTCGGACATGCGCGGCGTCGATAACGCGATCCGCGCCCATGCCGATTGCGTCGGCGAGACCCGCAACGCCACGACGCTGAAAAATCGCTCCGGCGTGGAAATCGCAACTGTCGAGCACTTGATGTCGGCATGCGCTGGCCTTGGGATTGATAATCTCATTGTCGAGGTGGACGGCCCGGAAGTGCCGATCCTCGACGGCTCGTCCGCGCCTTTCGTGCAAGTGTTGCTCAATGCCGGCCTGAAGACGCAAAACGCAACGCAGCGTATGATTCGCATCGTCGAGCCGGTTGAAGTGCGGATGGGCGCCAAGAGCGCGGCCCTGTTGCCGGCCGAGGATTTTGACGGCCTGGATCTCGATGTCACCATCCGCTTCGCCGACAAGGCGATCGGTGTGCAGCGCCGCCGCGTGCAGCTGACGCCGCAAGCGTTCCTCACTGAAATCGCCGACGCGCGCACCTTTGGTTTTCTCTCTGATGGGGAGCGCTTGCGCGCCGCCGGCCTCGGGCGCGGCGCCTCGATGGACAACGCGGTGGTGGTGGATTCCGGGCGGGTGGTGAACCCCGAAGGGCTCCGCTTCGATGACGAATTCGTGCGCCACAAGCTGCTCGACGCAGTGGGGGATCTCTCCCTGGCCGGCGCGCCCATTTGCGGCCGTTTTGTGGCGGACCAGCCCGGCCATGCCCTCAACGCCAGACTGGTGCGGGCCTTGCTGGACACGCCCGAGGCGTGGCGCTGGGAGCCTGAATCCGGGCGCGAACCGCTGCGCGCGCCAGCCCCAGCCCCAGCCCTCGTCGCCGCGCACGGCTGATTTTCTCTTTTCGTCCAACAGCGGCAGGCGCTTTGCGGAGCCCGCGCCATCCTGTATCAGGCGGAGCGCTTCGGCGTCGTTATTCCTGAGCAAGAAGAGGCTAGGCGATGAAATCATGGCAAAAGCACCTCGCACAAGCCGTGGCCATGGCGCTCTTGGCGGGTGGGGTGAGCGCTTGCGGGGGCAATCGCGCTCGGGAAGACCTTCAATTCGTCGATGAGCCGGTGGCGCTGCTTTACAATCGCGGCGCAGGTCTGCTCGATCGTCGGCGTTGGCCTGAAGCGCTCGCCGCTTTCGAGGAAGTCGAGCGCCAGCACCCGTACTCGTCCTGGGCGCGCCGCTCCATGCTCATGGAAGCCTTCGCCCACTACCAGGCCAACCAGTACGATGAATCGATTGAGGACGCGCAGCGTTTCATTTCGCTGCATCCCGGCAATGAGAGCGCGCCTTACGCCTATTACCTAGTGGCCCTGTGTCACTTCGAGCGCATCCTCGATGTTGGCCGAGACCAGGGTACGACGGAGCGTGCGCTCACGGCGCTGAACGATGTGGTGCGCCGCTTCCCGGAAAGCGATTACGCGCGCGATGCGCGGCTCAAACTCGACATGGTCTATGATCAATTGGCGGGCAAGGAGATGGCCGTCGGGCGCTTCTATCTGACGCGCGACCAGCATTTGGCCGCCATCAACCGCTTCCGCATCGTGCTCGAAAACCCGAACTACCAACGCACTTCGCATGTGCCGGAGGCGCTGCACCGTTTGGTGGAATCCTACCTCTCCGTCGGCATGGTCGATGAGGCGCAGCGTATGGCCGCCATCCTCGGGCATAATTTTCCCGGCGGCGAATGGTATCAGCGGTCCTACGCGTTGATGACGGATTCCGGCGTTGCGCCCGTGGCCGAGGAAGAGGCCGCACGCCGCGGCTGGTTCGGGCGCACCTTCGGCGCGGTGTTCTAAGCTTCCTTTTGGGGAGCGGCATGTGAAAGAGAAAATCGTCGAGTCGCTGACGCCGCGAGAAGCGGTCGCCGAACTGGCGCGGCTGGCGGTGGAAATAGCGCGCCACGACAAGCATTATTACACCCAAGACGCGCCAGTTGTCTCCGACGCGGAATACGACCATTTGCGTGTGCGCAACGCCGCCATCGAGGCGCGCTTTCCAGACTTGGTGCGCGAGGACAGTCCGTCCATGCGCGTGGGCGCGGCGCCTGCCGAGAAGTTTGGCAAGGTGCGCCACGCCGTGGCGATGCTCTCGCTCGACAACGCGTTTGACCCCGAGGACGCGCATGCGTTCGTGGCGCGGGTGCAGCGTTTCCTCAATCTCGACGCGCCGCCGGTCATCACCGCCGAGCCAAAGATCGATGGGCTCTCCGCTTCGCTGCGTTACGAAAACGGCCGCTTCGTCCAGGGGGCGACCCGAGGCGACGGCCGCGAGGGCGAGGACGTCACCGCCAATCTGCGCACCATCGCCGATATTCCCCGCGTGCTCAAAGGCGCGCCCACCGTACTCGAAGTGCGCGGCGAAGTGTACATGGAGAAGGCGGCGTTCGCGGCGATGAACGCGCGGCTTGAGGCCGAAGGGAAGCAGGCCTACGTCAACCCGCGCAATTCCGCCGCCGGCGCGTTGCGCCAACTTGATCCAAACATCACGGCGACGCGGCCGCTGCGCTTCTTCGTCCACGGCTGGGGTGAACTCTCCGAGCCGCTGGCGGAAACGCAGTTCGAAGCGATGCGGCGTCTTTCCAAATTGGGTTTTCCGCTGGCGTCTATCGCGCGCGCTAAGAGCGCCGACGATTTGCTGGCGGCATACCAAGCCATTCTCGCTGACCGACAGAAGCTCGCCTACGAGATTGACGGCGTCGTCTACAAAGTCGATTCGCTGGCGCTGCAACAGCGTTTGGGCTTCGTCTCGCGCTCGCCGCGTTGGGCCATCGCACACAAATTCGCCGCCGAACAAGCGGAAACCATGTTGGAAGGCATTGACATCCAAGTGGGCCGCACCGGCGCGTTGACGCCGGTTGGGCGGTTGAAGCCAGTGTTCGTCGGCGGCGTGACTGTGACCAACGTGACGCTTCACAACGCTGACTACATCCGAGGCGTCGGCGCCGATCGTGCACCGATCCGCAGCGGCAAGGATCTGCGCATCGGCGATGTCGTGATTGTGCAGCGCGCCGGCGACGTGATTCCGCAGATCGTCGACGTGCTGCGACACAAGCCTGGGGCCAAGCCCTACGCGTTTCCGAACAAGTGTCCGGTTTGCGACTCGCACGTCGCGCGCGAGTTGGAGCCGGGCGAGGAGGGCGTGATCACGCGTTGCACGGGCGGGCTGAATTGCCCAGCGCAAGCGGTCGAGCGCCTCCGGCACTTTGTGTCGCGCCGGGCGATGGACATCGAGGGCCTGGGCGAAAAGCAGATTGAGGAATTTTACGAACTGGGCTGGGTAAAGGAGCCGGCCGACATCTTCCGCCTGCGCGAACACCGCAACGAACTCGCCACCCGCGAAGGCTACGGCGAAAAGAGCGTCACCAACCTGCTGGCCTCGATCGAGGCGCGGCGCGAGCCGGAGTTTGCACGCTTCCTCTACGGCCTCGGCATCCGCGACATCGGCGAAACCACCGCCGGCGTGATCGCGCGGCGCTTCGAGAGCTGGAAGGCGTTCGAAAAGGCCATGGAGCGCGCGGTGATAGCTAAGCCTGGTGAAGCGTACGAGGTGTTGGAGCGCGTGCGTGGCGTGGGCGATGGCGCGCGCGCCGCGCTGCTTTCTTGGACCGCCGGCGTCTCGCCGGCGTCGAAGGGCCAAGCGGAATTGTTCGCCGACGAGGCCGCCGGTGGTCCAAGCCCGCCCAAGATCAAGGGCGTGACGAGCCGCGCCTGGGATGGTCTGATCGAAGCGTTTGGCTCGCTCGGCGATGCCGTAGTCGCGATCCAGGATGCCGCCAAACAAGCACCGGGCGAAGACTATCTCGAACTGGCGCGCATTGATGGCGTCGGCCCGGTCGCTGCTGATCATCTCGTCGATTTTTTCACCGAGCCGCACAACACCGACGCGCTGAAGCGGCTCCTGAAGGAAGTACGCGTACAGGATCAGCCGCGCGCAGCGACCTCAAGCCAAGTCGCTGGCCTCACCATCGTGTTTACCGGCACGCTTGAGAAAATGACCCGTGACGAAGCCAAAGCGCGCGCCGTAGCGCTCGGCGCGAAAGTCGCCGGCAGCGTGTCGAAAAATACCAGCCTTGTGGTCGCCGGCCCCGGCGCGGGCACAAAGCTCGCGGAAGCGGAAAAGCTGGGCGTGAAGGTGATCGACGAAGACGCGTGGATTGAGTTGAGCCGCTAACAATATGGACCGCCGGCGTCCTCGCCGATTTTTGTTAGCGCTTGATGCAACGATGCCGGCGAAGACGCCGGCGGTCCATATTACTTTCCAACCACGCGCGCGGCCTGCAAGGTATCGGTGTATTGCTGCATTGCGGACAGTTTGCCGTTTTTGACGCGCCATACATGTGAGAATTGAGCGTTGATGCTGGCGCCGGTGGCCTTGTACGCGCCACCGTAGCGGCCGAGCGCGACGATGGTATCGCCGGCGTCAAGAAATTCCGTGGGCGCGGCCGTGAAGCCGTTCCATTCCCCGCCCAATCGCGCGAACACGCCGTCCAGTACCGCCTGCGGTCCGACATAGGGATTGCCGTCGGCATAAGGAAAATTTTCGGCTTCGTTCCAAACAATGTCAGCGGCCATGGCGCCAAGCACGGCGGGAATGTCGCCGCGCCCAAACGCGGCGTAGACACTTTTGACCAGTTCGAGATTCGCAGACATCGGTGTCTCCTAGGATGATTGTTTGCCTCGTTTGTCCATCAGCGCCGCTAGCGCTACGGCGAGCAGATAAATCGCCAGAATAGCAGCGCCGGCTTGCGGCGGCAGCGGGCCCGCTGGTTGGGGCTGCAGCATCGCCACGATTTGTAGTGCTACCAGAAACGCAATGAACGCAAGCGCCGGCCATGCCGTGCGCCCCTGCGTCTTGCGGCTCGCCGCCCAGGCGGCGCCAGCGATGGCAAGCAAACCTATCTCCACTGCTTGTTCGGGCACGGGATAGTTCCAAAGGCCCAGACCCACTTTCTCGCCGCCGATCCAGAGTTCAAGGTCTGGCCGATGCACAAGAAAATCGAGCAGCCAGTGCGAGGCGACAGCAAGGCCGATGACGATGCTGGCCCAGTTCGGCAGCCGCAGTAGCAAGCGCGCCAACAGCGCAGCGCCAATCGCCCACACAAACGTCATCGGCAGCGAATGGGTCCACGGCATGTGCTCAAGCACAAGCGAAGAGCCCGGCAACGATGGATCGACGCTGGCGCGCTCAATGCCCGCCATGACGAAAGCGCTCCAGCCGATGTCCACCAATTGGCAGCCGGCGGCGAGCGTCCAGAGTGGCGCCTTCGGCTCGATCGCTTTGGCCGCGAACGCGGCGGCGTAATGGCCTACGAACATGGCCCCAGTTCTCCCGTTTTCTCGAGCGTGATGACGTTAGATTGGCGCCGTCGCTTCCTCCAGCCACGCCTTCGCCTCACCCTCAAGCTGCGCGCCGATCACTTCGCGCACGCGGGCGTGGTAGGAATTGAGCCAGGCGAGTTCTTCCTTGGTCAGCAATGGTTTCACGATCAGCTCACGCGCGATCGGCGCCAACGTTAGCGTTTCAAAGCCGAGCATGGGCCGCTCGCCGCCTTCGATATCGGCCGCCGGCGTCACCACTTGTAGATTCTCGATGCGGATGCCGTAGGCGCCGGTTTTGTAATAGCCGGGTTCGTTCGACACGATCATGCCCGGCTCGAGCGGCTGGGTGTTGACCCATTTGGCGATGCGGTGCGGGCCTTCGTGTACGCCGAGATAAGCGCCAACGCCGTGGCCGGTGCCGTGGTCATAATCGAGCCCTGCTTCCCAGAGCGACATGCGCGCCAGCGCATCGAGTTGATGGCCGGTGGTGCCTTTGGGAAAGCGCACCCGCGCCAGCGCGATATGGCCTTTCAGGACGCGCGTGAAGCGCTGTTTCATCTCCGGACTTGGCCGGCCGATAGCGACAGTTCGGGTAATGTCCGTTGTGCCATCCAGATATTGCCCGCCGCTATCGATCAAAAACAGCGACCCGCGTGCAAGCCGCCGGTTGGTTTTTTTGCTGACGCGATAATGGACGATAGCGCCGTTCGGGCCGGCGCCGGAAATCGAGTCGAATGACAAATCCTTCAATACGCCCGTCGCCTGGCGGAATTCCTCCAGCTTGGCGCAAGCGGTGATTTCGTCGATCTTGCCGCTTTGCGCATCCTTCGCCACCCAGTGCAGATAGCGCGACACCGCTGCGCCATCGCGCCGGTGCGCGGCGCGCGCGCCTTCGACCTCGGCGGCGTTCTTGCACGCGCGCGGCAGCACGACAGGATCTTGCCCTCGCACGATCTCGGCGCCGGCGTCGCGCAAGCGCTCGAAATACCAAGCCGAGGCGGTCGCGGAATCCAGCTGCACTTTTTTGCCGCGAAGCTCTCCGAGCGCCGGCGCCAAATCGCTACTCGGGCGGAGCGCCACTTCATTGCCGAGCCATTGGCGCAGCTCGGGTGAAATTTTTTCGTCGGCCAGGAACAAATCCGCCGTGCCGTCTGCGCGCAAGATGGCTTCGCCCAGCGGCAATGGCGAACGCGAAACATCGCCGCCGCGCACGTTGAACAGCCACGCGATTGAAGCCGGTGAGGTGATCACAACCGCGTCGGCTTGATCCTTCACCAAACTTTCGCCTAAGCGGTGACGCTTCGAACCCGCGCTTTCGCCGGCGTATTG
Organism: Terricaulis sp.; assembly: GCA_040080805.1. Classification (GTDB taxonomy): domain Bacteria; phylum Pseudomonadota; class Alphaproteobacteria; order Caulobacterales; family Aquidulcibacteraceae; genus Vitreimonas. The sequence goes on along the minus strand of JBEBHQ010000031.1, from coordinate 26,512 downwards.
CTCGGGGTGGGGGGCCACGCGCGCCGCCGGCAGCGCCGGGCGGTCGTCCCAAATTTCGTCGATGGGATTGCGCGCGACCGGCATAAGCTCGGCGCCCGCCGCCTCCGCCGCCGCGCGCAAACGATCAAGCGAGTCGGGGCTGTGCAGCTTGGGATCAAAGCCGATGCGCGCGCCTTTGGGTGCGCGCTCGCGCAGATAGGCGGCGGGCCCGCCATCAACCAAGTCGCGATAGGCGAACAAATCGCCATCCACCTGCGCGCGCACTTGCAGTGTGTAGCGCCCGTCGGTGAAGATCGCCGCTTCGTTGGCGAACACGACAGCCGCGCCGGCTGAGCCAGTGAACCCTGTCGCCCACGCGAGGCGATCGTAGGCCGCCGGCACATATTCGTTCTGCCATTCGTCTTCGTGGGGCACAATGAAGCCGTCGAGGCCGGCGGCTTTGAGTGCTTTTCTCAAGCGGGGCAGATGTTTGCGGCCGAGAGCAGGGCCGCCGGGCTCGTCATAGGTTTGGAACACGTGGGACTGTCCTTTAAAAGCGAAGTTCAGCGCAGGTTCAGGGCGTTCAGCCTAGGTGGTTTGGCGCTGAGGTTTAAGGGGCGGGCCGCGCAATTCCAGCCCGACCACGGAGAAAGTATGGGTGTTTGGGCAAAACTGGCGGCGGCGGCAGCGCTCGCGGCGCTGGTTCTGGCCGCGCCCGCGTCCGCGCAGGTGCCAGACCCTTTCGCGCGCGAATTGGCCCAAAAGCTGAGCTACGCCGAGCAAATCCTTGGCGAAGATGGCTATTCTCGCGCGGCAGGGCCGTTCGCTGGTGGTTTGGCGCAGGGGGCGGCGCGCCGCTTTCCGCTCACGCTGCGCGCCGGGCAGGATTATCGCATCGTCGGTGTCTGCGACCAAAATTGCGGTGACGTCGCCCTGAGACTCTACGACCCCGACGACGCGCTGATTGCGCGTGATGTGCCGGAAGGGGGTGTTCCCGTGATGCACGTGCGCCCGGCTTTCACCGGCTCACACATGGTCGAAGTCGCGACGCCCCGCTGCGGCGGCGCGCAATGTTGGTATGCCGTCAACGTATATTCGCGCTAGTGTCCCGAACCAGAAGTTCGCAAGAGACTTGGATCACCCGCAGCGCGAACTTCTGGTTCGAAAAGGACACTAGATTCAATATTTCCTAGTGTGGCTGATGATTCAGAAATTCGCATCGAGCCCTCCATCATCACCTGGCGAATTTCTGAATCGCCACACTAAGGTTTGCGCCACACCAAGGTCATCCACGCTTCGCGCGGGATCTTGCGTTCGAGCACGAGGCCGCGATTGGCGTATGCCTCGCGCACAAGCGACGCCTGTTCGCGCAACAGGCCCGAAAGCACCAGCGTGCCGCCGGGCGCCAAAGCGCGCACCAGCTTCGGCGCGAGTCGGATCAGCGGGCGCATCAGGATGTTGGCGAACACGAGGTCGAAGGTTTGCCCGGCGATGAAACGGGCGCCGTCGCCGGCAATGACCCGAACACGCTGGCCGACCTTGTTCTGGTGGGCGTTGATTTGCGCGATGGCGGCGGCGCGATGGTAGATTTCAATGGCGAGCGCATCCGCCCCCGTCTTCGCCGCCGCGATCGCCAACACGCCAGAGCCCGCGCCGACATCGAGCGCGCGCGTCACGCGGCGTTCGCGCAGCACGCCTTCAAGCGCCATCAGGCAGCCCCAAGTGGTGCCATGATGGCCGGTGCCGAAGGCTTCGCTGGCTTCGATCCAGATTTTCTTGCGCCCGCCCGGCTCGCGCGCCAGCGCATGCGCGCCCGCCACCACGAAGCGCCCGGCGCGCACAGCCGGTAGCCCTTCCAGCGACATCGCCACCCAATCGGCGGCTTTCACTTTCTTCTGCGTCATGTGCAGTTCAGGCGCGGCCGCGCCGATGATCGCGCAAGCGCTGGCGGCGTCCTGCTTGGTCGGCACATAGACTTCAAGCCGAAACCTGCCCGGCCCTTCCTCGAACCAGCTCACCGCGTCGGCGGGCGAAGGATCGTGGCGGTCAAGTTCGTCCGCGGCGGCCTTGATGAGGGCGAGCGGGCCAATTGTGGTGAGGAGGAGCATGGACTTGCTGGGGCCTTTGTGCTATCATATTTGATATCAAGGAGACGCCGATGGCGCAAGTGATCGTCCGGAATCTTGAAGACGACGTGGTCGAGCGGCTTAAACTGAAGGCTGAGTTGCATGGGCGTTCGCTTGAGCAGGAGCTGCGCGAAATTCTCCGGGCCGCCGCGCCACTGACGGTGGAGCAAAAATTGGCGCTTATGCGCCGTTCTCAGGCGCTGACGCCCAAAGGCGTGAAGCAAACGCCCGCTGAAGTGCTGATCCGCGAGGACCGCGATGACCCTGATCGTTGACGCGAGCGTTGCGGTCAAATGGGGCGTGCCAGAGGCGGAAACCGAGCGCGCCATGGCGTTAGTCGGCGAGGAACCGATATTGGGGCCAGACCTTGCGGTGGCTGAAATCGCAAACGCGTTGTGGCGCAAGGAAACGCGTGGTGAGATAGCGCCGGAACAACGCCTCATAGCGTTGGCCGCCTGCTTAAGCGGATATAGCGAACTCGTACCTTCGCGTATGCTGGCGGAGCGCGCTCTGGAGCTTTCGTCCGCGCTCAAACATCCAGCCTATGATTGCTTCTATCTCGCCCTCGCGGAGGCGCGGGATGCGACGCTCATCACTGCCGACGCGCGGCTCTTGAACCGGGTGCGCGATGGCGGCTGGGCGGGGAAGTACGCGGCGTTGTGAACGGATGTGGGCCTTAGGCGCCTGAAGCGGCTTTAGACCGCGTCCGCCGGAACCACGAAGCTATCGATCACGCGCTTCTCGCCCGCCTTATCGAACCCCACGGTCAGCTTGTTGCCTTCAACTGCGCGGATTTTTCCGTAGCCAAATTTTTGGTGAAAGATGCGGTCCCCGGAGCGGAAGTGGGAATCCGCGTCGCCGCTGCGCGCGACCAGGCGCGCTTCGCCCTCGATCATTGGCGGCTTGCCCTGAAAGCTGCCGCGTTCCTGCGCGCGTTTCCAGCCGGGGCTTTGATAGGCGCTGTTGAAGCCGGCGCCGGGCGCATAGGCGTCGAAGCGCGCCGCTGCTTCGCGCACGCCGCCGGCTTGCATGGAATAGCCGGTCTCGCTGATCGCATCGACATTGGCGGCCGGCAATTCATCGACGAAGCGCGACGGCAGCACGCTCTGCCAGCGCCCATAAATCTGCCGGTTGGCGGCGAAGGAAATGCGCGCGCTTTCACGCGCCCGGGTGATGCCTACGTAAGCAAGCCGGCGTTCCTCCTCCAAGCCTTTCTCGCCGCTCTCATCGATCGAGCGTTGCGAAGGAAACACGGTTTCTTCCCAGCCGGGGAGGAACACCAAAGGCCATTCCAGGCCCTTGGCCGCGTGGAGAGTTGAGAGTTGCACATTGGCGTCGTCGCTTGTCGCCTCGATATCGAGCACCAGCGAGACGTGCTCCATATAAGCTTCCAGGGTGTCGAACTGGCCCATGGCTTGGACCAGTTCCTTCAAATTCTCCAACCGTGTCTGCGCTTGCGGGCTTTTGTCGTTGCGCAGCATTTCAGTGTAGCCGCTCTCGTCGAGCACGGATTCCGCCAATTCAACGTGCGAGATGTGGCGGGATTTTTCCCGCCAGCGATCGAGATCGGTCATGAAACCGCGCAGCGCCGTGCGCGCCTTGAGCGGCAGATCGTCGGTCCGGATCATTTCGCGCGCCGATGCTGCGAGCGAGCGAAAGCGTTTGGCGCCGCCGGGCGCGTCTTCTTGCGTCGTCACCACTTCGCCAGTTTCGGAATCGAACAGCGGGCCGTTGTCGGTGACGAAGCGCACCGGCGGCTGGCTCGCGTGTTGATGCAACTTCGCCAGCGAGCCCTCGCCGAAGCCGCGTTTGGGCTGGTTGATGACGCGCTCAAACGCGAGATCATCATCTTCCGACCGGATAAGCCGCAAATACGCATGCGCGTCGCGCACCTCGGCGCGCTCGAAGAAGCGGGGGCCGCCAATGACTTTGTAAGGAATGCGCAGCATCAAGAAGCGCTCTTCAAACGCCCGCATCTGCCAAGCCGTCCGCACCAGTACGGCGCATTCGGCGAAAGACCGGTTCGATTGGCGCCATGCCTCAATGTCGTCGCCCACCAGCCGCGCCTCGGCTTCGCCGTCCCATACGCCGCGCACTTTGACGCGGTTGCCCAGTTCATCGTCGGTGAACAGAGTCTTGCCCAGGCGGCCGCGATTGTGGGCGATGATGTGGGCGGCGGCGGCGAGGATATGGCCCGTTGAGCGATAATTGCGCTCCAGCCGCACCACCTTCGCACCTGGAAAATCGTACTCGAAGCGAAGGATGTTATCCACTTCCGCGCCGCGCCAGCCATAGATGCTCTGATCATCGTCGCCGACGACGCAGAGGTTTTTCGACGCCTGCGCCAACAGACGCAGCCATAAATATTGCGCGACGTTGGTATCTTGATACTCGTCCACCATCAGATGGCTTAGCTTGCGATGGTAGGTCTCCAGCACGTCGGCATGCTTTTGAAAAATGGAGATCATGTGCATCAGCAGATCGCCGAAATCGCAGGCGTTGAGGATGCGCAGGCGTTCTTGGTAGATTGCGTAGAGCCGCACGCCCGCGCCATCGGCGAACGAAAACGCTTCGCCTTTCGGCACTCGGTCCGGGGTCAGTGCGCGATTTTTCCACGAATCTAGCAGGCCTGCGAGCTGGCGCGCCGGCCAGCGTTTTTCATCGATGTTCTCGGCCTCGATAATTTGCTTCAGCAAACGAATTTGGTCGTCGGTGTCGAGGATGCTGAAGCTGTTCTTGAGGCCGACGAGCTCGGCGTGGCTGCGCAGCATGCGCGCCGAGATGGAATGGAAGGTGCCGAGGAACGGCAGCCCGCCGCCGCCCGGGCCAACCAATTTCTCCACACGTTCGCGCATTTCGCGCGCGGCCTTGTTGGTGAAGGTGACGGCCAGCACGCCCCACGGCTTGGCCTTGCCGGTGGACAGTAAATGCGCCAATCGCGACGTCAGCACCCGCGTTTTGCCCGTGCCCGCCCCGGCGAGCACCAGAAGCGGCCCGTCCAGCGCCTCCACCGCCGCGCGCTGCTCGGGGTTGAGCCCGTCGAAATAGGGCGGCGGCGCCATGGCGCGCTGCGAGATGGGGCGGGATTCTCCCGCGGGGCCTGTCATCGAATCGTCCATCAAGCGCTGTATCTAGCACGAAGCGAGAACGTAGGCATTGCCGGCGCTGATGTCAGCGCCCCCCTCGTGTGGCGGGGGCGGCATTGCTAGCGTCGGGCCGAGTCAGGCAACCAGGCAAGATCCCATGGCCGATGTATTCATTTCCTACGCCCGCGAGGATCGTTCCCGCGCCGAGCAAGTGGCAAGCGCGCTCTCAGCGATGGGATTGGACTGCTTCTGGGATACCGACATCCCGCCCGGCCAAACCTGGGCCGACTACACCGAAGGCAAGCTTGCGCAGTGCAAGGTGGTGGTCGTGCTGTGGACCGCGCATTCCACGAAATCACAATGGGTGCGCGAAGAGGCGCGCATGGGCCGCGACCGCAACCGTCTGATCCCAGCTATTCTCGATGGTTCCGCGCCGCCGCTTGGATTTGGCGAAGTTCAAGCGGCGAATTTGGCGAACTGGCGCGGCGAAGCCAACCATCCCGATTGGCTGCGCTTTGCAGGCGCTGTCGAGCGCGCCGTGCATGGCCCAGATGCTGCCCCGCGCCCCGCGTCGCAAGCAACGCCGCAACCCGCTTTCGCGCCCCCCCCGGGGGGCGCGGCGGCGTCGCCGATCGAGCACATCCGCAAATGTTTCGCGCTCTACGCTGATGGCAAGGGACGCGCGCGCCGCTCGGAATATGGGTGGTTTGTACTCTTCCAAGTCATTGCGGCGATCCTTGCCTTTGGTTTTGACTCGGCGGTGTTCGGTTTCAATTCCTATACCAGCACGCCAAATTCCTACTTGGTTTCTTGGTTGTTGCTTGGCGTTCTCGCGCCAAGCATAAGCGCCGCCAGCCGTCGTGCTCACGATGTTGGCCAGACGGGCTGGATCGCCGCCGCCACAATTCTCCCTTACGTGGGATGGTTGGTTGCGCTGGCGCTGATTTTTATTCCTGGCCAGGCAGGGGCTAACAAATACGGCCCCAACCCGAAGGGGGTTTGAAACCTCACCCCGGCGCCTGCTAGGATAACGCCACGGCAGGAGGGCTTTATGGCGGACGTGTTTCTCTCTTACGCCCGAGAAGATCGGGCGCGTGCCGAGCAAGTCGCGCAGGGCCTCGCGGCGGTGGGCGTCGAGGTGTTCTGGGACAGCGAGATTCCGCCGGGGCAAACCTGGGCGGATTTCATCGAAACCAAGCTCAGCCAATGCCGGGTGCTGATCGTGCTCTGGAGCGAGCACTCCACCAAGTCGCAATGGGTGCGCGAGGAGGCGCGTCTGGGGCGCGACAAAGGTGTGCTGATCCCGGCGATGATCGACGCCTCGCAAGCGCCGTTCGGGTTTGGCGAAGTGCAGGCCGCGAATCTGGCGAGCTGGAGCGGCGAGCCGGACCATGCCGATTGGCGCCGCTTCGTCGCCGCCGTGCGCGGCGCCGCGGCAAGTGCGCCATCTCCCGCGGCGCAACCTCAGCCGAAGCCAGCGCCGCAACCGGCCATGAGCACGCCGCCGCGTCAGGCGTCGCAGCCTGCCGCGCAGCCCCAAGCTCAGAAAAAAGGCCTTCCGGTTTGGGTGTGGGTGACGGGGGCGATCGTGGGCACAATTGTCGTGCTTGGGATCATTGGGTCGATGCTGCCGGATGCGGGCGAGTCAACGACCACGGCCGCCGTGCAGCCCGCGGTTTCGCAGCCGGTTGCGCCAGCGGCAGGCGATCAATCGCCGCAAGCCATTATCCTCGCGCAATTGCAGCAAGCGCAAGGCGCGTTCGCGCAGCAAGGCTTCCAACAGATCGACCAGCCCTTTAGCGGCAGTTTGGCGCAGGGGCAGACGTGGAACGTGCCGGCGAGTTTGTTCGCGGGCTATGATTATCGCGTCTTGGCGGTGTGCGACCGCGATTGCGCCGATCTTGACCTCGTACTTTATGATCCGAACGGGGCGGTGGTGTCGCAAGATGCGTCAACCAATTCGCAGCCCGTCGTTGCTGCCGCGCCGGGCTACAATGGCACGTTCATGGTGCAGGTGCAGATGTACAATTGCAGCGTTGCGCCGTGCTATTACGCGGTGGCGCTGTACGGGCGGGCGATGCGCTAGAAATCGTCTCTAGGTTCTATTTTCCAACACGAACACACGCACAGCTGAAGCCAGCGACGCGTCAGGCGCGTTCCTGGAGCGTGTCTCGTCGATCGCGGCGATCAGCATGGGCAGGCTGGCCGTACGCGCGCGCGCGATCTTCTCCAACTCGGACCAAAACTCCAATTCCAGCGCCAGCGAGGTGCGATGCCCGGCGATCCGCATCGAACGCTTCTGCAGCGCGCCCTTATTCGTCATCGCGCGTCGGTTCCCCCTGCTGGTGCTCAGTGTGCTTACGCTCATCATGCCTATGTCCATCAAGCTTGCGCGCGGCGATCTCTTGCTCGGCTTTGCTGAGTTTCTTCTCAGTTTTGCTGCGCCCATGCGCAGCGCGATTGATTGCAGCTTCCGCTTCAGCCGCGGCGCGCGCTTTGATTTTGCGCAAGCGCCTTAAATTTACGATGTCGCTCATGGCCTGGATGTAGACTGGCGCCCATGCGCGGCCAAGGGCTACCGTACGGGAATACGCAATAACCCGGAACGCCGCCTTACCCTGGCCCGATCATGTTCTCCGGTCGTACGATGGCGTCGAAATCGTCCGCGGCGATGCCGTCCAGGATCGCTTCCTCGCGCAATGTCGTCCCGTTCTTGTGCGCGGTCTTGGCGATCTTCGCGGCGCGGTCGTAGCCATATTTCGGCGCGAGCGCGGTGACCAGCATCAGCGAGTTATCGAGATTGGCTTTGATGTTATCCTCACGCGGCGCCATTCCGGCGATGCAATTGTCGGCGAAACTGACGCTTGCGTCCGCCAGAAGCCGCGTTGATTGCCAGAAATTGTAGGCCATCACCGGGTTGAATACGTTGAGTTCGAAATGCCCGCTGGCGCCGGCGAAACTGATGGCGGCGTTGTTGCCGAATACTTGGCAACACACCATGGTCAGCGCTTCGCACTGCGTCGGGTTCACTTTGCCCGGCATGATCGAGGAGCCGGGCTCGTTTTCCGGCAGCATCAATTCGCCCAGCCCCGAACGAGGCCCTGAGCCCAAAAAACGAATATCGTTAGCGATCTTGAACAGAGACGCCGCCACCGTGTTGAGCGCACCGTGCGCGAACACCATGGCGTCATGTGCGGCCAGCGCCTCGAATTTGTTCGGCGCGCTGGTGAATTGCATCCGGGTGATCGCCGCGATACGCTCGGCCACCTTTTCCGCGAAACCCACCGGCGCGTTGAGCCCGGTGCCCACCGCCGTGCCGCCCTGCGCCAATTGCATCAGCAGCGGCAGGGTTTGCTCAATGCGATGCAAGCCGTTGTCGAGCTGTTGCACGTAGCCGGAAAACTCCTGGCCCAGTGTTAACGGCGTCGCGTCCTGCGTGTGGGTGCGGCCGATCTTGATGATGTGCGTCCACGCCCGCGCTTTCTCGTTCAGTGCGTTGCGCAGTTTCAGCAAAGCCGGCTTTAGCCGATGCTCGATTTCCTCGGCCGCGGCGATGTGCATCGCCGTCGGGAAAGTGTCGTTCGAGCTCTGCGACATGTTGACGTGATCGTTGGGATGGACCGGCCTTTTTGAACCCATCTCCCCGCCCAACATCTCGATGGCGCGGTTCGAGATCACTTCATTGGCGTTCATGTTCGACTGCGTGCCCGAGCCGGTCTGCCAAACGCTCAGCGGAAAATGCGCATCGAGCTTACCTTCGGCCACTTCTTGCGCGGCCTTCACAATTGTTTCGCCCAAGCTCCGGTCGAGCCGGCCCAGTTCCATGTTCACTTCGGCGGCGGCGCGCTTGACCACACCCAGCGCCCGCACAACGGGGCGCGGCATTTTTTCCTCGCCGATCTTGAAATTTCCCAGCGACCTTTGCGCCTGCGCGCCCCAATATTTATCAGCGGCGACTTCGATGGGGCCGAATGTGTCCGTTTCAATGCGGTTGGTCATGGGAATTGGCCTGTGGCAGAATCCGAGGCGATGAGTCCCAGAAGGGATATGGGGATGAATTCGGACGATCAAGCAATTCCCACAAGCGATTGGCGCCAGCTGTTGCGAAAGATGCGCACCCTGGCGGGATTGCGCGCGCTTAAGCCCGATCACGGGGCGCTGGCGCCGCTTGACGCCGAAGACCTCGCCGCCGCCGCCGAGAACCCCGATCACAGCGAAGCTGGGCGCGCCGCCGCCATGGAAGCAGCGCGGGACCGGGGGCTCGGACTCTTGCGTTGGCGGCTAAAAGTGCCGGGCTTCATCGATACCGCCGATCTCGCGCGCGGCGAGCTTTTGTTCTTTGGCTGGGGCAGGGCGGTGCGGGTGTGGAGCGGGCGGGCGATCTTCGCCTATTTCGCTCTGATCTTGGTTTCGGCGGCGCTTACGCCCGGCCAAGCGCCGATGACGACCGAGACGCGGTTCTGGATCGATGTCGCGGGCATGCGCTTCGATTCTGATGACGTGTTCGCAGTGCTCGGATTGGCGGGCCTCAGCGTCATGGCGATTTGGTTCTTCGCCTCTGCGTTTCGCCGCAGGCCCGCGCGCGTATTGCTGTTGCGCAAGTTCAATGTGCGGGCGCTGAGCGTGCCGCTGGAGCGGATGATGGCGCGCGAATTGCGCCCCTACGGCCACATAGCCAGCCTCTCCGATAAGTACGTCCGTCACGACAATTGGGGGTGGCTGTCGATGGCGATGCTCTCCATAAGCAACCCTCTGGCGGCGATCTGGTTCGTGATCGGCGCACCGGTGCGTTTCATCTGGCGCTTGTTCGACCGCTCGCGCATGGGGCCGGTCACAGTGCTCAGCGCGCGCGATTATCGTAGCCTGGCGCGGCGCCTGCGCGATCGCATAGGCCTTAATGTGCAGATCGCCGTGGGTGCGAAAGAAGCGTTCCTGATCCGCACGTCGGATGCTTGGTGGCGCATCGTGGTGCGGCTGCTCATGGATTCGAGCGACGCCATCCTCGTTGATCTGAGCCAAATCTCTGAAGGCACGGCGTGGGAGCTCGAGGTCATTCGCGAGCAAGAAACCGCCGCGCGCTGCGTGTTCGTATCGCTCTGGGGTAAGGCGGAGGAGGCGCAATCGGCGCTCGCGCGGCTGGGATTGCCCAATACCTGCTTCCACTACGCCCCCGACGGCGAAATTCAGCGCCGCGCCGAATTCCGCTCCGCCATGCTGGCGGCCATGCGCGCGACATACGCGCCATGAGCTGGGTTGGCCGCGGCAAGGTGCGCGGGCGCGCCATCGAGGGCGGGGTGGAGCTCACGGTGGATGAGATCACGACGCAGGCGCGGGTCTACAAGCCGCTCGTGTACGAGTTCTTCCGCAAGGAATTTTCGGTCCGACCGCGTTGGGGGGATTTCGAAGTGGAGATTCGCGTCGAACACCGGGGCGAGCCGCCTGGGCTTGATCTCGATAATCTGGCGAAGGCGTTGCTCGATGCGCTCAAGGGCCACGTCTTCTTCGATGACGCTCAAATTGCGCGCCTGCTATGTGAGCGTATGCCGGGTGAACGCGATCGTATCGTGTTGCGGACGGTGAAACGCAGCTGAGCCGTCACTCCCACCGCAGTGGCGGCGCTTGGGCTTTCAGCGCTTCAATACGCGCGCGCAGCTCATCAACGAAACCGTGATGCGAGCCCGTCCAGGTCAGGGGTTCGCCGACGACAGCGGTGGTGTTGAACGGCACCAGTAAGCGCGCGTCCTTCGGCAGTGATCGCCCCGCGCCTTGCAGGTAGATCGGCGTTACCGGCGCCTCGGGGCAGAACTCCGCCAGCCGCGCAACACCGGTCTTGAAGCGCGTCATTTCCTCCGGCGCGCCGCGCGAGCCTTCGGGAAACACCACCAGGATTTCCCCGCGCGCCAGCGCTTGCTTGGCCTCGGCGAGCACGTCGTCATGGCGCGAGGCGCCGCCGCGCTTGATCGGAATGATGCCAATCACGTTGCGTGAGAACCAGGAACCGAACCCGCCCTTGTCGAAATGATCCGCCGCCGCCACAGGGCGCAGTTTGGGCAGCAGCCGCGCCGGAAACAGGCACAACAGGATCAATGTATCGACGTGGCTATTGTGGTTCGCCGCGACGATGGCGGGACCTTGCTTGGGGAGTTTATCCGCGCCGACGGTGTCGAGCCCGAACAACAGGCGCGCAAGGGGGCGAACCACGAGCATCAAAGCGGCGCGGCGGATAGCTTGCAACATCAGAAGCGCTCGAGCGCGTAAAAAGCAAGCAAGTGAAAATACAGCGGCGTCGTGAAGGTGAGGCTGTCGAGCCGATCGAGCACGCCGCCATGGCCTGGGATGAGCCGCGAGGTGTCCTTGACGCCGAGATCGCGCTTGATCGCACTCATGGTGATGTCGCCAAAGAAACCGGCCATTGGCAGCAAAACGCCGACAAGCAGCGCATCTGGCGGTGACAGCGGCGTGAAGTGCGGCGCGAGGAAATAGAAGACAGCCGCCGTCGTAATCCAGCCGCCAATGGCGCCTTCCCAGGTTTTGTTCGGACTCACATTCGGCGCAATCTTGGTGCGGCCAAACATCTTGCCCCAGCAATATTGCGCCACGTCATTCAATTGCGTGATGAACAACAAGAAGAATACCAGACCCGCCGCGCCAGCAGGCGCTTCAAAGTCGGGGGTTCGCATCAGGAAGGCCGCGTAGCCGATATTGTAGACACAGACGATGACGCCCCAATGGACGATGCCCACGGTCGCCAGATAACCGTCGGTTCGCCCAATCCAGGCCATGGTCGCGGCGGTGACTAAGAACATGTAGACTGGCGCGACCACGAGGTAGACTTGGTAGCCGTCGATGAACAACACTTGGTCGGCGAAGATTGTCCCGTAATTGACGATGACGGAAAGGTAGGCCAGCAGTACAATCAGCCGGTCTTCCTTGCGCGTCGGCGCCAGCGTGAGAAATTCCTTGAGCGCGAGAAAGCTGATCAGTGCGAACAACATTGTGAACGCTTGCCAGCCGGCTAGCAGCGCGCCCCCAACAAGGGCGACGATGATCCACCAGGAGCGCATGCGCGGGCCAAGATCGGCCCATTTCCCCGGTTGCAGCGCTGGCAAGATGATCGCTGCAAGCGTGCCGAGCAGTAGCAGCGCCAGCACGCCAGTGAAGCCATATGTCAGCGGCGCGGGTTGTGCTGCAAACCAGGAAGCGAGAGCATCAGTCATGAGCGATCCATGTCGCGCCCGAGCGAGCCTGCGTCAATGAGTGCGTTTCAATCGTTGCGGCGCTGGGCTGCGACCAGCACCGTCGCTCATGTGGCGTTCGGCTTCTTCGCCATGGGCGCTTGGGCCGTGTTCGCGAACCGCGAACATCCGCTTTCACTGGCGCTGCTTGCGGGTGTGGTGCAGGGCGCGATCTCTGGTTTGTTGACGCTTGGCCTCAAGAAGTTCCTGGAATGGTTCAACGCGCGCCTGAACGGCCTTGCGGCTTTGCTCGCACCGCCCTTGACAACGGCGGTGAGCATCCTGGTCATCCTGGTTGGCGTGCACACCTTTGCCGGCACGCCAGAGATCGCCGCCACCATTGCCGTTCCGTTCACGGTGTCATCGACTTATGCATGCGTGTACAATTTCGGCCTCTGGAGGCGGCGAAATGGTCGTTGAAGATAACCGCCGTCCGATCTCGCAGCGCGAGCGCGGCTGGGCCAAGGCGATGACGCGCGCGCTGGCGAAAAGCGCGATCACGCCAAACCAGATTTCCGCGTCCAGCATGGTGTTCGCGGCGTTGGGCGGCGCGTGTTTCGCGGCGTCGGGCCTTGCGACCAATGCCATCGACCGCGTGCTGCTGCTGCTGGGCGCTGCGCTGTTTTGCCAATTGCGCCTGCTCGCCAACATGCTCGACGGCATGGTGGCGGTGGAGGCGGGGAAGGGCGGGCCCGACGGGCCAGTGTGGAACGAATTGCCCGATCGCTTCGCCGATATTTTCATCATCGTCGGCGCGGGCTACGGCGTGGCCGCGCTTGGCCTCGCGGACGCTAGTCTCGGCTGGGCCGCGGCGGCGGCGGCTGTGATGACGGCTTATGTTCGCGAAGTCGCGCGCGGGGCCGGCGCGCCGGCGGATTTCTCGGGGCCGATGGCCAAGCCGCATCGGATGTTCGTGCTGACCATGGCTGCTCTTATCTCCAGCATCGAACCTTTGTGGAATTGGCGCGGCGAGACGCTACATGCTGCGTTGTGGATCGTCGCTATAGGCGCGACTCTCACGGCGCTGAATCGCGCGCGGCGCGCGCTCGCACACTTGCGCAAACGCTGAAGTTTATTTCTTCCGGAACGCGTCCAAGCTCACCACCGAATTATCGCTCGCGACAGGAGGATCTTGCGGGGGTTGCTGCGAGGCGGCTGGCGCGCCTGGGCTATCGCCAGAAACCATGCGCGCTTCGTCGGCGTGAGGCTGCTCGAATTGCAGCCCGAACTTCACGCTCGGGTCAAAGAAGCGCGTGATCGCCGCCAGCGGGATGGTGATCGGTTGCGGCTGGCCCGAGAATTTCAGGATGACGCGGAAGCGATCAGAATACACTTCGAGATCCCAAAACTGATGTTCGAGCACAATGGTCATTTCGTCGGGATAGCGCGCGCTCAATTGATCCGGGATGGTGACCCCAGGCGCGTGCGTGCGAAAAGTTATGTAGAAATGATGCTTGCCCGGCAGGCCGCGCGGGTTGGCCGCTTCCTGTAACGCCGCACGCACAACGCTGCGCAGAGCGTCTTGCATCAAATGGTCGTACCCGATCATGTCGTCGGCCAAAGCTTTCGCCTCCCCTGGCGGTGTTGGGCTCACACTTACCGGCTCATTTCGGGCAGTCAATTGATCATCCACAGGGCGCGAAATCGCCGGCATTCTTAACGGTGGCAGGCGAAACCCTCGCTGCGACGCAACACGTCCTCAGTGCGGCAAGGCTGTGGATAATGTTGCTCGCGCGGCGCGCGAAATGCGCCAATCATTTGCGTGCAAAAGAAAAAACATCCGCGCCGAGGAATAAATCCCCGGCTTCTGTTGCCGGGCGCCGGGGGGCCCCGCCTGGCGATGCTACTCGTCAGGACTTAGGTTCGGAAAACTCCGCACTGCTTACGCAGCGAGGGCGAATTCCTCAGCGTTGTTGTCATTGGCAACTATGCTGTTTGGCCTGTAACGGGACCACCCGAGCAAAAGCCTCGGCATTCAACGTCCGTCGATCCTGTTTCGGCCCCATGTGGACCCCCATGAAGGTCCGTCTTCGCGGCTTCGCCGCTTCGCCGAGACAGCCTTCGCGCTTCAAGATGAAGCGTCTGGCTTGCCTAGCCGAAGCGCGAAGCGCGAAGCGCTGGTGGAGCCGCCGGGCATCGCACCCGGGTCCGATCCGCCTATCTCCGCGCGTTTATCGCCATAGTCCGGTTGCCCGGACGATTTGATATATAGACCGCTTCGCGCAGGGCTCAATGGCGCGTGCGCTGCTTTCGAGTCTGGCCTAAGCGTGGCGAAGAGGCTCCGGAGGCGATTCGATGACAAAAAAGCTCGCGGCTGAGTTTGTCGGCACGTTTACGTTGGTGCTGTTCGGGTGCGGCGCGGCGGTGCTGGCCGGGTTTGGCATCGTCGGGCAAGAGGGCATCGCCTGGGCGTTTGGGCTGGCGATCGTGGCCATGGCTTACGGCATCGGCCCGGTTTCAGGCTGCCATTTAAACCCCGCCGTCAGCTTCGGCGCCTGGGCCGCGGGGCGGATGCCTACACAAGAGATGTTCGGCTATTGGGCCGCCCAATGCTTGGGCGCGATTGTCGGCGCGGGCGTGCTGCTGCTGATCGCTTCGGGCTCGCCTGACTACACGATCGCCGATGGCCTTGGGCAAAATGGCTATGGCCTTCGGCTTCCGTCGGGCCAAGGTTCGCCCGGCGATTACAGCCTGCTCGCCTGCGCGGTGTTCGAAGTGGTGGCGACATTTCTGTTCGTCGTAACCATCCTTGGCGTCACCCAGCGGGGCGCGCCGAGCGAATTGGCCGGCTTGGCGATTGGCTTGACCCTGGTAGTCATCCACATTGTCGGCATTCAGGTCACGGGCGTTTCGGTCAATCCGGCGCGTTCGCTAGGGCCGGCGGTGTGGGTGCTGGGCGATGCGATCGTCCAGGTTTGGCTGTTCATCGCCGCGCCGATGGCAGGAGCGGGGCTCGCGGGATGGGCGTTCCGGGCGAAGCTGCTGAGCAGCGACGAAAGCTAGAGCGCCCGCGCGTTTCAGCTTTCGCGGTCGCTGCGTTCGCGCTGTTGATGTATCTCTACGGCCCGTGGCCGTCGCCGGACGTGGCGGCGCCCAGCGTTGGCGATTGCGTCGAACTCCACCTGTGGTCCAACGGCTACCACAGCGACATCGGCGCGCCGGCTGAGCTCTTCCCCGAAAACCACCCGCTGCGCCTGCGTTATCCAACTGCGCGTTCGTTCCTGATCGGTTGGGGCGACGAGCGCTTCTATTATTCCGACGGCACGGATCTTTTGTTGGGCCTCGACGCGCTGATCCCACCGAGCGCAAGCGTGATGCATGTCGCCTATAACGCGCAGGCCTCGTCGGCGTATCTCGGGCCCAATGACGATGTGGCGGTGGCGATTTCGCGCGCCGGCGCGGTGCGCTTCGTGGCTTATATCGACCGCGCTCTGGTGCTGGACGATAACGGCGCGCCCATCGTCACCTCGCCTGGCAAAGTGATTGGTCGCTCGGCGTTCCTGCGCACGCGCGGCTCGTTTCACTTATTCAACGTCTGCAATCAATGGATGGCGCGGGCGCTGCGGGCGGCGGGGGTGGACGTGAACGCTCGCGCCGCCTGGCTGGCCGGGCCGCTGATTGCCCAGGTGCGCAGGACAGGGCGCGCGGGATGCAGGTCGCCGCAGCCGCCGAGTCGGCCCATATAGGGGCGATGAGCGCTATGCCCCAGCCCATTGCCGCAGGCCCGCCGAGCCAGGCGGACATCGCCTATCTGGGCCTGCTTCAGGATATTCACGACAATGGCGTCGACCGCGGCGACCGCACCGGCACCGGCGCGCGCTCGGTTTTTGGCCGCCAGCTGCGCTTTGATCTCAGCGCCGGCTTTCCGCTGCTGACGACCAAGAAGGTGCACCTGAAAAGCATCATCCTCGAACTCTTGTGGTTCCTGCGCGGCGATTCCAATGTGCGCTGGCTGCAGGAGCAGGGCGTCACCATCTGGGACGAATGGGCAGATGAGGAGGGCGAACTCGGCCCCGTCTACGGCAAGCAATGGCGGTCTTGGGAAAGCAAGGACGGCCGCGTGATCGATCAGATCGCCAATGTCGCCGAGAGCATCCGCGCCAATCCCAACTCACGCCGCCATATCGTCAGCGCCTGGAACCCCGCCGAAGTGGATCAAATGGCGCTGCCGCCGTGCCACTGCCTGTTCCAATTCTACGTCGCCGAAGGGCGCCTCAGCTGCCAACTCTACCAGCGCAGCGCCGATGTGTTCCTCGGCGTGCCGTTCAACATCGCCAGCTACGCACTGCTCACGCAGATGATGGCGCAAGTCACGGGGTTAGAGCCCGGCGAATTCGTGCACACGTTCGGCGACGCGCACCTGTACGCGAACCATTTCGAGCAAGCGCGGTTGCAGCTCACACGCACGCCACACCCCGCGCCGACGATGACGCTCAACCCGGAGCGGCGGGATATTTTCGCGTTCGAGTACGGGGATTTCGCGCTGGAGAATTACGTCGCGCACCCGGCGATCAAAGCGCCGATTGCGGTGTGAGGCGCTCTCATTTCACACCCATTCCCGGATGCGCGCGGCGCGGTCCGCGAACCCTCTCCCCCGAGAGGGGGAGAGGGCAGGGTGAGGGTGGAGCGCGGGGGCCCGACACATGACCCGCCTCACCCTCATCCTCGCCATCGCCCGCAATGGAATTATCGGCGCCAACGGCGCGCTGCCGTGGCGGCTTAGCTCCGACATGAAGCGCTTCAAGGCCGCGACCATGGGCAAGCCTGTCATTATGGGGCGCAAGACCTGGGAGAGCCTACCCAAGAAGCCGCTGCCGGGACGGCAAAATCTCGTGCTCTCGCGCGATCCAGATTTCAAAGCGGAAGGCGCCTGGCTCTACACCGATCTTGCCGCGATGTTGGCGGCGGGGCGGGCGATGGCGGAGGCGTCGGGCGCCGACGAAATCTGCGTCATCGGCGGCGCGGAAATTTACGCGGCGACACTGCCGCTCGCGGACCGCATCATGCTCACCGAAGTGAACCTTTCGCCGCAAGGCGACGCGCGCCTTGCGCTCGATCTCTCGGCGTGGCGCGAGGTCTCATCCGAGCACGTCGAGCGTGGCCACAACGACGACGCGGATTTCGTGGTGAAAATGCTCGAACGGAAGTGAGATTAGGGCGCAGCGCCTTCACCCCGATTTGCGACGCAAATTGACCTCTCCCCCTGGCGCGGGAGAGGTGACACCCCTTAAGCTCGCGCCATGACTTTCGAAACCCTCGCCGAAAATCTCCAATTCCCTGAAGGCCCGATCGCCATGCCGGATGGCTCGGTGATCCTGGTCGAGATCAAGCGCGGCACGCTCACGCGTGTCTGGAACGGAAAAACCGAAATTATCGCCCAACTCGGCGGCGGGCCCAATGGCGCGGCGTTCGGGCCTGATGGCGCGGTCTATGTCTGCAACAACGGCGGCTTTGCCTGGCACGAGGTGAACGGGATCACCATCCCAGGCCACGCCGCCAAGGATTACACGACTGGGCGCATCGAGCGGGTTGACCTCGCCACTGGCGCATTCGAGCGCGTGTATGAGAGCGTCAGCGGCAACCGGCTTTCCGGCCCCAACGACATCGTGTTCGACAAGCAAGGCGCGTTCTGGTTCACCGATCTCGGCAAGAGCCGCGGGCGCATTAAGGAGATGGGCGGGCTTTATTATGCCAAGCCCGATGGCGCGTTGATCAAGGAGGTGCTGTTCGGTTCGGCGAGCGGACTTAACGGCGTCGGCCTCTCGCCCGACGAAAAGGTTGTCTACGCTGCCGAAACCGACACCGCTCGGCTCTGGGCCTTCGACATTGTGGGCGAGGGCGAAGTGGCGCCGCGCGCGCCCGGCTACATGGCCCGCTTCGTCGCCGGCATGAGCGAGCACTCCTATTTCGACAGTCTCGCCGTGCAGGCCAACGGCGACATCTGCGTCGCCACCATCATCAAGGGCGGCATCACGACCATCGCACCGGCGGGCGTGGTTTCTCACGCCGCGTTTCCGGATTTTCTGGTCACCAATATCTGCTTTGGCGGCGCTGACATGCGCGACGCTTACATTACGCTGTCCGGCACGGGTAAACTTATCAAAACGCGTTGGACGGAGCCTGGCCTTAAGCTCAATTTCAACCCCTATTGAAAGCCGCACGCATGATTGTCGTCCACCACTTGGAAGAGAGCCGGTCGCAGCGCGTGCTTTGGCTCTTGGAGGAATTGGGGCTGGCCTACGACGTGCGCCGCTATGCGCGCGATCCGCAAACAAGGCTGGCGCCGCCGGAGCTCAAGGCGATCCATCCGCTGGGAAAATCGCCGGTGCTCGAAGTTGGCGGCGAGGTGCTCGCGGAAAGCGGCGCAATTATCGAGTATTTGGCGGAAACAGAGGGCCTCGGCGCGCTCGCGATCCCGCCCGGCGACCGCGCGCGCGCGGACTATCTCTATTGGCTTCACTTCGCGGAGGGGTCGGCGATGTTGCCGATTTTGCTGATGCTCTACGTCAGCCGGCTCGGCGAAGCGGGCGCGCCGCTGCATCCGCGCATCTTTTCCGAGATCGACAACCATCTCAGCCATGCCGACGCCGCGCTGAAGGATACCGATACGTTCATCGCCGACCGTTTCACCGCAGCTGATATCCAGATGAGCTTCGTGCTCGACGCCGCCAATGTCGGCGGCCGGCTCGGCCAATACCCCAATCTCTCGCGCGCCCGCGCGCTTCACCAAGCGCGCCCCGCCTACCAGCGCGCGCTTGAGCGTGGCGGGCCTTACAAGATGGGCGGCTGAACGCTGGACTTCCGGAGCAACGCACATTCAAGTGCGGCGAACTTGAAGGAGACAGGATGCGCGCGCGGGATTGTAAAATTGTCGCAACAATGGGGCCGGCCAGCGATCCGCCGGAGCGGCTAATGATGCTGGTCGAAGCCGGGGTCGATTGCTTCCGGCTCAATTTCAGCCACGGCGCCAAGGAAGATCATGCTCGGCGCCTCTCCGCGGTGCGCGAGGCGGAAGTGCGCATCGGCAAGCCGATCGGCGTTTTCGCGGATTTGCAGGGCCCGAAAATCCGCGTCGGCTCGTTCGAGGGCGGTGAAATAAAACTGCGCTACGGTCAGATCGTCACCCTCGAAGCCTCGAACGCGCCGGGTGACGACAAGATCATCCGCTTGCCGCATCCAGAAATCATCAACGTCCTCGAAGAGGGCGATGTCTTGAAGCTCGACGACGGCAAGATGCAGCTCACCGTGGTGAAGCGCCACGTAACGCAGCTCGAAGCGCGCGTTGATTTTGGCGGCACGTTGAAGAATCAAAAAGGCCTCAACGTCCCCACGCGCCGCATTCCGATTTCGGCGTTGACCGACAAGGACAAGGAGGATCTCGCCTACGCGCTTGATCTCGGCGTCGATTACGTCGCGCTCTCGTTCGTGCAACACCCCGACGACGTGCGCGAAGCGCGCGCGCTTGTGGGCGACCGCGCCGGAATTATCTCCAAGATCGAAAAGCCCTCTGCGTTGGATCAGATTGATCAGATCGTCGAGCTCTCGGATGCGGTGATGGTGGCGCGCGGTGATTTGGGCGTGGAGCTGCCGCCCGAGCAGGTGCCGATCGCGCAGCGCAGGATCATTCGCGCCGCTCGCGCGGCGGGGCGTCCGGTCATCGTCGCCACGCACATGCTCGAAAGCATGGTCGAAGCGGCGACCCCAACGCGCGCGGAGGCCTCCGATGTCGCCACCGCCGTGTATCAGGGCGCTGACGCGGTGATGCTCTCGGCGGAAAGCGCGGTAGGGCGCCATCCCCAATCCGCTGTCGCGATCATGGACCGCATCATCCGCGCGGTGGAAGGCGATAACGAATATTGGAAAGGCCTGCCGCGCGACATGGCCCCCCCGCAAGCCACCACCGCCGATGCGATTGCGCTCTCGGCGCGCCACATCACCGATGTTTTGGATTGCGCCGCCGTGGTCGCCTACACCGCCACCGGCTCAACGGCGCTGCGCGTCGCCCGCGAGCGCCCGCGCTGCGGCGTGGTGGGCTTGACGCCGGTCACCGAAACCGCGCGGCGGCTGACTTTGGTGTGGGGCGTACGCAGCGTTGTCAGCCCCGATGTGTCGAACGTCGAAGAAATGGTGGCGAGCGCCGAAGATGCGGTCCGCAGGCTTGGCGTCGTCGAAATCGGCGATCGCGTCGTCGTCATCGCCGGCATCCCGTTCGGGCGCGCCGGAAAAACCAACACGATCCGAATCTTTAGGGTGGAATAGATCGCTTGTCGCAACAAGCCGTGCGTCAAGGGATACACCTTAGCTGAGGGTAATGCTGGGCGCGGGTTTCGCAAGGCGCGCGATGTTCGCGTGCGCGGCTTCGGCGATGGCGCGAAAGCGCTGCGAGACTTGGTGCGCCGGCGCGGCGGCGACCAGGGGGCGCCCCGCATCCGCGCTTTCCCGCAAGCCGACATCGATCGGAATTTCACCCAGAAACGGCACGCCCGCTTGCTCGGCTGTCCGGCGTGCGCCGCCCTGGCCGAAAATGTGAGCCCGCGCGCCGTCGGGGGTTTCGAAATACGCCATGTTCTCGATAATGCCGAGAATGGGCGCGCGGGTTTTCTCAAACATCGCCAGCCCACGGCGCACATCCGCGAGCGCAAGCTCCTGTGGCGTCGAAACGATCACCGCGCCCGCCAGCGGCACGCGCTGCACCAAGGTCAGCTGCACATCGCCGGTGCCGGGCGGCAGATCGAGCAACAGCACGTCGAGTTCGCCCCACACCACTTCGTCCAGCATTTGGCGCACCGCGCTGGTTGCCATCGCGCCGCGCCAAATCATGGGCGAGCCGGGATCGACCAGAAAGCCGATCGACATGGCTTTGAGTCCGTGGGCGTCGAGCGGCAGCAATGTTTTGTTCGGGCCCGGGAGCGGCTTTTTGCCGACAATGCCAAGCAAGGTCGGCGCGGACGGTCCGTACACGTCGAGATCTAGCAGGCCTGTTCTCAGGCCAAGTGATGCAAAGGCGCACGCAAGGTTCACCGCCACCGTGGATTTGCCCACCCCGCCTTTCGCGCTTGCCACCGCGATCACATGCCGCACGCCGGCAATGCCGCCGGCGGTCGCGGGCTTTGCCTCATGGGCGGTCAGCACGGCGATCACATTCTTCACGCCCGGCACTGCGCGCACCGCCGCCTCCGCCGCATCGCGCAGCGGCACGTAGCGTTCCACCGCGCCCGCGGGCGCCTCTATGGTAAACGAGACCTTGCCCGCGTCTGGCCCGTCATCGCGCGCGTCGAGCCCGGAAATGCGCCCGGACGTGAACAAGCCCTTGCCGGTTATAGGGTCTTGGATGGCGTCGAGGCGCTCTTTGATGAGCGCCAACCGGTTGTTCATGCTTGATCCTTTACACAGCACGCCACATATCGGCGCGCACGGGGGCGAAGCAAGGTTCGGCGCCAAGAAGTGGCGCTCCGCCCCCAGACGTGATCGGCGGGATAGAACATCTGATGCCTTGGAATGATCAATCAGGCGGACCCGCCGGTGGTTCGGGGAGCGGTTCTGGCAGTGGCGGGCCTTGGGGCAATGGTCCGCGCCGGCCTTGGGGGCAACCCCCGCGCACGCCGCAAAGCCCCCAAGGGCCTGACCTCGATGACATGCTGCGCCAGTTCCGAGACCGCTTCGGCATGGGCGGCGGCGGTGGCGGCGGTTCGGGTGGGAGCAGGCGCGGCTTGTCGTGGCCGATCATCGCCGGTGTTCTGGTCGTGGGCTGGCTGCTGACGGGCGTCTTTTCTGTCGATGAAGGCGAGAACGGCGTCATCACTACTCTGGGGGATTACAGCTACACCACCGGCCCAGGCTTGCATTTTCACGCGCCGGCGCCATTCCAGGCGCGCCAAGTCATCAACGTCACCGGCCAGCGCACGGCCGAAATCGGCTTCGCCATGCGCAGCCGCGAAGCCGTCGATAATCCAGATGAAAGCCTGATGATCACCGGCGACCGCAACATCGTCGAAGTGCACTTCCGCATCTATTACAACATCGCCAACGTCATGCATTTCGCCTTCAACGTGCGCGAGCCGGATCTGGCCGTGCGCGCGGTGGCTGAAAGCGCCATGCGCGAAGTGATCGGTCAGCGCCAACTTGAACCCATCATCACCACCGATCGCGCTGCGGTTGAGCTGGGCGTGTCGCAATTGATGCAGCAAACGCTCGATGAGTACGAGGCGGGCGTGCAAGTGCTGCGCGTGGAGATTTTGCGGGCCGTGGCGCCGCAAGCGGTGAGCGAAGCCTTCAACGACGTGCTCAATGCGCGCCAGGACGCGGAAACCGCCGTCAACAACGCCAATCGCGAAACCGCGCGCATCGTCAACGAAGCGCAGGCCTACCGTGAGCGGGTGGTGCGGGAAGCTACCGGCGAAGCCGAGCGTTTCATCTCCGTCCACACTGAATATCGCCAAGCCCCGCAAGTGACGCGTGACCGCCTCTACATCGAGACGATGGAGCGGGTTTATCGCAACGGCAACACCATCATCATGGATCAGCGCGGCGGCGCGGTGCCCTACCTGCCGCTCGAAGGCATGGTGCGCCGCAATGCGCCTGCCCAGCCCGAGCAGGGAGCACGCTGATGCAACGCAACATCGCCTTCATCGTCGTCGCCGCCTTGATCGCGATCGTGCTCGCGATGAATTCAGTCTTCATTGTCCGGCAGGATCGCCAAGCCATCGTCCTGCACTTCCGAGAGTACCAGCGCGCGATCAACGCGCCGGGCGCCGACCAGCCAGGCCTCTATTTCAAGATACCCATCGTCGATACGGTGGTGGTGTTCGACAAGCGGATTATCGGGCTGACGCTAGAGGGCCAGGAAATCGCCGCTTCGGATCAGCAATATCTCGTCGTCGATGCCGTGGTGCGTTGGCACATCGAGGATCCGCGGCTGTTCTATCGCAGCGCCATCACCGAAGAGGTCGGCCGCTCGCGGCTTGAGACGTTCGCCCGTTCGGCGATGGGCCGCGCGCTTGGCAGCGCCACCTCCAACGACATCATCTCCGGACGCCGCGCCGAACTGATGCAAACGATTGAGAACGATCTCAACGCCGCCGCCGCCACGGCGCTCGGCGTGCGCGTCATCGATGTGCGCATCCGCCAAGCCGATCTGCCGCCGGCGGCGCAGGAGCGTGTCTATGTGCGCATGCGTTCCGAGCGCGAGCAGGTGGCGGGGCGCATCCGCGCCGAGGGCGCGCGCGCGGCCGTGGTGATCCAAGCCACCGCCCAGGAGCAAGCCGAACGCACACGCGGCGAGGGCGACGCCGAACGCGCCCGCATCTTCGCCCGAGCCTATGGCCGCGACCCCGAATTCGCCGCTTTCTACCGTTCCATGCGCGCCTACGAAACCGCCCTCGATCAAGACACGCCAATCGTCGTGCCGCCCGACAGCGATTTCTTCCGTTACATGCAACGCCGCAACGGCGGGCGGTAAGCCGCAAGCTGTTTGGTGAGAGAAGCGTCCGTCATCCCGGCCGAAGCCGCGCAGCGGCGCAGAGCCGGGACCCAGGGGCCAATGGCACGCCCTTCGATCCCTGGGTCCCGGATCGCGCTCCGCGCGTCCGGGATGACGGATTTGATGGTGATGCTTCCAATTGCGCCCGGTGCGCGTCGCGCTAGGCTGTGAGTCTGATGCGCGCTATTTTCTCCGTCCTCGCAATTCTCGCGTTCTTGGCCGCGCCGGCTGCCGCGCAATCGCGCTTTCCGGCGGAGGGCTTTGCCGATCTTGCCGAAACGCTGTCGCCCGCGGTGGTGAACATCGCCACCACCCAGCGCGTCGAAGGCGTGGACGATCTGCCGCGTTTCCCCCCCGGCTCGCCGTTGGAGCGCTTCAACGAGGGGCTTTCAGAGGGCGGCGCGCAGATCACCTCTTTGGGATCGGGATTCATCGTATCGGCGGATGGGGTGGTGGTGACCAACAACCACGTCATCGAAGCCGCAGACGCTATCGAAGTGATTTTGCAGAACGGCCAACGCTTCCAAGCCATCGTCGTCGGGCGTGATCCCGCCACCGATGTCGCGGTCTTGCGCGTACAATCACGCCAGCCTCTGCCGTTCGTACGCTTCGGCGATAGCGATCATGCCCGCGTCGGCGATATCGTGCTCGCCATCGGCAACCCGTTCGGGCTCGGCGGCTCACTTTCAGTTGGCGTCGTCTCGGCCCGCAACCGCGGCATTGGCGCTGGCCGCTACGACGATTTCATCCAGACCGACGCCGCCATCAATCGCGGCAATTCCGGCGGTCCCTTGTTCAGCACCGATGGCGAGGTGATCGGCGTCAACACCGCCATCGTGTCGCCCAACGGCAATTCAGTTGGCGTGGGCTTCGCTACGCCAACCTCGATCGTGCGCCCGGTAGTCGATCAGATTTTGCGCTACGGCGAAACCCGGCGCGGCTGGCTTGGCGTGCGGCTCGCCAATCTCAGCGAAGAAGCTGGGGCGCGGGCCGGGTATGCCGGCGAGGGCGGCGCGGTCGTCACCCGCATCACGCCAAACGGCCCCGCCGCCGCCGCTGGATTACGCGCTGGCGATGTGGTGGTGAAGTTCGGTGATCGCGATGTTGCCGATAGCCGTGCGCTGACGCGCATGGTCGGCGAAGCGCAGGTCGGCGATCAGGTCGTGCTTGAAATCGTACGCGAAGGCCAACGCCTGGCCCTACGCGCGACCATCCAACGCTTGGAAGAAGCGGCGGCTGGCGCGCGTGTCGCCACGAGCGAGGAACCCGGCGGGCCGCGCAATGACGGCGGCCCGCGGGGTGGGCGCATCTTTGGAATTGCGTTGTCTGAACTGGACGCCAGCCTGCGCGAGGAGTTTCAGATCGAGCCCGACGTGCAAGGCCTCGTCGTGCTCGCCACCGATGTCGGCGGCGAGAATGACGGCGTGCTGCGCCCCGGCGATGTCATCGTGGCGATGGGAAACACGCTCGTGGATTCCCTCGCCGCCGCGCGCGCTATCGGCGGACGCGCGGCGATCGGCGAGCATGCCATCGTCGTGCGCATAAACCGCGAAGGCGCGCTGACCTACCGCCGGCTGCGGGCGCGGAGCTAGCTTCTTGTTCCTAGTTCTCGCTATTTGCGCTGCGCGAAATCCGGGGATGGGTGGGATGGATGTTTCACTCAATCATGATTCTGAGTACTAGCCAGCGAATTCGTTACGTCGGTAACCTTGGAAAAACAACGCCGCATCAAGCCCCGTGTGATCAATGCGCGCATGCGCCTCGATCGCGACAATCGGTTTGGCGCGATAGGCGAGGCCCAGGCCGGCGGCTTTGATCATATCAAGATCGTTGGCGCCGTCGCCGATGGCGAGCGCATCCGAGGGAGCAGCCCCAAGCGCCGCCGCTTCCCGGCGCAAGGTCTCAAGCTTCGCGGCGCGTCCCAGGATCGGGGCCGCCACCTCACCGGTGAGCGCCGCGCCATCGTCGAGCAAGCGGTTGGCGTGATCGGCGTGGAAGCCGGCGGCCCGCGCGACGCGCGAGGTGAAAAAACTGAAGCCGCCGGACACCAACACGCAGTGTGCGCCGTGGCTGGCCATGGTGCGCACCAGCAGCTCCGCGCCGGGGTTGAGCCGCACGCGTTCATCATACGTCCGTTGCAACGCGTCCAGCGCCAGGCCCTTGAGCATCGAAACGCGCTCAACAAGCGCCGGTTCGAACTCCAATTCGCCCCGCATTGCCCGTTCGGTGATCGCCGCGATTTCCGCCTTGATGCCCGCGAAGTCCGCCAATTCGTCCAGGCACTCGACATTGATGATGGTCGAATCCATGTCGGCGACGAGCAGTTTCTTCCGCCGCCCATCGACCGGGACCAGCGCCCAGTCCACCGGCAATTCAACAACAGCGGCGGCGGCTTCCTGGCGCAGTTCGCCATCGACGCTCTCATAGATCCATTGCGCGCTTTCCCAGCCGCTCAGCACTTCGGGCGGCGGCAATTTGCGTGACAGCGCCACCCGCCCCAACATGAGCAAAGCTTCCCGATAGGCGGGCTTGTCCTCTGGCGGAGCGACGAAAACGAGAGCGTGCGCGGTCATTTCTCCCCTCCCCTCGAGGGGAGGGGGTAGGGGG
>JBEBHQ010000064.1:0-8332 GCA_040080805.1 Terricaulis sp. | reverse complement strand
ATTTCGGACAACTTGAAATCGCCGGCCGCGAAGCGGCCGGTGGCGGGGGAGCAATCGGTGCGCGCAAACCTGTGTCGCCTCTGGCTAAACGCCTCGCGCAACAGGCCGGCGTCGATCTCGCCGCCCTCAACGGCAGCGGCCCACACGGCCGCATTGTAAAGCGCGATATCGAGGCGGCGTTGGAGCGTCAGCCCCTGGCTGCGACGCGATCGCTCACCGTGCCGCAACCAGCGCAGCCCCCAGCGCCGCACAAGTCGCTGGAGCAACAAGGCATCCGCCCTGGCAGCTACGATCTCGTGCCGCTCGACCTCATGCGCAAGACCATCGCCAAGCGCATGACCGAGAGCTTCCGCGACGTTCCGCATTTCCCGCTGAGCATCGACATCGAAATCGACGCGCTGCTCAAGGCGCGCGGCGAAATCAACAAGCGCTTCGGTGACAGCGGCGTGAAAATCTCTGTCAATGACATGTGCATCAAGGCGGCGGCCTTGGCGCTGAAGCTGGTGCCGGAATCAAACGCCAGCTACACGCCGGACGGTATCGCATTGCACCATCACGCCGATATCGCCGTCGCTGTCTCCATCCCCCACGGCCTGATCACGCCGATCGTCTTCGCCGCCGAAACCAAGGGCCTCGCGCAGATCAGCGCCGAAATGGCCGACCTCGCCGAGCGCGCCCGCGCCAAGAAGCTCAAACCGGAGGAATTCCAAGGCGGCACGTTTTCGCTCTCCAACATGGGCATGCTGGGGATCAAGAATTTCGCCTCGATCATCAACGAACCCCACGGCATGATCATGTCGATCGGCGCCGGCGAAAAGCGCCCGATCGTGAAGAACGACGCGCTGGCGATCGCCACGATGATGAGCGTAACGGTGACCTGCGACCACCGCGTCGTCGATGGCGCGCTCGGGGCCGCGTTCCTGAAAGCGTTTCGGGGCTTCCTGGAAGACCCGATGGCGATGTTATTGTGAGGCGGATAGTCTCCGCCGTGGCTCCAAAACAAGCACCACCGGTTCAGTGGGCTGAGATTGATCGCCTTACACGCGAAGGTTTGCTGGCCCTTACACAAGGGGACACGAAAGAATGCGTAATGCTGCGCGATCAGATTGAGAGCGCAGAGCTGACGCAAGTGGACTATACGGGCGCGGGCTTCTTCGTTGATTTGTCGATTCCGACATCAGTGGCTGCACTGGAAGGCAACGGTGTTGTTTGTGATGTTCACGTGCGCCGTTCCTCTGCGGATTCGCCTTTGGGATTGTTGCTTTTCGTTGAGGCTGGCTACGCCAAGTCACTGGAGTGCTTTGCGTATGGTGATTGGCCTCGTGATCTCTCTGGGTACTTATGCGGGTTTGTTCGGTGGGAGCGAACAGGGCCAACCGGGGCCAGAGCTATCGACAGCGAAGAGCGTGATATCGCTTCCATGTGGAGTGGCTTCGATGAGTAAATACGCCACCGGTGGTCGCTAGTGCTCTCCCTATTCCTCGCCTCCTTCGTGACGTTTTTCGTCGCCATCGACCCTGTCGCCATGGCGCCGATGTTCACGACCATGACCGCGCGCATGAGCAAGGACTGGCGCGACCAGATGGCGTGGAAATCGGTCGCCTACGCCACCGGAATTCTGCTCGCCTTCGCGTTCGGCGGCGCCTGGTTGTTGGAGCAAATCCACGTCTCCATCGACGCCTTCCGCATCGCCGGCGGCTTGCTGCTGTTCTTGATCGCGGTTGACATGCTGTTCGAGAAACGCACCGAGCGGCGCGAGGAACGGGCGGAAAAAGTGGCGGCGGAGCAGGCCAAGCATCCCGAGCATCAGGACGATATTTCGGTGTTCCCGCTGGCTATTCCCCTGATCGCGGGGCCAGGTGCGATCGCCTCGATCATGCTGTTCTTCGCGCAGAACGAAGGCGTGGTGGGCCGCGCCGTCATCCTCGCCGGTGCCGGCGCAAATCTCGCGCTGTGCTTGTCCGCCTTTCTGCTCGCCAGCCCGATAGCGAAAATCATGGGCCCCGCCGTGGGCTCGATGCTGACGCGCGTGTTCGGGATTTTGCTGGCGGCGATGGCCGCCCAGTTCGTGGTGGACGGGATCACAAATGCATTCGGGCTGAGCGGGCCATGACGCAAAATAGGGCTCTCCGATGAACAAGCTTGATCTCGACGCTCTTGGTGACCTCACGGGCACGCGTTATCCCGCGCCCTACGATGAACCGGTTAAGGCGCGGCGCTGGAAGCCGCTTGGCCAGGCGGCGGGCCTGACGCAATTTGGCGTGAACTTGCTCACGCTGGCGCCGGGCGTGTGGTCGTCGCAGCGCCATTGGCACAGCCACGAGGACGAGTTCGCCTACGTGCTCTCCGGCGAAGTTACGCTGGTCATGGACGAGGGCGCGGAGACCCTGCGCGCTGGCGACTGCGTCGGCTGGAAGGCGGGCGTGGAGAACGGCCATGTGCTGCAGAACCGCTCTGGCGCAGACGCCATCATCCTCATCATCGGCGGGCGCAGCGACGAAGATCACGGCGCATACTCCGACATCGACATGAAATTCCTGCCTGGCCGCTATTCCGGCGGCGGCGGCTTCGCGCGCAAGGACGGGACGCCCATCAAATGAGCAACAGCTTCGATCTCATCGTTATCGGCTCCGGCCCCGGCGGCTACGTCACCGCGATTCGCGGCGCGCAGCTCGGCATGAAAGTCGCGATCGTCGAGCGCGATAAGCTCGGCGGCATTTGTCTCAATTGGGGCTGTATCCCCACCAAGGCGCTGCTGCGCTCGGCGGAAGTGTACCGCAATTTTCAGCACGCGAAGGAGTTCGGGCTCTCGGCTGAAGGCGTGAGCTTCGATGCGCAAGCCGTGGTGAAGCGCTCGCGCGGCGTTGCCGATCGGCTCTCCAAGGGCGTCGCGCATCTGATGAAAAAGAACAAGATCAGTGTGATCGAAGGCGAAGCGCGGCTGGAGAAGGGGAGCGCCGCGCCCAAAGTGATCGTGAGGGATCAGGCCTACGAGGCCAAGCACGTCATCCTCGCCACCGGCGCGCGCGCGCGCGAAATTCCCACAGCTGGCTTGAAAGCCGATGGCAAGCGCATCTGGACCTACCGCGAAGCGATGACGCCGCCAGAATGGCCGGAGAGCTTGCTCGTGTTCGGTTCAGGCGCCATCGGCATCGAGTTCGCGAGCTTCTACGCGGCGTTCGGTGTGAAGGTGATTGTGGTGGAAATGCTGGATCGTATTCTGCCGGTGGAGGACGACGAAATCTCGGCCTTTGCGCGCAAGCGTTTCGAGAAGGAGGGCATGAAAATCCTCACCTCCGCCGAAGCGAAAACGCTGAAAGCGACGGCCAGCGGCGTCGAAGCGCACATCGTCTCGGGCGGAAAAACCGAAACGCTGATTGCGTCGCATGCAATTGTCGCGGTGGGCATTGCGGGCAATGTCGAAGGATTGGGGCTAGAGGCGCTCGGCGCTGCGATAGAGAAGGGCCACATCGTCACCGATGGGCTGGGGCGCACGAATGTGAGCGGCCTCTACGCTATAGGCGATGTCACCGGCGCGCCCTGGCTGGCGCACAAGGCCAGCCACGAAGGCATCATCTGCGTTGAGGGTATCGCCGGCCTCAAACCGCACGCGCTGATCAAGGAGCGCATCCCGGGCTGCACCTATTCGCATCCGCAGATCGCAAGCGTCGGCCTCACCGAGGCGCGCGCGAAAGCCACGGGGCGCGACGTGCGCGTGGGCAAGTTCCCCTTCGTCGGCAACGGCAAGGCGATCGCGCTCGGCGAGGATCAAGGCCTGGTCAAAGTGGTGTTTGACGCGAAGAGCGGTGAACTCCTTGGCGCGCACATGGTCGGCGCGGAAGTCACCGAACTGATCCAAGGCTACGCCATCGCCATGCAAGCGGAAGTCACCGAGCACGAACTGATGGAAACCGTGTTCCCGCACCCGACGCTGTCAGAAATGATGCACGAGGCGGTGCTGGATGCGTATGGAAGGGTGCTGCACGTTTAGCGGCTGCACTTGAGGACAAGTAATGTTCGCACGTTTCAACGCTGTCAGGGCCTTCGACACTCACATCCGAGCAGCGCTGGAACATGGCGTGGCGAACGTTCCTATGCGCTACGTGAGTCCAGACCGAGTCTTTCTGCTGTCAGTATGGGCGTGGGCGATCTATCTGCGGTACGCCAAAATCGAGGAAAAGGGCGAGAACCGACGAGCTGTCGAAGATGCAGCCTTCGATCACTGCGTGACACCCTTGGAGCGATGGGCAGTTAGCGAGATAGGCATAGCCGGGCCGTTGGCCGCCATGGGCCAGCGTGGTCTTCGGCACCATCTGCGCCCGTTCTTTGATCTCGCTGTTAAACGATCGGCGGATTTAGGCCCTCAGCACATCTCTTTTTCGAGCGGCACCTTTCAAACTCTGGTGACTCAGTTTCGGTTTTTTAATGCGACAAGACAGGACCTCGCGACAGTGGCCGCGCAACTGGAGATAAGAGCGCTCGGTTTCGCGGGTGTCCGTTTGCAAGCGTTTCTCTATGAAAGATTGGTCGGAGAGCGTATTGCTGGAGATATACTCCCAGAATCTATGGATGACGTTTCTCCGGCTGTCGAAGTATTTGTGTCCTACGCTCACGAAGACGTCGCGGCGGCAAGACGGATTGTCGACTTCTTGAAAAGCTGTGGGCGGCAAGTGTTCTTCGACGAACAAATGACTGGCACACGCGCGTTCAACACAAATATCACCGATACCGTACGAACCGCCGGAGTTGTGATTGTGTTATGGAGTCGCCACTCCATAGTGTCGCGCTGGGTGAACGCTGAGGCGTTGTCAGCGTTTGACTCGCACCGGTTGGTGAACGTCCTGCTAGAAGATGTCAAAATCCCGCTTCCGTTCAACGCCGCACAAGCGCTGACGTTGTCCGGGGGTGGGGAGGCCGCGCACGAAATGCTCGGTCAAGTGGTTGACAGGTTGTTGCAGGGCGTCGGGGTTCGCTGACTAACGCAGCGAGACTGATTGTGCAGAACCTAACGCCTGCAAAGCAATTTGAGCACAAGATGTAGAAAGCGCGTCGAGAACTGGCATCAGACCCCAGACGTCCACCCCGTCCTCTTCGTCTTGATTGGCCACCCAACGTCGCAGCGTTAAGGAAAGCCGGAAGCGGAGGAGGTTCTGATCATCTTCAGGATCGTAAAACTCATCCAACAGCGTGAGGAAAAGCGTTTTGAACGCAGCGCGCAGAGTGAAGTTGAGGCGAAAAGCGTTATTGAACTTTGCGCCTGCAGCCAGCCACTTGTAATAGGCCGCGACGCTCTTGTTGCCGTGCCTGGACATTATCCGTTCAAAGAGATGCAGGGTTAGTCGCTCGCGTTGCTGTCCGGGCATCAGCTTGACCGAAGCGTTTGAGCAACAAAACTGGGCGAGCGCCACCAGCTCGCCAACAAGATTGGTTTGACCGCAAGGATGCGGCGGCAAATCCGCGACTGAACGAAGGGCAGGCTCTATTACGCGCTCCGAAATCTGATTGAAGCGCGTGTCGAACACACAAACCTCCGTTTGACGCTTGATCTGCGTGGAGCGGCTCCCCTAAGCCGCCTCCGCCTGCGCCAGCAAATCTGTCGCCATGCGTCCCAGCGCTACGTAATCGGTTTTGCCGGTGCCGAGCACGGGGATGTTCTCGACGAATACAATGCGCTTTGGCACGGCGATGTCCTGCACGCCGTTCTCCTTGCTCCACGCCACGAAGGCGCTGGTGTCCGCGCCGTCCTGGTTGGTGAACAGCACGATGCGCTCGCCCTTGCGTTGATCCGGCAATGAGATCGCTGCGTGCGTGCCATTGGGCCAAATCGACTGCGCGTAACTTTCAACCGCGTTGAGCGACACCATTTCGCCGCCGATCTTGGCGAAGCGTTTCACGCGGCCCAATATCCGAATGTAGCCGTCTTCATCGACGTCCACGACATCGCCGGTGTCGTGCCAACCCTCCGGCAACAGATCGATGCCGAAGGGTTTTAGCGGATCGAGATAGCCGCGCATCACGTTGGGCCCGCGCACGAGCAGGCGCTGCCCGCCTTCTATCCCCGGCACAGGCTCAAGGCGCCATTCCATGCCAGGCAGAAATTGGCCGACGGTGCCGTGTCGGTTGATGGCGGGAATGTTGGCGGAAATCACCGGGGAAGCTTCCGTTGCGCCGTAAGCTTCCAGCAGTTCGACGCCAAAGCGGCGCATGTAGACTTCGCGCGTCTCTTCCTTCACGCGCTCGGCGCCCAACACCATCAGCCGGAGGCATTTCAGATCCTCGTCGGCGGCGTTGCGCGCGTATTGCTGGGCAAACGTATCGGTGGCGAAAAACACATTAGCGCCGGTGTCGCGGATCAGCTTAGGGATTTCCTTCACCTGCACGGGGGAAGGAAACAGGAATGATTTGTGCCCCGTGAACAGCGGCAGGAACACGCCGGCAAGCAGTCCAAAGCAATGGAACATCGGCAACGGGCAAAAGAACGACCAGTCCGGCTCAAACGGCACGTGCGCGTAGGCCTGCTCGCAATTGGCGACGATATTTGCATGCGACAGCACCGCGCCCTTGGGCGTGCCGTAAGAGCCCGAGGTAAACAAGATGACGCCAGTATCGTCGGGATTGGCCTTGGCCGCGAACAGGCGCGGCGCGAAGCCCTTCAGCAGCGCGACGATCTTGTCGCCGAAATCGATGCTCTTGCGCACATCTTCCAGATAAATCAGCTGCGCGTGCTTGGACAGTTCAGCGGCGAGCGGCTCAAGCTTGGCGAGTTGGATAAAGCGCTTCGAGGTAAGAATTTTCTTGACGTTCGCGGCATCGCACGCGGCGCGCAAATTCATCGCGCCCGCCGTGAAATTCAGCATGGCCGGGGTGCGGCCGATGGCCTGCAGCGCGAAGAAGGTCACCGTTGCGCCCACGCCCGTGGGCAGCATTACGCCGGCCGTCTCTCGTCGCTTGATGATGCCATCGATCTTGCCGCCGAGCGCGAAAGCGGCGCGGATGATGTCATCGTACGAGAGGACCTTGCGTTCGTGGTCCTCAAGGACTTTGAACTTGCCGCCCTTCGCGTCACGCGCGCGCAACAAGGCTTCAAACAAGGTGACGCGCGTACGCGCCAACTCAAAGGGACGATTGCCCATAGATGTGCCGCCTCCAAGGGCCCGCCCCGCAACCGCGCGGACGTGGCGCTCCCCGTGATTATTGTTTCACGGTTGTAACAGAAACTAACGGCGTGTTTGGAAATGGCAAGTTACCAGTCCACGATTGGGGCGCCAGCGCGGGCGTGGGCCGCTCGAGGCGTTGCGGCTTAAGGGCCGGAGGCTCATGTTGCGTGTATGCCGACCTTGATTGATTTGCGCGCGAATGGGGAAGAACGGCCCCGCCACCCCGAGAAACAGGCGCGGCCCGACCAGCCGAGCCCGCGCAAGCCCGATTGGATCCGCGTGAAGGCCCCCACGAGCGCCGGCTATCACGAGACCAAGGCGCTGATGCGTGGCTTGAAGCTCGCCACCGTGTGTGAGGAGGCGGGCTGCCCCAATATCGGCGAGTGCTGGAGCCAAAAGCACGCCACCTTCATGATCATGGGCGAGACCTGCACCCGCGCGTGCAGCTTCTGCAACGTCGCCACCGGCAAGCCGGGTGCGCTCGATGCCGACGAGCCGGACAACGTAGCGAGCGCGACCTCGACGATGGGATTGAAACACGTCGTCGTCACCTCAGTGGATCGCGATGATCTCGACGACGGCGGCGCTGAACATTTCGTTCGCACGATCAAAGCGCTCCGTCGGCTCGCGCCAAACACCACCATCGAAATTCTTACGCCCGACTTCCTGCGTAAACCCGGCGCGATCGAGCGCGTGATCGATGCCGCGCCGGACGTGTTCAATCACAACCTCGAAACCGTGCCACGCCTCTATCATTCGATCCGCCCCGGCGCGCGCTATTACCAATCGCTGCGCCTGCTGGACCAGGTGAAGCAACGCGATCCCAAGCAATTCACCAAATCAGGTTTGATGGTCGGATTGGGGGAGGCGCAAGACGAAGTGCTGCAGGTGATGGACGATCTGCGCGTCGCCGACGTTGATTTCCTCACTATCGGTCAATATCTGCAACCGACGCGCAAACACGCCGCGGTGGCGCGCTACTGGAGCCCGGACGAGTTCAAGACGCTGGAGACGATTGCCTACGCTAAAGGTTTCCTGATGGTAAGCGCCTCTCCGCTCACCCGCTCCTCACACCACGCGGGGGAGGATTTCGCCAAGCTGAAGGCGGCGCGGGGCGCTGCGACGTGACACCGGCGACGGCGATGAGCGTCCCCCTCCCCTCAGGGGGAGGGGGC
>JBEBHQ010000030.1:0-36401 GCA_040080805.1 Terricaulis sp. | reverse complement strand
CGTCTCTAAGAACCCCCTCCCCTGGAGGGGAGGGGGTAGGGGGTGGGGTGAAGCGCGGCGCAGGAAGTCAATGAAGGAGAGCACGGATGAAATCAGAACGGACCCCGCATCAGGAATGCGCCTATGCCCTGCAGCAGGCGCAAAAAGCGGCGCGGCGCGGCGATATAGCCGGCGCCGAACGCTGGTCGAAAACCGCCGAACGCATGGCCGCCGCCGTGCGGCGCCTGGCCGATGCGCCGGCGCCGGTTCCCGATTGGGAGGGGGAACAGGCGCGGCGCGCCGAATTGCGCGCGCGCATCGCCAAGTTCGTGGAAACTGATCTGAAAATTCAAGCCTGGGACGCCGAACGCGACGCCCATGCCAACGCCGTCGGCAAGGCCATGCTCTCCGGCGCATCCATGCCGCCAGATCTGCGCCCATGCCCCGCCGACGAAAAAGACCTTGAACGCATTATGCTCAGCGACGATTGGGATCGGTGAAGCGCGAGAGCTTACCCATCCCCGGATTGCGCTTCGCGCAAGTCCGGGGCCTATAAACGCGAACCGATTGTGTTTATGGGTCCCGGGCTCGTTGCGTTGCAACGCCCCGGGAATGGGTGGTGTTTCAATCCGAACGCAACACGCTCTCGCTGTCGAGCGCCGCTTGCAAGGTTGATATCTCGGCGTTATTGGAAATATCAAAATGAAAAACAACACCGCCATTGAAGCTTTGGCCGCTTTGGCTCAGCAGCATCGCCTGGCGGTGTTCCGCCTGCTTGTGCAAACCGGGCCCGAGGGGCGGGCCGCGGGCGCTATTGCCGAGGCGCTGTCGCTGCCGGCGTCGTCGCTCTCGTTTCACTTGGCGCATCTCAACCGGGCGGGGCTGATCGTGCAGCGGCGCGAGGGGCGGTTGCTGATTTACTCCGCCGACTTTGGCGCGATGAACGCGCTGGTTGGTTTTCTCACCGAAAAATGCTGCGGCGGGCGCGATTGCTCGCCAGCGGCGGCGCCGCGGAAGCAAAAAAGGAGAGCCGCATGAACGCCCCGGTCAGCGCCAAACCCCACCGCGCCTACAACATACTGTTTCTGTGCACGGGAAATTCCGCGCGCTCGATCATGGCCGAGGCAATCTTGTCGCGCGCCGGCGCCGGCAAGTTCAACGCCTATTCCGCGGGCTCGCATCCAAAGGGCGAGGTGCATCCCCACGCTCTGCGCTTGCTCGAACGCTTGAACCACAAGACAGACGCTTTCCGCTCCAAGGATTGGAACGAGTTCGCGCGCGAAGGTGCGCCGGAGCTCGATTTCGTCTTCACCGTTTGCGACAACGCCGCGGCCGAAGTGTGCCCGGTATGGCCGGGACAGCCCATGAGCGCCCATTGGGGCCACCCCGATCCCGCCGCGGCGGAGGGCTCTGAAATCGAGATCGCGCAAGCGTTCGCCGACGCTTATGGCCGGCTGAGCAATCGCATTTCCATTTTCGTCAGCCTGCCGTTCGAAGGCCTCGACCGGCTGTCGCTGCAAAAGCGGCTCGATGACATTGGCCGTAACCAGACGCCGCCCTCGCGCGAAGCCTGAACGATGGACCTCTCCCGACGCTTGGCCGCCGAATTCGGCGGCTCGCTTGTGCTGACCGCTGTCGTGATTGGCTCGGGCGTGATGGGCGTTGCGCTTGCGGGCGGCAATGACGGCGTCGCGCTGCTCGCCAATACCGGCGCCACCGCGGCCATTCTCTACGTGCTGATCACAGCGCTCGGGCCGGTGTCAGGCGCGCACTTCAATCCGGCGGTGAGTTTGGTGGCCGTGCTGCGGCGGGAGTTGGGCGCGGGCGATGGCTTGCTCTACGCGCTCGCGCAAATCGCCGGCTGCGTCGGCGGCGCAATGCTGGCGCATGCCTTGTTCGAGCTGCCGCTCATTCAGATCAGCGCGCACGCCCGCGCGGGCGGCGCGCAAATGCTCTCCGAGGCCGCCGCCACGTTCGCGCTGGTCGCATGCATTCTGCTGGTGTCGCGCGCCAAACCAGAAGCGGTTCCCGCCGCCGTCGCGCTCACCATCGCCGCCGGCTATTGGTGGACCTCGTCCACATCGTTCGCCAACCCGGCGATCACGCTTGCCCGCGCGCTCAGCGACACTTTCGCCGGCATCCGCCCCCAGGACACGCCAGGCTTCATTGTCGCGCAATTGGCCGGAGCGCTCGCGGCGATGCTTGCGTGCGGTTGGCTCTACCGCACCCGCGCGGCCCAGGCCGTGAGCACGGCGGCGGCAACGCGGTCAGTCTCCAGCAGCGGCGGATAGGTCCACGTCTCCAAGCGCCCCATGAACGGCCGCGCGCAACCGCGCCGCATCAGGCTCTTGTGAAAGCCCTTGAGCTTGCCCGGCGCTCCATCGACGGCCAGCACATGAATGGGCTTGGCTGTCGCAGCGGCTTCGGCGGCCATGTTGACACTGTCGGCGGTGACGAACACGTGGTCGGCCGCGCCCAGCATTGCAAAGTACGGATTGACCCCTTCGCCCTCATAGAACACCGCGCAATGGGGTGCGAGCCAAGTGCGCAATTGCATACGCGCGGCCTCTCTGGTGCGGCGCGAGAGCGTCACCATCAGCGTGCCGCCTGTCTCGCGCTGCACATTGACAAGCGCGTCGGCGATGGCGCGCGCGCGCTTGGCGCTGATATCCTGGCGCTTCG
The DNA here is from genome assembly GCA_040080805.1 of Terricaulis sp. Lineage (GTDB taxonomy): Bacteria > Pseudomonadota > Alphaproteobacteria > Caulobacterales > Aquidulcibacteraceae > Vitreimonas. The sequence goes on along the minus strand of JBEBHQ010000030.1, from coordinate 33,740 downwards.
ACTTGCCGCCGATCAGCACGGCAAAACGCGGCGAGGGCTGGTCTTCGAGCGGGTCTGGATAGTCGAGCGCTGCTTGGTCGAGCTTTTCCGGCGTCACCCGGTGGCAAGCGCCGACAATCGGCAACACGTTGGGCCCCTCAAGCCCGTCATGGATCGGCGGCGCCACCATATCGAACTCGCGTGGATTGACCCTGGGGTCCTGCAATTGCACCACGAACGTCCGCCCGTTCGACCAGTCCCGCATGCTCATCGCGAACGGAACCGAGGCGCGGCCGCAGCCGATGAAGATGTCCGGCCAGGGCGGCTCAAGCGCGTCGGAGCCCACCGAGAGGGCTTGCCTCGGCGCGGGGGTAAAGCCCGCGGGCAGCCACGCCCAGGGTGTACGCAGACGCACATGTTTGGGGATCAGGCGTGCCGGTGTGCGCCTGGCGATTGCCTCGGCCAGCCCAAGTGCCTGGTTCTCGATGCCGGCACGACCGTCGGTCACGACCCAAATGTTCAACGGCTCGGCTGCCTGGAAACCGACGCTCCTCATGGGGCGGTCAGAGGAACTTCACCTTGACGATCTCGTACGACTTGGCCCCGCCTGGGGCCATGACCTCGACGACATCGCCTTCTTCCTTGCCAATCAGCGCCCGTGCGATTGGCGAAGTAATTGAAACCTTGCCGGCTTTTACGTCGCTCTCGTCTTCGCCGACAATCTTGTACTTCGACTTGTCGCCGGAATCTTCCTCGATCAGATTCACCGTCGCGCCGAACTTCACCTGTTTGCCCGAGAGCTTGGAGACATCGATGATCTGCGCGCGCGCGATCTTGTCCTCAAGCTCAAGCAGGCGTCCCTCGATGAAGCTCTGGCGCTCTTTCGCCGCATGGTACTCGGCGTTCTCGGAGAGGTCCCCGTGGGCGCGCGCTTCCGAGATCGCCTGGATCACGGAGGGGCGCTCAACCGTCTTGAGACGCTTCAGTTCTGCGTCGAGGGCCTGATAACCCTCGGCGGTCATTGGTATTTTTTCCATGGGGGTGTTTTGAATGTCCGTCTTGGAAAGGGAAGGTTGTACCCGGTCCCGGTTGGCGTCAAGCATAGCCTTGAAGCGCGCGGACGCCAAGCGGGGCGCCGGTTTTAAGCCGCCGGATCGCCTGGATCGAGGCCCGGGCCCCGGACACGGTGGTATAATAAGGGATATTTTGGGTCACGGCGGTGCTGCGAATGGAAAAGCTGTCGCGATAGGATTGGGCCCCTTCGGTGGTGTTGAAGACGAGCTGAACCCCCCCGTTCTTCATGGAATCGGCAATGTGGGGCCGGCCCTCGGCCACCTTGTTGACCCGCTCCACTGTCAGCCCGGCGCTCGCCAGGTAGTCGGCTGTGCCGCCCGTGGCGAGCACGCGGAAGCCGAGTTCGATCAAGTCGCGGGCGAGCGGCGCGAGGGCGGGTTTGTCGGCATTCTTGACCGACATGAAAACGCTGCCCCCTGTTGGCAAGTTGACGCCCGAGGCGATCTGGCTCTTGGCGAACGCCGCGCCGAAGTCGCGGTCGAGGCCCATGACCTCCCCGGTGGAACGCATCTCCGGGCCGAGCACGGGATCGACGCCAGGAAAGCGCGCGAACGGGAACACGGCTTCCTTGACCGCGACATGATCGCGGGCGGGCCGCTTGAGCTTCAGCTCCGACAATTTCGCGCCCGCCATCACCTTCGCCGCGATCGCCGCGATCGGCAGGCCAATCGCCTTGGCGACGAACGGGGCGGTGCGCGAAGCGCGCGGATTGGCTTCGAGTACGAAGATCTCGCCGTCCTTGATCGCGAACTGGATGTTGATGAGCCCCTTCACCTCGAGCGCCAAGGCGAGCTTGCGGGTCTCGGCTTCGATCTCGGTGATGATATCCTTGGAGAGCGAATAGGGCGGCAGCGCGCAGGCGCTATCGCCGGAATGCACGCCAGCTTCCTCGATGTGCTCCATCACCCCGGCGACGAACACTTCTTCGCCATCGCAGATCGCGTCGACATCGACTTCGATCGCGTCGCGCAAATAAGAATCGATCAGCAGCGGCTTCTTGTCGGAGATAGCGAACTCGGAGGGCCCGCCAAGCGCGCGCGTCAATCGCACGACATATTCATCCAAATCCTCTTCGCTGTGCGCGATCTGCATGGCGAGGCCCCCAAGCACGTAGGATGGCCGCAACATCACCGGATAGCCGATGCGCGCGGCGGCGGCGCGCGCCGCGTCCAGCGAAGGGGCGATGGTGTTGTTGGGTTGCTTCAGTCCGATCTTGCGCAACACGGCCTGGAAGCGGTCACGGTCCTCGGCGAGATCGATCGCATCGACGCTGGTGCCCAGGATCGGCGCGCCTTCATCGGCGAGCGGCTGCGCCAGCTTCAACGGCGTCTGCCCGCCGAATTGCACGATGAGGCCGAGCACTTCGCCGTTGGCTTGCTCGGTCTCCAAAATCTCAAGCACATCTTCAGTGGTGAGCGGTTCGAAATAGAGTCGGTCCGACGTGTCATAGTCGGTCGATACGGTCTCGGGGTTGCAATTGATCATGATCGATTCAACGCTGATCTCGGCGCAGGCAAAAGCGGCGTGGCAGCAGCAATAATCGAACTCGATGCCCTGGCCGATGCGATTGGGACCGCCGCCAAGAATGATGATCTTCTTGCGCGAGGTGGGTTCGGACTCGCATTCCGGCGCGACCATGAACGTCACCTCTTCCCCTTCCGGGGGAGAGGTCGACCGCGAAGCGGTCGGGTGAGGGGGAGGAAACGCCAACGTCGCGCTTGCCCCCTCATCCGTCAGCTTCGCTGACACCTTCTCCCCCGCAAGGGGGAGAAGGGAATAGCTCGGCGTCTCATAGGTTGAATACATATACGGCGTGCTCGCGCGAAACTCCGCCGCGCAGGAATCGATGCGTTTGAATTGGGGGCGCACGCCGAGCTTGCGGCGGGCGGCGCGCACATCGCGTTCGCGTTGGCCGGTGAGCTTGGCGAGGCGCGCGTCGGCGAAGCCTTGCGCCTTCAGTGCGCGGAACGAGGCTGCATCCTTGGGCAGCCCATTGGCGCGCACTTGTGCTTCACTTGCGATGATTTCTTCGATCTGGCGCACGAACCAGGGATCGTAGTGAGTGGCGGCGCAAATCTCCTCGACGCTCAAGCCCCGCCGCAGTGCTTCGGCGACCACGAGCAAGCGGTCCGCCTTCGGCGCCACCAAGCGCGCGCGCACCGCGCCGCGGCCTTGATCTTCGTCCGCGGCGCCTTCGATTGGAATTTCATCAAAGCCCATCAGGCCGGTATCGAGCGAACGCAAGGCCTTCTGCAGGCTTTCTTGAAACGTGCGCCCAATCGCCATGGCTTCGCCAACGGATTTCATCGACGTCGTCAGCGTCGTGTCGGCGCCCTGGAAACGTTCGAAGGCGAAGCGCGGAATCTTGGTGACAACGTAATCGATGGTCGGCTCGAAACTCGCCGGCATCGCCCCGCCAGTGATGTCGTTGGCGATTTCATCAAGCGTATAGCCAATTGCGAGCTTGGCGGCGACCTTGGCGATGGGAAAGCCGGTGGCCTTCGACGCCAGCGCCGAGGAGCGAGACACGCGCGGGTTCATCTCGATCACCACCAGGCGGCCGTCCTTGGGGTTCACCGCGAACTGAACATTGGAGCCGCCGGTTTCGACGCCGATCTCGCGCAGCACCGCGATGGAGGCGTTGCGCATCATTTGATACTCGCGGTCACTCAGCGTCAGCGCCGGGGCCACTGTGATGGAATCGCCAGTGTGCACGCCCATCGGATCAATGTTTTCGATCGAGCAGATGATGATGCAATTGTCCGCTTTGTCGCGCACAACTTCCATCTCGTACTCTTTCCAGCCGATGATACTCTCTTCCACCAGCACTTCGGTGATCGGCGAAGCGGCGAGCCCGCGCTCGACGATTTCCTTGAACTCCTCGACATTGTAGGCGACCCCGCCGCCCAAGCCGCCCAGCGTCAGCGACGGGCGAATGATCGAAGGCAGCTGCACATGGTCAAGCGCTGCAAGCGCGTCGTCCATTGTGTTGCACAAACGCGAGCGCGGGGATTCGAGCCCGATCTTGTCCATCGCATCGCGGAATTTCTGTCGGTGCTCGGCCTTCTCGATCACGTCGGCCTTGGCGCCGATCATCTCGACGCCGTATTTCGCCAGCACGCCGGTGCGATCGAGCGTCAGCGCGCAATTGAGCGCGGTCTGCCCGCCCATGGTGGGGAGCAGTGCGTCGGGCTTCTCCAGCGCGATGATCTTCTCGACCATCTCCGGATTGATCGGTTCGATGTACGTCGCGTCGGCCAGTTCCGGATCAGTCATGATGGTGGCCGGGTTGGAATTGACCAGGATGACCCGGTAGCCCTCGGCCTTCAGCGCCTTCACCGCCTGCACGCCGGAATAATCGAACTCGCACGCCTGACCGATAATGATCGGCCCCGCGCCGATGATCAGGATCGATTTGATATCAGTACGTTTCGGCATGGCTCTCCGCCCGCGTTAGCGGCTGGGAATCGATCCATTTGGCGGATCACGCGTGCTTAGCGGGCGCGGCGCTGCTGGGCAAGGGCGTGCGTGCGCCCGCGATGAGCCATGAGCCGAGAGCGACCAGCGTCAGCATTGCAAACCCGCCAATTCCGACAACGCCGTTCCATGGAAACACGATTTGGCTCATGCACAGTGCGGCGACCCCGCCAACGGCGTTGCTGGTTCCGTGCAAGATGGCGGCGGCCACTACTGACTTGCCGCGGTCGCGCACTAGCGTGAACGGCGCCGAGAACAGCATGCAGAAGGCGATGAACAGCGGAATGCCGATCAGGCGGTTGTCGGGGTAGTTCAGGCCGAACAGGTAAATCGCTGGTGCGTGCCACAGGCCCCAGAAAAAGCCCGTCGCCAGCGTCGTGCGCCAGAACCCGAAGCGCCGCCACAGATCGTAGAGATAGCCGCGCCAGCCAAGCTCCTCGGAGATGACCAACAATGGCGTGTTGATCAGCGCACCCAGGATCGTCGCCTGCGCAAGGATGATCCAGCTCAAACCGGGCATGCCGGCGGCTTGGTCAAGCGCGGCGGTTTGCTCCGGCATGGCGATGCGCGCCTGCGCGATGTAATTGGCGCCAAGATCAATAAATTCCGCCTTGCCCGCGAGCACGGTGACGAGCGTCGAGCCGAAAGCGATGACGAGCGCGATTCCCCAAGCGACGAGCCACCACCAATTGACGCCGAAGCGCAATCCCAACGCATCTCGCCGGCGGCCTTTCTCGAACGCGAAAGCGCAAATCACCGCCGCGATCGAGGGGCCGTACATCATCGCAATCATGGTGAGGATGGCGATCTGAGGCGTTGTCGCAGCGCCCATCGCCGCACCCGCGCCGACAATGGCCCAACTGATCGCAAACGCGAGCACCAGGAAGACGATTGACTTCTTGGTCGTGGACATCGCCGTCATGCGTCGTCTCTTTCGTTGTCGTTCGATTGCGGCGTCTCGATCCGCACCCCCCGCGCGCGTAGGGCTTCGCGCAACAGATACTCGATCTCCGCGTTGACGCTGCGCAGGTCGGCGCTGGCGAGGCGCGCGAGCGCATCGAACAGCGCTGGATCGAGGCGCAGGGCGAAGGATTTGCGTTCAGAGGCCACGAAACCTCTCCGTCATCCCGGACGCGCGGAGCGCGATCCGGGACCCAGGGGCCACACGCCTAGCCTTACGATCTCCTGGGTCCCGGGTTCCGTCTTCGGCGTGCCCGGGATGACGGGCGCGTATGCGTGATTGGAGCGCATCACGAATAGATCGTCCCGGCGTTCACCACCGGCTGCGCGTCGCGATCGCCGCAGAGCACGACCAGCAAATTCGACACCATGGCTGCGCGGCGTTCGTCGTCGAGCTTGACGATGTCGCGTTCAGAGAGTTGCTCCAGCGCGTGCTGGACCATCTCCACCGCGCCTTGCACGATGTAGCGGCGCGCGGCGAGCACGGCTTCGGCTTGCTGGCGGCGCAGCATGGCGCCGGCGATTTCGGGCGCGTAGGCTAAGTGGCTCAGCTTGGTTTCGTCCACCACCACGCCGGCGACGGAGGTGCGCTCCTGCAATTTGTCTCGTAGCAGCGCCGATACTTGGTCGGCATTGGCGCGCAAGGTCGGCTCTTCGTGTTCGGCATGGTCGTAGGCGAAGTGCGAGGCGATTTCCCGCACCGCAGTCTCGATCTGAATATCGACGAAGCGCTGGTAGGAATCGACATCGAACAGCGCGCGCGCCGTATCGGTGACGCGCCACACCACCACAGCGGCGATCTCGATCGGGTTGCCGCGTTTGTCGTTAACCTTCAGCGTCTGGCCAGTGACGTTGCGTACGCGCAGGGAAATCTTGGTGCGCTTGTACCAGGGCAGCACCCAGCGCAAGCCGGGTTTGCGGTCGGTGCCTTTATAGTTACCGAAAAGTGTAAGCGCGGCGGCTTCGTTGGGTTGCAGGGTATAGAAGCCGGTGATCGCCAGCAGGAAGGCGGTCGTCACCGTGACCATGATCAATCCGGTGGCCGGCGATTCCTTGCCGATCAGGTCTACCAGCGACCAGATCATTGCCCCGAACAGGATCAGCGACACGAGCAACATTAGTCCGCCGTTTGAGGTGCCGGCGATGCGTTCTTGGGTGCGGTTGAGCGGCGCGGCGGTCATGAAGACTTCCCTTGTGCAAGCATTATGATATCAGAATAATATCTAATTCGGCCTCTGACGCAAGGAAAATCGCTCCGTTCACCAATCCGGCAAATCGGCCATTAACGCCGCTCGCGTAGAAGTGGGAGCCTCTAACACTCCGTTTTAAGGCGGGAAAAATGGGTATCGGGCGGTGGTTTGGGTCTGACCGGGCAGGCGCGTTCGCACGCAGCCGCAGCGGCAACGTCGCCATGATGTGGGGGCTGATGGGCACCGTCCTGGTGGGCCTCATCGGCCTCACCGTCGATTTCACTCGCGCCCAGGCGCTGCGGTCGCACATGCAGAACGCTGTCGATGGCGCGGCTCTGGTGGCGGAGCGGAGCTCAAACCGACCGATCAGCGAACGCGAGGCGGCGGCGCAAGCCTTCTTTGACGCCGAGATGGGCGATTTTGCCGAGGGCGCCATATTCTCTCTGGTCCAATTAGATACCGGTGGACACCGCGTCGAAGCGAGCCTGCCGATGCCCCTGAGCTTGGCGAGCATCATCCGCGACGGTGACTGGGAGGTCTCCGTCGCCGCCGAAGCACAGGCTGACGCCAGCCCCCCGATCGAAGTGGTGCTGGCGCTCGACAACACCGGCTCCATGTCCAACGACATGGACACGCTGCGTGAGGGGGCCGTGACGCTGGCGCAGTTTCTGCTCAGCCTTGACGGCGACACCGTATCGGTCGGGGTGGTGCCGTTCAACGCGCAGGTTAATATCGGTTCATCGAACACCCAATGGATCGATACCACCGACACCAATCCCCACAACGGCGTCATGCTGGAGGGCCGCTATCTTGGCTACCGCGCCACCACAGGCGGCGCTTGCACGGACGCAACCAAATATCCCTCGACATATGGCGGTTTCGCGGTGCGCTGGATCAAGGGCAGCGGCAGCAATCCTTCTCCCTACACGAATACCGGCCGTTGCTACGCCTTCTCGCCGCAGCAGGTGAATATGTGGTCGTTGTACGCGAATCTGCCGGCTTCAGCGCAATGGCGCGGGTGTGTCGAAGAGCGTCCAGAACCATACGATATCGACGATGCCGCGCCGAGCACGAGCGTGCCGGGAACCATGTTCGTGCCCTACTTTGCGCTCGATGACGGCGGCGATGTCTCCTCACCGAGAAACAACTGGATCACGTCGACGACCTACGACACGACCAATCCGCTGCAGCTTTCGGGCAGCCCCAGTTGGAGCGCCAACACCGCAGCGCAAGTCGTGCGCAGCCTTTCGGTTTACAAGTATCGCTCCGGCGTGCCGGCGAGCGTCGTCGCTAGCGTGACCGGGCGCGGCCCCAATCGCGGCTGCCCACTCCAGCCGATTGTGCCGCTCACAACGAATGAGACCACCGTCACTGACGCCATCAACAACATGGTCGCTGACGGCTATACCAATCAGAATCCGGGGCTGGCTTGGGCGTGGCGCGTCATCTCTCCTGGCGCGCCGTTCGCTCAGGGCCGGCCCTATAACGATCCGAACGACCCGGTGCGCAAGGTGATCGTATTGTTCACCGACGGCGACAACACCGTGGAAGGCGGCAACAACAGCGCGTTGATGTCAGAGTACAATGGGCACAGCTATCGCGGGCTCTGGAGCTCATACCAAACCGCGCAAGTGCCTACCGTCAGCGGTTCGACCGTGACGTGGGGCCCAGCGCTCGCCTCCGCGTTCCGCCGCAACGGCATCAGTTCGTCGTCAACCATGGTGAATTATTTCAACACCCGCCAAGCGGAATTGTGCACGGTCATCAAGGCGACCGGCGTCGAAATCTACACCATCGGCTTCCGCATCACCGCCGGCGGCACGGCCGACACGTTGTTGCAGGATTGCGCTACCCAGGACGGGACGCACTTCTATCACGCCGACAGTCAGGCCGAATTGCTGCAAGCCTTTGACGCTATCGGCACGGGCATCGGCGCGCTGCGTATTACCCGCTAAACCGGGCGTCGCGAAAATTCGGGGCGGCTTCTCAGTGAGGCCGCCCCGTTTTTATTCCGATGGCGGCTGGAAGTTCATGCCGATGCGCGCGCGCGCGCCGATCGAGCTGGCGCCGTTCGATAGCGTCGGCTGCGCGCGATAGGCAGTCGATGCGCTGAGTGCGGCGCGGCCAAACCCCATGTCAGCCGGCGTTTCCGACGCGATGGCGCACGCGGCGGTCAAGTTCGCTTGCACCGTGCAGTCAAGCTGGACGCGCCCGCCGACACCCGCGCGCGCGGCGCGATCAGGATAAAGCTCCGCAACCCGGCGTGCTGAAGGCCGTTGCGCCCAACCGACTGTCGCGACCGGAACGCGCGCGGTTACCGGAGGAGCGGTAACGGCGATGTCAGTCGGCGGGGTCGCTGGCGGCGTAAGCGGAATGATGGTGTTTGGTGTGGTGGCCGCGGGTTGGGTTGACGGCAGAAGCGATGCAGGTCCGCCAACTCCCCATGATGTTACAGGCGTGGGCGGAGGCTCATCCGGGTTTTCGACTGGCGGGCGCGGTTCGCGCCGGGCTGCGGTTTGCGTCGGGCGCGGGGCGGCGGCGTCAGAGAGCGAGAAACTGTCGGGTTCCGCGCTGTCCAACGGGGCCGCTTGCACTGCGCCGTCCAGCGCAGGCGGCGCGCTGACTTCTGCTGTTTGGTCTTCGGGCGACGGGGCGCCGATGCCGGGTATGCCGCCGCCGAAATACAATCCAGCGACCGCGGCGCCGCCAAGCAGCGCGATCAGGACAAAGGCGCGCAGACCTCCGCCGTCGGCGCGGGGCGGCTCATGCAGCTCGGCGCGATCGAAACTGCGTTCGGCAGGGGGCCGGCGCGGAGGCGCGGCGACCGTAACTTCCATGCGCCGTGGCGCCTCGGCGCGGCGCGGCGCTTGCGGCTCCATGCGTGCGGCGGGGCGGGGCGCCATCGGGCGCGAGGCCGGTGCTGGCGCTGCGCTGCGAGCCGGCGCGCGCGGCGCGTCAGTCAATTGCTTCAAGCGCAGTTCGGCGACATCCGCGAACGCGCCATCGGGGCCGTAGCGGGCCAGATAATCCATGAAATCGGCCGGTTCGCGGCTCTCGCGGATCGACCGCCACAACTCGGCCTCGGCGCCCAGATGCTCAACCGAGGGCCCGCCACGGCGCGGCGCGGGCGTTGAACGCGCCGATACGGGCGCGGCCCGAGGCGGCGGGGGTTCGTACTCTTCCTCTTGGGTCGCAGCGCCGCCGCCAACAGCCGCGCGCGCCGAATTCACCATGCGATCGACAGCGAAGAACAAGGGATCAAGAGCAGGATCGTTGGGGTCGCCGTCCCAGCCTGAAAGGTCAAACGCCGGCGAACTGCCAATGCTGGAGGGGGGCGGCGGCTCAATCAAGCTCGCCACGACCGCCTTGCCGGCATTGATTACACGCTGCGCTGCGTCAAGGAATGGGCGGGACCGGATCGAAGCCTGCGACCAGACCACGATGCCCGCGCCGCTTGAGCGCAAAGCGCCGTCGTTGGAAGGCGCGCCGCCTATACTAAAGCCGGCTGCCTCGAACATATCTGCGAGCGCCTTTGCTTGAGGCTCGTCCTCGCGAACACAAACTATGAGCACGTCCGCCATGACGTTTCCTTGCGTCCCCCGCCTCAGGCCCCATGCGACTTTGGGGCCAATAGCACGGACGTTTCAACTTGGCACAGGGATTTAAGCGGTAATCACGGTGAATTCGCGTCAAAGAACAGGATTGAAGGCGCCGGTGGCCGCGTCGAACAGCTCCAAACCACCGTCCGCCACCCCGTAACGAGCCCCCACGAGCTCTAGTCCGCGCTCGGCGATGGCCTCGGCGATGAATGGAAAGGTCGCCAAATTCTCAAGGGTGACGCGAATGGATTCATATTCGAGCGCCGTGGGCGCGTCCCCAGGCCGGCCGGCGATGCGTTGTTTGGCGGGGTCCAAGAGGCTTACCCAAGCGTCCAGGAAGGAATGCGGGTTGCGTGGCCGGTCCTCCAGCGCCGCCGCGACACCACCACATTGCGCGTGGCCGAGCACCAAGACAGTTTGCACCTTGAGTTGGAGCACGGCGAATTCGATCGCTGCGCTAACGCCGTGAAATCCAGCCCCTTGCTCAAAGGGAGGGGCCAAATTGGCGACGTTGCGAATGACGAACAGCTCTCCAGGGCCGGAATTGAAAATGGTCGCCGGGTCGACCCGGCTGTCGGAGCAGGCAATTACCAACGTGCGCGGCGCCTGGCCGCTTTCAGCCAGCCGCCGGTGCAGCACCCGAAGCTCCGGCCAGCGCCGTTCTCGGTAAACGCGATACCCTTCGAGCAGACGTTCCATGCGCGATGTTGAAGCGGAGACGCCAGCGAATCGCAACCCGTTCCGGAGAGGGGAAATCGCAACTGAACTTCGCCGAATGGGGGAGAAGCCTCCCGCGCTGGAGAAAACCGGAGTGCAGTTGCGGACCTGGGAGGGTCACCATGGGTCATCGCGTCGCGCGCGCCGCCGGGTGGTTTATCGCCGCTCTTGCGCTCGCCGGCTGCGCGGTCACCGAAGCGCGCCGTCAGCAGGATCGCGAAGCGCTGTCGCGGAGGATCAGCGACGACGCAATCGCCTACAACGAAGCCTACAGCGCCGCGATCTCGGGCCAGATCCTGCTCAACATCTTGCGCGCCTACAATCGCCAACCGCGCCAATACATGTCGATGAGCGGGTTCAGCAATGCAGCGCCCGATTCGCGCACCGGCTCGGTGGGTGTGAGTGATTTGCCATTGGGCAGGTTGGGTCAGGAATGGGGCGGCGGTGCGTTCAGCATCGAAAGCGCATCGACGCTCGAACCAGAATACAAGGTCGAACCCTTCGATACCACGGCCTATTCAAACATCGCGCTCAGGCCGACGCCTGATACCGTGTTCAGGCGCTATTGGGAGACGGGCTGGAACCGCGACATGCTTTTGATCCTACTCGTGGATCGCATGGAGATAACGCCGCTCGGCAGCGCGCCGAGGCAGACACTCTACAACAGCGCGGCGACCATCTCGCAGAATTGCCAAGGTCCGCTTTATGAAAGGCCAAGCGTCGAAGGCGGGTGCGCGTTCGTGCGCCGCGTGCGCGAAATGTCGGCCCAATTGAAGGAGTTCCCTCAAACCGCGCCAGTGGCGCGGCGCGGAACTTGCCAGCCTGTCGCGATCTATGAAAATCCCGCCACGCGCGCGCAAGACGAGCGCTTGCGGCGACAAGCGCGCGCCGTGCGCCCTGGCGCCGATGGGGCGTGCCCCGTCGCGCTCATGATCGGCGCCACACGCTACACGCTGCATCTGCGCTCGCTCGATGACATGGTGTATTATCTCGGCGAGTTGTTGCGTCGCGACCAGCTGGAGCCAAACCAACCTCCGACGGACACGTTCGTCGCGCGCCTCGATATTGTCGCGCCCGGAACCCGCGAACAATTTTCGCCGCTGCTGCGCATCGTACCCGCCACGCGCGAAACCGAACGAGAATATACCGCCACGGTGACCTATGTCGGCAGGCGCTATTCAGCTGGCCAATCCGCGAGCCGGTTTTGCTACGACCCAACGCCGCAGCGACGTTGCGAGGGCGCGGCGCCTGGGGACAGGACAGCAACAGTGCTGGAATTCCTGATCGGTGTGTTGGCGCACAATCAATCCGCCGCCGCCGTCAGCGCGCCAGAAGCAAGGCGTTAATCTGGCAGCCGCCACGGCGGATGCGTGCGGTTTATGCCGGCGGTGAACAGGCAAATCGCGTTGCCGGCGGGATCTCTTAGCCAAGCTTCGCGCCAGAGCCAGGTCTGCAGTTTCGGCGCGTGTTCGAACGCAAATCCAGCCCGCTCGAGCCGCGCTACTTCGGCGTCAACGTTGGCGCACTCGAAATAGATTTGCGGCGCGTTGTCGCGCGGGATCTGCCCGTCGCGGAGGTGCAGCGAAAACGTCGCTTCGCCTTCCGGCAATTCAAAGCGCGCATAGTGCTCGCTCTTCACGATCAGCTTGAGACCAAGCGTTTCGTAGAACGCAATCGACGCATCGAGATCGGCGGCGGCGGCGGTGACTTGGTTGAGGCGCATGCCTGGAGACTAACACACTCACGTGCCGTTAGCTCGCCATTATCGCCGCAGCCAGCGCCCTGATCGCGCGCGAAGCGTTGACGTGGGCGGTGGATGAACCCTGCGCCTTGGAAACGATGAACGCGCCTTCCATGGCGCTTATGAGCGCGGAGGCGAATACTCCAGCGTCCTTCGCATTCATGCCGCGCGCGCGCGCGGCCTCGGCGATTTCGGTTTCCCACGACACGAAAACGTTGCGCACGGCGGCGGCAAGCTTGGGGTTATCGGCATCAATTTCGGCAGCGATGACGGCCATGGGGCAGGTCGCCTTGTAGCTGCGGTCCCTGGATTCCTTGGCGGTGGTTTTGAAGATGCGCTCGATGAAGCTGTCAAGATCGACGCCGGATTCGTGCAATTGGCGGAAGCGCACGGCGACGTTGCGGCCGACGCGTTCGACCACTTCGGCGCCGATCTGTTCCTTTCCGCCTGGAAAATGAAAATAGAGCGAGCCGCGCGGGGCGCCTGCCTTCTCCAACAATTCGGCCACGCCCACGCCCTCATAGCCGCGCGCGCGGAAAAGTTCGGTGGCGGCGGAAAGCATGTCCTCACGGGCGGATGAAATTTTCGCCATGACTGCATCCTAGTCCTTGTATGATGACCGGTCTATTACTAATTTCGGAATAGACCGGTCGTCATAGTTCTGGCTGGTCTTGAACATCGCGGAGGATAGTATGCGTAAGTTCGTTTTATCAGCCATCGTTTTCGGCGCGCTGCTTGCGGCGCCAAGCGTGGCTGTCGCCAATGATGTGAGCGACCGTAGCGCGGCGATCCGGCTTTGCAGGGCCGAAGTGAGCGCCCAGGCCGGCGCCGCCGCTTCCGAGGTGCGGCTTGACCAGGTCCGGGTGCGACCCCGCGCGGTGCGGGTCGACCTGGACGTTTGGCGTAACGGAAACCTGCAAAACGTGCGTTGCGATGTCACCCGCGGCGATGGCGAACTGACAATCGCGACCATCACGCCGGCGCTGCAAACGGCATCTGCCCGGTAGCTCGTTACCGTTTAAAGTCTTGACCTTGCGTCCGACGCCTCCCAGCCGGATGCTCCTGACGCCCCCGTTCGCGGGGGCGTCTTTTTTTGGGGTGAAAGTTTTGGACCGGCCGGCGCCGGCGCGGTTTAAGCTCATTCCATGGCGGACATCTCGACCCTTTTCGTAACCAAGCTCTACCGTGCCCGACTCGAAGGCGCGGTCGCCCTCAATCGCGACCTCGCGGCCGCCTGCCGGGTCATCGCCAAGGAGGATTTGGCGGGAAGGCGTTGGAGCCGCGAGAACGGCTACAAGGGCTACACCTCCTACGCCTCGCTCGACGACCTGCCCACGCGCGATCCCACCTTTGGCGGATTGAAAAAATCGCTCGACCGTCACGCAACCGCGTTCGCCCGGTCGCTGCATCTTGACCTAGATGGCGGCAAGCTGACGCTCGATTCAATCTGGATCAACGTGCTGGAGCCCGGCGGCGTGCATACGGGCCATGTGCATCCCCATTCGGTGCTGAGCGGCACGTATTACGTGCATACCCCGCCCGGCTCGTCCGCGCTCAAGTTCGAAGACCCGCGCCTGCCGCTGATGATGGCCGCGCCCCCGCGCACCGAAGACGCGCCCGAGGATGCGCAGACCTTCGTGTACATAGATCCCCGCGCCGGCGACGTGGTGATGTGGGAAAGTTTCCTGCGCCACGAAGTGCCGATGAACGAATCCAAACGCGCGCGGGTGAGCGTGAGTTTTAATTACGGGTGGTAGGTTAGTCGGCGTCGGCGTGCAGCGCGTGCAACACGCGGTGCAAGATCGGCGCGAGGATAACGCCGGACGCCACAACGATTAGCAGCCCGCAGAAGAGCGCGTAGAAGCCCGCGAACAACTTTCCCGCCTCGGTTTGCAGCGCATCCACCGGCCCCATGCCGCCGAGCAGCATCGCCGCGTTTAAGAACGCATCCAGCCACTCCATGTGTTCGGTGATCCGGTAGCCCGCCATGCCGATGCCAAGCGCGGCCCCGATCAGCACTAGCGCGATTGCCATGCTGCCCACGAGACGGGCGAAGAACACGCGGCCAGGAGCCAGCGGTTTGGTGCTATGCTCGAAACGGAACAGCGGCATTGGGCGTCATACCCTGATTGCGCGCAGGGCCCAGGTGCAGCCTTGGCTCTCGACGCGATCGAGGCGCATTTTGGGATTGTCCTGGTTCCACATGTTCATGATGCGGTCGGGATTGGAGGCGAGGCGCGGGTGAAAGCCGATGGCTTCACGGGTTAGAATGGCTGATGGATCGAAGGCGCGAAAGCGCCTGCCGTCGAACACTTGCTTGTAATGATCGTAGCGCGATTGCTCGGCGGAATTGTCCTCGCTGGGCGCGCGCAAATAGCAATCGATGAGGTGGATCATCTGACCACCGGGGGCCAGCATGCGCGCGATGTCGTCGAAGAAGCCTTCAAGTTGGTTGGCGGGAATATGCTCGACGACGGAGATCGAGAACACGAAGTCTTGGGAGCCATCCGCGATGAGAGCTTGGGTTTGGCCGATGCGCGCGAAAATGTGGCGCACATTTTTCGCGTCCAGGCCTTGAATTGGGCCGCCATCCTTGCCCTTTAATTCGTCGACGTTGGTGCAGGTATTGCTTGACGCCAGCGTGCCCAGCACGCGCGATTTGCCGCCGCCAGCCTCCAGGATGGATTTGCCGCGCGGCGCGCCCAAAAACTTGAGCACCATCACGTCTTGAACCTGCTTGATGTGCCAATATTCGGGATCGTAATCGACGAGCTTCAAGATGCCGGCATCTTCCGCTTGCCAATACTCATCCTTGTCAACGAATCGAAGCATTTGTGAGCGCCCCTTTCACGCAGGCGTTCAAGCCTCGAGCTTGCGCCAGATTCGAAACACCGCCGTCGAAAAAGCGGCGCCGACAAACTGGAGTCGGTCGTGGTGCTTTAAGGTCTCGTCGACGTAGCGTTGAATGCCGTCGTACTCCGGGACGCCATAATCGTCGATCAAAACATAACCGTAACGCTTGATCATCGGCGCGTAATTCTCGAAATCGCGGCGCACGCCTTCGTAGGAATGGTCGCCGTCGATCAGCAAGAAATTATAGCCGGGGCCGCGCGCGGCGGCGATGGTGTCTTCTTTCTCGCTGAAACCAGCAATGACGCGATAGGCGTCTGGCGGGATATCCAGGCGGCGCATGTTGGCCTCGAAGCCAGCGCGCGTGATCGGCAGGCCGAGCAGGGGATCGTGCGTTTCTCCATAATAGCCTTCGAAGGGGTCAATGACGGTGAGCCGCGCCGACGCAAAGCGCGTCGCCGCGGTTTCGATCAGCGCGGCGGCGCCGAGGCCGTATAACGTGCCGATTTCCAGAGCCTCGAATTTCTCCGTGCGCGCCGAGAGCGCCACCAGGTTTCGCAGGATCTGCGTCTCCGCCGACGCCGCGAGGCGCCCACGCGCAATGGCTTCCATGCCTTCAATTCGGTGAGCCATATAAGCGAGTGCGCCGGAATCGCGCTGCACGCCAAGTGTCGTCGCCCAGTGCTGCAAGAGCGCCACCGATTCATCGGTAAGACGCCGGTTGAAATTTAGGAATCGCGACGTGTTGGCCTGGGGCAACTCGGCCAGCCGCTCGGAAACCAGGCGTTCGGAATCGGCGCGAAGGTTGGCGGCGCCATCCGCGGCGATGGCCTTCACGGCCTGCACCTGTTCGCTCAGCACGGTTTGCAGGCGCTCGCGGGAGACCTCGGCGCGCTCGGCCGCGCGCCGCTCAATCTCGGAGATCAGTTTCGCGGCTTCATCCAAGGCGCCGCGGCGCGCGGCGGCGGCGCGCGCCTGCAAGGCGCTGGCGACGATTTCGCGAACCTCGCCCAAACTGGCGGTCACGTGTTGCTCCGACTGCGCGATCATGTCCGCCGCCTGCTCCATCACAGCGGTCTTCGCTGCGCTGACTTGAGCCTGCAAAGCTTGATCGGCGCTCTCGCGCAATGCTTCCATGCGCGCGGACACGCGCAGCTCTACGTCTTTCGCCAAGCCGGCGGCGTCCTGGACGTGCTGGGCCGTCTTCGTTTGCTGGTGGAGTGCGTCGTCCACGATCTCGCCCAAGTTCTTTAGTCTCGCGGCCACGCGCTGTTCGGCTTCGGCGACCAAATTGGCTGTTTCCACGAGCGTGGCGTTTTTTGTGGCGTTGTTGTGGAGGCGGAAGGCCTTATCAATGCCGTCACGCAGGCTATTAAGTTGGGCCGACATGCGCCGCTCGGCCGCTTTGGCGACATCGGCGGCTTCTTCGGCGGAGGCCGCCATGACAGCGTTGGTGTGCTGATGAAGCGCTGTTTCAATGAGATCCGCTGCTTCATGAATGGCAGCGACCTTGGCCGCTTCTGTACGACGGCGAACGCTGATCTCGAAGTCCTGCCGCAAAGCGTGTACGCGCGCCAGAATTTCGCTTCGGAACTCATCGTCGAGTTCGGCGATGGTGCGGCGGAACCGATCGAAGCGCTTGTTGGTTTCGAGCGCCAAATCAGCAACGTGCTGATCGACGCTTTCCGTCAGGGCCTTCTTGGCGTCGATGAAAGCCTGCTGAATTTGTGTGGTTTCGATCCTATCCGCGGCGAGGCTCGCGGCGATCTCGTTGATCTTCTCTCTGATGGCGCCTTGCGCATCGAGCGAAGACTGCCCCTCCGCGGCGAGGCTCGCGGCGATCTCGTTGATCCTCTCTCCGATGGCGCCTTGCGCTTCGAACAGAGATTGTTCGACTTTTCCAATGTTGCTGTTCGTGCGTGCTAAATTGGCGGACATTTCGGTTTGGATTGCATCATGCGCGCGCGCTTGGGCGGCGATGTCGTTTTGAACGAGGGCCAGGGAGCGATCGTATCTGCGCGCCATCACGCCTTCGGATTCGCTTCGGATCAACGCCATCACCAGCGCAAGGCCCCAAAGTGCGAGCACGGCGCTGGCGGCGGCAAATATGACGACCAGCGTTGGCGCCAGCACCCAGGGGGACAAACCGCCAGTCGCGCCCGCGCCCAGCGTTGCGCCAGCCAGCAAGGCCAGGCCGGCGAGCAGCCCCGCGGAGACGATAGCGTCGCGCCGCCGCCGCCTCTGCAACGCGTTTACTGCGCGTAGCACGTTAAGCAGGGCCGGTGCGCCAGCGAGGCGACGCGCAACCGCGCGGCGCTTTAAGAAAAGCAGCGCCGCGCCTGACAGCGCGAGAATACCGATCCAGGCAACGATGGAGGCGCCAATCAACGCGCCACGCACGGTGGGGCCCACGCCAGGGTTGGTCCAGAGCCAGTAAGCGGCGGCAGTCAAAGTCAGCGCGCCTACTATTCCCAGCGCCGCCGCGCGCGCGAGCATTTTGCGTCCCGGCGTGGCGCGCGTGCGCAGCCATTGCAACGGGCCAGGTGCGCGTGGCGCGGGAATTGTGGGCGTGAGGCGTTGCGGCGCGGCGGTTTGCCGAGGCGCTATCTGATCTGGCATGGCGTCCACGCGCGCCTTGAGCGCGGCGAACTCCGCGTTTGCCTGGGAAAGAGTGTCCGCGTCGCCAGGCAAGTCCACGGCCTCCAACATGGCGCGATAGATGTCTTTAAGCGGCGGCGGTCGCTTGAAAGCGATCAGATTCCCCCATGAAGCGGCCGGCGGCCGTTTTTGCGCCGCCGGATAGAGCGAACACCAATGGTGGCGAATGCCGTAGCGAACGATAGGCCACCATTCGCTCACGAACACGGTGTAGCCATGCGATTCCAGCAGGCGGATTTGATCCTCGAAGGTGTAGCCCAGCCGTTCGGTCTTGTTGTTCTCGTATTCGGTGATGACCACTTCCGGCGCGACCCGGTCCCAGGCCATGCCTTGCAGGACGAAGAGGTCAAAACCCTCGGTGTCAACTTTGAGCAGAGTGATGTGATCGATGGCGCGATCGGCGATGACGTTCGCCAAGGTCGTGGTCGAGACGCGTGTGGTCTCCACGTGCGTGTTATGAAAGGCGGTGAGGCCGCTGATTCCCGTGCTTTCGGACGAAGTGAAGAACGCGACGTCCTCTTGGACCTTATCCGACAAAGCGCGCGGATCGAGGATGAAGCGGGGATTGTCCAGGTAGCGCTTCGGGATGCCGGCGCGATTGGAAGGGTCGGGCTCGAAAGCGTGGACGGTCCAGCCAGCGTCGATGAAGGGCGGAAAGCTGCCGCCGCTGTGAGCGCCGACGTCGATCATCACGCACTTTGATTGATCGCGGCCCCGCAACAGTGCGCGCGCCACCGAAAGCTCTTCGAACATGCAATTGGCCGCGCGCGACAGTGCAAAGACAAGTGGTGCGCTCTCTTGGTTTGTGGCGTCGAACGGCATGGGCGAACTTTCCGATGAGGCTTCATGGCGCGCGGGGCAGTGCGTCATGGCGGCGGCGCGCACAAGATCAAGCGCGGCGGGAATGGCGGCGGCTTCGTAGGGGTTTAAGGGCTCGTCTGCGTCCGCCCAGAGTGGGCTTACGGCGACGGCGAGAACCTCCGCGAAGCTGTTGCCGCACTGATAAGCGCGCGCGGCGGCGATTGTACGATTGCGGTACGTTGAATAGGCGCCCCTTATGCGCTCGACGGCCGCCATGAATGCGCTCGAAGTTTCGTCCTCGACAATTTCGCCGCAGCCGAATTGCTCGACCAGATCCGAAAGCCAAGTGCCGCTGACGACCACCATCGGTAGGCCCGCGTAAAGGCAATCAATCACGACGCTCGAATTGCGCATACGCCAATCGGCGCGGCGATAGGTCAGGACCGCGATGTCGGCGTCCTGGAACAGCGCACGGTATTCATCGTCGCCGAGCACGCCGTCAGCGGTGCGGGCATGGGGCGCAATGGCGCGGCGCGCCTCCAATTGTTGTTGGTTCGCGGACTCAAGCGGGCCCGTGCGAACGGTGCAGGAATAGCCTTTCCCCGCCGCCGCGCGGGCGATATCGCAGGTCAGATCAAAATTCTTCTCGCCCCAGAATCCACCTGGAAATACCAGCCGATTAGGCAGGGCTGGCAAAGGCGCGCGTTCAAGCTTTGCAAACCAATCGGCGAACAGCGCGTCTGGAAAGGCGGCGGTGGGGTGCGGACAGAGCCGCAGATCGACCCCGCACCGTTCGCGCACATCGTGCTTGAGTTGCGGGGTTATCGCCAGCACCGCGAAGTTCTTTTGCTGGGCCGCCGAACGCAGAAAATCCGTCCATTGATCGATGTGCCCATCGCGCATGCAGTCCATGATGCATTCGCCGAAAGTGTTGACCGTCGCGGAGACGTTCGGGTGGCGTGCGCAGACATTGGCGATGGCGACCGCATGCGGCAGCGATCCCATGTAGAGATAATAGGCGAGCCGCTTGCCGGCGTGCTCATGCTTGTGACGAAGGACGGCGCTTTCGAGTTCGCGCTCGAAATTGAGCACCGCGGATTGATCAACATCCGGCAGCTTGCGGGTCAGCGCGGCGTAGACGTTGTCGCTGAAGGTTGGCTCGATCAGAATTTCCGCCCCGTCGAGATCGGCGTGGGCGCCGTCGAAGTTTTTCGAGCCTAAGGTGAGAAAGTGCGCGCCGGACGCGCGCGCCGCTTCGCGCAATCCCTCATCATAGCCGAGCAGGTGGCCATAATTGTTGCGCAAATTGGGATTGATCGACACGACGACGACGTCATCTCCAAGTGGGCGCTGGTCGAGGCTGTAACGCTGACGCAGCGCTGGAATATAGGAATCGGTCAGGCATTCGACCCTTTTGCCCGCGTCTTCCAGGTTGGCGATGATGCGCGCCGTATCGGCGCAATGCTCGGAATAATGGTCGTCATAGTCGCGCAGCTTGAAGAAGGCGGGGTGGACCTCCTGGATATTCTGCATCTGGTCGTTGAATTGCGATGATGCGTGATGCGACCAGAAATAAGTGTTCTGCGAGAGTGGACGCCCATCGCAGCCAATCACCGAGAGCTTCTCATGGAAGGCTGCCGCGATCGGAAGCATCATCTGCGTCAGCACGTTGCCTTCTGGAACAAGGTAGAAATCCCGGCGCAGATCAAAATTCCACTTTACGCCAGGCGCGGTGTCGATCGGCACGAAGATGAACCTGTCGTGCAGGCGTTGCGGCAGGTTGAGCAAATAGATTTTCTCATCCCGGTGCGGGGCGAAGAAATACATGCGTGGAAAATCGTCCATCGCCTGGATTAGGGTTTGGCGGAATTCCGCCGCGTAGAGCGATACGCCGGCATGGAAAATCGGGTCGCACGCGCACACCGCGATGGGGTTGAGCCGCTCCATCAAAGGGCGGTTCTTGATGATGGAATTTGCGATGATGCAATCGCCATCGCTGAAATCGCGCTGGGCGGCTTGTTCCAGATTGGGTCCGGTGCCCAGCACATAGGCGCGCGGCGAGCGAACTTGCGCGGCAAAGCGCATCAAGGCGGCGTAGGAATCCGCCTTGAGCCGCTCCCGCTCATCGCGGGTGGCTAGCGTGATTGAACTCCACAACCAATTGCAGCCGTGGGACATCTCGTTGTCTTTGTCGACAACGTAGGAAAGCCAGCCGCGCGCGCGCACGGCTTCGTAGAGCGATTGCGCTTGCGCGCGCTGCTGGGGCTCCTCCGGCATCTTCCAGATCAGCAAGAGCTCGGCGTTTTTCCGGGCGTCGTTCGCGAGCCAGGCATTGGTGGTGGCGGAGGTGTTGTGAATGACGGCCCTGCTCATCAAGGCGGGCGCTTTCGCGGCGATGCTGGGATCAAGACTTGGGTCGCGCGCGATGGCGCGATCAACGTCGAAGGACGCGCCAATGTGAAAGCCTTTGATGTCGCCCAGCCAGGGCTCGAAATACCAGGCAGCCCGGCTCATGACCTCGTCAAACGAGGCCTTGTCCTCGAACACCGGATACAGATAGACGTTCCGCATCTGTTCGCCCATTGCGCGAGTTATGTTGCCGAGGCCTCGCGTTCCCGCAGCCAAACGGCCGCTTGCGAGACTCGGTTGTGTCCGGGTCTGGAAGGCAAGGGGTTTCGCCTGGAGTTCATAAAGAGCATGCACACACCGGTCAAACCGGCATGGCTGCGGCGGGGGGCGGCGTGAGCGAAGGCGGACAGCTCCTTTATCTCGATCCGTCGCTGGGCCGAGCGGGTGGGCACCATGCGCCGCTGGCGCGAGGTTTCGCTGATTTGCTTGGCGGAGGGATTGCATTCGCTGGCGCGCGCGGGGGCGTGTTTAGCCGAATCCCTGCGAATGCGACGTTTTTGCCTCGCTTCGATTACCGACTGGAGGACGCGTTTCGGGTCAGCCGCTACGGCGCGGCGTGGGCTGGCAGGGGCGCCATTGCTGACGCGGCGCGCGCGCTCAGTTTTCTCCGGCCCGGCGCCGGCCGGGCACTGCCGCGCGCGCCGAAAGCTGGTGACGCCATGGATGGCGCCGCGTTCAAACACCTGTTCCAGCCGCTCGGGGCAGGGCGGTCGCTAAAGTCGGTATTGGCCGAGCAAACCACCTGGCGCGCCGTGATCTGCATCGGCGCCGACCCGGCCATGGTGAGCGCCCTTCATGATGAACGTGATTTCTTCGCGGTGCCCACCGGGCCGCGTTTGCACTTGGCGATCATGTACCCGGAGCATGAGTTTCTAAGCCCGCGCACCGAAGCGCCGTACTTTCAATTGATCCGCGATATGATGCAGTGGCCGCATCCGCCCAGCCTGTACACGGAGCTGGATGAACATGCCGGCGATTTGCAGCGTCGTCTCGGCGCGCCGGCGTCGCGGCAGATTTTGCCGTACCGCGTGCGCGCGCCGCGCACTGCCGCCGCTCAGGATGAGTTTGTTGTCGCGGTGCTCGGCGCTGGGCGCGCGGACAAGGCGTTCGATATGCTGCCGGAAATCGTCGCGGCGACGCGGTCTCTTGACCCGAAGGTGCAATTTCGAATCCAAAGGCCCGGCGCGCGTGCGCGCCTGGGCCGGTACGTGAACCAACTCGAACGGGAGGGAAGCGTGGCGCTGCTCCCAGCGGTCCTTGGCGATGACGCCTACGAAGCGGAGCTCGCGCGCGCTCACGTCGTGCTGCTGGCCTATGATCCCCAGCGTTATGCGCGGCGGGGATCGGGTGTGCTTGTCGATGCGCTGGTCGCTGGGCGGCCCGTAGTTTGCGTGGTGGGTACGGCGTTGGCGGGCGCGCTCGGGCACGGCAACGGTTTGGCAGCGGAAGGGGCGCAGGGCCTCGCGCGCGCATTGGCGGAAGCGCGCGGGCGCTACCCGGACTTGCTGGCGGGCGCCGCGCGCGCACGCGCGGCAACGGTGAAAGCAATGGTGGAAGGACCGCTGATCAGCGCGTTGAAGAGCGGTAACCCTTCATGGGCCTGACGCTCGCCTATTATCCGGCATTTGAGGATGGCGCGACGTTGACCGATCGTTTCTGGCGGGCGGTCCACTACTTTGGTCCAGTTGCCGAGCGTATAGCGCACATTGAATTGGCGGGTACGCCGCCCACGGTGGGCGCGCCGCCGGCCTATCTTGATCAAAGCCTTCTCGCGCGCGCGGGCCCAGTTGAAGAGCGCCTGCAATGGGTGGCGGCGCCCAATGTCGAATCCGCGGATGTGGTCATTGTTTGGGATCGCGCGCGCATGGCGGATCCGGTTTTGCGGCGCGCGCGAAAAGTCGTCGTACTCGACCCGGCTGAATTGCATGAGGGCGACCTGGCGATCGAACTTGGCGCTGAACTCAATGCTCAATTCCGAGCGGAGGGCGAAATTGGCCGCGCCCGGCTCTCCGCCGCCATTGCGCAAGAAAGCAGGGAGGTTGCGCACGTGTTTGGAACGGGGCCAAGCCTCGCCGCCATCGAGATCGACTCTCTGCCTGAAGGCGTGAGCATAGTTTGCAACAGCGTGATCAAGGATGAGGCGCTCATGGCGCGACTGCGACCACGCTTTATCACCGCCATTGACCCGATATTTCACGCCGGGCCATCGCTGCACGCGGCCGCGTTCAGGGCGCAATTGTGCAAGATGTTGGACGTTCACCGCGCTTGGTTTGTCGTGCAGGCGCGCGACGCCCACATTTACGCGGCGCTTCTGCCGCCGCACTTGCGCGACTTGATCATTGCTATTCCCGTCCGTTATGCGCTTTCGCCGAATTTGAACTTGGCGCGCCGCCCTTGGCTGACGGCGACCCGCAATGTGCTCACGCTGACGATGCTGCCGCTGGCGGCGGCGCTCGGGCGGGAGATCCGAATTTATGGCTGCGACGGACGCCGGGCGGCTGAACATGATGATTTCTGGCGTTACGCGCCTGGCGCCGCGTTCGATGCCGAGCGGGCGCTGCAGCGCGAGGCCCATCCTGGGTTCTTCACGCTCGACTACCAGGATTATTACGCGCTCCATTGCGAAACGACGCGGATTTGGATCGCCGCCGCGGAGCGGAAGGGGGCGCGCGTCCGCGCGGGCACACCCTCGTTTATTCCAGCCCTCGCGGCGCGGCGCCTGCCGGGCGTGCCGGCGCTGGAGGCTTCGACGCGTTCCTTCCAGCTCCAGGGCCGCGCTGCTTACTGGCGCCGCGCAGTGCAATCGGCCTATGGCGCGGCGCTGAACGCGCCCAACGCGCCCGGCTGGCTCAAACGGGGCTTACGCGCGACCGTCCGCGCAGCGCGGACGGTGTTTCGGTAGCCGAGGTTTTCGCCAATCAGCGGCGGACGCTTGATAGGGGCCGCTCATACGGGCATCACCGACGCCATGAGCAAGCCGCTGCGGCCACATATTTGGGAGCCGCCCGTTCTGGTGTGGACGGTGGGGAAAGTCGCGTCGAGCAGCGTGTATGCGACGCTCAAGCACCACGGCTTTGACACCATACACATCCACTATCTGAGCGATTGGTACCTGACGAACCAGATCAATAAAATGTACGCAGGCCGGGATTTGGCGACGAACATCGCCACCTCCGTACGCTTTCGGCACGGCTTCGATCGGAATTTTTACAAGACGCCCTTCCGCGTTGTTACGCTGGTTCGCGACCCGCTCGCGCGCAACATTTCCGCGTATTTTGAAAATCTTGAGCACTTCAGCAAGAGCGCAAAAGCAGCCGTGGATTCGGATTGGCACATTCAGAACTTCCTCGATCGCTACCCCCACAGCATTGTGCTGGATTGGTTTGACGCGGAGCTGCGCGATGTTGGAGGCGTCGATTTTCGCCAGATCAACTTCGACCCTGATCGGCAATGGTGCGTTCGTCGCGACGATAAGTTTCATGTCCTCATCATTCGCGCGGAGGCGCCCGATCAAGTGAAGCTTGACGCCATGTCCGAATTTTTCGGCATGCCGATGACATCCTTGATCCGGCAAAACGAGGCTGCCGACAAGCACTACAACGAATTATACCAAGCGTTCAGGGACACGATTTCGTTTCCGAAGGCGCACATTGATTACATGTACGACAACGATTTGTGCGAGACGTTTTGGACCCCGACGGAGGTTCGCCGCATGCGTAACGCATGGAATGTCTCGGAACTACGCCGCGCTCCCGGGCTTGAGTTCCCGGACAAGAATGACACGTTGCGTTATGGCGGGCCGGTCGCGCCCGAACCTTCCGCCGATGAGCCAGACCCAATGGCGGCGTTGGAAAACGCACACGAGCGCCCAGAGGACTTGCCTCTCGCGCTTCGAAAAGCACTAGGTGCGTTTTACAATGAGGGCAAAAAACTAACCTCTTTGGATGCGCGGTGGGACGTTGATTTCGAGGGGCTTGAGCGGCGCGCGACGCTGCGGATCTCATTCGATTTGAAGCAGGCCGTGGAGGCGCCGTCATTCTCGGCGCAGCTTTATTCGAACGAAGGCATCCTCGTCAGCGTCTTCGAGGCGTCCAAGCAAGCCGCGCCGAACGTGCTCGCGCCGGGGCCGCACGTGTTCAAGCTGAGCATCGACGAATTGCCGTTGATGGCGGGATTGTACCTGCCGGTGTTCAGCCTCACGGAGGGCAAGCAGGGAACAATCGTGCACCGCATGCCGGTGCGGCCGCTGCTGATTGAGGATGAACCCGGCGGGTCTGGTTTGGGGCTGGTTCGGACGAGTTTTCACTGGATCGACGCTGACGAAGCGCCAAGGAAGCGATCATGATTGGCGCAGAACGCGCCCGGCGATTGCATCGAGTTTCGCCAAGAGGTTCGGATCGCGCGCCTCCGGCGCGGTGATCATGGCGGTGTCGAGCGTACGCTCGATGCCCAGCGGCGAAGGCTTGCGTTCTGGCCCCAGCAATGGCGCGACCCTGCGGATCAGGGTGTTGGCTTTCTCGCCATTGGCGCGCAGCATTTGAATGACGGCGGCGACTTCGACGTGACCATGCCCAGGATGCCAGCAATCGTAATCGGTCACCATCGCCACGCTCGCATAGGGAAGCTCGGCTTCGCGCGCGAGCTTGGCTTCAGGCATGTTCGTCATGCCGACGACATCGCATCCCCACGATTGGTAGAGTCGTGATTCCGCCAGCGACGAGAATTGCGGCCCTTCCATCGCGAGGTATGTGCCTCCGCGCCGATAGGGAATGCTCTCGTCAACCGCCGCCTGTTCCAACGCATCAGCCAATTTGGGGCACACCGGGCGCGCCATGGACACGTGCGCGACCATGCCTTCGCCAAAAAAACTCTTGGCGCGCGCGAAGGTGCGATCGATGAATTGATCGACCAGGACGAACGTGCCCGGCGACAATTCCTCTTTCAGCGATCCGCAGGCGGAGAGCGAGATAAGGTCGGTCACCCCCGCCCGCTTCAACGCATCAATATTGGCGCGGTAATTGATGTCGGACGGCGAGAGGCGATGGCCGCGCCCGTGGCGGGCCAGGAAGACCACGTCCACGCCTTGCAGCACGCCGAAGCGAAGCGCGTCCGAAGGCTCGCCCCAGGGCGACGCTATGTGCTCTTCACGCAATTGCTCAAGCCCGTCGATCGCGTAGACGCCGCTGCCGCCAACAATTCCGAGCACCGTGCGGGCGGAGGTCATGGCCGTCTCTATTCCTCGCGCAAGGAGCGCCAGAGCGTCTGGTTGAAAGGTTCGAGCAGATATTGCAGCGCGGTTCGCTTGCGCGTTGGAATGATGATCTGCGCCGATAATCCAGCGCGCAGGCGACGCCCGCCCGCCGCCGAAAGCTTTTCCAGTTCCGTGCGCGGCACCGCGACTTGGGCGCGGAAATACGCAAGGCCCGTGCGCTCGTCGGTAAAGCGATCGGCGGAGACTTGCCGGACTTCGCCGTGAACGATCGGCAAATTGCGTCCGCCAAACGCAGTGATGCGCACTTCAGTGACCTGACCTGGCTCAAGATCGTCAGCGTCCTCGGGGCGGACTTGGGCCTCGATAATCAATTCCTGCCCTGTCGGCACGATGTCCATCAATCGCTCGCCGGGGCTTACCACGCCGCCGACAGTGTGCACTGCCAAACCCACGACGGCGCCATCGGTAGGCGCGCGCAGACGTGTCAGCTCCAGCCGTTCGCGCGCGCCGGAAAGTTGGGGCGCGAGTTCGGCCAACCTGGCGTCAACCCGGCGCAATTCCTCATAGCGTTCCTGTTGCGTGGACGCGATTAAAGCCGCCAATTCCGAGCGGCGGCCCCCCAATTCCGCGAGTGAGCGCTCCAACGCACGCACGCGCGTCATTGGCGCCATTTGCTCCGCGGCAAGCGCGCGCATGCCGGCAAGTTCTTCACCCAACAAGCGTTCTTGTTGACCTATCGAGGCGATCTCGCCGCGATAGCCCGCTATGCGCGCATCGTAGGGGCTCCACGATCCACCAGCGACCTCGCGTTGGTGGCGCTCGAACGCGGAATCTGCGACGGCGCGATCTTCGGGCGACAACGCCGCCCATTCGGGAGGGAGAGCAAGTTGGCGCGCGCCGCTTTGCTCCGCGGTCAAGCGCGCGCGCTGCATCTGCAAATCCACCACTTGGGACAACAGCGCTTGCGCTTGCGACACCAATTCCGGCGCGCCGAGTTCGATCAGCACTTGGCCGCGGGTGACATGATCTCCCTCCTCGACGGCGAGGCGCAAGATCACGCCGCCATCCCTGTGCTGCACGGTCTGGCGGTTGCCGGCCACGACCACCACGCCGGACGCCACCACGGCGGCATCCAGCGGCGCCAAGGCGGCCCAGCCGCCGAAGCCGACGAAAAAGACCAGGAGCGCGACCAGGCCAAGGCGAATTTCCCCGCGCCCGGAATCCTCGCGGCTGTCCACGGAATCGATCGCCTGCGCGCTCATGGGCGCCGTCCCGCCGGTTCGCCCGAGGAGCTGACCACGACAGGACGCGTACCGCTCTGAGGCGCAAGCCGCGCGGCGACTTGTTCACGCGGGCCAAACGCGTCGATACGCCCATCCTGGACCACCAACAACTTGTCGGCGATGTTCATGAAGCCAGCGCGGTGCGCCACCACGAGTGCTGACGCGCCGCGCTCGCGCGCGCTCTTGAGCGCGTTGACCAGTGCAATCTCGCCATCGGCGTCGAGATGGGCGTTGGGCTCGTCAAGGATGAGCAAGATCGGATCGCCATAGAGCGCGCGTGCCAAGGCGACGCGCTGGGATTGGCCAGCGGACAATCCGCGGCCGCCGGCGCCGATCTCGGTGTCGTAGCCGCGTGGCAATCCCAAGATCATGTCGTGCGCGCCAGCCGCCGCCGCCGCCGCGACGATCGCGCGGTCGATGTCGCCGCCTTGCTCAGGATCCGGCTGCCCAAATCGGGCAATGTTCTCGCCAACCGTGCCTGCGAAGAGGCCAATTTCTTGCGGCAGATAGCCAATATGGCGTCCCAGTTCACCTGGCGACCAATCGCTCAGCTTCGCGCCATCGAGGCGCACCGCGCCTTGATCTGGGGTAACCGCCCCGGAAATCGCGCGCATCAACGTTGTTTTGCCTGCGCCGCTCGGCCCGACAACCCCGACAATTTCACCGGGCTCGACGCGGAAGCTCGCTCCCATGAGCAGGAATCGCTCACCGCCCGGCGAACGTACGCTGACGTTCTCCGCCGCGAGCACGCCCTTGGGATCGGGGAGCGAGGTGTAATCGCGTTTGCCTTCCTGCGTGCTCAGCACGTCGCGCAACACTTTGTAAGCTTGGCTGCCTTGCTCGAATTGACGCCACGCGCCGACGATAAGTTCAAGCGGCGCGAAGGCGCGCGCCACCAGGATCGACGCCGCAATGATGCCGCCGGGTGACATTTCTTGTAGCAGCGCCAAATATGCGCCGAGCCCGAGCGACGCCGATTGCAGCATCAGCCGCGTGAATTTCGTGACGGCGGAAAATCCTGCGCTGCTGCGGGCGGACGCATTGAGCGCGCCGGACATTTTTTCGCGCGCCCGCATCTGTCTGCGCACCAGCGCGTCTTGCATGCCGAGCGCGCGCGCAGTTTCGCCTTGGGCGCTGTCGGCGAGTTGCAGCGAATACATGGCGCCGGTGGCCTGGTCGTGGGCGCGGAGCAAACGGTGTGTCGCCATCTGGTTCACCCAGGCGATCAGCACCAGCAGGGCTCCGCCGCCGAGCGCCAGCGCGCCAATCCATGGATGGATGAGGAAGCACACGCCAATATAGAGCGGCGTCCATGGCGCATCGACGGCGGCCACGGCCGGCGGGCCCGACACGGCGCTGCGCAGCGCGTCGAATTCGCGCAAGACATGCGCCTGGCCCGCCGCCGCGCGGCCCTCGCGCTGCAGCGCCGCCATCAAGACGTGCGGCGCGACCAGCCTGTCGAAGCGCTTGGCGAGCGCCGCGAGCAAATGCATGCGCACTGCGTCGAGGAAGGAAAGTGTCGCCAGGCTCGCGAGCAACACCGCCGACAAATAAAGCAAAGTCAGCATGCCGCCGGAGGTCAACACGCGGTCGTACACTTGCAACATGTAAAGCGAGGGCGCGAGGTAGAGCAGATTCAGCGCGGCGCTGAACAAAATCACAAAGGAAAAATGCCTTCGGCAGGCGCGCAGGGCGTCGCGCAGGATATTCTCCACCCCGCCTTCACCGCGCGTGCTCATGGTCCGGCCCCTGTTTTGCCCGGACTTCCATAAACCAACGCGCCGAAATCGCCAGTAGGGGCGGCAGTAGAGGTTTTATTGCGGGCAGAAGCTTGGCATCGCCACCGCCTGGGCGGCGGTGCGCTGGCGCCAGGCGCCGCCTTCGTCGCGGTAGCGTTCGCCGATCGCCACACGGCCCGCGAAAATTTCGCAGGCCACGGCGGCGGCCATTTCGTTGACCGATACGTTCCGTTCGGTGGCGCGTTGGGTGTAGAGCGCGCGGCGGCGAATGTTGATTTGATCAACCCGTCCGCGCAAATCGGCGGAGACCTGTGCGTTGGGCGTGAACCCTAGAAAGCCATCGGCCTGTTCGCCGACAGCGCCGGCGGCGCGCGCCTGCGCCACCGCGGCGTCGGTTTGCTGCGACCACGCAGGCGCGGCGAACGCCATGGCGGCGAGCAGGGCGACGGAGACGACGAGTTTGCGTGTCATGGCATAATTCCTCAGAACAGATCCGAGTTCTCTTGAAGCAATTCCTGCGCGTCACGTTCGAGGCGCACGATCACTTCCTGGCGGATGTTGATGTTGAGATTGATTTCGATCGGTTCGTCCGGCGCTTGGATTTGCACGGGGATGCAGCCAGCTGCGAGTATCGCCGCGCCAATCCCCAAAATGAACGGCCTCGAAAGCAAATGTGCTCGCATGCTCCGAACTCCTCATAGCTACATTGGCGACGCCGACCTGAACGCTCACTGAAGCTTTGCCTTATCTGGGCGCCGGGGGTGGCGGGTCAACAGCGCGTTCCTCTCCGGCCTGCTCGGCCTGGTCCAGCAGCGCGCCGGGATCGGTGAACGAAGCGGCGGTCTGGGCGAGCCGCCTGAAGGGGGCGGTGACGGTGACGTTGAAGTCGAACGGCACGCCGCGGACGGTAACGCGTCCGAGGCCTGGAATCGGCGCTACCGGACCAAGATCCATCGCTTGTCCGGTGTTTTCGCCGCTGAAGGCGATCTGGGACACCACCTCTCCGGAGAGGTCGCCATTGAGGGTAAGTGAGAGGTTGTCATAGCGGAAGCTTCGCAGCGCGTCGAAGGCGAGACGTGCGGGGCCGGTGGCGCTTGCGCCGGCATTGCCGGTGTAAGCGATGGCGCCGCCGCCGGGCTGAGCGCGTAGTACGCCGTTTTCGATGAAACCGCTGCGGCGCGTTAGGCGCAAGGGAAACGTCCCCTCGACACGCCCGCTGGCGGCAAGGTCGGGGAGGTTGAGGTCGGCGACGAGGCGGGCGGCATCGACATCACGTAGCGCCAATTCGAAGCGCGTTTCCTCCGCGCCAAGCGCAATGACTGTCGGCGACATCGCCAGCACGCCGCCGGCGAAGTCGAACTCGGCCTGCTCGATGGACACGCGTTGCTCTGGGAGCAATTGGAAGCGCACGCGCCCATCGCGCACGGCAATGCCTGGATTGACCAAACCGACAGTGATGTTCTGCCCTGGGGCTGTGGTGGGCGCGAACACATCGTCGAAGAACACTTCGCCGCGCACGTTTTCCACAACCGGAATAGTGGAAGTGGCCAGCGAGAGTCCGTCCAAGCGCGCGCGCGCCGTGCCGGTGATGGCCGCGCGTGTCCAGGCGATATCAGCGGTCACGCTGGCGTGACCGCGCACGTTGTCGACCATGCCGCGCGCTTGCTCGGTGATTTCGAACGGTTGCAATGTTTCATCGAACATCAGGTCTTGCGCGACGATTTGCGCGCCGCCGACGCCGTCGGCGGTTTCATGAAACGCGGTGAAACGTGCAAGTTGACGCGCACGTTCCGCCAACACGACAGCTCCGCTGGCGTCGATGCGACCGTTGCGGAGCACCGCGCCGACCTCGACGAGGCGAAGTGGATTGAACAGCGCGCGGTCCTCGGTGCTTTCGGGGCGGTTGGCGGTGAGCAACGCCTCGCCAGCAGCAACGCGGATCACCGGTTTGCCGTCTTCGGGCGCGGCGGTCCAAACGCCGGCGATGGTCGACACCATTCCGGGCAAACTCGGGTCGGCCAGCGTGCCGCGTTCAAACGCGCCTTCCACGCGCCAAGTTTCGTCGATCTGGGCGCGCGCGGTAAGGCGGTGCATGGCGATTGCGAGCGCGCGCGCTTCGGCCATCTCAATGCGCAGCGTCGGCGCGCCGGCTTCGATGGCCAAGTTGACATCGCCCCGGCGGCCGCTGAAGCGGCCAATCACATTGGTCGCGCCGAGGCGCGCCGGTTGGGCGTCGGGGCCGGCCATGCGCCCATTGAGCGCCAGGCGCTGGATGGAAAAACCGCCGGAGAGGTTGCCTAGCGCATCAGATGCGATGAGCGCGCCATTGTGGGGACAAAGCGCGAAGGCGCCGTTGCTGAAGGAAAGGCCCGCGGCGTCAACGCCGCCGAGGCGCACCGACAGGCACCCTTGGTTCGGAACAACTCGCCAGCCGGCGTCCCAAATGACGCCGAGGTCGAGCGCGGCGACCAAACCGCGCACGTCGCCTTCGCCAAGGGGACCGCTGATTTCAACGGGTCCGCGGAGGTCAATGCGCCCGCCACCGCGCGGCGCGAGCGTGAAAGACACGTCCAGTTCGTCGGCGGCAATGCCGGCGCCGTCGGCGCGCCAGTCTGCGAGCGTTAATGTGCCATCGCCCTCAAGCGGCGCTTCGGGGCGCCAATCGAGCGTGTCAAGCAGCAGTGAAACATGAGGCGCGCCGCCGCCGGAGAGCTCAAGCGCAAGCGCCCCGTGCAGGGCCGCGCCCGGCCAGCGCCACACCAAAGCCGGCGCATCTTCGCGCAGGGGTGAGAGCCGCAGATGTGCGCCGCTCACCGCACGTGCGTCCACGGGCGCGGCCAAGCGCACGCGCAAGGCGCTCAAATCGCCTTGTATCGAGAGTGGGATGGTCGCTTCGAATGCGTTTGCGGCGGCGTCGAGCGCGCGCTTGGCTGCAGCGAAAGTCGGCCCGATTGGCGCTCCCGCGACGTCTGGCAGCGATTCCCGTAAACGTTGACGTGCTTCGGCGCTCAGTTGCGCCTGCGCCAAAGTTACGCTGGCTTCGCCGTTGACGGCGCTATTTGCGCCGAGCGTAAGCGCGCCTGAAGCGTTCGGGCGGCGCGAGATGAGCGCGGCGCCGGCAAAACGTTCGGCGCTAAGAGTCCATTGTGCGAGTCCGTGCGGGCCGACACCTTCGCCGTTGGCGTCAAAGCGTGGGTTCAGAAGCGCGGTGCCGGCAAATTCGAGTCGCGCGGCGCTGGCGTGCGCTTGGCTCTGCCAATCGGTGATCTGCAGCGCGTTGGCCCGCGTCAGCGCCGCGGCGCTGATGACGCCGTTGGCGCTGCGCGCTTCGAGACCGGGCGCTTGCAGCAGGCCAACACGCCAGCGGGCGTCTCCTTCGAAATTTGAGAGATCGAGGGGCGCGCGGCCCATGGCGGTGAATGTCGCGTCCTCGAAGTGCGCGCCCGCCCAATCCAGCGCGCCGGCGGTAGCGGAAAGGTGGAAGGCGAGGGTTTCGTCTCGCGACACCAAAGTGAGTTCCCCAGCGCCGCGCGCGAGTGCGTACGCGCCGCCGCCGCGTGAGGTTTCGGTCACCCGAGCCAGCGCGGAGAAATCGCTCCCCAATGCGCCAGCAGCGTAGAAATCGGCTATCACCGCGCCGAAGGGCGCTTCGATCAAGGCTTGGCCGTCGACAATTTCTAGTTCGATGTAGGGCAGTGCCGGACGGCGCGCGTTTGCCGGCCCCGTGATGCGGTCGAGGGCGCCGGCGGAAATGCGCCCCGCCGGGTCGAGCCGCAGCCGAACGCGAGGTTCGAGGATTCTGAGCGCCCGAAGTTGCGGCGTCACACCCTGCCAATCCCAATGCGCCTCCAACCTGGCGATGACCGCGTCTGGGGAGGTCTCAGCGCCAAAGCGGACGTTACTTAGGGTGGCGCTGTCGAAATCGAGGTTCACGACCTGGAAATCAGCTTCAGCGCCGCGGTCAGCCAGGGCGGCGGCGATAAAGAATTCAGCAAGGGGTAGGCGCACCAGCCAGAGGCCAAAGGCCAGCAAACCGGTGCTGACCCCAAAG
>JBEBHQ010000003.1:0-143373 GCA_040080805.1 Terricaulis sp. | reverse complement strand
CATTGACCTGATCATTGGCGCCTTCTGCATCAGACACGGCTATCGGTTGCTGCATCAGGACCGCGACTTCGAGCCCATGGTCACGCACTTGGGATTGCAAGTGCTGTAAAAGCGCTGTCGCATCCTGGCTCAGTCGGGCTTGGCTGCTTCGGTCATATTGAAACACGCGCCGCGCGCCGCCGCACTTTGTGCGGTGATGTTGACGCATGCGAAACTTCGTGCGGTGTGAGCGCGGCGCGCCGATTGCCAAGACCTTAACGGCTCGGCCCAAATGGGCTGAGATGTTGGGGGACGCATGTTGGCGCGTCGTTACATCATTGCGGGCATTGCCGCGCTCGGCATCGCGCTTTTGGGCGCGTTCGCCGCAAGCGCCTTCATCGCCGATGTGTTCGCCCAACAAGCTGCGCTCGGCGCGCCGATGCTTTCTCTTGGCGCAACCCATATCTATGCGCCCACCGACATCTTCGCGTGGCGCCATGATTGGCGCGACTTCTACCCCAAGCCCTTTGCCGTCGCTGATGTTATTTTGATCGGCTCGTGGGCGCTTGGCGCTCTTGCCTTGGCGCTCGCCTTCAAGGACAGCGCGCGCGCCAAGCCGTTTGGCCAAAAGGCCTGGGCGGATTTCAACGAAATAAGCGAGGCGGGGCTGTTTGCCAGCCAAGGCGTGGTGCTGGGCAAGTTCGACGGCGAGATGCTCTGCTATGATGGGCCCGAGCATCATTTGCTGGTTGGCGCCTCGCGCTCCGGCAAGGGGCGTGGCCATGTGGTCCCGACGCTTCTCACCTGGCCGCATTCGGCCTTGGTGCTCGATGTCAAGGGCGAGCTGGCGCACGGCGATCCGCGCCACGGCTTTCCTGGCACCGCCGGGTATCGCGCCGCATTGGGTGAGGTGCGGTGCTTTGCGCCGACGCGCACCGACAGCGTCCGCTTCAATCCGCTGTTTGAAGTCAGGCGCGGCGCCAATGAAGTGCGCGATGTTCAAAACATCGTCGAGATCATCGTCGATCCCGCAGGCGATGGTCGCCACCAGGATTTCTGGGACCGCTCGGCTAAGGCGGTCCTGAACGGGGTCATCCTGCACGTGCTCTATGCAGAGCCGGTGGAACGAAAGACGCTCGCCGTCGTACGTGAAAAGCTCGCGCATCTCGATGAAACCGCTCGTGAGATGACGACGACTTTGCATCGCCGTCACCCCATCACCAAGGAACCGCAAGTCCATCCCGAAGTCGAGCATGCGGCCACGTCCTATCAGAAGGGCGAAGTGCGGATGCGGTCTGGCATCAAGGCGACGGCTGAGAGCTTCTTTGGGCTGTTCGCCGATGAATTGGTCGCCGCCAACACAGCCACATCGGATTTCCGCATCGGCGATCTCATGTGCGCCGACAGACCGATGACGCTCTACCTGCAACCCCCGCCATCGGATGCGATGCGGCTTGCGCCTTTGACGCGCCTTTTCATCAATCAAACCGCGCGCGCCTTGATGGAAGACCAGACCGCCGATGGCGCGGGCCGGCGCAAGCGCCGCCCACTGCTGCTGGTGCTCGATGAATTTCCCGCCTTGGGCAAGATGGTGTTCTTCGAGACCATGATGGGCGCATTTGCAGGCTATGGGCTCAAGGCCTATCTGGTCTGCCAGTCGCTCAATCACATCACCCGCGCCTATGGCCGCGATAACGTCATCCTCGACAACGTGCATGTGGTGACGGCCTTCGCCGCCGCCGACATCGAAACGGCCAAGTCTATCTCGGCGATGGCGGGCGAGCTCTATGAGCTCCGCCCGCAGGAGAGCCTGAAGCGCCCGGGCAGTCTCCTTTTCCGCGAAGGCACGACGACCCTGCGCGAGGAGCGCCGCCCGCTCTTGTTGCCAGGCGATGTGCGCGGCCTGAAGCGCGACGAGGAATTGATCTTCGTCTCGGGCGCCAAGCCCATCCGCGCCAAGAAATTGCGCTTCGACACCGAAGGCGTGTTTCGCGCCCGCCTCTTGCCTGCGCCGCCAGAGCCACGCCCTCACGCGCCCGTGGCCCACGACTGGAGCGATGTGGCCCCGCTTGGGTTTCTTGAAAAGGACGCCGCCGGAACCGTGCGTGTCGCCAAGGCCCGAACAGCCAAACCAAAACCGCTGCAACCCGATCTGCCTGGGCTCTCTATCTCCGAACGCGCGCGCGCCGGCGTCAGCGGTCCCCATCCGAGCACGCTCGCAGGCGCTGACGCGGCTGCCGAAAGCAATGCCGCGAGCGATGTCGGCCCGCGGCTTTACGGACTTTGAGGAGCGCGCGCAGATGAACCTTCGCACCATGAAAGCGCATTTGCCGGCCGAACTTGCGGCTGCCGTCGAGCGTTACGCCCAAGACCAAAAGCGCTCGATCTCCAGCGTCATCGCCGAGGCGTTGCGTTCGAAAGTCGGCCTTGCGCCTGAAGCGTCTAATGAGACCCAGCGGCGCCAACTCAACCGGGTCGAAGCGCGCATGGACAAGGTGATTGGCGATCAGCTGATCTTGAAGGAGAGCTTGCTGCTCTTCATCCGCATCTGGCTTGAGCACAATCCCCCGGTCGATGAAGAGATCGAGGAAGCCGCCGCCGCCAGCGCTGAGGCTCGCTTCGAGCGGTTTCTGGATTTTGTCGCCCAAGGGCTCAATCCGGGTCGCTCCGTCGCCAATGGCGCCTTCCCAGCCGAGCAGGAGAGCGCCCCGCGCCTCGCCAGCGAGTTAGAAGCCGAGGGCGCGCCATGAACGAGCCCATCACGCTCTCCCATCAGCGCAGGCTCGATGCGCTTGGGCGCGCATTAGGCCCCGCCATCGCCGCGGCCTTGAACGACGGCGCCGTGGTCGAAGCGCTCGTCAATGCCGACGGAATACTTCGCCTGGATACGATCGGCCGTGGGATTGTCGAAACGCAAGTGCGCCTCACCATAGCCGAAAGGGAAGCGGCGATCCGCATCCTCGCCAGCGAAGCGGGTGAGACCGTCACGCGTGAGCGGCCTTTCCTTGCCGCCACGCTGCCGGGGTCGCAGTCGCGCGTGCAGGCCATGGTGGCGCCGTTGGTAAGCGCGCCGGTGCTCGCTATTCGCAAGCGCCCCGCCCATGTTTTCACGCTCGCCGATTATGTGGCGTCTGGGATCGCAAGCGAGCGTCAAGCCGACCAGCTCCGCGGCGCCGTCGCTGAACGGCTCAACATCGTGGTCTCTGGCGGCACGGGGTCGGGCAAGACGACTTTGCTCAACGCGCTTTTGGCCGAGCCTGGTTTCCAGGCCGCGCGCGTGCTCATCCTGGAAGACAATGCCGAGCTTCAATGCGGCGCGCCCGATTGCGTGGCGCTTCTGACCAAACGCACGCCGCCTATCGTGGGCTTGCGCGACCTTGTGCAAATGTCGCTCAGGCTCCGCCCCGATCGCATCATTGTCGGCGAGGTGCGCGATGGGGCAGCGCTCGAAGTCTTGAAAGCCTGGAATACAGGCCATCCCGGCGGGCTTTTGACGCTGCACGCCAATTCCGCCGCCGATGCGTTGGCGCGGCTCGAAGATCTCTGCGGTGAAGCGGCGCCTCTTCCCGCAACGCGGCTCATCACTTCGTCGATCGATCTCATCGTCCACATTGTGCGTACGCGCGACGGCCGGCGCATCAGCGAAATCCTCGATCCGAGGAAGAAGGGCGCATGCGCGTCTGAACCCAACCCAGAAGGAGCTCCGACATGAAAATTAGACCGGAAAGTCTCGTGCGCGCCGCGGCGTTTACTTTTGCGCTTGTGAGCGTGAGCAGTCCGGCCTTCGCCGCGGGCTCCGGCATGCCCTGGGAAGGGCCTCTGCAACAGATCGTCGATTCCATCACCGGACCCGTTGCGCGCGCAGCCGCCGTGATCGCCATCGTCATCGCCGGCATCACCATCATTTTCTCCGAAGGCGGGGGCGGGGTCAGGAAGCTCGCCTTCGTAGGCTTGGGCATCGCCATCATGTTCGCGGCGGTGAGCTTTTTCATGGACTTCTTCGGCTTTGCCGGCGGTGCGGTGATCTGAGCCCCATGAATGCGCTCCCTGAAGGCTATGTGCTGCCGCTCCACACCGCGCTCACGCGGCCCATCCTGATGGGCGGCGTGCCGCGGGCCTTCGCCATCCTCAATGCCACCGTAGGAGCGGCCATCGCTTTCGGGCTGCAACAGCCTCTGATCGGCGCGCCCTTGTGGGCAATCATCCAAATCGCCGGCGCTTACGCTGCGCACCGCGATCCCTGGTTTCTCGACACCTGGCCGCGCGCCATGGCCAAGCCCCCTTTTTTCGGAGTGTGATGCGTGCTCGACCTCAGGTCCTACCGCGACACCAACGCAAAGCTCGCCGATTGGCTGCCCTGGGCGGGCATCGTCGCGCCCGGGATCATCTTGAACAAGGACGGCGCGTTCCAACGCACGCTTCAATTCCGCGGTCCCGATCTCGATTCTTCGACCGACGCGGAATTGATGGGTGCGGCCAAGCGGCTCGACAATGCGCTGAAGCGCCTGGGCTCGGGCTGGTGTCTGCACATTGAGGCGCGCCGGGCGCCAGCCGGAGCTTATCCGGACGCGACATGGCCAGAAGCGTTGTCGTGGCTCATCGACGAAGAACGCCGCCAGGCCTTTGAGGCGGCGGGACAGCGCTTTGAGAGCCGCTATTTCCTGACGCTGACGTGCCTGCCGCCGAGCGAGGGCAAGGGGCGCTTGGAGGCGGCGTTGTTCGACAGCGCCGGGCCCAAGTCGATCGACTATCGCGCCTGCCTCGATCAGTTTATCGCCGAGACCAACACGATCCTTGATCTGTTGGAGCTCGTCTTTGCTGAAGCGCGCTTTTTGGACGACGAAGAGACACTCACCTTCTTGCATGGCGCCGTCTCTGATCGCCCCCATCGTGTCGTGGTCCCACGCGTCCCATTTCACATCGACGCGCTCATCGCCGACGCCCCGCTTCTGGGAGGGACCCAACCTATGCTGGGGGCCAAGCACCTGCGCGTCGTCTCCGTGCGTGCCTATGTGAGCGAGACCGAGCCCGGCCTGCTCGATGCGCTCAATCGGCTGCCGATCGCCTATCGCTGGGTGACGCGCTATCTGCCGCTCGATCGCGAGGATGCGCGCCGCGAAATCGAGAAAATCCGCAAGCGCTGGTTCTCCAAGCGCAAGGGGCTCATGACCCTACTGCGCGAGGCGCTGTTCCGCGAGGAAGCAGTGCTCATCGACAATGATGCCGGCGGGCAAGCCGAAGATGCGGACCTCGCGCTGCAGGACCTGCAAGGTCAGGGCTGTGGCGCTGGCTTCGTCACGCTCACCATCACGATCGCTGAGGAGAGCGAGGCGGGCGCCAATGAGGCGGTGCGCCTGGTGCAACAAGCCGCCGATGGCCTGGGTTTCGTCACCGCGGTTGAGGGCATCAATGCGGTTGAAGCATGGCTTGGGTCATTGCCGGGACAGGCCTACGCCGACCTTCGCCGTCCGATGCTGCTGACGCCGTCACTCGCGCACATTCTGCCATTGTCGGCGGTGTGGGCAGGGGCGCCTGAGAATCGCCACTTCGCTCGCCCTGGGGCGCCCGCGGGCGCGCTGATGCTGGCCGCGACCGACGGCGCAACCCCGTTTCGCTTGAACCTTCATCATGGTGATGTGGGGCATAGCTTGATCGTCGGACCGACGGGCGCGGGCAAATCGGTGCTGCTGGGCGCTCTTGCCGCGCAATGGCGCCGTTATACGGGCGCGCAAGTGTTCGTCCTCGATGCGGGCCGCTCCGTGCGTGCTCTGACCTTGGGACTGGGCGGCGCTTTCATCGATCTGATGGAAGAGGGCGAAGGCATCGCTTTCCAGCCTTTGGGCGATTGCGATCAACCCGCCGCGCGCGCCTGGGCGCGTGACTGGCTCATCGATCTCTTCGTGCGCGCCAAGGCCGAGATCGATCCCTCGCGGCGTGATGAAATCTGGCGCGCGCTCGGCGTACTGGGCGGGCGCGCCCGCGAAGAACGCACGCTCTCAGTGCTGGCTGGCCTACTGCAGGACCATGAACTGCGCCAAGCGCTCGAGCCCTACACCCACGACGGTCCTTATGGGCGGCTCTTGGATGCGAGCGCCGATCCGACCTTGGATCGCGATGTCATAGCTTTCGAGATGGGTGAATTGCTGCGTGCCGGCGATGCGCTGGCGGCACTGCTGCCGGTGCTGGTTCGCGCGCTCGAACGTCGCTTTGACGGGCGCCCCACGCTCCTCGTCCTCGATGAAGCCTGGGCTTATCTGCGCGACGGCGCGTTCGCGGGGCAAATCCAGGCTTGGCTCAAAACGCTGCGCAAACGAAACGTCGCCGTTGTCTTCGCCACGCAGGAATTGGCCGACGTTGAAGGCTCTGGCATTGGCGCCACCATCGCTGAGGCCTGCCCGA
Source organism: Terricaulis sp. (assembly GCA_040080805.1). Taxonomy (GTDB): domain Bacteria; phylum Pseudomonadota; class Alphaproteobacteria; order Caulobacterales; family Aquidulcibacteraceae; genus Vitreimonas. The sequence continues at coordinate 136,995 of JBEBHQ010000003.1, read as the reverse complement.
CCCGCATCTTCCTCGCCAATGATCGCGCTCGTGAACCAAGGACCGCACAATTCTATGCGGGGCTCGGCCTCAACTCACGCCAGATCCAGATCATTGCCGAGGCTGCACCCAAGCGCGACTATTACGTGCAGACCCGCAAAGGGGCGCGGCTCATCGATCTCGATCTGGGAGCGGCGGCGCTCGCGTTTTTGGGCGCCTCGCGTCCGGAGGACCACGCGGCCATCGATCGGGTGCTGAAGGATGTGGGGCCAGCGCGCTTTGCGGAAGCTTGGCTGCGCGCCCGCGGTCTCGCTGCAGCCGCCGACGCCGTCGCGCGCTTCAATGCGCCTGCGCTGCGCGCGCCACCTCAACCGCAACCCGCCGCTGCCGCCGCTGAAGAGGAGCTTACGTCATGACATGGGTTTCAAATTCTGTCCGCCGCAAACGCAGCGCCCTTTGGAGCGCGGCGACCGCGATCGCCTTGGGTTTTGGCGTTGCCGTCTTTTCCACTACGCCAGTGCACGCGCAGCGCATCGTCTATGACCCGAGCAATCACGCTCAATCCATTCTGCAAGCGACGCGGGCCTTGCAAACCGTCAACAACCAAATTCGTCAGCTGCAAAACGACGCCCAAATGCTGGCCTCGCTCGATCTGCAAATGGCGCCGGAGCTAGAAGACGCGATCGGCAACGCGCGTGAACTGTTCGAGCAAGCCCAAGCGGTCCGCTACAATCTAAGTTCGATCGCCCAGGAGATCGAGACGCTCTACCCAGACGACTTCCAGTCGCTCAATCTCGAAGACATCCTCGCGCAATCTGATGCCTGGATGGGTGAGAGCCGCACCAGCCTCGAGGCTTTGATGCGCCAGCAGGCGCGCGCAGCGGAAGCGATCGGCGGAACCCAAGGCCAAGTGCGCCGCGCGCTTGGCGCCTCGGCCGGCGCGAACGGTCAGACCTCAGCCATCCAAGCCTCCAATCAGATGCTGGGCGTGCTCTCGGCCCAATTGGCGGAACTGCAGGTCTTGCAGATCGCCCAATCGCGCGCACTCGCGGCCGAACGCCTTGAACAAGAAGCGCGCGAGGCGCGCGCTCGTGAAATCCGCCGCCAGGCTTTCCCCAGCAGCGAACAGGCGCCGGTCGACCCCGCGCGCTCGGCGTTCTGATCCCCATGGAATCCGGCACGATCAATTCCTTTCTGGACCGGTTTTTGGGTCTGGCGGATGCGGGCTTTGGCCTCATCCAGGGTGATGTGGGGTTCGTTCTGAACGCGCTCATCGTCATTTCGGTGGTGCTGGCGGGCGCGATGTGGGCGCTCAACGGCGAGGCGCCGATCGCGCCTTTCTTCCGCAAGGTCTTGTTCGTCGGTTTCTTCGCTTTCCTCGTAAATAATTGGCAGGCGCTCGCGACCGCAATCAATCAATCGGGCGCGATGCTTGGGCTGCAAGCGGGCGGCGGCGGCTTGACTATCGCCGATCTCCATAACCCCGCGCGCCTGGCGGGCGTCGGCAAGGAACTGTTCGGGCGCACCCTCGAATTGGGCGAGGGGATGAATATCTTCACTGATTTTTTGACGCTTGCGACTTTGTTCGTGGCGGCGATCGTGATCTTGGTCGCCTTCTTTGTGCTGGCGATCCAGATTTTCGTCAGCCTGATCACTTTCAAGCTTGGATCGCTTGCAGCGTTCGTGGCTCTGCCGTGGGGCGTCTTCTCCGGCACCGCTTGGGTGGCGGAGCGCCCGCTCGGATGGGTCGCGACCTCTGCCATTCGCCTCTTCGTGCTCGCCTTCGTCGCCAGCGGAGCGGTTACCTTCATCGACGCTCTGCCTGCAACGCTCACGCTTGAAAATGGCGGCGCGCTCGATGTCATGCTGTTTGGCCTCACGCTATTTGCGCTCTCATTCCTGGCGCCGACCTTGGCGTCGGAAGTTATGCAGGGTTCGCCCTCGCTCTCGGCCGCGCAACCGGTGCAAACCGGCATGGCCGCGGTTGGCGCTGGCATGGGTCTGGCGGTCTCCACGCGCCTGATGATGCAGCGCGCAGGGGCAAGTCGCGGCGGGGGCAAAGCGCGCGGCGCGCGTACATCGAGCGGTGGCGGCGGGCGCGGCGGCGGCGGACGCCAAGGCGGCGGCCAGCCCGGCCCGCAGCCCGGCGCGAACTATTCCACCATGCAACCCAAACGCAGAAGCTAGGGGACAAACAAGATGGGCATTCCATTTCGATCACCGCCGAAGAGTTTCGCCGCCGATCCGCCGGATACGCCGTATCAGCGGGCGGCCCAGGAATGGGATCAGCGCATGGGTTCGGCCGTGCGCGCCGCCGAGACCTGGCGCGTGGTTTCGCTGGGGACCGGGGCTCTGGCGTTGGCGCTCGGCGCTGGGCTCACTCTTGTCGCGTTGCAGCAGCGCACCTTCGTGCACGTGGTGGAGGTCTCGCCTGAAGGCTCGGTGCTATCGGTAGAACCTGCCAACGCCAATTACACCCCCACCGACGCGCAAGTGAGCTATTTCCTAGGCCACTTCGTGCGTCTCGTCCGCGCCGTCCCGACCGATGCGGTGGTGCTGCGCGAGAATTGGCTTGAAGCTTACCAATATCTGACGCCGCAATCGGCGCAGATTCTGAACGATGAGGCGCGCAACGAGGATCCGTTCAGCCTGGTCGGGCAACGCGCGCGAACCGTCATGGTGCGCTCGATTGTGCAACGCTCAGAATCGACCTGGCAGGTGAGCTGGATCGAGGCGACATCGAGTGGCGGCGGCGCGCGAGGCGAGCGCGCTCTATACACCGGCCTTTTCACGACAACCCAGCGCCCGCAGCGCCGTGCCGATGCGTTGGCGCGCAACCCACTCGGGCTCTTCATCACCGATTTCTCTTGGTCGCTGGAAACGCCCGCGATCAATGATGGACAAGGAGGCGCGCCATGAGCGCTCGCGGACTTGCACTCTCGCTTCTTGCCCTAGGTGGTTGCGCGACCGCGGCCCTTGATATCCAGAGCCCGCCCGAGGCGACGATTCCCGTGGATGTGGGGGCGCTTGCGCCAGAGCCAGGCGACGATCTCGCCTTGCGTCAGACCTTACTGCCTGAACCGGTTCGCCCCCCGCGCGCACGCGTCAGACAGGTGTCGCCGGCCGCAGCTCTTGCCGCGGCCAATGCCAGCGCGCGCCGGAGGCCCGGACCGGACGGGTTCGTCGATGCGACCCACATCTACGATTACGCACCCGGCGCCATCTTTGAACTCTACGCGACGCCGGAATTTCTCTCGACCATCGAATTGGAGGAGGGCGAGACGCTGCTGACGACGGCCGCCGGCGACACCGCCCGGTGGATGGTGGAGGCCGTGCCTGCCGCGGGCGCGGAAGAGGGGCGCACCATTGTGTTGGTAAAGCCTATGCGGGCGGGCGTGCGCACCAACATCGTGCTGGTCACCGATCGGCGCACCTACCTCGTTGAGGCGATCGCTGTTGCAGCTGGGCAAGCCTATTCGGCGCGGATCGCCTGGCGTTATCTGGAACATGGGTTGGCGCGCCGCGTGGCTGGACCGACGGTGACCCTCGATGCGCTCAATTTCCGCTATCGGATCGAGACCGTGCGCGGGCGCGCGCCGCATTGGCGGCCTCAGCGCGTGTTTGACGATGGACGGCGGACTTACATCGAGTTTCCGCTCGATCTTGAAACCAGCGAAGCGCCGCCGCTCTTCATCCGCAATGGCGGGGAAGCGCAATTGGTCAATTATCGCGTGCGCGGCAATCGCTATGTTGTCGATCGTTTGTTCGATGCAGCGGAGTTGCGGCTTGGCGACCGCCATCCAATCGTGGTGCGCATCAGCCGGGAGGCGCGGCGATGAACGCTTCCTTCGATGGCGGGCTCGGCGAGGCCGAGCCGGTTCCGCCCAGACCCAAGGCGCACGTGCCGCCGCCCACTGCGATCCGGGGCGAGCCGCCGTGCGCGCGCCGCTTGTCGCGCAAAACCTTGATGGCGGGCGCGCTCGTGATCGGCGGGCTTTTTTCGTTCGCGTTGATCGCTGGCTTGTCTGACACTGACCGGGGGCAACCCGGCGCGGAACAACAAGGCGGGGAAACCCAAACCCCGACAGCGCCGGACTCGGTGCGCGCCGCCCCATCTTCCTACGAAAACGTGAATCTCACGCCGCTCGAACCGGAACTTGAACCGCCCCGCGATATGTTGTGGGGTGATGCAGGTCCGCCGCCCGGCCATGGCCAAGTCGAGATCGATCCAGGCGCGGACGCGGCCATGGCGCCGCGCGTCCCATCGTCAACGGAGCAGGCCGAAGCGGCGGCGCGCGCGTCTCCCATATTGTTTGGTGAGCGCGCGGCGTCGCGCGGCGGGATTGACGCTTCACCGTCCGGCGACGGCAGGCACGGTGGTTTCTTGGCCGCGCAGCTCAGTTCCGAGAGCGTGCTGCAAGCCTCGCTGACGGCGCCAAGCTCGCGCTATCTGATCCAAGCGGGCAGCATCATCCCGGCGGCGCTCCTCACCGCGCTCTCTTCTGATCTGCCCGGCCGCGTGATCGCGCAAGTCACTGAGGGCATCCACGACACACGCTCCGGCGATCATCTGCTTGTGCCCCAGGGCTCACGTCTCATCGGAACCTACCAATCCGAAAGCCGCTACGGCGATCAGCGCATTCTGATTGCCTGGAACCGGCTCATTCTGCCGAACGGGTGGTCGATCGATTTGCAAGGCATGGAGGCGACCGATGCAACTGGCGCGTCAGGCCTTGGCGCCGACGTTAACAATCATCTTGGACGTGTCGCGGTCGCTTCGCTTCTTTCGGGCGTGCTTTCGGTTGCCGCGAACGAAGCGCAGGACGGGGAGAGTAGCGGGCTCTCTCAGAGCGTGGGCGATGCGTCCGCGCAAGAGGCCTCGCGCGTCGGCGCCCGCATCGTTGACCGAGAACTCGATGTGCGACCGACCTTACGTGTGCCCGCTGGTGCGCCGGTGCGGGTTTTGGTGAGCAGAGACATCAATTTGAGGCCCTACCGGCCATGAGCGAGGAACTCATACCCCACAAGACCATGCTAACCCGGCTGGGCCTCAGTCGCACTGGCGTCTGGCGAGCGCTGCACTCGGCAATTCAGGGCTTCCCGACGCCAAGAATCGTGCGCCGAAGAGTGTATTGGCGCGTGCAGGATCTGCCGCTCCTCGCCGCGAGCATGGAGCGCTATTGCGGCAGAGGCGAATTTGACAAGGCGCGACGGGTGAACAAGCTCATCAAAAAATCCGGCTCAAAGGCGGAAAAGTCGGTCAAGGGCAAACGCAAGAGGAAAGCAAAGCAAGGCGAGGATCGTCATCAGCTCGATCTCTTCGGCCGCACATGACGCGCTTCTTGTGCATCAGACGCCGATCTGGCCTTTGATGCCTTCGACGATGGCCGTGATCCGCGCTTGACGGATGGGCACGCCAATAACCTGCGCCGCATTCGCGAAGTGCTCCCACGAGGCGGCCGGGGCCCCCGCCATGCGAACAAGATAGTCGCACTTGCCAGCAACGCGCGCCGCCGAGAGGACGTCGGCATCGGCGCGCAGCAGCGCCTCAAACTGGCGCTGCGCCGCGCGGGGCGCATCAAGTTCAACGTCTACGAAGTAAGATTGGCGAGCGGCGACAATGGTGTTTCCGAGCAAGACCGTGTAGCCGACGATGACACGGCGCCGCTCCAGCCTGCGCAAGCGAGCGAGCGACGCGCTCGGTGAGAGGCCGAGCAACCTCGCGAGCGCGCGGTTTGTCGCGCGCGCATTGATCCCCAACGCGCCGAGCAATCGGCGGTCAAGGTCGTCCAGTGGTAGAGAGGGTTTCATATTCGCGCCATTGACCCGCAACTTAAGCGCGACCCCACTTTCAGATTCGGTGGGACAAAGCGACTCCGAATTCCCGGCGCCAATCGAGCCCCTCGCGCCCGGCCAATACCACACGGGCAAGTTGCTTTCGGCCTTTTGGCCATCATGCAGAGTGCGCCAAGTGGGGGAAAGCGGCGCTAATGGTGAAAAACGATAAGCCAGATCCACGAGCGGCCTCCGATGTGGACCGTCAGATCGGTGCGCGGGTACGCGCGCGTCGGCTAGATGTCGGCATGTCGCAGGAGCAATTGGGCCAGGCGATCGGCGTCACTTTCCAGCAGGTTCAAAAATACGAGAAGGGCGTAAACCGGGTGTCTGCCAGCACGTTGCTCGATATCGCCGACGCGCTCAGCTTGCGCATCGAGACATTGCTGCCGCAGGACAACAAAAAGCGCGCGGCCGAGATCAACCCGCTCGATGACCCCGAAGCCCAGCAAATCGCGCACTTGTTCTGCCGACTCAATGGCGAGGGCCGGCGGGTGTTGACCGGGATCGCCCGGTCGCTCGTCGCCGACGACAAGCTTCGCGCCAAGACATCGCTCAAATAACGCTACCAGAGATTGCTTACCCGCAGGCGCGCGCGCGGTTCTAGTGAGTGGCGATGATTGCGGCCATGGCATTGGTGGGCGAGGATCGGCTGCAAGGCGCGTTCGACGTGATCGACCGCGCCTTCGCAGCCCGCACCGGCGCTGAACTCGACCAGATCATGGGCGAGGCTTTTGCTCGGTTCGGCATGAGCTGGTTCAGCGTTGACCAAATGCGCGAACCCAGCGGGCAAGAGGTGGGTGTCCACCATTTCGGCCGGTGGCCGGACGATTGGGGCGCCCATTACATTCAGCAACGGCATTACCTGCACGACCGCGTCGTCTGCCACGCACTGATGAGTTCGTCTCCGATGCATTGGCTGGAGGCCCGAAAGCGCGGCGATCTCGGCGGCGAGGAGAAACGCCTGTTTGGGGAAGCACGCGAGTTCGGCCTTGCGGACGGTTTTGTCACCCCGCTACACCAGATCGACGCCGCCGTCGCGTCGGTTTCGGTTACGTCAAGCGTGCGTCTCGATCTCTCGCCGACCGACCAGGCGGCACTTCGCCTTTTGTCGATTTATTATTGCTCGTTCGGAATGAGGTTGAAGCACAGCGCTGACGGAGCGGGACGCTTGCGCGTGTGCCTTACGCCGCGCCAGCGCGAGTGTCTGCAATGGGTGCGCGCGGGGAAGTCGAGTTGGGAGATCGGCGAGATCGTCGGCATCGCCGAGCGCACCGTCAACTTCCACATCGAGGAAGCGTGCCGTCGGCTCAATGTGCAAACACGCCAGCAGGCTGTGATTGAGGCCGTCATCCAAGGGCTCATCTCGCTCTGAACTAGGCCACCCTGTGAGACTTCACAGGTATCGCCAACGCCTTCTTTGGTGAACCTACTTCGACGCAGCACGCGAAGGAGGCGAACATGCATGTCCACGTGATCACGGCCGCGAATCGCGCGCTCTACCCGGGCGAGATCGAGGCTATGCACCGGCACCGCCATGAGATTTTCGCCAAGCATTACGGCTGGTCCGCGCTTGAAAGCCCTGACGGGCTCGACATCGACGAGTTCGACACGCCGCACACAGTGTATTTTGTCGCGCTCGACAAAGAAGGTGTGCTCAGGGGCTGCGACCGCGTCATTCCGAGCTGGCGCCCACACATGCTGACGCATCTCTTTCCCGAATACGCGCGCGATATCATCCCCACCGGCCCTTCGATCTGGGAATGGTCGCGTCACGCGCCGGGTCACCCGGATTGGAGCGAAAGTCTTAATCGCGAAGCGCGGCTTTTGAGTTCGATCGCGCTGCTCGAATTCGCCGCCTCGCGCGGGGTCGAAGGCTACACTGGAATTTTGGAAGCGCGGGCGTTGCCGATGGCCGCGCGCGTCGGGTGGAACCCCCAACGCCTGGGCCCAAACGTGCGTTACGGAGAAGGCGAGAGCGTTGCGTGCCTGTGCCCCGCCGACCTCACGCTGCTGCCGAGACTGCGGCGCATGGCTGGGCGTTGCGACCCGGTGATGATCGAACTCCCTGCACAAGCAAAGTCCCGCGCACCGGCGGAACTCGCCGCGCGCCTGACGGGGCCAATAGCCGATGCTGAAACCGCGAGCGGTGTGTTGCTGCGCGCCGGCGCTTGAGGAGGGTTCGCGATGGATGGGTTTTCGAGGTTTAACGCAGCCACGGTGGCGCACCTTGCCGTCGATGCGGATTTCGACGAGCAGCTGGCCGTATTGCGCCGAGACGGCGTCCTCGTCATCGACAACGCCTTGAGCGAGGCTTATCTCGGCGAACTCGGCCGCGAGCTTGATCCTTGGTTCGAGCGCGCCCCTGGCGGGGAGGGTTCATTCTTTGGCCGCCGCACCCGCCGTTTCGGCGCGTTGCTTGCGAAGGCGAAGTCCGCGCAAGAACTTGTCCTGCACGAGCGCATCCTGCCGCTGTGCGAGCGCGTGCTGATCGCTGATGATTTGGGTCCGGCGCGATGCGACAAGATCCAGGTCAACATCACGCAAGGGATTGGCATTGGTCCCGATGAACCCGAACAGGTCGTCCATCGTGATCAGGATCTGTTCTGGGTCAAGCCGGGGTATGAACTTCTCGTCAACGCACTCTATTGCATCGACGACTTCACGCTTGAGAACGGCGCCACGCGCTTCGTACCGGGCTCTTGCGATTGGGACGGCGAACGTTGGCCCGAACCACATGAGATCACACAGGCCGAAGCGAAGGCGGGCTCGGCGATTTTGTGGTTGGGTTCGATGATGCATGGCGGCGGGGCGAATCGAAGCGAGTTCATCCGGCGCGGCGCCGTCATCAGCTATAACCTTGGCTGGCTACAGCAGGGTGAGAAGCTCACGCTCTCCATTCCGCGCGAGATTGCAAGAAAACTGCCGCGCCGCGCCCAGCAATTGATCGGCTACCAAGTGCATCGCCCAACGCTCGGATGGATCGAGGGCCGCGATCCGATCGAGTGGCTGAACGGAGAGTTCTCCGATCTCGGCCAGACGCAGGATCATCTCCGCGCCGAGCATGTCGCCATCGTCGAAAATTATTATCTGCAACGCCGTACATCGGGAGTCGGACAATGAAGCGTGCGCTTTCGGCGGCATCGATGCCTGATCTCATCACCACACTAAAACAATACGTGATCGATGATATGGCGCCGGAGGACATCTCCGCGCAGGAACTGGTCGAGATGCTGGATTTGGCGTGGTGCACCGCGGAGCGCTGGCGCATTGAGCAATTCGATATGGACCTGTTGGAGGCGGGGGGCGATGGCGAGGGTTCGTGGGGGCTCAATGCATAGGCGCCTCGCCCGCGAGGAAGCGGCCGACGGCGCGTTCGGTTTCGGCTGCACCCAGGCGAGCGCGCGCCGCGGCGATCGCTGCAAATAGAATGGCGAGCGCTACGTCGTCGCCTTCGCCTTGGCGGTCGCCGTCGCCGATGAGGTCTTCGAACCTGCGCCTAAGCGTGATCGTGTTGGTCGCGGCCATGGAGGCATCCCTTGTTGTTTGTAAGTGTCGGAGCGTACTGGCGCGCGCGCAAGGGCGATGGGCAACGCCGCCTTAACCCTGGAGGTCCAAATGAGACTGCCCTTTGGATGGACATCGGACGATTTTTGCCGCGGTGCGCTTGCGATTGCGCTCGGCGCCGCCTGTCGCTTTCGAAAAATCAAAATCACCGAATCCGCCGGTACCGTCGATGCAAGCCGCCAACTTTTGCGTCGCTGACGATGCGTCCGCGCCTCTCGATCGGCCTGCCGAGCGGGGTTTCCTTGGCTAAGGCGAGGTGCGGCCGATCCTGATTGTAGTAGCGCACATAAGCCTCCGTCACGCGGCGCAGATGCGCCGCGCTGAAGATGATAACGTGATCGAGGCATTCTCGCCGGATCGAGCCGATCAGCCGCTCGACATGGCCGTTTTGCCAAGGCGAGGCCGGCCGCGCCGGGCGATCGTCTAACCCCAAGCGGCGTATCTGATCGCGAAACGCGGGGCTGAACAGCGCATCGTTGTCACGCACCAGGATGGTGCAATGCCGTTTATTCGCGACGGCGCGACTGAGCGCATGGCAAAGCCATGTCGCATTGGGGTGGTTCGTCACCTCCACATGCAAAATGCGCCGCCCGCCATGAGCGAGCGCGACGAAGACGTAGAGCCGCTCAAACGAGAGGCTGAGCACGGTGAAGAGGTCGATGGCCGCGATGGCGTTGGCGTGATTGCGCAGAAACGTTTCCCAGGTTTGGCTGGGGCGCCCGTTGCGCGGCAGCATATATTTGGAAACGCTCGATTGGGCGAGCGTGAAGCCGAGCTTGAGGAGTTCGCCATGAATGCGCGGCGCGCCCCAGAGCGGGTTTTCGTAGCTGATCCTGCGAATAAGCGCGATGAGCGCCGGATCAAGCCGCGGCCGGCCGCGCTTGTGCTGGTGCTGGCGCCACCAGCGCATGGCCATGGCGTGCGCGGCGAAGGCTATGCCCGGCAAGCGCCTGCCGGCCCAAGCGCGAGCCAGCCAGCCCAAGGCAAAACATAGAAGCGCCTGAAGGAGTTGGTTCTCCACGCTCTCCAATCGGGCGAATGGAGCCAAAAGTTTAGGGGGCGGTCGCGCGCGTCAACCCCGTCGCCGGCTTGCGCCGTCGGCCCCTTCGGGCTTTGGGGGTGTGACCCGCGCTGACGTCCGTCCTGCCGCAATCTTTCTTCAGTCACGCCGGATATGCGTAACGCAAAGCGGGAACCGCTCTAGGCTGCTGCGCGTTGATGCCTTACCAGTAGGTCGCGAACGAACCGATCCCAAGTTTCCATGGCGGCGCGCTTCTCTGGCATGTAACCCCAGCGGTCGTAGCTCTTCGAGCTCACGTCCTGCAATGTGTGGTTCTGAATCCTGTCGCGAATTTCCTTGGAGATACCGGCCTGACCGGTGAGCGTCTTCCAGGTTCGACGCAGATCACGATTTGTCACGCAGGGAATGACGCCGGTCTCACGCTGGCGCCACATGAACGCATAGAGCGTCCCGTGCGTGACGGGCTTCGCTGGATCCTTGGCGGACGGGAAGAACCAGCCGTGCCTGTTGGGCTCGATCGACTCAAGCAATTCCACGGCGAGGTCCGGCAGGGGGATCGTGTGCGGCTTCCGGTTCTTGGTCATCGACCAATCCAGCAAATGTTCGCCGCGGTCGTATTGGTCCTCGTGCAATGAGGCGATTTCCTCGACTCGCTGCCCCGTCAGCATGAGGATGCGCACCGCGCGGGCGTAGGGCGGATGAATTGGGCTGCTCGGATTTTCGAGCCAGCGGTAGAGATGCACGAACTCGTAGTCCTTGAGCCAGCGCGTGCCCACGATCTTGGGCTCGGTCGGAATGCCGGCAGCCGGATTCGTGGCGATGCCGAAACGACGAGGCGAGGTGCTCCGATAATCGTGTTCGGACTTCATCGCCCAGGAATAGGCGGAGCGGACGTAGCTGCGGACGTGATCGGCCATCGACCGTTTCCCGCGCTGATAGATCGGTCGCAGGATGTCGGTGATCTCGTCCGGCTCGACCTCCCGCGCCAACCGATTCCGTCCCAGGGTGTCGGCGATGCTCGCCAGGCCCTTCTTGGCCTCCTTCCAGGAGGTCTTGTTCGAGATGCGAAGGTATTCCGTGTAGCCGTCGAAGAGGTCGCCCACGGTGCCCTTCCGGAGGTCCTGGGCGGTCTTGATGCTGCGACCCTTCTGAATTAGGTCGGCATAGTCTCGGTCGAAGATTTCGCGCGCCTGGGCGAGGCTCATTGACGGGTAGTCCCCAAGCTTCGACTTGATAGGTTTGCTCTCTCGGTACTGGATCGCCATCCAAGCGGTGGTGATCCGCTTGGGCATAGGCCGGATGACGAGCGCGAGGCGCCCGACGCCGTGCCCTTCGCCGTCCCGAAGGGTCTCTTCGCGACCCGTAAAATGCACCCGCTTGATGGCTTGCTTGATCGCGCCGTCGCTTAAAATACTCACGTCCCTGGTCTCCGTAACAGGGTGCGGTTTGCATTTTTGTTCACGTTTTTTACCGCACCCAGTGACACGCTTTGTTCTCAAGCGCACGACCGTCAAGAGCGAAAAAGTTCTCGATGTTTCAGCGGGATGCAGCGTTACTCACAATGATCGAAAATCAGTGAGTAGGATGATTGTGCACGAGGATGATGGCGGCGGCGGAGTGTTCAAGCGCGCGCCGCGCGACTTCTCGCGGATAGACCGGCGCGTGATCGATAGTCCCTTCGTTCAAAACCTCATCGGCGATGAGTTGGTTTTTCACGTCGAGAAACAGCACACGAAATTGTTCGCGTGGTTCGTGCGCCATCGCCATGCGGCAATAATTCACAAGCTGCGACCACGACGAAATCACCGCCCGCTGGGTCAGCGGCGCGCGCGCCGTTCGCTCGATCAGGGCCTGGACAATTTTCAGGTCTTGCGCGACCGCCGGCCCCGCGCCCTCCACTTCGGCGATGCGCTGCACGGGCGCGGCGAGCACCGCCGCGAGGTCGCCAAATGTTTTGAGTAGCGCCTTGGCTAAAGGTTTTGTGTCGCGGCGCTGGATGGTGCGAAACAGCAAGAGTTCCAGCACTTCGTAATCGGCTAGGGCGCTGGGGCCTGCGTCCTCGAAGCGCTTGCGCAAGCGCGAGCGATGATCGTGAAAATGCGGCTTGCCTGGCGTTTTACCTGCCGGCTTCGCACGCGCGACGATAAGCGGTCCGACCTCGTCGAGACGAAACGGGAAGAGTTCGGAATCTTCGACAGCACGCGGCGGCTCTTGGGTTTCGCCCTTGCCTTTACTTGAGCGCCCCGCCATCGCCGCCCCTAGCGCGTGAGCACGTGCGGCTGGTCGAGCCCCGCCGGCGACGCCGTGAAAATCTCGACGCCTGTTTCCGTGACGCCCACCGAGTGCTCGTACTGAGCGGAGAGCGATTTATCCTTGGTCACGGCGGTCCAGCCGTCGCCCAATATCTTCACGCCTGGGGCGCCCAGATTGAGCATCGGCTCAACCGTGAACAACATGCCCGGCTTGAATTCCTCGCCTTGGCCCGGCTTGCCGAAGTGCAGGATGTTGGGCTCGTCATGGAACACGCGTCCCAAACCGTGGCCGCAGAATTCGCGCACCACCGCGCAGCGCTCGGCCTCGGCATAGGATTGAATGGCGTGGCCGAGGTCGCCCAGTCTTGCGCCCGGCTTGATCGCGGCGATGCCCCGCATCATCCCCTCGTAGGTGATGTCCATCAGGCGGCGCGCTTTACGCGGGGTTTCGCCGATGGCGTACATACGGCTAGTGTCGCCGTGCCAGCCATCGACAATCAATGTGACGTCGATGTTGATAATGTCGCCGTCGCGCAGCGCCCGCTCGCCTGGAATGCCGTGGCATACGACATGGTTGAGCGAGGTGCAGATGGTGTGGCGGTAGCCGCGATAGAACACGCACGCCGGCAATGCGCCCTGGTCGAGCACGAACTGACGCGCGAGATCATCGAGCCGGGCGGTGGTGACGCCTTCGCGCGCTTCGCCCACCAGCATGTCAAGGCACGAGGCGGCAAGCCGGCCCGCCACGCGCATGCCGGCGAACGCTTCGGTCGGGTCGTGGATCTTGATTTGGCCAGTCCTGCGCGCTGGCGCTTCGGCGACCGGGACGAAATTCATGAAACGCTCCAAACGGGGTGACTCATACCATAGGCGCTGGCGCTGAACAGGGCCGTTCACGGCAGGCTTCAGGCCGCGCGCGAGGGTGTCTTGCCGATAACGCGATTGCGACCGGAGCGTTTGGCCTCGTAGAGGCCTTCGTCGGCGCGTTTGAGTAGGGATTCCGCGGTGTCTTCGGCGTGTTCGGAGCAGGCCACGCCGATGGAGCAGGTTATCTCCAGCGGTTCATCGAGCCCAGGTGCGCGGAACGGCGCGGCGCACACTTGCCGGCGCAGGCGCTCGGCCGCGAGGCAGGCGGTGTCGCCATTGGTGCGCGGCATGATGACGGCGAATTCCTCGCCGCCCATGCGGCAGGCGAAGTCCGAAGGGCGCACATTGGTGGCGACGCGGGCGGCGAATTCCTGCAACACAGCATCACCGACATCGTGGCCATAAGTGTCGTTGCAGCGCTTGAAGTGATCGATGTCGATGATCATCGTCGCTACCGCGTCGCCGCCGCATTGCGCGCGCTGCACAAGCGGGGTCAGCTGGCTGAACAGGAAGCGGCGATTATAGAGCCCGGTGAGTTGATCGGTGATGGCGAGTTCAAGCCCCTCGTCGAGGCGCGCGCGCATGGAATCCATGTAACGCTTGCGGCGCATCAAGGTGCGGGCGCGGGCGACGATCTCCTCTTCGTCAATGGGGCGGACGATGATGTCATGGGCGCCGAGTTCAAGTGCGCGCACAGCGCGGGCGCGGTCGTCGGGATCGACCACGGCGAGGATCGGCAAATGCCGCGTCGGCTCGCCCGAGCGCATGCGGGCGATCACGCGAAAGCCGTCAAAACTCTTCGCGGTGATGGAAACCACGACCAGATCGGGCGGCCCCAAGGGCTCCTCCGCGCCAAGCACGCAAACGCGGTGCTCAACGCCAAGGGCGCTCTTGATGCGGCCAATCTGATTGGCGTTGTCATCGATGACCAAAACATTCCCCACCACCAGGCGATGCTGCTCGACGGGATCGACGCGGTCCTCGCCGATAACCCCAAGCCGCTTGCCGCTGGCTTCGCGCGCGCGCAGTTCGTCGGTGACGACTTTCAGGCTCACCAGGCTTTTCACCCGCGCCATCAATTGTACGTCGTCGATGGGCTTGGTGAGGAATTCCTCGGCCCCCGCTTGCAGCCCTCGCACGCGGTTGGCGCGGTCATCGAGCGTGGTGATGATCACGACGGGGATGTGGCGGGTCTCGGGCTGCGCCTTGAGCCGCCGGCACGCTTCAAAGCCATCGATGCCGCCCGGCATCATCACGTCGAGCAAGATGAGATCGGGGCGCTCGCGCTTGGCCAGCTGCACGCCTTCTTCGCCGCGGCGCGCGGTCAATACTTCGTAGTATTCGGCGCCGAGCTTGGCCTGCAACAGCCGCCGGTTGGCCTCAAGGTCATCGACAACGAGGATGCGCGCGCTCAAAGCCGGCTCCTACCCGATGAATCGTCGGATGGTTTCCAGAAAAGTGGTCACCGAGATCGGCTTGGAGAGGTAGGCGTCGCAGCCGGCGGCCAGAATTTTCTGCTCGTCGCCGCGCATCGCGAAGGCGGTGACGGCCACGACCGGAATCGACTTGAGCAGCGGGTCCTTCTTCAGCCTGTCGGTGATTTCGAGACCCGAAATTTCCGGCAGCTGAATGTCCAAAACGATGAGGTCAGGCTTGTGCTCACGCGCCAGCGGCAGCGCCTGGCGCCCGTCCTTGGTCTTGATCGTGCGATAGCCAAAGGCTTCGAGCAGGTCGTTAAACAGCCTCATATTGAGTTCGCTGTCTTCGACGATGAGAACTGTCTTGGCCATATCCCGCTTTGCCTCGCGGCCCGCTGGCGCCAAGAGAGGCGTCGCGGCACGCGCTCCCGCCTTATAGCGCCAAGGCCTTAACAACCCTTGGCAAAAGCAGCAATCTCGCGCTTGTCGTTAACAGAGTATTGAGGTTTGGCGCATGCGCTTGGGAGTGGATTTCGGCGGCGCCAAGATTGAGGCGGCGCTGCTTGATTCCCAAGGCGAAATTCGTGTGCGCGAGCGTGTGCCCAATCCTGGGAATTACCAGGCCGCCGTACGCGCCGTCGCCGAACTGACCGCGCGAATCGAACAGGCAGCGGGCACGCGCGCCGCCGCCATCGGCGTCGCCATGCCAGGATCGCTCTCGCCGCTCACCGGCCTGGTGCGAAATGCGAACTCGGTGTGGCTCAACGGCAAACCGTTTTGGGAGGACCTGAGGGCCGTGCTGGAGCGCCCGGTGCGGATCGAGAACGACGCCAATTGTTTTGCCTTGTCGGAGGCGGTGGACGGGGCAGCTGCTGGCGCGCGCATTGTGTTCGGCGTCATCCTTGGCACCGGCTGCGGCGGCGGCGTGGTGGTGGACGGCAAGGTCATTGAGGGCGCAAGCGGCATCGGCGGCGAATGGGGGCATACGCCGCTGCCATGGGCCCGCGCCGATGAGCCGCCGGTGCGCTGCTGGTGCGGTCGCTGGGGGTGTCTGGAGACCTGGATCTCCGGCTCCGGCTTCAAGCGCTGGTCCGGCATGGGCGCGCGCGACGCTGACATGGCGGCGCGGACTGGCGACGCCCAAGCGCGCGTCGCGCTCGATGACCTGGCCGACAAAATCGCGCGCGGGCTCGCTGTCATGATGGATATCCTCGATCCCGATGTGATCGTGTTCGGCGGCGGCGTGTCAAACGTGGACGCGCTTTATCCCAGCATCCGCGGCAAGCTGATCGCGCACGTGTTCTCCGATTTCGTTGCCGCGAAGGTGGTGAAGAACATGCACGGCGATTCATCGGGCGTGCGCGGCGCGGCGTGGCTGTTCAACCCGGAGGAAGCGATGTGAGCTGGATTAAATTCGGAACGCCGGCGCCTCGCCGGCATGCACGACGTTGGTCGGCGAGGGCGCCGGCGGTCCATAGTCCTTGATCCTCTGCCGCGCCTGCGCGCGTATCAACGATGCGCCTCGCTGCGCCTGCGGCGAAGAGCAGGCGCTTGAGCACGCCGAACTCGGCCAGCTTTCGCTCGCGCATCTGGACTGCGACGCGTTTTACGCTTCGATCGAAAAACGCGACGATCCCAGCCTGCAACCCCACCCCGTCATCGTTGGCGGCGGCAAGCGGGGCGTTGTTTCCACATGTTGCTATGTCGCGCGCGCGTACGGTGTTCGCTCCGCCATGCCGATGTTCAAGGCGCTCAAATTGTGCCCACACGCAAAGGTCGTCCACGGCAACATGCGCAAATATGTCGAGGAAGGCCGCATCATCCGCTGCATGATGCAGGACTTGACCCCCCTGGTGGAGCCAATCTCCATCGACGAAGCCTTCATGGACCTTTCCGGCACCGAAGCCCTGCATGGCGGGGTGGCCGCCCAATCCCTGATCAAGCTGCAAAATCGCATCTGGCAAGAACGCAACCTCACGGTCTCGATTGGCCTCTCGTTCAACAAGTTCCTCGCCAAAACCGCTTCCGATCTCGACAAGCCGCGCGGGTTTTGCGTGATCGGGCGCGGCGAGGCGCTCGCTTTTCTGGCGCCGCGTTCGGTATCGACGCTGCCGGGCGTCGGCCCCGCTGGCGCGGCCGCGCTCGAGCGTAACGGTTTGAAACGCATTGGCGACATTCGCGAAGCTGGCGAAGCGCGAATGCGCGGACTTTATGGCGATTGGGGCGGGCATTTGCATGCGCTGTCGATCGCCAACGACAATCGCCGCGTCGATCCCGAAGGCGAGCGCAAGAGCATCTCCGCCGAAACGACGTTCTTCGAGGACATCGCCGACATCGAAGCGTTGGAGGACATCCTTTGGCCGTTGTGCGAAAAGGTGGCGGCTCGAGCGCGTGCGTGCGAAACGGCGGGACGCACGCTGACGCTGAAACTTCGCGACACCCGCTTCAAGATCATCACCAGGCGGCGCCAATTGATCGAGCCGACCTTGCTCGCCGCGCGCATGTTTGACGTCGCGCGCCAATTGCTCGCCGCTGACGCTGACGGGCGCACCAAGTTCCGCCTCATCGGCATCGGCATCGCGGATTTCAGCCCCGCCGCCGACGCCGACAAGGGCGATCTGCTTGATACTGAAACCCCCAAGCGCGCCGCCGCCGAAGCCGCCATTGCCAAGGCGCGCGGCAAGTACGGCAAGGACGCGGTGGTGACAGGACGGACGCTGAAGGCGCGGGAGGATGACGAATGATGGCGCAAAATGACAAGCTGCGTCGTGCAATCTTCTGGTTCCCGGCTGTTTTCTTCTGCTTGGTCGCGGGTAGTTGGCTAGCCGATTTCATTTTTCCGCAGGGAATGAGCTTCGGCACGCCACTGCCCGTCCGCATTCGACTGGCATTCCAACCGAGCGCCTATCCCCCTGAGTTGATCGTGATCAACGCGGTGATTGTCTCGTCGCTGTTGTTGGCGGACGTCGCAACGCCGCATAAGGCGCGCGGGGTACTGCTATGTATGGGCGCCTTAATTGCCGGGGGTCTGTACTACGGACTGTTCCTCGGCAACCTCATCGACGAACTCTTTCTCGACTGGCCTTCGCCCATTGGCGAAATGGCGGCGCTGAGTTCATTGCTCTGGCCTCACATGGCGTTGGTCGGAACAAAACTGGCGCTGAACGGCTCGCGCTTAACCGCCCCGCCGCCAAGCCGAGATTGGTGATGACGCGTGAGCAACGCCAGTGTATGGTTACGCCATGGGCAAGATTGAAATCGAACTGCCGCCTGTGCTGGCTGACTTCTTGGAGGGTCAAGTCGAGGTCGGACTCTACAATTCCGTCCCCGACGCGATTGAGGACGCGGTCCGCCGTGCCGCAAATGACGACTGGGTCGAAGACCAAGTCAAAATCGAAGCGATCCGAGCGGCGTTGGCGCCCGGCCTCGCGGATATCGAGGCCGGGCGGGTCAAGGAGCTTACCCTTGACGAAATCCTCTCCACGGCGCGCGCCGGCGCCCGCGGACGCGAATGATCGTCCAGTACTCTGAGGCAGCGCAAC
Source organism: Terricaulis sp. (assembly GCA_040080805.1). Classification (GTDB taxonomy): domain Bacteria; phylum Pseudomonadota; class Alphaproteobacteria; order Caulobacterales; family Aquidulcibacteraceae; genus Vitreimonas. The sequence goes on along the minus strand of JBEBHQ010000003.1, from coordinate 118,514 downwards.
AGCAACTGACCGAGATTTGGCAATTCTCGCGCCGGCAATGGGGCGAGGCGCGGGCGGACACGTACATAGGGGCTCTGTACGAGGCGGTTCGGCTCGCGGCGGAAGGCGGGCGACCCATTCAACCGCGACCGGAAGTCCGCTCGGATCTGAGCATTATCCGCTCCGGGTCGCATCATGTATACGTGACCCTGGATGGCGCGCGGGATGTGTTGCATGTAGTGGCCATACTTCATCAACGGATGGCGCCTCGCCGGCACATTCCGCGGAGCCTCAAGGGGGTTGAGTCATGAACCGGATTGAAGCGCGTTTGCAGGAATTGGGCATTACCTTGCCGACGCCGCCGGCGCCGGTGGCGGCTTATGTGCCGTATGTGATCGCTGGCAAGCTGGTGCACGTGTCTGGGCAAGTGTCCGTGGACGCTTCCGGCGGCATCAAGGGCAAGCTCGGCGACGCGATTGAGGTCGAGGAAGGTCAGGCCGCGGCGCGCCTGTGCGGGCTAAACCTGCTGGCCCAAGTGAAGTCCGCGTGCGGCGGTGATCTTGATAGGGTCAAGCGCGTGGTGAAATTGGGCGGCTTCGTCAACGTGACTCCCGATTTCGATCCGATCCCGATTGTCGTCAACGGTTGCTCTGAGCTGATGGTGCAGGTGTTCGGCGACGCAGGCCGCCATGCACGCTCCGCTGTGGGCACGGCAAATCTGCCGTTGAACTTCGCGGTCGAAGTGGATGGGATTTTCGAGCTAGAATAGCGCATGGATGGCGCCGGCTCTCTCAGTGTTCAAGTTCTGGGCGACTTGTCGGATGTTGAGCGCACGATTTGGGACGGCCTCGCCAATCCGCAAGGCGCGCCGTTCGACCCGTTTCTCTGCTGGGATTTCCTTCAAGCGCTTGAGGAGAGCGGTTGCGTTGGCGCCGCCAAGGGATGGCAGCCCGCGCATTTGATTGCGCGCGACCCGGGGGGCCGAGCAGTCGGGGCGATGTTGCTCTACGCCAAGGACCATTCCTACGGCGAATACGTGTTCGACCATGCTTGGGCCGATGCGTTGCAGCGTTCCGGCGGGCGCTACTATCCAAAGCTGCAATGCGCCGTGCCGTTCACGCCCGTCCCTGGCCGGCGGATCCTCGCGCGTGATGCGGAAGTGGAGGCGGCGCTCGCGCAAGCGGCGATTGGTTTGGCGCGGCGCGCGGGCGCATCGTCCGTACACGCGACTTTCGCGAGCGCGGAGACCTGCGCACGCCTGACGCCGCTAGGATACATGACGCGCGTCGGGCTGCAGTATCATTGGTTCAACCGCGACTATGGGTGTTTCGTGGATTTCTTGGCCGACCTTTCAGCGCAGAAACGCAAAAACGTGCGCCGTGAACGCGCGCGCGCCTGTGAGGGGGTGGCGATCAAGCGGCTGCGCGGCGATGAGATCAAGGCGCGCGATTGGGATTTTTTCTTCCGCTGCTACCTCGACACAGGCTCGCGCAAATGGGGCCAACCCTATCTCAACCGTGATTTCTTCGCGCTGCTGGGTGAGCGCATGGCGGACGCTTGCGTGCTATTCGTGGCGGAGGTTGACGGGCAACCCATAGCCTCGGCGCTTAATCTCATAGGCGGGGATGCGCTCTATGGGCGCTATTGGGGCCGTGTCGCCGACGTGCCGTTTCTCCATTTCGAGCTTTGCTATTACCAGGCCATCGAACTCGCAATCGAGCTTGGCCTGCCGAGGGTAGAAGCCGGCGCCCAAGGCGAGCACAAACGCGCCCGCGGCTACGTGCCGGCGCCGACGTATAGCGCCCACTGGATCGAGCACCCTGGTTTGCGCCACGCCGTTGCGCATTATCTGGACGCGGAAACGCCAGCTGTTGCGGAGGAGGCGGAGGCGTTGGCGGAGAGCGGGCCGTTCAAAAAAACGCTAGATGTTTGAACTCTGGTCCCAACCTTATCGCGGAGGTTGAACTGGACGATTTAGCGCCGCTAACTTGGGTTCGAGGCGCAGAAGTTCTGCGAACGCCAGGAACAAGTGATAGAGGATTGACGCGGGCACGACGCGGGCTAGTGGCGCGCCGTTCCCATCAAATTGATCAATCCAGGCGCCGGCCGCCGGGGCCGCGAAGTAGCGGTCGAACAACAGCCGCAGGGAGCTTCGAACGGGATCGCACGGATCACGTCCGCCTAACTCGAACAAAGCCAGCCATGCCTTTATGCGCTCGGTGTTTGGCCATGCGCGCGAGCTTTGCCTCATCGGCGAGCAATTGTCGTGCAGCGCATCGAACACGGCCCCGGATTTTGGATCGACGCCGAGGCGTTCCGCGAAATCGGCCAACGCCGCCGCTTCGCCAGCAAGGGTATCGCCGGTGAGCCGCTGGTATTGCCCCAGAATCCACGCCCACTCGAAGTGGTGGCCCGGCTCCAAGCCAAGCGCCTCGTCACTGGGGATGCGGCCCCAAGTCGCATCGAAGCGTTCTCCCAAGTTGCGCCCGTCAAAAAGACGGGCTCTGAAAAGGTCCACCAACTCACCGGCTTGGTCCAGAAAGCGCTGATCTTGGGTCGCTTCGAATGCGGCAATGCAAGCCTCGGTGAAATGCATGTGCGGATTTTGCAGCAGGAGCCCCTGCGCTGGCAGCCAGGGCCAGAACCCGCCCCGCGGCGCCCGCAAGTTTGATTGAATGAATGCGAGCGTGTCCTCGGCGCACCGGCGCGCCTCGGGGTCGCCCGTTAGCCTGAAGCGCCATGCCATCGCGTAAAGCACGAAGGAAAGGTCGTAGAGGTCGGGCGTGGGGTCGATGACCGCTCCCGCGCGCGACAGCCGCCGCGCCCAGGCGCCTTCGCCGAGTTTTGCGTGTTCAATAAGGTAATCGCAACCTCGTGCCGAGAGCGCCGCGCCCTGCGGCCAACCCATCAACGCCGCGTGCGAAAACACATAAATTTGCCGACAGATGACACGCACACGCTTGAATTCGCAGGCAGTGGGGCGTCCCTCAAAGGACACCTCCTCCAGAAAGCCGCCATGGCGGCGATCGATGCCGTGTTCGGCCCAGAACGGCAATGCGCTCTGGAAAACCCATGTCCGCACTTCGTCGAAGTCAATACCAGCTGCGCCGCTGGGCTCTGACGGGGTGAAGATCGTGTGCACGTCAATTGCTCGCACGTTTGGCTTTCCCCGCGCAAGCAATCGCGCGAGGGTGGGCGCATGACGCAACGCATCATCCCAGCCATCATGTCAGGGGGCGCCGGCACGCGGCTCTGGCCCGTATCGACGGGGGACAGGCCCAAGCAGTTTCACGTCTTGGGCGGGGAAAATTCCTTGTTCCAGGCAACAGTCAGTAGGGTCGTCGGAGGGATGGGGGCGATCGAGTTCCGCGCGCCCATCGTTCTGTGCAACCACCGTTACGCGGATCTCGTCGAGGCTGAACTGGCCGCCGCCGGCGTTGAGCCCGCGGCGATCGTGCTTGAGCCAGCGCCGCGCAACACAGCCGCCGTCGCCGCGATTGCGGCGGCGGTCGCGGGCGAGGTCGATTTGGACGCCTTGGTGTTGCTCCTCCCCGCCGACCATGTTGTCACTGACACCCCCGCTTTCCACGCCGCAATTGCGCGCGGCGCGTTGTTCGCGCGCGAACGCATCGTGACCTTTGGCGTCACACCCTCGCGCGCGGCCACCGGCTATGGCTACATCGGGATCGGCGCCCAGCTTGGTGACGGCGTGTTCGCGATCGACTCCTTCCGCGAGAAGCCTAGCCAGGCCGTCGCCGAACAATACCTCGCGGACGGCGGCCACGCCTGGAACGCCGGCATATTTCTGTTCCACCCACGCGCCTTGCTCGAAGAGTTCGGCGCGAGTGCTGACATTCGCGAAGGCGCGTTGGCCGCTTTGGCCCACGCAAACCGCAAAGGCGCGCGCATCGTGCTTGACGCCGAACGCTTCACGCAAATCCGCGCGTCGCCGCTAGATATCGCGGTGATGGAAAAGACCGCGCGCGCGGCGGTGGTTCCTTGTGATATTGGGTGGGCGGATGTCGGGTCTTGGGACGAAATTTGGCGGCTGTCGGCAAAAGACGCGACCGGTAACGTCATCCATGGGCCCGTCGTGGTGCTTGACGCCGCGAACAATTTGCTGCGCAGCGATGGCGTGAAGATCTGCGTCGCGGGCGTGAGTGATCTTATTGTCGTAGCCACGCCCGAAGCCATCATCATCGTCCCGCGCGATCGCGCCCAGGATGTGAAAGAGCTGAGGGGGTTGGCGGAAACTCTTTGAGCGCGACGGATTAGGGCGCGCCGCCTCCACCGAGTAAGCGCTGGGTGATCAACTCGGCTGCTGCTGCGGCGTCGATCTTGGCTGTGTCGATGTGAATTTCGGGGTTCTCGGGCGCCTCGTAGGGGCTGTCGATGCCGGTGAAGTTTTTGAGCTGTCCGGCGCGCGCCTTCTTGTAGAGGCCTTTGACATCGCGTTTTTCGACCTCTTCGAGCGTTGCATCGACAAAAACCTCGAAGAACTCCCCCACCGGCATCAAATCGCGCGCCGTGCGCCGTTCGGCGCGGAACGGCGAAATAAACGACACCAGCACGATGAGGCCCGCGTCGGCCATCAGCCGGGCGACCTCCGCGACGCGGCGAATGTTCTCGACCCGATCGGCGTCGGTGAAGCCAAGGTCGCGATTGAGGCCGTGCCGAATGTTGTCGCCGTCCAACAACACCGTATGGCGGCCCATCGCATGCAGGCGTTTTTCCACCAGATTGGCGATGGTAGATTTGCCGGCGCCGGAGAGGCCGGTGAACCAGACTATCGCCGGGCTTTGGCCTTTGATCCGCGCACGCGATTCACGCGTCACATCCAGCTTTTGCCAATGCACGTTCTGCGCGCGGCGTAGCGCGAAATGGATGAGGCCGGCGGCGACGGTGGCGTTGTTGACCTTATCGATCAGGATGAAGCCGCCCAAGTCCTGGTTGGCCCGATAGGCGTCGAACGCGACCGGCTGATCGAGGCTGATATTGCAGACCGCGATCTCGTTTAACTCAAGAACTTTTCCGGCCAAATGCTCCAAAGTGTTCACGTTGATCTTGTACTTGATGTCGGTGATTTGGGCGGAAACGCGCTTTGCGCCCAGTTTCAACCAGTACGGACGCCCTGGGAGCAAGTGGTCCTCGGTCATCCAAATCAGAGTCGTCTCGAATTGATCCGCCGCCTCGGGGGCGTCGTCGGCGGAGGAAATCACGTCACCGCGTGAACAATCCACCTCGTCAGACAGCGTGAGCGTCACTGATTGGCCGGCGGCGGCTTGCGGAAGATCGCCGTCTTTGGTGACGATGCGCGCGACACTCGTGAGCTTTCCTGTCGGCGCGATGCGGACCATGTCGCCGGGGCGCACGCGTCCGCCAACAATCAGCCCCGCGAAGCCGCGGAAATCAGGGTTGGGTCGGTTAACCCATTGCACTGGCATACGCAGCGGACCGTCGGCGCGACGCTCCTCGTCAATGTCCACGCTTTCGAGCATCTGCATTAAGGTTGAACCGCGGTACCAAGGCGCGGACTCGCTTGCGGCGGCGACGTTGTCGCCGTTGAGCGCGCAGATCGGAAGCGCGGTCACGTCAGTCAGCCCTATCCGAGCGGCGAAGCCGCGGTACTCATCTGTGATGGCGTCGAAGACATCGCGCGACCATCCAACCAAGTCCATCTTGTTCACCGCCAGCACGACGTGGCGAATGCCCATCAAGGCGCAGAGATAGGAATGTCGGCGGGTTTGGGTGAGCAGGCCCTTGCGGGCGTCCAACAAGATCACGGCGAGATCAGCGGTCGAAGCGCCGGTGACCATGTTGCGCGTATATTGTTCGTGTCCTGGTGTGTCGGCGACGATGAACTTGCGTGTGTCGGTCGAGAAAAACCGATAAGCGACGTCGATGGTGATGCCTTGTTCCCGCTCAGCGGCGAGGCCATCGAGCAGCAAGGCGAAGTCGAGATTGTCGCCTTGGGTGCCGAGTTTTTTCGAATCCGAGTCGAGCGCGGCCAATTGGTCCTCGAAGACCATCTTCGAATCGTAGAGCAGGCGTCCGATTAGGGTGGACTTGCCGTCATCAACACTGCCGCAAGTGATGAAGCGCAGCATTGATTTGTGCTGGTGCTGATGCAGGTAAGCGTCGATATCGGCGGCGACGCCGGAGGAAGGCCGGTAGGTCTTGGGCGTCATCAAAAATAGCCCTCCTGCTTCTTCTTCTCCATGCTGGCGGCTTGGTCGTGGTCGATGGCGCGGCCTTGGCGTTCACTCGTGACCGTGAGCAACATTTCCTGAATGATTTCCGTCAGCGTCTCCGCTTCGCTTTCGACGGCGCCGGTGAGCGGATAGCATCCAAGCGTGCGGAAGCGTACTTTCTTCAGCGTGGGAGTTTCGCCTGGCTGCAGCGGCATGCGCTCGTCATCGACCATGACGAGCACGCCGTCGCGTAGCACCACCGGGCGCGGGGCGGCGAAATAGAGCGGTACAATGGGGATGTTCTCAAGCTGGATGTATTGCCACACGTCGAGTTCGGTCCAGTTGGAGATGGGAAACACCCGGATACTCTCGCCTTCGTGCTTGCGGGAATTGTAGAGGCGCCACAATTCAGGGCGTTGGTTTTTGGGATCCCAGCGATGGCTGGCGGACCGAAAGGAGAATATGCGCTCCTTGGCGCGGCTCTTTTCCTCGTCCCGGCGCGCACCTCCGAAGGCCGCGTCAAAGCCGAAGGCGTCGAGCGCTTGCTTAAGCCCTTGGGTTTTCCAAATGTCGGTGTGCAACGCCGAACCGTGATCGAAAGGGTTGATGTTGTTCGCGACGGCTTCGGGGTTCTTGTGGACGAGGAGCTTGAAGCCCAGTTCAGCGGCCATGCGTTCGCGCATCTCGTACATGGCGCGAAATTTCCAAGTGGTGTCGATATGGAGCAGCGGGAAAGGCGGCGGCGCGGGATAGAACGCCTTGAGCGCAAGGTGGGCCATCACGGCGCTGTCTTTGCCGATTGAGTAGAGCATGACCGGGTTTTCGGTCTCAGCGACCACCTCGCGCATGATATGGATGCTTTCAGCTTCCAGGCGCTGCAGATGCGTCAGTCGTGACGGTGGCGGGTTCTGTAAGGTGGCGGCAATTGGCATCAGGGGCTCTGTGGCCCATGAAACGGGCGACATCAAGCCGCGTTGGATCGTCGGCGTTTGGGCCGCTATAGCAGCGCTGCAATCAGGAGAGCGTGCGATGCAGGAAGCCGGCGGCGCGAGCCCTGCCGAGGCGGGCCAAGCGTACGAGACCGACGTCGTCATCGTGGGCGCCGGTCCAGTGGGATTGTTCGCGGTATTCGAGCTTGGCTTGCTCGGGCTGAGCGCGCATCTGATCGACGTGCTCGATCGCCCTGGCGGGCAATGCGCCGAACTCTACCCCGAAAAGCCAATCTACGACATTCCGGGTTTGCCTGTTGTGTCGGGGCAGGAACTGACCGATCGGCTCATGGCGCAGGTCGCGCCATTTCACCCGACGTTTCACTTGGCGCAAATGGCGGAATCGCTGGAGCGGCTGCCGGACAAACGTTTCCGCCTGCGGACCGAACTTGGTTCGACCGTGACCGCGCCGGTTTTGGTGATCGCCGCGGGCGGGGGCTCTTTCGTGCCGCGCAAGCCGAAGATTGAAGGGCTTGAGGCGTTCGAAGGAAAGTCGGTCCATTACGCGGTGCGGCAGATGGAGCGCTTTCGCGGCAAGGACCTCGTGATCGCCGGCGGCGGCGACAGCGCGCTCGACTGGGTGCTCAATCTGCAGCCGCTGGCGAAGTCGGTGACGCTCGTCCATCGCCGCGACGATTTCCGCGCGGCCCCCCACTCGGTGGCGCAAATGCGCGCGTTGGTGGCGGCGGGCAAAGTGCGGCTGGATATCGCCGACATCAAGGAACTCGTCGGCGCGGATGGGCAGCTGAGAGCGGTCGTCTGCGAAACCAAGACGGCCGGTCGCCATGAAATTCCCTGCACCGATCTGCTTGCGTTTTACGGTCTGACCATGAAGCTCGGGCCGATCGCCGCGTTTGGGCTGAACTTGAACGAAAACCTGATCCCGGTCGACACGGAGAAATTCGAGACCAGTGAGCCGGGCATTTTCGCCATCGGCGACATCAACACCTATCCGGGCAAACTGAAGCTGATCCTGTGCGGGTTCCATGAAGCCGCACTGATGGCCCAAGCTGCGTTCAAGATCGCGCGCGCCGGAGAGCGGCTGGTGTTTTTGTATACCACATCCTCGACCGATCTTCAGAAGAAGCTGGGCATCGCTTAGCGCCCGACCGGACCCCGGTCGAACAAGGCCCTTTTTTTGCGCCTCTTGCGCGATTCGTTTTCGTTGCAAACCCCAAATGAGCTGTTACATGTTACCACATGGGGAAAACCCCAGTGGGCTTACTTGGGTAGGGGGAAAACATGAACGCTTCTCAGCGCGCGCTTGCGCTTATTCCATCTTTGCTCGCGGTGACCGCCTGTCAGCACCTTGCGGACTTCACCCGCGACGCTGTGGGGCTTGACGAGACTCCGGTGCGCACGGAGCCGTTTCAAGATGATAATACCCTCATTGATGCTGGCCGAGATGCGAGGGCGAGACTCCACCTAGAGATTGGAGCCCTTGTCGCGGCGCCGAACGATGCCAAAGATGCCAAAGCGCGCGATGTGTTTCGTCGAGCAGAAGAATATTACCACATCGGGCGACTTGCCTTCCGCTCTCAGTGTGAGGGCTTCATGCAGACTTTGGCGTCTGTGGATGGACAAACCACGCTGGGACAAAATCTCGCGAACAATTTTTTTGATACGGCGACAGTGGCGGCGACGGTGACGCAATCTCCGGTCATGTGGGCGACTGGTTTGTCTGTGACGCAGAACGCATTTAACAGTGTGAGTGAGAGCACCGAGCGGTATGTGTTGCTGAGCGATTCCGTGGGTGCGTTGCGCGAACGAGTACTTGGCAGCATGGCAGCCGGTGAAGGCGCGGAAGGGCCAAATTTCGACCGATATCGTCCCGGCGCCGCCGACAGTACGCCTCTGACGCCGGCCGTAGCGCTGAGTTTGGCGCGTCAATCTATCGAAGCCGTGCAGGAATATGGGGCTCCCTGTACGGAGGGAGGAATACGGCAGATAATAGCGGATGCGCTTGGCGGCGACGAACTAAGGCAACAGGCTGCGCGAACTCGCAATCAAAGTTATGCCGATGCCATTCGGTCAATCATCAATACGAATGTTCCCCAGGGCGAAGCCGGGTTCAGCGTTACCGAAGAGGGGTACAGGTTGCTCTACCTTTGGACTCTGTCCCGAGGTGAAAATGCCGCCGACGAAACCAGAGGTGTGCGTGAGCAGATCGAACACGAACTTTCATATCTGGGGCCGTTGAAGGAACAGGAACAGGCTCGCCTCTCCTATTTTGTGCAACAACAATTCGCCACGCAAAGGCGGGAAGTATCGAGCTACCTTGGGACCCTTCGGACTGAGGTGTTGGCAAGACGCGCCCTGCGTGAGGAGCAGGCGCCGACCGAGCCAGCCCCCGAACCGAAAGGCGAATAACCAAGAGCGGCGGTGGAGTTTCGCTGGAGCCCTAGGGCCCGAGTTGAGTCTTCTGCCGCTGCGCTTATGGTGTGCGCCTTAGTATCCGGGGACGCCAAAATCATGCGTTGTACTTTTATCGCGGCGCTGCTGGCGCTCGCAGCTTGCGCCGCGCCAGCGCTTCCGCCCACCGAGCCTGCGGCGCCGGCGCTTCCGGCCTTTGCCTCGCCCGCGCTCTCGTCCGAGGCGTTGTTGGCGCATGTGCGGGCGCTTTCGTCCGACGAATTCGAGGGCCGGGCGCCCGGTACGAACGGCGAGCGGCTGACGCTGGACTACATCTCGCGCGCATTCGCCGCCGCCGGTCTTCAGCCCGGCGCGCGCGACGCGGATGCGCGACCCTCGTGGTTGCAGGAAGTGCCGCTTGTGGCCGCGACTTTGACCGCGCCGCCAACGCTCACGATCACTGGCCGCGACGGCGCGCGCGCCTATGCGTACGCCACGCAATTCTCAGCCTGGACCAAACGGCTTGAAGCGCATGTCGCGATCGAGAACGCGCCGCTTGTGTTCGTCGGCTACGGCATCGTCGCGCCCGAGCTTGGCTGGAACGATTATTCGGGCGTGGACATGCACGGCAAAATCGCGGTCATCTTGATCAACGACCCGGACTTTGAAACTGGCGATGATCGCGGCTTCGGCGGCCGGGCCATGACTTATTATGGCCGCTGGACCTACAAGTTCGAGGAAGCCGCGCGCCAAGGCGCCGCCGGCGCCATCATCATCCACGAAACCGCGCCAGCCGCCTATCCGTGGGCGGTGATCCAATCCTCCACCGGCAGCGCACGTTGGGACGTGGTGCGCGCCGACCGCGGCGCCGGCCGCGCGGGCTTTGAAGGCTGGATGACCAACGACGTCGCGATGGAGACGTTTCAACGCGCGCGGCTCGATTTCGCCGAACTGAAAGCGCGCGCGCAGCGGTCGGGATTTCGCGCCGTGCGCATGAACCTCACCGGTTCGATCGCACTCGATACGCGCGTCGAGGAGCGCACGACCTATAACGTGATCGGCGTGCTTCCCGGCGCCGAGCGCCCCGATGAAACACTGATGTATTCGGCGCACTGGGACCATCTTGGCCATTGCCCCGCGATCGAAGGCGACGACATCTGCAATGGCGCGCTCGACAACGCCACCGGCGTGGCCGCCCTGATCGAACTCGCCCGCCGTGCGTCCGCGGAGGGCCGTCCGCGGCGTTCGATGGCGTTCATTGCGCTAACCGCCGAGGAGCAGGGCCTTCTTGGCGCTCTTTATTATCGCGACCACCCTCAGTTCGCCGCGCGCGATACGGTGGCGTTGATCAACATGGACGGGATCAACAATTTCGGACCTACGCACGACATCGAAATCGTCGGCATCGGCAAGAGCGAGATGGACGATCTGCTCACCCAGGCCGCGCAGGCGGCGGGGCGGCGGGTGACGCCGGACTCATCGCCCGAGCACGGCTATTTCTTCCGCTCCGACCAATTGCATTTCGCCCAGCTCGGCATTCCCGTGCTCTACACCTCCAATGGCGTCGATATGGTCGTTGGCGGAACCGAGCGCGGCAATGCCATCAATGCCGCCTACATCGCCAACAATTATCACAAACCCTCCGACGAAGTGACGCCGGATTGGGACATGACCGGCGGGGCGCAGGATCTGGAATTGCTTTACAATGTAGGCCGGGGACTGGCTGACGGCTCATCGTGGCCGCAATGGCGCGCCAACGCCGAGTTCCGCGCCGCGCGCACCGCGTCGGGCCGCTGAGGACGTGGCCGGCAAGCTTAAGCTCTATGGCAGCTCCAACAGCGGCAATTGCTTGAAGGCGAAATGGGTGGCGCAGCTCTTGGGTGTGCCGTTTGAGTGGATCGAAATTGATTCATTCACGGGCGAAACGCGGACGCCTGAATTCCTGGCGCTCAATCCGGCGGGGCAGGTTCCCTTAGCGGTGCTCGCCGACGGGCGCGCCTTGGCGCAATCGAACGCGATCATGCTGCACTTGGCGGAAGGCTCTCGCCTGATCCCAGCGGACGGATACGATCGCGCCAAGATGTACGAGTGGTTGTTCTGGGAGCAGTACAGTCATGAGCCGGCGATCGCGGTGCGCATCGCAAGGCTCTATTTTCTACGCACGCCGGAGGCCGCGCTCGATCCTGCCTTGCTCACGAAAGGCAATGCCGCGCTCGCTTGCATGGAAGTGCGGCTGACGTGTGCGCGTTATCTGGTGGGCGAGGCGTTGACGCTGGCCGATATCGCTCTCGTCGCCTACACGAGGGCGGCCCATAGGGGCGGCTTTCAGCTCTCGGTTTTTCCGGCGACGGGCGCCTGGATTTTGCGCGTCGAGGCCGATTTGGGCTTGGAACCGGTTCCCGCGGTCTGAGTTGTCCAGTGGCGCATCTGGTCGCGGTGGGCCTGTCCGGGCTAGACTGGGCATTGGCAGCTACGAGGACGCATGGAAATCCCTCTGGACCTATGGCCCACCCTGGCGATCACGTTCGGCCTTTTCCTGTTGGTGGGTTTCTTTGCACAATTGGTCGATGGCGCGGTTGGGATGGCTTACGGGGTCATTTCGTCTAGCGTTTTGCTCGCTTTCGGCGTGCCGCCGGCGCAGGCTTCGGCAACGCTCCACGCCGCTGAATGCTTCACGACCGGGGCCTCTGGGATCTCCCACCTGGCGCACCGCAATGTTGATTGGCGGCTGCTATTTCGCTTGGCGCCAGCGGGGATCGTTGGCGGGGTGGCCGGCGCCTACCTCGTGACCGGCTTTGACGCCACCTTCATAAAGGCCATCGTTGTCGCATATCTCGGCGTGCTCGGCATACTCATGCTGGCGCGCGCGCTGCGAGGCTTGAGGGATGAGCCGCCGCATCTGAACCACGTGATCCCTCTCGGGGTCGTCGGCGGGTTCCTGGACGCCAGCGGCGGCGGTGGGTGGGGGCCAATCGTGACTTCGACGCTTCTTGGGCGTGGACTTGCCCCGCGTTACGTCATTGGCAGTGTCAACACGGCGGAATTTTTCGTTACGGTTGCGATCTCTGCCGCCTTCCTTTGGACCTTGGTGACTGGACGTTTGGTCCTTGAAGGCGGCGCGGCCTCGGCGGCGGCGTCTTTGGGCGGCCTGGTTTTGGGCGGTTTGGTGGCCGCGCCGCTGGCGGGGTACGTGACCAAGATTGCGCCGGCGCGCCTGTTATTGGGCGCTGCTTCAATCCTCGTCATCGCGCTTTCAATTTGGCAGGGGGTTCAATTGTGGCCGCGCCTGCTCGAATACCCGATTTTCCGCCAATTCGGGGCGCTTTAGTCCCCCTCGCCGGCCCGGCGAGCGCAAAAACGCAAACGTGGCGTTTACACCCAGCCCGCCATGATCCGCACCGGTTCGGAGTGCGTTGATTTGGTGAATTCCCTCAATGCGGCCGCGGCCTCGGCCCTGCTCAGCCAGGGCGCGAGCGGTTCGTTTGGCCTCGGCGCGGACGTGCTGACGGCATGGGTGAACGCCAAGGCGGGGGTCGGTGTAGACGTGGCGACCGCCGGCGCCGATCCGAACGGGCCGCGCGCTCCGGTGTGGACGCCGGGGCTTTCGCCAAACGCCGCGGGCCTGCTTCAGCGCGCCAATGACAACAAGGCGTTCTTCGACACCGACGCCAAGCTCTACACCGATTTGGGGGCGACCGGTGACTATAAGCGCCTGTTCGCGCTGCATTCGGGATTATCCACGCTGCAAGCGTTGGCGGGGCACGCCCAAGACGAGACGCTAACCAAGGTGCAACAGGGGCAAACCGCCGCGCAATTCGCGCGCGGCATGCGCGAGCTGGAGGCCTTCTTCGCGCAACAACAATTCGAGGACGTGCGCCTCGCGCAGGGGGACCGCGTCGATGCGGCCCAAACAACAATGGCGTTGCCGAGCAAGAGCGAGGACTACCAAACCGGGATCATTCATCGCGGCGCATTGAGTGAGAAACTCGCCGGACTTGACGCTGATGCGGCATTCGAAATTGTCGCTACCTCCTCAATTGGAACCGAGCGCCGGGTGGCCATCGACCTTTCCGAGATGGGGTCGCTCCCGCGCTCGCTCGGCAATGTGGTCAGTTTCATCAATTCCGAGCTTGCCGCCGCCGGCGCCGCATCGCGTCTGTCGGCATCCGATCTCACGCCGAAGACCAACACCCTTGTGTCTGGCGGGCGCACCATCACCAGCCGCTACACTGGCCCCAAGCAATATGCGCTGATGGTGGATGTGCGGGCTGGCGAGAAAGTAGCGTTCGAGGCCGCCGCTGCTGAGCCAGCTTTCTATGTCGTCGGTGCGGTCAAAGACGGCGCCCGGCTGATCAAGCTATCCGACGTGGGCGGCGAAGCGGGGCAACCCCATTGGCTTGCACGGCCAAGCGCCACCGCCGATCCCATCGGCGCAAATGTCGCCACCGGCTGGCTGGGGCCAGGCGCGCCTTATGGCGCCCCCCCTTCCGGCGCCTACGAGCAACGCACGAACACAATGGCCTCGACTGGCGCCAACAATTTCGAAACCGCCATGCACGCGCCCGGAGAGGCGGTGTTGAAGCTCCAATTCGCCGACGGACGTGTGCTGTCTGTGTCCACCGCGTGGCGCGGCGACGACCTTGAAGGCTGGCGCACGCGCAGCGGCGAAAGCGAAGATCGCGCAATGCTTGACGACCTCTCCGAGCGGCTAACCCAATTGCTGCACGAACAGGGCGTGGCCGCCGGAATCGATGTGTGGGAGAGCGGAACCGACCTTGGCCTGTCGGTGCTGACGGGCGATTTCGTCTCCGCTTTAAGCCTTTCGATCAGCGGCAGGGCGGCTACGTTCGAGGCGATCGATCCCTCCGGCATGGTCGGCGGTCTGCGCGATGGTGTGTTCGCGCGCCGGTTCGAGGCTGCCTCCGTCGCCAGCGCGAACGATTCTTTCGTGGGCGACCAGAGCTTCTTGATCACCACGGAATCCACCACGCACGCCATCAGCATTGACGGCGGCAGCGGCGGCATCAATGCCGCGGCCCTGGTCACCCAACTCAACGACGCGCTTCGCGAGAAGGGTTTGAGCGCGGCGGCTTCTCTGTACGACAATGGCGGCGTGCTCGATTTTCGCTTCGATGCGCTGCATGACACCATCAATGTCAGCGCTACCCTGAACCAAATCGAGCATGACGCCACGCTGCAAGCGCCAGGCGCATGGGCGAGCGGCGGGCTGCCTGCCGCAAGCGCGGGGCAAATGTTCGGCGACGGCGTGCGCGACTATGATGTCACCGGCGGCGCGCCACTCTCGGCCTACACTGGCGCACTCGACATTGAACTCGTCGTCGCGACGCCGAGTGGCGACAAAACCATTACCGTATCAGTAAGCGCGCTTGAACGCGCCAACGACCCCGACCCCGCGCCGGGGGAATGGAGCGCGAATTTCCAGGCGCGCCTCGACGCCGCTTTGAATGCCGCTGGCGTGTATGTAGGCGCTGCTGGTGCGGATCTCACGCATTGGTCTGTTGCTGAAAGCGCGGGCCAGCGCATCGTTTCGCTGAGCATCAACGGCGTCGCCTTGGCGCTTGAAGCTGCGCCGCCCGCGCTCGGGCTTGGCGGCGCATTTTCGGTGGAGCGCAGCTTCACCAGCGCCGAAGCGGCGACCTCCATCAGCGACGATGTGACAGCGCTTCTCACCGACCAGAACCTCTCCATCAGCTTCAACACCTTATGGGGCGAACGCACGGTGACGGCGGCGCTCGAAGGCGGCGACGCGCGCTCGCTGGAGAGTGCGGCGCTGCGGCTCAACGAAGCGTTGGCGGCGGCGGGTTACGATGTGGGGCTCGAAGCCGTTGCGCTGTCAGGCGGCGGCGCGGGCTTGCGCATCGTGTCGGGGGCCTCGCACAGCGTACGCGGGGTCGCCAGCGTGACGCTCGGCGGGGTCGCGCAGGCGGCGTCGCTGGATCCTATCGATTCCGCCAGTCATGCCGATGATCCCGTCGGCGCCGCGCGCGTCGCGGCGCGCGCCGCGCGCGGAGCGGCTTTGGTCGAGTCCAATCCATCGGCGTCTACGTTTACCGCGCCGACCGCCAACGCCGCGGCCTGGTTTCCCGGACGCGCGTTCGACATCAGCGTAGGCGGCGGCGCCAAGGTGGCGACAGCGCGCGCGGTGGCGGTTGGCGCTGACGGCGGTGTCTACGTGCTCGCTGACCTCGACGGCGATTCCGCGTCGAGCGCCATCAAGGGCGCGCGCGATGTGGCGCTGTTTAAGTATGATTCCGCCGGCAAACTCGCGTTCACGCATATGTTGGGCGCGGCGCAATCGGCGAGTGGTTTTGCGCTGGCGGTTTCCGCGGACGGGAAAGTCGCGGTCGCGGGCGCCGTGGAAGGCGGCCTCTCCAACGCTGGCGTTGAGAAAGGCGGAACCGATTCGTTCGTCATGCTCCTGGACGCCGCCGGCAAGGGGATTTGGACCGCGCGCCGGGGCGCCAGCGCCAACGACGAAGCGCACGCTGTCGCGTTCGCGCCGGACGGCGGTGTTGTCGTCGCGGGCACGACCGATTCCGCCTTGGGCGTGAATTTGGCGCTGGGCGGCGCGGACGCCTACGTGCGTGGATTTTCCGCGGGCGGCGCTGAATTGTTCACGCGCCAGTTCGGCACGGCGGGGGCCGATGCGGCCACCGCCTTGCTGGTGCGCGACGATGGCGCGGGAGGGCTGGAGATTTTCAGCGGCGGCGTCGAGGATAATCGCGGCATCGTCCGGCGCTTCACCTATGATGCTGGCGCGGGTTTTGCCCCTGGCGCCACGCGCGACATCGGCTATTTCCACAACGGCGCCATCAACGCCATCGCCGCGGGCGGAACATCGCTTTACGTCGCCGGCGAAATCGGCGCTGACCGCTTGAACCTTGGCGCAGCCGCGCGCGGCGCCGTGGCGGGTCAGGAAGGTTTCGTCGCACGCTTGGACTCGGGGCTGGTTTCCACCGCCAATGACCGCGCGACCTATCTGGGGTCGGCGCAGGAGGATTCCGTGAAGGGGCTCGCCATCGTCGGCGGCAATGTTTACGCGGCCGGCATTTCCGGCGGCGTGCTCGCGGGCCAAGGCAGCGCCAACGGAAAGGCCGGTTTCTTGACCCGGCTCGATGATGCGGGCGAGGCGGCTTGGACCCGCACGTTCAACTCCGCGAGCGGATCGTTCGCGCTGGCGGGGCTGGCGGCGGATCCAGCGGGGCGCTCGGCGCTCGACGCGCTCGGTCTGCCGCGCGGCGTTGTCGCCGCCAGCGATGGCGCCCAGCTCACCAGCCGCAGCGCGTTGCGCGTCGGCGATGAGTTCAAGATCGGCGCCGAGGGCCGCAGGTCCACCACCATCAAGATCAGCGCAACCGACACCATGGCTTCGCTTGTCACCGCCATCAACCGCGCCATGGGCGCCGCCGGCGGCGCCCAAATCGTGCGCGAAAACGGCGCCGAGCGCATCAAGATCAACGCCCGCGATGGACAAGCGGTGCGCATCGCCGCGGGCCGGGCCGGGCACGACGCGCTGCCGGCCTTGGGCCTCGCCGAGGGGATTGTCGCGCTGAACAGCGCGGCGCGCGGAGGGCTCAAAACTTTCGGCCTCGGGCTCGCAGCCGCCGATTTGAAGCTCGACACCAAGGCCAACATTATCCGCACCAAGGCGGAACTCTCGGCCGCCGTGTCGATCGTCCGCCAAGCCTATGATGCGCTGCTCTATCCGAACGCCAAGGAACCAAGCGCGGCGGAAAAGGCGCTGGCCGAGCGCCGCCAAAACGCCGGTCCGGCACCCGCTTATTATTCTGCGCAACTGGCCAATTACCAAGCCGCCCTGGCGCGCCTGGGCGGGTGAAACCTGGTGCCACGGGAGAGGATTGAACTCTCGACCTCACCCTTACCAAGGGTGCGCTCTACCACTGAGCTACCGCGGCCTTGTTCGCAGAACGCGGCTTCTAGACCGATGCGCGCGCGGATGGAAGCCGCCGGAAAGCGGTTGCGCACGCGTCGTCTTGGCGCCCATGCTAGGGGGGTATCCACGGGACCGAGGGCCGAATCGCGTCATGCAAACCAAGCCGCCGCCAGCAAAATCGCGCGCCGCCCGCCAGGCCGAGGCGCTTAAGCGCAACATCCAGCGCCGCAAGGCCGCGCAGAGCCTGCCCAAAAAGGGTTAGGGGCAGGCGGCCAGCGGCGCGCTTGCCTACGCGCGCGCGTCCCCTCATAACCCCCCGCCTGGGGGCCTACGAAAGAACCACATGGACCGTATCGCCATCACGGGCGGGTCGCCCCTCAGAGGCATTATCCCGATTTTCGGGGCCAAGAATTCAGCGCTGAAGCTGCAGGCCGCGTGCTTGCTGTCGGGCGAGCCGCTGGTGCTCGAAAACATGCCCGATCTCGCCGACACGCGCTTCATGGCGCAATTGCTGGCGTCGCTTGGCGTTGAGGTCGCTTGGATCAAGGAAGCGCGCACGCTGCGCCTTCACGCCGCTGAGATAAGCTCGACCATCGCGCCCTACGATTTGGTGCGGAAGATGCGCGCCACCTTCAACGTGCTCGGGCCGATGTTGGCGCGTGTGGGACACGCAACGGTTTCACTGCCAGGAGGTTGCGCGATTGGCGCGCGCCCGGTCGATCTGCACCTGAAGGCGTTCGAGGCGATGGGCGCCGACATTCACATCGAGCAGGGTTATGTGAAAGCCGCGGCGCTGCGCGGGTTGAAGGGCGCCGAGATAGAGTTCCCGTTCGTCTCCGTTGGCGCCACCGAGCACACTATGCTCGCCGCCGTGCTGGCTCACGGCGACACGGTGTTGAGGAACGTTGCGCGCGAACCGGAAATCGCTGATCTCGCCGATTGCCTGAACGCCATGGGCGCGCGCGTCGAGGGCGCGGGCACGGACGAAATACAGATCAAAGGCGTCACCTCGCTCAAAGGCGCCAAGCACGCCGTGGTAGCCGACCGCATCGAAGCGGGCACCTACGCCATCGCCGTCGCCGCGGCCGGCGGCGAAGTGTTGTTGCAAGGGGCTCGCTTCGAACACCTGGGCGCCTTGCTGAAAGTGCTGCGCGTGGCCGGCGTGAACGTTGAGGCCGAAGCCCGGGGCTTGCGCGTCAAGCGCAACGGCGGGCGCCTGGCGCCGGTGGATTTCGACACCGCTCCATTCCCCGGATTCCCCACCGATTTGCAGGCCCAAGCCATGGCGCTGATGTGTTTGGCGGACGGGCGTTCGCGCATTCGCGAAACCATTTTCGAAAACCGCTTCATGCATGCGCCGGAGCTTGCGCGCCTTGGTGCGCAAATCGCGGTGCAGGGCAATGAGGCGATTGTCACCGGCGTGGATCGCCTTATCGGCGCGCCGGTGATGGCGACGGATTTGCGCGCCTCGGTGAGCCTCGTGATCGCCGGCCTGGCGGCGGAGGGCGAAACCCAGGTCAACCGCGTTTATCACCTGGACCGCGGTTTTGAAGGGCTCGAAGCCAAGCTCGCGGCGTGCGGCGCCCAGGTGGCGCGGCAGAAGGGTGAATAGCTTGAAAGTTGCGGCGCACCTTTGTCCTTCTCCCCTTGTGGGAGAAGGTGGCGCTCGCGCAAGCGAGCGACGGATGAGGGGTGTCGGCGCGTGTGTTAAGGCGGAGGCGCTTGCACCCCTCACCCGACGCAACTTCGTTGCGCCACCCTCTCCCACAAGGGGAGAGGGACAATGATGCTGAAACTGATGGCCGAGGACGCAGCTGACCTCGACATCATCGCCGCCGCCGCGCAGGACGCGCTTGTGCGCGTCGGCGACATCAATCTAGACAGACGCGCGCGCCGCTTCACCGCGCTCCTGAATCGATTCCGTTGGGAAACGGCGGGCGAGAGCGGACCGTTCGAGCGCGTGCGCGCTGCGTTGTCGGTGGAGGGCGTGCTCTCGGTCAAGAGCCGGCACGTGCGCCAGGATGCGCCCGATGCGCTGGCGGCGCTGCTCGCGATCGAATTTGCGCCAGCCGCCGAGCCGCCTGGAGGCGTTGTGCGGCTGACGCTCGCGGCGGGCGGGGAGATTTTGATCGAAGTTGAATGCCTCGACGCTCTGTTGGTTGATTTGGGTCCGTCCTGGCCGACGCCGCGCCGCCCAGACCACGAGAAGGCGTAGCCCGGCGCCATGAGCCAGGACCGCAACCGCCTCACTGACATTGTGTTGGACGAAAGCTCGCTCGCGGTCGCCTCGCCCAACACAGAGCACGAACGCCGCATCGCTCTGTTCGACCTCAGGGAATCGAATTCGTTCGCCGTCATAGGCGAGCAGCGCGGCCCTTACGCCTTGGTGCTCGCGCTGGCGGAAGGGCGCCTTGCGTTCGATGTCGCCGATCCGGGCGGCGCGCGCGTTTGCCTGCATCACATGCCGCTGTCGCCGGTGCGCAAATTGATCAAGGACTATACCTTCATTTGCGAAAGCTACCACGCGGCCATACGCGACGCCGCGCCTAGCAAGATCGAAGCGATCGATATGGGCCGGCGTGCGCTCCACAACGATGCGGCTGAGCTGCTGAGGAAGGCGCTTGAGGAGAAATTCACACTCGACCACGAAACGGCGCGGCGCCTGTTCACTTTGGTGGTTGCGCTGCATGTGCGGGGCTGAGCGATGTCCGCGCGCGAAGCGCCGCGTTCGGTGTTGTTCGCCTGCACCCACAACGTCATCCGCTCGCCGATGGCGGCGGCATTGATGCGGCTGCGGTTTGGGCCCTTGGTGCGCGTCGCCAGCGCCGGGGTGCGGCCCGGCGAGGAGGTGTCGGCAATGGCCGCGTTCGTTATGGACGAAGTTGGCGCGGAGATATCGAACCGCCGGCCCGTGGGTTTTGAGGCGTTTGAGGACAACGACGAGGGCCCTTTCGAGCTGATAATATCCCTAGCGCCGGAGGCTCACCACCGCGCCTTGGACCGGATTCCCCAATTGGGCCTGGCCGCGGAATATTGGCCGACCTTCGATCCTTCGCTGGCGGAAGGCTCGCGCGAACAAGTGCTTATGGAGTATCGCGGCGTCCGCGACGGGCTCGATCGGCGCATCGCCGCGCGGTTCCTGCGCCCATCGACGGGTTAAGTTCCGGGCTCTATAAGGCCCCGCGCGCCGCTGAATCATGAGGAGAGAATGGCGAAAGAAGAATTATTGGAGTTTGCCGGCACGGTGCTGGAATTGTTGCCCAACGCCACCTTCCGGGTGGAACTGGAAAACAGCCACCAGATCATCGCGCACACAGCCGGCAAGATGCGCAAGAACCGAATCCGCGTGCTCGCCGGCGACAAGGTTCTGGTGGAGATGTCGCCCTATGATCTGACCAAGGGCCGGGTCACGTACCGGTTCAAATGATAACAGGCTCACTCGATCGCGCCATCGTGGTTACGGGCGCTTCCACCGGCATTGGCCGCGCGGCGGTCGCCAAGGCCGTGCGCGAGGGCGCTCACGTGTTCGCCAGCGTGCGCAAGCAGGCCGATGCTGACAACTTGCGCCAGGAATTTGGCGAAGCTGTCACGCCCCTTCTGTTCGATGTCGCGGACGAAGCCGCGGTGCGCGCCGGCGCTGATCAAGTCGCCCAGGCGCTGGGCAATCGGCGCCTCTATGGCCTCGTCAACAATGCCGGCATCGCCGTGCCGGGCCCGCTGCTCCACCTCGACACCGAGGATTTGAAGCGCCAGTTCGAAATTAATCTCTTCGGCGTCCACAATGTGACGCGCGCCTTCGCCGGTTTGCTCGGCGCTGATACGGAGCGCAGCGGAAAATCCGGGCGTATCGTCATGATTTCCTCGGTCGGAGGGCAGAACGGCGCGCCGTTCGTCGGGCCGTACGCGGCTTCCAAATTCGCGCTCGAAGGTTATTCGCAATCGCTGCGGCGCGAACTGATGCTCTATGGCATCGACGTGATTGTGATTGGCCCCGGCGCCGTTGCGACGCCGATCTGGGACAAGGCGGAGGGTGAGGATCTGAAGCGATTCTCCAATACGCCGTACGCGCCGATGGTCGAGCGAATCGCCGACTATATGTTGAAGCAGGGCAAGCAAGGTCTGCCGGCCTCCGACGTTGGCGATTTGATCTGGTTATGTCTAAGCAGCTCGGCCCCGAGGACACGCTATTCCATATTGCGCAACCCGTTCATGGATCGCACGCTGCCGCGCCTGATGAACCCGCGCACCGTGGATCGCATCATCGCGAAACGGCTGGGCTTTCCTAAGCGCCCATGAAGCCGCGCCTTGTGCTGGCGAGCGCGTCGGCGCGCAGGCTGGCGCTGCTGGCGCAGATCGGCATCTCGCCGGATGAGGTGATCGCAACTGATATCGACGAAACCCCCCTGAAGGGCGAAACGCCGCGCTTGCTGGCGATACGCCTGGCGCGGGCGAAGGCGCTTGCGGTAACCGCTCCCGATGCGCTGGTTCTGGCCGCCGACACAGTGGTCGCAATTGGGCGGCGGGTGTTGCCGAAGGCGGAAACCGAAGCCGACGCGCGGGCGTGCCTGGACTTACTCTCTGGGCGCGGGCACCGGGTCTATACGGGCGTCGCGGTGAAGACGCCCGGCGGCGTGCTGCGTCACCGTTTGGTGGAGACGCGGGTCACCTTCAAGCGGTTGAGACCCGCGGAAATCGAAGTTTATGTCGCAAGCGGCGAATGGATGGGTAAGGCTGGCGGCTATGCCGTGCAGGGCTTGGCTGGGCGCTACATCATCTCGATTATCGGCTCCTACTCGTCCGTTGTTGGGCTGCCGCTTTATGAAACGGCGCATTTGCTAGAGGGCGCGCCGTGAGCGAGTTGCTCGAAACCTGGGTCGACGCGGCGGTCGGCGAGACGCGCGAAGCCTTGGTGCAAGGGGGGCGTCCAATCGCGTTGCGCATCGCACGCGCAAGCGATTGCGGGCGTCGCGCGCGTTGGGGCGAATTGTATTGCGCGCGGGTGCGCGAGATCGATCGCCCTCGGCGCGGCGCATTCGTGGACCTCGGCCTGCGCGATCAGCACGGTTTCCTCCCGCTCGGCGATGACGGGCGCGCGCGTATCCGGCGCGAGCGCGTGGCGCTCACGCAGGGCGCGGGTATCGTGGTCGGGGTGACGCGCGAGGCCGCGCGCGGCAAGAACCCGGTCGTGGAATTGCACGAGCGCGGGCACGACGGCGAGGCCCCCCACAGAATAGCGCAGCACGAATGTGACGAGGCTCTGGTGCTGGCCAAGCCAGCCGATGCCAACCTGCGCGCCAAAATCGATGCAGCGTTCGAGGATGCGCTCTCTCGCACCGCGCCAATTCCGGGCGGCGGCGCGCTGACCATCGATCCAACCGCCGCTTTGGTGGCGATCGATGTCGATGCTGGCGGTAGGCCAGGATCAGGCGATCCAGAACGCTTCGCGCTCGACCTCAACATCGCAGCCGCGCACGAAGCCGCTCGCCAAATCCGCTTGCGGAATCTGGCCGGCATTATCGCCATTGATTTTGTCTCGATGCGCGCCAAATCCCACGCCAAGCAGCTGGAGCAGGCGGTGCGCGAAGCCCTCGCCGATGACCCGTGGAGCGTCCAATTCGGCGCGCTGTCGCGCTTTGGCGTGTTCGATCTCGCGCGCGCGCAATTGCGTACGCCGTTGCACGAGCAAGTGCGCGATGGCGACGGGCGGCTCAGCGTGGAGACGGTGGCGCTGATGGCGCTGCGGGCGATCGAGCGCGAAGCGCGCGCGACCAGCGGCCGCCAGATCGCCTGCACCGTGGCGCCGGAGGTGAAGGCGTGGCTCGACGCGGGCGAGATCGATTGGCGCGGCGAGCTCTCGAACCGCATCGGCATGCGCTGGACCCTCGATGCCGCGCCTTCCCCGCGCGACAAGATCGATGCGAGGGCCTTATGAGCCAAGCGCCAGTGAGCAAGTGCGTCATCTGCGGCAAGCCGAAGGACGAAAAGTACAAACCCTTCTGCTCGAAGCGTTGCGCTGATGTCGATTTGAACCGCTGGTTCACCGGCGGCTACGCCATTCCCGCCGAGGAAGGCGCCGACGCGCCGTCTGACGAGGACGGCCAAGGTTAGCGCCTCAGACGCCTGAAATGAAGATCGTGAAGGGCTGGGAATGCGCGCCGGTCTGTTCGCGCCGGTGCAGCGAGCCGATGGCGACCACGGTCTTCAGGTCTTTGTTCTTGATGACGCCGTTGAGCTCGTAATCAACGTGCCCGCGCGCGAACACTTCGCGGTCAGCGTGTTCGAAGAAGGCGGCGACAATTTCATCCGCCGGGCGATCCATCAGGTCGTCGCGGTGCTCGAACTCATAGGCGCCCTCGGCGCCGGAGACGGAGTCCAGCATCCGCACTTGATAACGGGCCATGTTCACTCCTGGTGTGGCGCCCCTTTGCGAGTTGGGTCAGGGTAGTGGCGCCGCGCGACACTTTGGTGACGCCCTCGCTACGCCAGGAACGTCGCCACGATCGGGACGTGATCGCTCGCCTTCTCCAGGCCGCGCGCCTTCTTGAAAATCTCGACGCTGGCAAGCTTGTCCGCCGCCTGCGGCGAGAGCAGCAAATGGTCGATGCGGATGCCATGATCCTTTTGCCAAGCGCCGGCTTGGTAATCCCAGAAGGTATATTTGTGCGCCCCGGCGTCGGCCTGCATGTAGGCGTCGGCAAAGCCTAGGTGCTGCAGGGTGCGATAGGCCGCGCGGGTTTCCGGTCTGAACAGGGCGTCGCCCTCCCAGACGTGCGGATCCCAGCAATCGGTGTCACGCGGGATGACATTGTAATCGCCCGCCAGCACGACCTGCTCCTCAAGCGTCAACAGATCGCGCGCGTGCGCGGTGAGGGCTGCCATGAAGTCGAGTTTGAGCTTGAACTTCTCGGTGTCGGGCGGATTGCCGTTGGGCGCGTAAATGGACGCGATCCGCACCGGGCCCGATGGCGCGGCGATCACCGCCTCGAGATAGCGTGCTTGCTCATGGTCGAATCCCGGCACGCCGCGAACGAATTCCTCGATGCGATGCTTGGAGAGAATGGCGACGCCGTTATAGCTCTTTTGCCCAAAGGTCTCGACGTTGAAGCCAAGTGATTCAATTTCAAGGCGTGGGAAGCGATGATCCTCGCACTTGATCTCCTGGAGGCACCAGATATCAGCGCCCACCTCTTCGAACACTTTCAGCGCAGTCGGCAGGCGCGCGAGGATGGAATTGACATTCCAGGTGGCGATTTTGAGCGTCATGGGACCCTGATTCCGTGGCGGATCATGGCGTCTCCATGCTAGCTTGCCCACCCATGATCGTAATCCTCACCGCCTTCACCCTGTTCCACTTGTGCGTCGGCGCGGCGAGCCTTGGGCTGGCCGTGCGTTTGCTCACCCCGGAGGAGCGCGGGCTTTGGCGCTCGCCAGCGGCGCTGCTGGTGGCGGAGCTGTTGTGCTGGATTTACCCGGTCACGGCGTTCGCCAGCAGCAAGGTGGCTTGGACCGCCTACAACGACGGCGTTGCGCACGCTTTCCCCATGATCCTGACGCCGATCGTCTGGCTGGTGGTGATGGGGATCGTGTTCGCGGCAGTGGATTTCGCCGAGGACGGCGTGCTCGGGAATGCGCGGGTGCGAGCCCATGACTGACAAGCGCACACCAGCTGACGTTAGCATATCGCCGCGCGATATCCATTTTGATCTGGAAAGCGCGCGCGAGGGTCATTGGCTCGGCGGCGATCCCGTCGGCACCGCGGTGTTCAACGCGCTGTCGCTGACGTTTCCTGACGGCGAGCGCCTGTTCATCGACGCGGTTCGACATTTTCGCGGCGAGGTAAGCGGCAAGCTCGCGGAGGATGTGCGCGGCTTCATCGCGCAGGAGGCCATTCACTCACGCGAGCACCATACGCTCAACCAGCTGATCGATCGATCGCGCTATCCGGTCGCGGAGATCGAAGCGGAATTGCGCGAGCGCATCGCTTTTGCGCGCGGGCGCGGGCCGATGGCGATGCTGATCTCGACCATTGCCCTGGAGCATTTCACCGCGATGATGGCGGACATGCATGCGCGCCATCAGGATATGTTCGACAACGTCGCGCCCGGCATTGAGCGGTTGTGGCGCTGGCACGCTCTGGAAGAGACCGAGCACAAGGCGGTCGCTTATGATGTGTTCATGCAAGTGACGCGGGGCTGGCCGCCGTTCAAGCGCTATTTGCGGCGGACGATCGCGATGGCGATCATCAGTTTCATGTTCACCCGCCATATCACGCGCTATGCAGCGTTGCTGCTGCAAGCCGATGGCTACACGCCCGCGCAAGCGATGAAGGCTGTCAAAACCTATGTCTGGGGCAATCCGGGCATCTTCAGGCGTGGCTGGAAAACCTATTTTGCCTGGTTCCGCCCCGGCTTTCATCCCTGGGACCAGGACAATCGCGCTTTGGTGGCGAGTTGGAAGGCGGACTTCGAAGCAGCGCCAGAAGGCGTGTAGCCTAGGCGCGCATCGTCTGTTTTTCGCCGACTGCGGTCATTGCCACGCTGCTTCGATGCGTAATAGTTTGCCTGCTTAGGTGCGTGAGTTTGGAGGGACTTATGCGGTGGATCACTGGCTTGATCGCTTGCGCGTCTATCTTCCTAGTTGCCCCATTAGCCCTGGCGCAACAGACGCAATCCCAATCCTTTTCGCTCAACGAGCTGGCGGCGGCGCTCAATTCTGGCGCCCCCACTTGGAGTGGTCGCGGCGGCTTCGCCATTGCTCCCAACGCCACAGCGCAACTTCAACCTGGCGCACACGCCGTTGGCGATGTCATTGCCGAGATTGAGGTAGTTCCTGTTCGGACCGCACGCTTGGCTAACAGCGTGACCGTCACCGACGACACGCATGGCCAGCTGATCATTCCCGCCGGGACGCCGTTGATAGCGCTTAACCAACTCCTACTTGGCGTAGGTGGAGGAATGCCAACACAGTATATGGCTGGTGCGCTCGAATGGTGCGCTGTGATCGACACGCAGACTTTTGTCTGCATTTCGCGAATCGACAGCAATAATGCTGCGTTTAGAGCCATTGGCCCCTCAGCACGCCAGTGGAGAGGCCCTCTACCAACGCTCAGCGAAGGCGTGGTCCCGATAAACGCGCGCTTTACCCGCCAGCTTGTCATCCACCAGATTAACACCGATGGCGTCGTTGTTGGCCGCTACATTGAAAGTGGTGAGACCCGCGTGCACGGGGAAGGCCTGTTCGGGCCGGGTCCATTCGATCGCGCTGTAATCGACCGAGATAATATGCCGAACCTACCCTTTCGCTTTCGCCGTGGAGCCGACAATTACGTAGTTGTCGAAGCGCCGCAATGAGCCTGCACAACTCGGATATGCGAATGTCGCAAACGGGCCAACAACGAACTATGGCTCAAAAGCCCTTGAACACCGCAATCTCATCCACGCACGCTCGCTCACTGCGGAGCTGGTTCACTGGTGCGTTCGCATCAGCGAAGCCGAGCGCCATGCCGCAAGTGATCATCTCGCCTTCGTCCAGTGCAAAGTGCGCGTGCAGCGGCTTGCGCATGCGCGCCCAGGCTTCCTGCATGCAGCTTGAGACGCCGCGCTCGATAGCGGCGAGGGCGATCGATTGCATGAACATGCCCAGATGCGCCCATTGGCCGTGACCCATGCGCGTGTCAATGACGAAAAAGAGCGCCGCCGGGGCGCCGAAGAATTCGAAATTGCGTGCAAGGTGGGCCAGCCGCGCCGGCTTATCCTCGCGCGCAATGCCCATCAGCGCGTACATGTCCTCGCCGACCTTGAAGCGCCGCGAGCGATAGGGGTCCCAGAGATTTGCCGGATAAACTGGTCGGTCATCCTCTTCTCCGGGCAAATTCGCCTGCGCCAGTTTGATCACCGCGTCCCTCTCGGCCCCCGCGACCGCAATCACCTTCCAGGGCTGCAAATTGCCCCCCGACGGCGCAAAGCGCGCGATATCCAGGATTTCCCGCAGCAACGCTTCCGGCACGGGTGCGGGTGTGTAGGCGCGGATCGAGGTGCGCGCCTTCAAGGCTTCGCTGACGTTCATTATTTCCCCCGCGCGCGCTGCTGGATGTCCTTGGCGTAGACGCGGCCAGCCTTCTGCGCGGCGTCGATTTCCGCGGCGCTCATTTCGCGCGCGAGCTTGGCGGCGCGTTTGCGTGCAGCCTCGTTGCCTGAAAGCGCGACGCTGGCGTAGAGCCAAGATAGCGCTTCGATCGGATCATCGCGCATCAGCATGTCGGCAAGGTGCGACATCGCCGGCGCGTGGCCAAGTTCGGACGCCCGCAACAATATGCGGCGCGCCTCGTCGGGTTCGCTCATGGTCGCCAATTGCACCATGGCGTCGTGGTCGCCCGCGCCAGCGGCGGAGCGAAACAGCGCGCGCGCCTTTTCGTTGTCTTTGAGCGCGCCCACGCCCGAGCGGAGCGCGATGCCGTAAGCGGTTTGCGCGGCGGGATGAGCGCTCTCGGCGGCGCGGGCGAAGCAATCGGCGCCAGCGCCGACATTGCGTTTGCCGCCGAGGCCGCGCCAATAGAGCAGGCCGAGATGATAATGCCCGATTGGGCGCTCTTCGGCCTCGAGCGCCTGTTCGAGCAAGCGCCGCGCGCGCCTCCATTCGCCGCGGTCAAAGGCGTCGAGCCCGCGGTCGAGCTTGGAGGGGCCGAAATTGAACATCGCGCCTCAAACCGCGAAGCTGACGCCGCAGCCGCAGCTGGACTTGGCGTTTGGGTTTCGCACCTTGAACGATGCGCCAATCAACTCGTCCACCCAATCCACTTCGGAACCCAGCAGGAACGGGAGTGAAACCGGATCGACGAACAGGCGCGCACCGTCACGCTCGACGACATAGTCCTCGCTGTCCGGCGCCGGCACGACATTGATTTCGTACTGAAACCCAGAGCAGCCACCGCCCTCGACGGCGACCCGCAGGCCCGCGCCAGGCGCTTCGGAGGCGACCACGGATTTGATCCGGGCGGCGGCGGCGGCGGTCAGGGCGAGTGAAGCCATGCGTTAACTTAATACCTCAGCGGTTTCTCAAGTGTCTGGGCTCCATATATGGTCTGATCGAGACAATGAGGAAGGCGCTTCGTGGTGGATGCACATAAAGCGGCGGGCGCCGCCAAACAGGCGCGGGCGGCAAAGCCCGCCCAGGGCGCGCAGATGCGTCCGCCGCGCGCACCTTACGCGACAGACCCGGCCTGTTCGCGCGGGCGCCTCCACCCCGAGCCCGAAAGCCGCACCCGCACCCCGTTCGAGCGGGATCGCGACCGTATCGTCCACGCCAGCGCCTTCCGCCGGCTCAAGGGCAAGACCCAGGTGTTCGTCGCCCATGAGGGCGATCACTATCGCACCCGGCTCACGCACTCGCTCGAAGTGGCGCAGATCGCCCGCGCGGTGGCGCGCCAAATGGGCCTCGACGACGACCTCGCCGAGTGCCTGGGCATCGCCCACGACCTTGGCCATCCGCCATTTGGGCATACTGGCGAGGACGTGCTGGACGCCTGCATGGAAGGCTATGGCGGCTTCGACCACAACGCCCAGACGTTGCGTGTGCTGACCAAGCTCGAGCGGCGCTACCCGGCGTTCGATGGCTTGAACCTCACTTGGGAAACCCTGGAGGGGGTGGTCAAGCACAACGGCCCGCTGATCCGCTTCGGCGCCGCGCTCGAGGATTTGCCGGTGGCGATCCAGGAATACGTGGCCACTCACGATCTCGAACTGGCGGGTTGGCCGGGCATCGAGGCCCAGGTGGCCGCCCACGCAGACGACATCGCTTATAACAACCATGACATCGATGATGGCTTGCGCGCGGGCCTGTTTACGTTGGCGGAGGCGCGCGAGGAGGTGCCGATGCTGGGGCGTGTGGTCGCCGAGGTCGAGCGGGATTATCCCGGATTGGAGCAAAGCCGCCTGATCGGGGAAACCGTGCGCCGGCTCATTGGCGCGCTGGTGGATGATCTGGTGTGCGAATCACGCCGCTTGCTCGACGCGGAGAAACCGCAAAGCGCCGAGGATGTACGCGCCGCCGGCAAGCCGTTGGTGGCGTTCTCCGACGCCATGAACGAACACCAGGCTGTGCTGCGCCGGTTCCTGATGGCGCGCATGTACCGGCATTGGAAGGTCAACCGTTCGCGCAGCCACGCTAAGCGCATCCTCAAGCAATTGTTCGATCTCTTCCTGGCGGAGCCGGAATTGTTGCCGCCGGATTGGCAAAACGGCGGCGACGGCGCCGGCGGCCAGCGCACCGCGCGGCGCGTATGCGATTACATCGCCGGCATGACTGATGACTACGCCATCGATGAACATTGCCGATTGTTCAAGTTGGAACGCTGACTAGATTGCGTTGATGCAATGAAATCTCAACCCCTTCGGCGCCTTAACACCAAGCTTGCGGAACTGGTGTTAGACTAGGCGTGGCGCGATTCCGCGATTGCGCCCTGGGGGTTCAGCTTTGACGACGCGATACGATCAGCGCCTGGCCGACGATCAGACCCGTTTTTCGGGGATGGTTTACGTGCTGATGGTCGTCGTTGCGCTCGCGTTCGGCGGGTTCGTTTGGCAGCTCTACAGCGCGCCCGACGTCCCGCGCATTTCCGCGCAGCCAGGCCCCTACAAAATCGAACCCGACGCCAGCGCCGCGCTCGACACTGTTGAGGCGGGGGCGTTGCATGAGTCCAATCAAACCCCGCCAGTCGCGACCGAGGCGGTGGCCGCTGAAGCCCCAGCGGGCGCGCCGCAACTTGCGCCATCGCCGACCTTCGTCGCCAATGGCCCTTACGTGGCGCAGCTCGCGGCGCTGCAATCGGCGGCGGCGGCGGACGTGGCCTGGGCGCGGTTATCATCGCGCGCGCCGGCGCTATTCGCCGTGGCACGTCTTGATGTCGAGCGCGCCGATCTTGGCCAACGCGGCGTCTATTACAGGGTTCGCGCCGGCTATTTCGCCGACCGGGTCAACGCGGCGCGCTTCTGCGAGCGCATACGCCAAATGGGCCAAGACTGCATCGCCGCGGCGCGTTAAGCTCGCACATGAGCACGCTTTCCTGCGCCCTGGGCATTCGCCAATCCAAACTCGATGCCGATACGCGAGCCTTCTTCCGCGATGCGCGGCCATGGAGCTTCATTCTGTTTCGCGAAGCGTGCGTGACGCGCGCGCAGGTGAGCGCCTTGTGCGCGGATTTGCGCGACGCCGCCGGCCACGACGCGGTGATTTCCATCGATCAGGAAGGCGGGCGCGTTGCGCGCCTAAAGCCGCCGGAATGGCCAGTTTGGCCCGCTTGCGCGCGCTACGGTGAAGTGTACGCGCGCGACGCCGAAGCCGGGGCCGAGGCCGCGCGGCTTGGGCATCGCCTCATTGCCCACGAACTCAAGGCCATGGGCGTCGATGCGGATTTCGCGCCGGTGCTCGATGTGCCCGTCGGCGGCGCCGATCCCATCATCGGCGATCGTGCGTTTTCGCATGACCAGAAAACGATCGCCGTGCTAGCGCGCGCGGCGCTCGATGGCTTGCACGCTGGCGGCGTCGCGGGCTGCATCAAGCACATGCCGGGTCATGGCCGCGCCGAGGCCGATAGTCATCTGGCGCTGCCGCGCGTGAGCGCGAGCGAGCAACAATTGGAAACGGATTTGTTTCCGTTCGCCGCGCTCGCCGATGCCGAGGCGGCGATGACCGCCCACATCATCTACGAAGCCTGGGACAAGGATCGCCCGGCGACATGTTCGTCAGTCGTGATCGAAAAAATCATCCGACGGCGCATCGGCTTTCAGGGCCTGCTGATGAGCGATGACCTGGATATGAAGGCGCTGCAATTCGCCACGAATGGCGGGCTTGCGGAACGCGCCGAAGCCGCGCTCAAGGCGGGGTGCGATGTGGTGCTGCAATGCTCGGGCGTGCTGCCGGACATGCAAACCGTCGCCAAGGGCTGCGCGCCGCTCGCGGGCCTGGCGCTGGTGCGGGCCCGCGCCGTCGAAGCGTTCGCAAAACGCCCGCCAGGCGAGTTCGACGCTGAAACCGGCTGGGCGCGGTTCAAGCAATTGATGCTATAAACGGCGCAATGAGCGAAGACGCAGAAGACGCAACCGATCTCGACCTTGCCGCCGCTGAAGCGGCGGAGGGGCGCGAGGCGCTGTCGTTGGCGCTTGATGCGTTCGAAGGGCCCTTGCACCTGCTGCTGGAGCTGGCGCGGGCGAAGAAAATCGACATCGCCAAGATTTCGGTGGGCGAGATCGCCGATCAATACCTGGCCTTCATCGCGCAAGCGCGCGTCCAGAACATGGAACTTGCGGGCGATTATTTGGTGATGGCGGCTTGGCTGGCGCTGCTGAAATCGCGCCTGCTGATCCCCAAACCGCACTTGCCGGAAGACGAGCCCGACCCGCTGCAGCTTGCGGAGGCGTTGCGGCTGAAATTGCTGCACCTCGAACGCGCGCGCGCGGACGCCAAGCGGCTCGGCGCGTTGCCGCAATTGGGGCGCGACGTGTTCATGAATGGCCAGCCGCGCCCGACGCAGCTCACCAAGCACGTGGTTTGGCGCGCCGATCTTTATGAACTCCTCAACGCCTATTGCGCCGAGCGCTCCAAGAGCGTGCGCAAGCGCGCCTACAAAACCCAAATGCGCCGCGCCTATCCGCTGGAAACCGCGCGCAAGAAGCTTGAGCAAGCGCTCGCCAAGCTCGCCGATTGGCGCGTCATCGAGGCGGTCGCGCCCGCCGCCGATCCTGGCCCCGATGCGCCGCCGCGGGAAAGCTATCTGGCGTCGACGTTCGGCGCCGCGCTTGAACTCGCGCGGGAGGGCAAGATGGAGCTGCGGCAAGCTGAAGCGTTTGCGCCGCTGTTCGTGCGCGCGCGCGCCGTGCAAAAGGGTGCGCCATGACCCCGCCCGAGCCCCCGCACGCCGACGCCATGCGCCGCATCGAGGATGCCTTCGCCGAGGGCGGCCCACGCGCGGCGCCTTCGGTTGACGCACTCCGCGCCGCCGAAGCGTTGCTCTTCGCCGGCGGCGAGCCGATCAGCGCCAAGGCGCTGGGCGAGAAACTGGGCCCGGAGGTCGATGTCGCCGCCGTGTTGATGAAGCTCAAAGCCGATTATGCCGGGCGGGGCGTGGAATTGGTCGAGGCGGGCGGCGCATGGCGCTTCCAGTCGGCGGCGGATTTGGGCGCTCTGTTCGCGGAGACGCGCGAGGCGCCGCGAAAGCTGCCCAAAGCCACGTTGGAAACGTTGGCGGTAATTGCATACCATCAACCGGTCACCCGCGCCGAGATCGAAGAGATCCGCGGCGTCTCACTTTCCCAGGGCGCTATGGAGCTGTTGCTGGAGCTGGGCTGGATTCGCCCGCGCGGTCGCCGGCGCACGCCTGGTCGGCCGCTTACCTTTGGCACGACCGACGCATTCTTGAGCCAGTTCGGCCTGGCCTCGCTTGACGCGCTGCCGGGCAAGGACGATCTGAGGAGCTTGGGCCTGCTCGATCCGCGCGCCGCGTCAGCTCTCGACGTGCCGCGCCCGAGCGAGGAAACCGCCCCGGACGAAGATCCGCTGTCGGAAGGTGACGACGCGGCAAGCTTTTTCGTGGATCATATGGGCAAGGACGAATAAGCGCCGAGTGCGCCGTCCGCTGAATTGGAGTTTTCGATGCATTTCCCAGGGCTGATACCGCTCCTGATCGTGTTGGCGTTGGCGTTCTTGCTGTTCAGCCGGCCTGGACGCATTTCCGGGCTGATGGAGGATTTGGGCAAGGGCATCCGCGGTTTCCGCAAGGGCCTCACTGATCCGAACGCCCCGCCGCCGGAAGACCCGCCGCGCCAAGTGCCAGACCAAACCACCAACGAGGACCGCAAGCAGAACTGATCTGCGCGGGAATTGACCGCCCATGCTGCCGAGCCTCGGTTTCCAGGAAATTTTGCTCCTCGGCGTGCTCGCCCTTGTGGTGATCGGGCCGAAGGATTTGCCGCTCATGCTGCGCAAGCTTGGGCGGTGGACGGCGAAGCTGCGTGGCATGGCGCAGGAGTTCCGCAGCGGCTTCGATGAGCTCGCGCGCCAGGCCGAACTCGACGAACTGAAGAAAGAAGTGGAAGCGCTGCGGCGCACCACCAACCTCAATAGCCTCGCTAACGAAATCACCAAGCCGATCACCAGTGCGCTGCCGACGCTGGAGGATTACGCGGGCATTTCAAAACAGCCGCCCGCCGCTCCCGAAATTAGCGCCCGCCTCCCCCTCGATGGGGGAGGTGTCGCCGAAGGCGACGGAGAGGGTGTGTGCGCCGTGGTTGAAAATGACGCCGCCGGTGGCTCGCCCGAAACCGTAGGCGCCCCCCACCCCCTCAGTCACGCTGCGCGTGACAGCTCCCCCATCGAGGGGGAGCGCGAGGATGCGCCCATCGCGCGGAGCGCGCCGTGAGTGATGCGCTCAAAGCCCACGACGATGACATCGAAGCCTCGCGCGCGCCGCTGCTTGATCATCTCTCG
Organism: Terricaulis sp.; assembly: GCA_040080805.1. GTDB lineage: Bacteria > Pseudomonadota > Alphaproteobacteria > Caulobacterales > Aquidulcibacteraceae > Vitreimonas. The sequence goes on along the minus strand of JBEBHQ010000003.1, from coordinate 84,609 downwards.
GAGCTGCGTTCGCGGCTGATGGTGGTGTCGGCAACTTTGGTGGCCGCGTTTATCGTCAGTTTCTTTTTCGCCGAGCCTTTGTTCTCTTTGCTGATCGAGCCGTTCAAGGCGGCGATGGCCAAAGTGCATCCAGAGCGCGTCGATCAGGCCATTCAGCTGGTGTACACCGGCGCCTTCGGTTTTTTCGGCGTGAAGATGACGATCGCCTTGTTCGCGGCGATCGTGGTGTCGTTTCCGATCATCGCCTGGCAGGCCTACGCTTTCATCGCGCCCGGCCTTTACAAGCGCGAGCGCGGGGCGGTGGCGCCGTTTCTGATCGCCGCGCCGGTCATGTTCGCCCTCGGCGGCGCGTTTGTGTATTACATCGCCATGCCGTTCGCGCTGGAGTTCGCGCTGAACCAAGAAGTGACACGCGACGGGGTCAGCGTTTCTTATCTGCCCAAGGTCGAGGAATATCTGGGCCTGGTGACGACGTTAGTGCTGGCGTTCGGACTGTTCTTTCAATTGCCGGTGGTGCTGTCGCTGTTGGCGCGGGTGGGCATGATCGACGCAGCCATGCTGCGCTCGGGGCGGCGCTATGCCTTGGTGGGGATCGCCGCCTTCGCCGCCCTGGTGACCCCGCCCGACGTGCTGTCGATGACGGTGATGGCGATCCCGATGTACGTGCTCTACGAAATGTCGATCTGGCTGGTCTGGGCCATCGCCCGCGGCCGCGACAAGGAAGAGGCGGCGGCATAGGGGATTAGCGTCCCTTCTCCCCTTTCCAGGGGGAGAAGGTGGCCCGAAGGGCCGGATGAGGGGTCGTGCGCCAGTCCGAAGTGGAGCGCTTCCGCCCCCCCACCCAATTTGCCGGGCAAATTGACCTCTCCCCCCTCCGGGAGAGAGGTGACGCTCACGACGCGTTCGCGCTATGAGAGCGCCATGCACGACATAAAATCCATCCGCGAAAACCCCGCCCTCTACGATGCCGCCTGGGCGCGGCGGGGGGTGGGCGAGCAGGCACGGGCGCTCCTGGAGCTTGACGCCAAGCTGCGCGCCGCCGCCACCGTCAAACAAGAAGCCGAAGCCGCGCGCAATGGTGCGTCGAAGGAGATCGGCAAAGCCAAGGCGGCCAAGGACGACGCCCGCGCGTCGGCGTTGATGGCCGATGTGGCCGCGTTGAAGGCGAAGATCGAGGAGGCTGGCGCCGAGGAGGCGACCTGGCAAAAGCAACGCGACGATATCCTCGCGTCGTTGCCGAACATTCCCGCGCACGACGTGCCCGACGGCGCCGACGAGCACGGCAATGTCGAAGTGCGGCGCTGGTACATGAAGGATGGCGCGGCCCCCCCCGCGCTCGACCTCACCGCCGATCACGTGACCCTTGGCGAAGCGCTCGGTCTGATGGATTTCGAAGCCGCCGCGCGCATGAGCGGCTCACGTTTCGTGGCGCTGAAAGGCGCTCTCGCCCGCATGGAGCGTGCGCTGGCCGCGTTCATGCTGGATTTGCACACGGGGACAAACGGGTACACGGAAGTGAGCCCGCCGCTGTTGGTGAGAGATGAAGCAATGTTCGGCACCGGGCAGCTGCCGAAGTTCGAGAATGACGCATTTTTTGCGACCAGCGTGCTTGAGGGCGAGTTTGACCGAGAGCTCAAGCGTTCTGGGGTTTACGACTTTAATTTGGTTGAGAGTTCTTATCTGGCAAGCCTAGAGGCGATCTCTGCGTCTGTAGACGAAGGCGGGACAATCGAGTTTTACGTGGATGGCGAAGGCAATGCCTCGGTTGAGCGAGTCCTATCCGCGCTCCAACTCAAAATGGTTGCGCGTCCGCGCTTCCTCATCCCCACCGCAGAAGTCTCCCTCACCAATCTCGTGCGCGAGCAAATCCTCGACGAAGCGCAACTCCCCATCCGCTTCACCGCCGACACGCCGTGCTTCCGCTCCGAAGCGGGCGCGGCGGGGAAGGATACGCGCGGCATGATCCGCCAGCATCAATTCCGCAAGGTTGAGATGGTGTCGATCGCCACGCCGGAGCAAAGCCACGACGAGCACGAGCGCATGACAGCGTGCGCGGAGGACATCCTCAAGCGCCTGGAACTGCCATATCGCGTCATGCTGCTCTGCGCCGGCGACATGGGCTTCACCGCGCGCCGCACTTACGACCTCGAAGTCTGGCTGCCCAGCCAGGGCACGTACCGCGAGATCAGCTCGTGCTCCAATTGCGGCGATTTCCAAGCCCGCCGCATGAACGCGCGTTACCGCGATAAAGACGGCAAGCCGCAATTCGTGCACACGCTGAATGGCTCGGGCCTCGCCGTCGGCCGCACCTTGGTGGCGATCCTGGAAAATTACCAAAACGCCGACGGCTCGATCCAGGTGCCGAAAGCGTTGGTGAGTTACATGGGCGGAATGGAGACGATTTCGCGCTAGGTAGAAGCTGCGTCCCTTCTCCCCTCAAGGGGAGAAGGTGGCCCGAAGGGCCGGATGAGGGGAACGCGGTCGTGCAAGTAAGGAAAAAAACCTGCATGCGTGCTTGAGAGATCCCCCTCATCCGTCATTCGCTTCGCTCATGACACCTTCTCCCCTCAAGGGGAGAAGGGACGCAGCACCGCCAACATTTCCGCGCCGCGCGCATCTTCCGCCATCGCGCCAAAATCCGCCCGCGCTTCCAGCGCCGCGCCCAGCAGCGCGTGGAAAATTCGCCGTGGCAGCGTCTCGGCGCCGAATTGCGTCAGGTGCGGCGTGATGAATTGCACGTCGAGCAGTTTGAAGCCGCCAAAGCGCAGCCGCGCGGCGAGGTGAACCAATGCCGCTTTGCTGGCGTCGCGCGCGCGAGAGAACATGCTCTCGCCGAAAAACGCTCCGCCCAGCGCAACGCCGTACAGGCCGCCAACCAATTCATCGTCGAGCCGCGCTTCGACGCTGTGTGCAAGTCCGCGCGCGTGCAGATCCAGATAAAGCGCGCGAATCTCTGGATTGATCCAGGTGTCCTCGCGGTCCTTTCCGGGCGCCGCGCAGGCATCGATCACGGCGGGAAAATCGCGGTCAATGGTGAAGCGGAAGCGATCTTGTTTCAGCGTGCGCGCGAGCCGTCGCGGCACGTGGAAGCGGTCCAGCGGAAACACGCAACGAAATTCCGGGTCGACGATAAAGAAGCCCTCGTCCCCCCGGCTCTCCGCCATCGGAAACACGCCGCGTCTGTAGCAAGCGATGAGGTCGTCGGTGGAAAAGGGCTTCACGGGGGGAGTTTGCCGCTGGCAACGCAATTTGAAAACGCAAATCCTCCGTCATTCCGGGGCCGCCGCAGGCGGAACCCGGAATAACGGGCTTTCGTCAGCCCGCCGCCTTCGCCGCCAGGTGCTTTTCCAGCCAGTGGATCGAGTAGTCGCCGTTGATCACGTCCGGCTCGTTCATCAGCGCGCGGAATAGCGGCAGCGTGGTTTCCACGCCAGTGATCACCATTTCGTCGAGCGCACGGCGCAGGCGCATCAGGCATTCGGCGCGGTCGCGCCCGTGGACGATCAATTTACCGATCAGTGAATCATAATTCGGCGGGATCGCGTAGCCAGCATAAATGGCGCTGTCCAAACGCACGCCCAGGCCGCCGGGCGGGTGGTAGCCGGTGATTGTTCCGGGCGAGGGGCGGAAGGTGGCGGGATTCTCGGCGTTGACGCGGCACTCGATGGCGTGACCGTGGAACTTCACGTCCTTCTGCGCCACCGAAAGTGGCGCGCCGTCGGCGATGCGGATTTGTTCGCGCACGAGGTCGATGCCGGTGATCATCTCGGTGACCGGGTGCTCGACCTGCAGGCGCGTGTTCATCTCGATGAAGAAGAACTCGCCGTCCTCGAAGAGATATTCCACCGTCCCGACCCCGAGATAGCCGAGCTTTTGAATCGCCTCGGCGGTGACGCGGCCGATTCTAGCGCGGTCCTCTTTGTTGAGCGCGGGTGAGGGCGCTTCCTCGAGCACTTTCTGGTGGCGCCGCTGCAGCGAACAATCGCGCTCACCCAGATGGATCACATTACCATGGCTGTCGGCAACGACTTGAATCTCGATGTGGCGCGGATGGGTGAGGTATTTTTCCATGTAAACCGCGTCGTCGCCGAACGCCGCCTTGGCTTCCGCGCGCGCGGTTGAAAACGCTTCGCCAACTTCATCGGCGCCGCGCGCTACTTTCATGCCGCGCCCGCCACCGCCTGCCGCGGCCTTTATTAGCACAGGGTAGCCGATTTTCTTGGCGACTTTCTTGGCCTCATCCTCGGTGGCGATGCCTCCATCCGAGCCCGGCACAACCGGCATGCCGGTATCGATGGCGGCTTGCTTGGCGGCGATCTTGTCGCCCATCAGGCGGATGTGCGCCGCGGTCGGGCCGATGAACGTCATTCCGTGTTCGGTGACGATCTCGGCGAACTTGGCGTTCTCGGAAAGGAAACCGTAGCCTGGATGGATCGCTTGCGCGCCGGTGATCTCGGCGGCGGCGATGATCGAAGGGATGTGCAAATAGGATTTCGATGCGGCAGGAGGCCCGATGCACACGCTTTCGTCGGCGAGGCGCACATGCATGGCGTCGGTGTCGGCGGTGGAATGCACCGCGACCGTGGAAATGCCCATCTCCTTGCACGCGCGGTGAATACGCAGTGCGATCTCACCCCGGTTGGCGATGAGGACTTTTTCAAACATGGATCACTCGATGATCGCCAGCGGCTCGCCGAATTCGACCGGCTGGGAATCAGTGACGAGAATGGCGATCACCTTGCCCGCGCGCGGGGCCGGGATCGGGTTAAACGTCTTCATCGCTTCCACGACCAGCAATGTTTGCCCCTCGGTGACGGTGTCTCCAACCTTGATGAAGGCCGGCGCGCCTGGTTCGGCGGAGAGATATGCCGTGCCAACCATTGGTGAAGGCACCATGCCGGGATGCTTGGCTGGATCAGCATCAGCGGGGGCGGACGCTGGCGGCGCGTGCGCCTGCATGACCGGCGCCGGCGCGTGCACGAATTGAGTATGCGCGGCGGGAGCGGCGGTGATGGTGCGGGCGATGCGCAAGCGCAGTTCGCCGTGCTCGACTTCGATCTCGGAGAGCCCGGTGTCGCTCAGGATTTTCGCCAAGTCACGCACAAGATCGGGATCGATCGCCTGGCTTTTCTTCTCGCTCATCGGTTGCGGTTTCCTGCTCACGCGCTTGAACTTTCCTGTGCGAGGAGGGCGGCTGCCTCCACGGCCAAAAGATAGGAGGTTGCGCCGAAGCCGGCGATCACGCCTTTAGCGGCACGACCCACTAACGAAACGTGACGAAACTCCTCGCGCGCGCCCGGGTTTGAGAGGTGGGTCTCGATCACCGGGATGGCGATGGCCTTGATAGCGTCATGAAGCGCGACCGAGGTGTGCGTGTAGCCGCCAGCGTTCAGCACCACGGCGCAAGCCTTCTCGCGCGCCTCCTGCAGCCAATCCACCAACTCGCCCTCGATGTTGGACTGGCGAAAAATGATTGTCCGCCCCAATTGGCCCGCACGCGCCGCGCACGCCTGCTCAATATCGGCCAAGCTCGCGCGACCGTAAATCTCCGGCTCGCGCGTCCCGAGCAGGTTGAGATTGGGGCCGTTCAAGACATAGATCGGCTTTGGGTCAGCCATGGGTCCTTCGGCCAGTTGATCGGGGGCCCGGGGGGGCTTATTTGGGCGCGATAGGAAGCAAGATGCGCGTGACCGTCAATGGAGAAGTGCGAGAGGCGCCCGATTCGGCGACGCTCGCCGACCTGCTCGCCTCCCTGGGGATAGAATCAGCGCGCGTAGCCGTGGAACGCAACCTGGAAATCGCGCCGAAGAGCTTGTGGACCGCGATCACACTGGCGGACGGTGACCGGCTGGAAATCGTGCAATTTGTGGGGGGTGGGTGAATAGATGAACGACTCCCCGCTTATCATCGCCGGCAAGAACTACAGCTCCCGCCTCATCATCGGCACCGGCAAGTACAAGAGCTATGTCGAGAACGCCGCCGCGCTTGAGGCGAGCGGCGCGGAGATCGTCACTGTCGCGGTGCGGCGGGTGAACCTCTCCGATCCGACGAAAGAACGCCTCACCGATCACATCGATCCGAAGAAAGTGACGTTCCTGCCCAACACCGCCGGCTGCTTCACTGCCGACGAAGCGCTGCGCACGCTGCGGCTGGCGCGCGAGGCCGGCGACTGGAAGCTGGTGAAACTCGAAGTGCTGGCCGACCAAAAAACGCTCTATCCCGACATGGAAGAGACGCTTGCAGCCGCCAAAATCCTCGTCGCCGAAGGCTTCGAGGTGATGGTCTATTGCAGCGACGATCCGGTTTATGCGCGCAAACTCGAAGATTCCGGCTGCGTCGCCATCATGCCGCTCGGCTCGCTGATCGGCTCCGGCCTCGGCATCCAGAACCCGGTGAATATTCGTTTGATCGTCGAGCAATCGCGCGTGCCGGTGATCGTCGACGCCGGCGTCGGCACGGCCAGCGACGCCGCGATTGCGATGGAGCTCGGCGTCGACGGCGTGCTGATGAACACGGCGATTGCCGAAGCGAAAGACCCGGTGCGCATGGCCCGCGCCATGAAGCACGCGGTGATCGCTGGACGCGAAGCGTACCTCGCGGGGCGGATGGGGAAGAAGAAGTACGCTGATCCCAGCTCACCGCTGGCTGGGCTGATCTAATATGGACCGCCGGCGCCCCCGCCGGCCTGTGCTGTTTTATCAGGACATGGCGCAGCCTAATCGACCCTTGGTTGCCGGCGGGGGCGCCGGCGGTCCATATTGCGCAGTCTGCTGGGCGCGAGGCGTATCTGGCGGGGCGGATGGGGAAGAAGAAGTATGCTGATCCATCGAGCCCGTTGGGCGGGTTGATCTAGTTACGCGCACTCGTAATCGAGAACCAAGTCGGGTCCGCCGTCGATCGGCGTGCCGACGATGGCGAATGCGTCGAACAGGTCCGATGGCATTACGTTTGCCTCGGCTGCAAGCTCCTGCAGTTCCCCCAGCTCAATATTGTAGAAGAACGACGCGACAACACGAAACGCGCCAGGTATTGGTGCCTCCCGCATCAGGCCGCTCTCGCACGAGCAACCGCCATTCAGCACGCCATCATACCCCTGTTTGCGGGCATCGAAGAGACGCGTTGCTTTCTTGCACGAGACACACCGCAGTCGGTGTGGCGGCCGATAGAAGACGTCTGCCGACTTCATGTCCAAGTAGTCCGACGAACCTACTCGTCGCGGGTAGGCGAGTATTTCAAAAGCGCTTCGCCCACATGCAGCACAGCTTAGTGCGAATGCCGCGACCAGAGTCGGGCGAGTGGCTGGGAGCGAACTGATCGAAAAGGTGGCGATGCAGCTTGGCGGGCGGCAAATCGCTTCGGCGGCTTCGGGTGTGTGTTCTAGCATAAGGTCTCCGGCCCCATCGAGATCCACGCCCCCAAATCCCCCAACGCCCGTTCCGCCAGCGCCAGCTTCTTCGCGCGCCCACGCTCTTCGCCTTTGAGCTTCTTGCCACCGGCCCCATGCGTTGGGGCGGCGATTTCGGGGAACAAACCGAAGTTCACATTCATCGGCTGAAACGAGCCTTTGCCGCCGCTCACATGCCCTCCGGTCACGTGCGCGAGCAGCGCGCCCAAAGCCGTCGTCGCCGGCGGCGGTGCAAGCGCGCGCCCCAGCCGCTCGGCCGCCGCGAAGCGCCCCGCCAGCATGCCCATCGCCGCGCTCTCGACGTAACCCTCAACCCCCGTCACTTGCCCCGCAAAGCGCACGCGCGGCTCGGCGCGTAGACGCAAGCTCGCGTCCAGCAGTTTCGGCGAATTGAGAAACGTGTTGCGATGAATGCCGCCCAGGCGCGCAAAGCGCGCGTTTTGCAGCCCCGGGATCATGCGGAAAATCTCCTCCTGCGCGCTATATTTCAGCTTGGTCTGAAAGCCGACGATGTTGAACAAGGTGCCGAGCTTGTTGTCCTGCCGCAGCTGCACCACCGCATGCGCGCGCCGGCCCACGCGCGGATCCATCAGCCCCACGGGCTTCATTGGCCCGAACCGCAACGTCTCGGGTCCACGCTCCGCCATCACTTCGATCGGCAAACAGCCTTCGAAATAGGGCGTGTTCTTCTCCCAGTCCTTGAACTCAGTTTTCGCGCCCGCGTTCAGCGCAGCGATGAACGCTACGTATTGCGCCTCGTCCATCGGGCAGTTCACATAAGCGGCTTTGTCGCCAGCCGGACCTTCCTTGTCATAACGCGACTGCATCCACGCAATATCGAAATCGATCGAATCCGCATGCACGATCGGGGCGATGGCGTCGAAGAAGGCGAGTGAATCTTCCCCGGTGAGCGTGCGGATTGAGTCGGCGAGGGCGGGAGAGGTGAGCGGACCAGTGCAAAAGATGACGCTGTCCTTTTCTTCCCCCGCTTCACGCTCGCCCCCTCCGTCGGCTTCGCCGACACCTCCCCCGCAGGCGGGGGAGGAAAGGAATTGATCCAGTGAGCGCACCTCTTCGCGTTCAACCCTGATCAGCGGATGCGCCGTCAGCGCCGCCGTCACCGCGTCTGCGAACACATCGCGGTCCACCGCGAGCGCCGAGCCCGCGGGCACCTGCGCTGGCGCCGCGCACGCCATCACCAGTGACCCCAGGCGCCGCATTTCCTCATGCAGCAACCCCACCGCATTGCCGCGCCAATCATCCGAACGGAATGAATTGGAGCACACCAACTCCGCGAACTTGTCGGTCTGGTGCGCGTCCGTCATCCGCACGGGGCGCATTTCGTGCAGCACTACCGGCACGCCAGCCTCGGCCGCCGCCCAAGCGGCCTCCGAACCAGCGAGCCCGCCGCCGACGATGTGAATGGGGCGAATGTCCATCGCTTCCTCATGACGCGGCGAGCGCCTCGCTTCAAGTCTCGCGCGCGGCTTGGCTTTGCGGCATAGACCCAGCGCAAGGAGCGAAGATGACGGCGCCTGGAAAACTACCCATCCGCGACAGCATCGGCGCCGCGCTGCGGTTTGCGCGCGGGAATTGGCGCTTTGTGTTGGGCGTGGCGGCGCTCGGCGCTGGGCTGCATACCCTGGCGCTGGCGGGCCTGGGTTCGAGCCTGCTGTGGTTTCCTGCTTTGATTGCTATTTCCGGCGCCGTGCACGCGGTGCTTACGCGCGCGGCGCTGAGCGGCGCGCCTGGCGCGACTTCGACATTGGCTGGCGATACGGGGCGGACGATCGCGGCGGGCGCCATTGTCGGCTTTTTCGCGGCGATGATCGTTCTGGTGTTGCTGTACGTTTCCATGGGCGTTCTGATCGCGCCCTACGTGGATGAGGCAAAAGCGCTGCTTGAGGATCAAGCGGGCCTGCGCGCGTTGATGGAGCGTGCCGTACGGGAACAGCCCGCAATTCTTTCTTGGACGATCGGAATCGGCACCTTGATCATGCTGGCGTTGACGTCACGTTTCTACTACGCGGCGCCGGCGAGCATCGAGCGTGGGCGCGTCCTCGTGTTCGAGAGCTGGCGCTCGACCAAGGGGGCGATGTGGCGCGTGATCGCGGCGCGCGTTGTTCTACTTGGACCCGCGCTCATTCTGGTGGGGGCGCTGCAATTGCTGGCGGGGATGGTGATCGGCGTCAACGGCGCCGATCCGGCGGCGATGGCGGCGCGGGCAGAGGCCAATCCGTTGGCGTTTGTTGCGTTCTACGGCGTCGCGCAATTCCTGCAAATCGCCATCTATACCTCACTCGAGGCGGGGCTTTCGGCTTCCCTCTACAGGGCATTTCAGCAACAGGCGCCGCGGCCAGCCTAAGCGCTACTCGACCGACTCGGGGCGGGCGGGTACATGGGCCGTCCCCATGACCCCCTCGCGTCCCTACGTCGCCGACATGTTGCGGCTGGCCGGCCCGGTGGCGCTCGCGCGCCTCGGCATTATCGGCATGGCCATCGCGGACGTCGTTGTGGTGGGCCAGCTCGCGCCTGATGAATTGCCGCATCAAGCCCTAGGCTGGGCGCCGACGGCGGTGTTTCTGGTGGCGGCGATTGGTTTGCTGCAAGGCGTGCAAGTGCTGGCGGCGCGCGCCTTGGGTGAGAACAATCCCCAGGGCGCGGGCATGGCGTTGCGGCGCGGACTTGTGCTTGCGCTGGTTGCGGGTTTGGCGTCGGCGGCGTTGATGTGGCTCGCGGGCGAGCGCCTGTTCGCCGTGTTCGGCATCGAGCAAAGCCTAGTGGGGCCATCGGCGCCGGTGATGAAAATCCTGGCGCTCTCGGTGCCGCTGCATTTGCTTTATGTCGCCGGCACATTTTTCCTCGAAGCCATCAAGAAGCCCGGCATTTCGACGGCTGTGATGTGGGCCGCGAACGCGGTCAATCTCGGTTTGAATTTGTTGTGGGTGCCCGAACATGGGGCGATCGGATCGGCCTGGGCGACATTGGGCGCGCGCGTGTTTCTCGCCGGCGCGGTGCTGCTGTGGATTTTCCTGCTGCGCGATGGGGCCGCGTATGGCGTGCGCAAGTCCGGCGGCGCGGGGCCGAGTTTTCGCGCGCTGCTCGCTGTCGGTGTCGCAGCGGCTTTGAGCCAGGCGGTGGAGGCGGGCGCGTTTTCGGCGATGACCGTTGTGGCTGGCCGTCTCGGCGCCGAAGTGGTGGCGGGTTATCAGATATTGCTCAATTTCATGGCGCTGGTGTTCATGGTGGCGCTGGGATTTTCCACCGCCACCGCTGTGCTTGTATCTGAAGCGGTGGGACGCAAGGCGCCGCGTGACAGCGCGCGCGCGGGCTGGACTGGCCTTTCGCTCAACACCATCGCCATGGCGATCGCCGCGGCGCTGGCGCTCACATTTTCCGCTTGGATCGGGCGATTTTACACCGCTGATCTAAGCCTTGCGGCGTTGATCGCGTCCTTGATGTGGATCACCGCGATCATCATGGCGCCCGATGGCGCGCAAGTCGTGACGTCAGCGGCTCTGCGCGCGCGCGGCGACAATTGGTTCCCTACCTACAGCCACATCTTGGCTTATGCGGGTGTCATGCCTGTGCTGGGGTATTGGCTGGCCGAGCACGAGGGCATGGGGGTGGCGGGCCTGCTCTTCGCGATCTTCTGGGCCAGTGTTTTGTCGGCGGCGGTGCTGATCGCGCGGTGGGCGGCGCTGTCGGGTGAACCCCCTCCAAGTTGAGGGAAGGGGTGAAGCGCGACGTTTGACAGGTGGGAGCGCGGGTCTCCAGACTCGCACTTTTGCTGGCGACGGTCGCGATGCGCGTCAGGAGACGCGCGGTCCAACTTGGACAACTCGAGTTTCGCCCCAACCCCTCCCATCGCGGGGAGGGGAGCTAAAGTGGCGCGCCCAGCACCCAGCCTTCTTCGCGCTCGACATGATCGCGCCGCGCATCTTCCTTTGCGGGCCCAAACAGCGCGGAGAGTTGGCCCTTTTCGTCGAGCGCATGGAATCGCTCCACGGCGGCGCGCACTTGCGCTTCGTCCGTGATCACGCCCGTTTGTGTTTTAGCGGCGTAGAGTGAAGGCCAGATTTCCGCGAACAGCGCCTCGGCGCCTTCGAGGTCGGCGGGCGCAAGCGGTTTCCAGCCGGTCTCGAACGGCCACAGTTTCGCCGCGCGCGCATCGCGCAGACGCTTGATCACCGGCAGCCCAAGTAGCGCCTGGCTGCCGACCGAGCCTTGGTAATAGAGTTTCCAGATTGAGGAAGTCGCCTTGAGCGCCTCCTCGCACAACCGGAATTCCGGCAAATCCTCGGGGCTGTGGTCGCGCACGCGCTTCACCGAGAGCATGGTCTGCGCATCGCGCGCCGGCGCGCCCCAGAACGGAAACGCTTGGCCCGTCATCAGCCGGTTTATCTTGGCGCCGACCTGGAAGCGGTTGTTGGAATTGTCCGGCTTGTCCTTCACTTCCTTGGCGACGAAATCCAGCAGCGCGCGCCAGGGTTCGCCGCCGAGTTTCAACGCCGCCGCGGTTCCGCGCGGAAAACCGAGCGGAAAATCAAACCCCACGAACGCGCGCTCGCTCTTGCGTTTCAGCTCATCGAGGATGGAGTTTAGCTGCTTTTCCGCCTCGGCGCGTGTCGCGGGGCTATGTGCCTCGAACGCCATCTGAAATCGCACATTGCGTTTGAACACGCCGATCCAGATTGAATCGGCGCCGGTCGTGGGCTTGGAGGCGGCGCTCCAATCGACCGCGACATAAGCTTGGAAAAGGCGAACGCTCATGTGGCGAGTTTAACCAGCATTTTACCGGTGTTGGCGCCAGTGAAGAGATTGAGAAACGCTTTCGGCGCGTTGGCGATGCCGTTCTCGACGGTCTCTTCCCACTTGATGGCGCCGTCCTTGATCCATTGCGTCATCTCGGCGCGGAATTGCTCGCGCATGTCCCAATAATTCATGACGATGAAGCCCTGCATCTTGATGCTCTTGCCGACGACATAGATGATGTTGCGCGGACCCGGCTTGAGTTCGGTGTCGTTATAGGCGGAGATCATGCCGCACTCGATGAAACGCGCAAAGGGGCGTGCGACTTCGAGCGCGACTTCCAAATGGTCGCCGCCAACATTGTCGAAATAGATGTCGATGCCGTTCGGCGCGGCGGTTTGCACGGCCTTCAGAAGGTTGCCGCAGGTCTTGTAATTCACGCCTTCATCGACGCCGACGGATTTGAGCCAAGCGAGCTTGGCGTCGCTTCCCGCGGAAGCCACCACTTTGCAGCCGCGCAATTTGGCGATCTGGCACACCACCGCGCCCACCGCGCCGGCCGCGCCGGAAACGAATACCGTCTCGCCCGTTTTGGGCTCACCAATACGCGCGAGCCCGGAATAGGCGGTCAGCCCCGGCATGCCGAGAACGCCGAGATAGGCCTGCGGCGGCACGTTTTCCTGTGGCAGTTTTTGCACCGAGGCGCCGAAGCCGACGAAGGCATCGCGCCAGCCCATCATCGATTCGACCAGATCCCCCGGCTTCAAATTGGGGTCGTTGGATTTTTCGATGCGCCCGACGGCGCCGCCGGCCAGCGCTTCACCAATCTGAAACGGCGGCACGTAGCTTGGGCGGTCATACATGCGCCCGCGCATATAGGGGTCGACCGACATCCAAAGATTGCGCACCAGCACCTCGCCCGGGCCCGGTTCGGCAAGCGCCACTTCCGCCAGTTCAAAATTTTCCGCGGCCGGCAGGCCGACAGGGCGGCTCTTCAGCCGGATTTCGTGCGCTTTGGTCATTGGAGGCTCCTTTGGCCACACCCTAAGCACTTGCCGCGGCCAACGCCACATCTTGGCCGTCGGCGCCTTGCCGGCTGCGAAGGCTGGACAGCGCACGCGCCCGCGCTCCATAACCCCGCCTTCACGAAAGCATCGAATCTCCCATGACCGTCCGTCTCCGCTTCGCGCCGTCGCCCACGGGCAGATTGCATGTCGGCAATATCATCACCGCCTTGCGCAATTGGCTGTTTGCGTTGCGTGAGGGCGGACAAGTGCTGCTCCGTATCGACGATACCGATGTCGCCCGCTCCACCAAGGAATTCGAGCAAGGCATCGAGGACGACCTTCGTTGGCTCGGCCTCCACTGGCAGGAGCGCGCCAATCAATCGCATCGGTTTGAAATCTATGAGAAGGCGGCTGAGAAGCTGAAGGCGGCGGGGCTGCTCTATCCGTGCTACGAGATGGAAGAAGAACTCGACCGCAAGCGCAAGATCGCTCAAGCGCGCGGGCGCCCGCCGGTTTATGACCGCGCCGCGCTAAATTTGACTGAGGAAGACCGCGCCAAGCTTGAAGCGGAAGGCGTCAAGCCGCATTGGCGCTTCAAGCTTTCCGGCGCGCGCAAGGATTGGGTTGATCTGGTCCGCGGCCCCCAAAGCATAGATACCGCGTCGCTCTCCGATCCGGTGCTGATCCGCGAAGACGGCGCCTTTCTCTACACGCTGCCCTCGGTGGTGGACGATCTGGATTTTAACATCACCCACATCGTGCGCGGTGAGGACCACGTCACCAATTCCGGCGTGCAGATCGAAATTTTCGAGGCGCTGGGCGGCGAGGCGCCGGCGTTCGGGCATTTTCCCTTGTTGGTTGGTTCCGATGGCGGCGCGCTCTCCAAGCGCATCGGCTCGCTGGGCGTTGGCGAACTGGCTGAGGAGGGCTATGAGCCGATGGCGCTGCTGTCGCACCTCGCCAAGATTGGCACCTCCGATCCCGTTGAGCCGCGCACCAGCATTGATCAATTGGCCGAAGAGTTTGCGTTTGAAAAAATTGGCCGCGCGCCCGCGCGTTTCGACCTGGAAGAACTCAAGCGCGTCAACGCTGCTATTCTGCACCAGACCAGCTACGAATCCGTGAAGGCGCGCCTGGCCACTTTGGGTGCGGACAAAGGCGAAGCGTTCTGGAGCGCCGTGCGCGCGAACCTGGTCCTGCTACCCGACGTGAAGGCTTATGTGCGCATCGTTGAGGGCCCAATCGAACCGCTGATTGCGGACGCCGCCTTCACCAGCGCCGCCTTGGATGTGCTGCCGACAGGCGCTTATGACGAGAAGAGCTGGAGCGTTTTCGTCGATGCGGTGAAAGCCAAAACCGGCGCCAAGGGCAAAGCCTTGTTCATGCCGCTGCGCCAAGCGCTCACGGGCATGGACCACGGTCCCGAAATGGCGGCGCTGTTTCCGCTAATCGGGGAAAAACGCGCGCGCAGACGACTGATGGGTGAAGCGGCGTAACGAGAAATCCGAGCCTCATCAGGCGCAAGCGGGGTTTGCATTGCCACGCGCGCGGCGAGGGTGCTTAAGTCCGCAGCGCAGATTGAGCACAGGAGCAGGCCATGGGTATTTGGACACCGGGACCGGGCGCGACCGGTGGTAACGATACTTTCGAGGGCGACGCAACAGCCGAGACTGCTGACGGCCTTGGCGGCAACGACACCCTGCGCGGGCGCGGTGGCGCTGATACGCTGACCGGCGGTGAGGGCGACGATACGCTCATGCCGGGCAACGATTTCGTCGCCGACATTTTGAGCGGCGGCAACGGCTACGACATCCTCGACTATTCGGAAATCACCGAAGACGGCGTCAACATCTATACGTGGGACAGCGTGGTGTTTCGCTCGGCGGTGGCCGACCAGATTTCCGGTTTCGAGGAATATGTTGGAACCGCGACGGGCGATGTGATCACCGTGCAGTCGGGCGGCGTGCTGCGGGGCGGCGCCGGCAATGACATCCTCTTCGGCAACAACGCGGACATCTATGGCGGATCGGGGCGTGATTTCTTCGCCGTGTTCTCCTCGCCCAACACGATCCGCGATTTCGAAGTCGGCGTCGATTTTTTCACGAACTCCAGCGTGACCAGCGTCGCGCTCGATGGCAGCGACACCTTGGTTAGTTTCTTCAACGGCACAGTTTTTCGCGTCGTTGGCGTCACCGGTCTGTCGCTGGCGCAATGGCAAGCGCACCAGACCTCGGGCTGGTTCATCAACTCTGCCGACACCGATGACGTCTCGACCGGTTTCAACCTAGCAGAATACTTTTGGGGCGGTGCGGGCAACGACACGCTCGACGCGGCCGGCGGGAACGATTCCGTATACGGCGGCCCTGGCGCCGACACGCTCACCGGGGGCGACGGCGCCGACATGGTCGATGGCGGCTCCGGCGACGACATTCTGGTCATAAACAGCATATCGTCCCTGGCTGGAGATACGTTCGCGGGCGGTTCGGGCACCGACACGATACGCATTTTCTCCAATGTTTCGGGGCTTCAGGAATTCTTTCTCGGGGACGCGACGGTCACGAGCATCGAACGCATCGAATTCGCCTCCACGCTGGTTGGGCCACAATACGTTTACGCAAACGACAGCCAGTTCGGCGGCGGGGGACTCAGCACGTCGCTGCAACTCGCCGGCTCGGCGCTGGATGATTTGTTCACCATCTTCATGTCCACCGCAGGCTCGGTTTCGGTCAATTCATTTTCCTTTGTGAATTGGGGCGTCAACGACCTTATCATCATTGGCGGATCCAACGGCGACGACACCATCATTGGCAGCGCGCAGCGCGATTGGATATTGGCCGGCGGCGGCGCCGACACCATTAGCGGCGACGGCGGCAATGATGATCTGCGCGGAGAAGGCGGCGCCGACTCGATTTTTGGCGGCGAGGGCGCCGATCTAATCAATGGCGGCGCGGACGCCGATACGCTGCTCGGCAACAATGGCGACGACACGCTCACGGGCGGCGGCGGCGCGGATTTCCTCGGCGGCGGCGGCGGCAATGACGCCGCCGACTACTTTTTTTCCCCAGGGGCGGTCACGGTCGATTTGCAAGCCGGCTTGGGCGTTGGCAGTGACGCCCAGGGCGACACTTACGGTTCGATCGAAATTGTTTATGGCTCGGCCCAGAACGATACGATTTCGGGGCGTGATTTCGTCACCGACACCTTGTTCGGCGAGGACGGCGACGACCTGCTGATCGGGCGCTACGGCGCTGATGTTCTGGTTGGGGGCAACGGCATAGACACCATATCCTATGTCAATTCGCTGACGGCGGTGGACGTGCGGCTGTTTAACGGGCTCGCGGCGGGCGGCGAAGCCACTGGAGATTCGTTCAACGGCGTGGAGAACATCATCGGCTCGGCTCTGACGGACACGCTGGCGGGCGACAACACCGTCAATGTGATCTGGGGCGGCGCGGGCAACGAAACCATTACCGGCCGCGAAGGCGCTGACACGCTCTTCGGCGAGGCCGGGAATGACACGCTGTTGGGCGGCGCCGACGCCGATACGCTGGTTGGCGGTCTCGGCAACGACACTTTGGGCGGCGGCGCGGCCAATGACACCGCTGACTATTCTGCTTCGAATGCGGCCGTAACGGTGAACCTGCTGACCGGCGCCGGCTCCGGCGGGCATGCCCAAGGCGATGCGTACGCGTCAATTGAGAATGTGATCGGTTCGGCGTTCGCCGACACCTTCGTCGGCAAGGCCAATTCGTGGGACAATGTATTCGACGGTCGCGGCGGCAATGACACGATGACGGGCGGGCTCGGCGCCGACACGTTCGTGTTCCGCTTAAGCGAAGGCTCCGACACAGTGACCGATTTCTCCGCCGGCGCGGCCTCGGGCGATGTCATTCAGATGGCCGGTTGGGGCGCGGCGTTCGACACCTTTGCCGAAATGATCGCCGTGGCGACGCAATCTGGCGGCGACGTGGTGTTCAATTTCGGCAACGGCCAAACCCTGACGCTACAAAGTGTCACTCTGGGCAACTTGAATGCGGGTGATTTTATCTTCGGTCCGTGAAGATTCGCCAGCCCGGCGTCGAGTGCGTCGGGCTAAGCTGGAATGAATCTCAGCGCCGCGCCGTTATTGCAGTACCGCAACCCCGTCGGGCGCGGGCCATCGCCGAACACATGGCCCTGGTGTCCAAGGCAGCGCGCGCAATGATATTCGGTGCGCGGCTGAAACAATAGGATATCTTCTTTTGTACCGATGTTGGTTTCGATCACGCGTGAAAAGCTCGGCCAACCGGTGCCGGAGTTGAATTTCCACTGTGAACGGAACAGCTCGAGCCCGCATCCGGCGCAGACGAAACTCCCGCGGCGATGCTCGTCGTTGAGGGCGCTTGTCCCCGCGCGCTCGGTGTTTTCCTGACGCAGGACCCGGAACGCGAGCGGCTCAAGCCGTGCGCGCCATTGCGCTTCGGTGAGGCGGCGGACAGGGTCGGCGGCATAGCGCGCCTCGTTGGCGCTGCTGGGAATGCTCTGCGCCGCGGCTGTGCAACTCAGCAGGGGCAGCGCGGCGGCGGAGATGAAGAGGGTGCGGCGGGTGAGGGTCATGGGCTTATATACGAGTAAGCTTGGCGCCAGGTTTCAAGAATAAGTGTCACCTCTCCCCGGAAGGGGGGAGATGTCGCACCGGATTTAATCCGGTGCGGGTGAGGGGGAGGAAACGCCGCGCTTCATTCTGTGTCGCCCCTCATCCGGCGCTCACGCCGGCGCTTCCACGCCCAGCGCCTCGAAGCACGCCTCGATCGAGTTCACGTGCAAGCACGCCTCCACGAAATTCGCCGGGGTCAGGTTGGCGTCGATCGTGTGCTGAACCAGATGGAAGAACGGCGCCCAGAAATCATCCTCGGCGAGGAAGATGACGGGCTTTTGGTGCAAGTCGAGCCGCCGCCAGGAGAGCATCTCCACGGCCTCTTCCAATGTGCCAATGCCGCCGGGCAGCACCACGAACGCATCGGCCTCGTTGAACATGATGAGTTTACGCTCGTGCATGGTGTCGACCATGCGGTGGGGCACGTCCGTCAGCACGATCTCGCGGCGCTCCAGGAAACGGGGCATCACCCCCAGCACCTCGCCGCCGGCGGCGTGCGCGGCCTTGGCGCAGCGTCCCATGAGGCCAATCGAACCGCCGCCATACACTAGGCGCAGCCCGCGTTCAGCCAGCTTTTGGCCAAAGCGCGTCGCCAGATCGTGATAGGCGGGCCGCGTGCTCTCCGAGGAGCCGCAATAGACGCACACTGACCGCAAGGGCCGGCCGGGAGCACTGGAATCGGGCATCTCAATCATCACGCACCGCCAATAAGGCGCATTGCGGGCGAAAGCGAGCGCGCCTAAGTGCTGCGTCAGGGCTCGTTGGCGAAGAGCCCCCCGGGCCTAATTTCGAGGCTGACATCGTTGCGGCTAGCGACACCCTGGGTTAGCGCAAGCGCCAGACTCAGAAGGGCCGTTCCGAAGGCGCCGCCAACGCTGAGGATCAGGGATTTGGAGTCGGTGCGGCGTTCAAGTTCCTCGATGTCGGCGAGCGCTTCGATAGCCAGCGGGTTGAGATAGGGGGTGCATTTTTCCTCCATGCGGGAGAGGAAACGTGCGCACCAATACATCAGACGATAGCGATAGTCGGTCTTCTCTAGGCCGTACCGGTGTTTGGTGATCATTTTTTTTAGTTGTGGGTTGCCGATCTCCAGCGCGCCTAAGATACGATGATCTTCAACGTCATATTTTGCGTCTCTGTTGGCGCGCTCCTCGATAACCCAGGAATTCACGTAGGCCTGGTAAAGATCCATCTGCTCGCGGGGGCGTGGTGGACCGTGTAAGGCGACTACATCATCGGCTCGCCGACGTGCCTTTGTCTTGCGTCGCTCCGCTTCGGGAACGCCCGCGATATAGTGAGCGAAGAAAACATCGTCGCGGTCTTGCGGTTCATCTGGGAAAGGTCGGCGACCCTTAATGACGAGGACAACGCGACGAAAAAATAGGATAACCCGATCATAAAGGCTGAGGGGAGCCGCGGAGGCCGCGATCGCTCCGCGATTTTCTCGCCTGATGGCATTGACGTGCAGCATGACAAACGCCCGGAATGGGCTGCGGGCGACAATTGCACGCAAAGTCCTCTCCATGGCCGTTTTTGCCTTGCGCAAAGAAGTTTGCTGGAACTCCCTAAACTGCGATGCCTCCACGCCCTCGGGCGACAGGCGTGAAGCCACTTCCACGCGACGCAGAATGCGGCGAAAAGCTCGCAATCGGACCGCGCGTTCGTCCCGAAACCGCACGCGCCATGCGACTAGGGGCCAAACGACAAAGACGACATAGATGGCGAGGATCGACGCTCCGAGCCAGTATTTCCAGGCGTCATTGGCGCCGTCCTCCAGGCTGCCAAAAACGTACCAGGGATAAACAGCCGCCCATGTTGCCGAGAAGAAGACTTGCATAGCGTCCGCGGCCACGCCGTAGCGCACGGGAAATGACACGCTGTGCATCCCCAGGGCGAATCGAGCCACGATGACTGTCAGCGCAAATGAGATCATCGCCACGCCTGTAAAAAGGGGGCCTATGATCCGGCTGATCTCCTCGTTGCGAACAGGGTGCTGAACGTCGGACGCAAGATTATACGCCCAGAGCGCGAGGCCAAAATAGACACTTGCGATAAGTAGGCAAAAAACGCCGAACAACAGCACTTGAACGGGACTTCGGCGAAACTCCCGAAGCAAGTGTTGCGTCTCACCCTCTCGAAGTATCCGCACCCAAAACCGAAAGTCACCATCTGAGCGCGCATCTGGACCGTGCAGCGCCACAAAATCCGTAAAAGCGCGCGCGAGAAAAAATACCGCAATAGCAATGATTGGGTAAATCTCCTCCACCCTGCCGGTGAGCGTAATGAAAATAAAACACGGCAGCACGACCGCCGTGGTCAGTTGCAGGATCAATCGGAAAGGGTTGGCGTCTTTTGTGTGTGATTCGTAGACCCGCACACTCGGGAGAATAGACAAGACGTAGGTGATCGCCCACGTCACGATGCAAAACCAATAGCAATAGGCCCACGCAGGTTGGTCAAAGACCTCCGCCACCCAAGGAAACGCCTCGAAAGTTTTGGCCATTGTCCCCCCGGACGATCTGCAAATGCACACCGACGTTAACCATCCGCCTCGGGTGCTGCAACTCTAAATTGTTTCTCGAAATTCCGATATACGCCTTTGGCGCCTATGTGTGGGCGGAGGCTTTCTCTGAGAGATCATATGCGTCGAGGTGAAGCGTTGCCGAAATCCCAGCCCGACCCCAGTGCCGACCTCTCGCCGCCGCTGATGCGTACAGTGACGCGGCTGATGACGCTGATCGGAGGGCTGACGGGCCCGGGCTTTCGGTTGCGGATGGGCGCGGCGTTCGTGCTGACGCTGCTCGGCAAGGTGCTGGCGGTGTTTTCGCCCCTTGTGCTGGCCGAGGGCATTAACGCGATTTCGCGCGGGGACGCCGAAGGCGCGCTGCCGGCTTTCATCGGGCTGGCTGGGTTTTGGGCGGCGCTGCGGCTCACCTCCACCGCCGGGCCGCAGATTCGCGACGCGATCTTCCAGCCCATCAGCGAAGAAGCGCAGCGCCGCGCCGGCACCCGCGTGTTCGCGCACGTGCATGGTCTCTCGGTGCGCTTTCACCAATCCAAGCGCACGGGCGCTGTGTACCGCACCATCGAGCGCGGCATCCGCGCCATCGACTTTCTACTGCGATTTTTAGCGTTCAACATCGCGCCCACCTTGATTGAACTCGCGCTCGCGGCGGGCGTGCTCGCCTGGCGCTATGGGTGGAGCTTCGCGCTGATCGCGGCGGCGACGGTGGCGATTTATGCGTGGGTCACCTTCGGGGTGACGGAATGGCGCATGAAGCATCGCCGCGAGATGAACGAGGCCGACACCGAGGCCGCCGGCCGGGCGGTGGATTCCTTGCTCAATTTCGAAACCGTGAAGAGCTTCGCCGCCGAGGCGCGCGAGAGCGAACGTTATGATCGCGCCCTCGCCTCCTATGCGCGCGCGGCGGTGAAATCGAACACCTCCCTTGTGCTGCTCAACATGGCGCAGGGCTTGATCATGAATGTCGGGCTGCTCGCCATGGTGCTGGCGGCGGGCGTTCTGGTGGCGCGCGGGCCGATGGGCCCCGGCGATATCACCGCCGTGATCCTCATTATGGTCAATCTCTACGCGCCTTTGAACATTCTGGGCTTTGCCTACCGCGAAATCAAACAGACCTCGATCGACATGGAAAAAATGTTCGCCATGCTCGATGAAGCGCCAGACGTCGCCGACCAAGCGGGCGCGGCGGCGCTGAACGCCGGCACGGGTGAAGTGGCGTTCGAGAGCGTGTCGTTTTCCCATGAAGGGCGCGACCGCGGTTTGGACGGCGTCTCGTTCGTCGCGCAGGCGGGCAAGACCACCGCCATTGTCGGCCCGTCCGGAGCTGGCAAATCCACCGTGTTGAAACTGCTGTTCCGTTTCTATGATCCGAGTGCTGGACGCGTTGTCATTGACGGCCAGGATTTGCGCGACGTGACGCAGGCGTCGCTGCGCAATGCGCTGGGCCTGGTGCCCCAGGACGTAGTGCTGTTCAACGACACGATCCGCTACAATATCGGCTACGGGCGCCCCGAAGCGACCCAAGCCGAACTCGAACAAGCCGCCCAGCGCGCGCAATTGCTCCACTTCATCGAAGGCCTGCCGCAAGGCTGGGAAACGCGTGTCGGCGAGCGCGGCCTGAAACTCTCGGGCGGTGAAAAACAGCGCGTCGGCATCGCCCGCGTGGTGCTGAAGGATCCGCGCATCCTCATTCTTGATGAAGCGACATCCTCGCTCGACAGCGGCACCGAGGCTGAAGTGCAAGACGCGCTGGAGGCGGCCTCGCGCGGGCGCACCACCATCGTCGTCGCCCACCGCCTCTCGACCATCGCCAACGCCGATCAGATCGTCGTGCTCGACCAAGGCGCCATCGCCGAACGCGGTACGCACGCGGTGCTGATCGCCAAGGACGGGCTCTACGCCGGCCTCTGGCGCAGGCAGGCCGAGGAGCCGGACGCCGTGGCTGCGCAATAGTCCAACGCCGCGCCGACCCTCTCTCAATCTCCCCCTTGCAGGGGGAGAAGAAGGTCGGCGTGATCCGTTCCGCACTATTGCCAAGTCGTATAGTCGATGGAGAGTGTCGCCGCTCCGCCAGGGGTGAAATCCGTGACTTGAAGTTCGCCAACTCGCCCGTCGCCGGTGACATAGCAAGCGTGCGGTCCGACGGTTGCGGGCGTGACCGCAGTGGTCAGATAATTCGCGGATGCGCGTTCGGCATAGCAGCTTGCATAGCCGCGCGCGGTGACGCCGCCCGGCCAGATCTTCGCGCCACCGTTTGGAGTCAGGAAGTACATATTTGTGAACGGGATGCGAGAGAAGATGAAGTCCGCGCCGATGGTCACAACCGTGCCGCCGTCAAGTTCGAACCCTTGCGTCAATTGCGCGGTCAGCGAGCCGCTGCGATGCACAATTGGGCCTGTGGCGCCAGGCGGATTGCGATCCAGGCCAAGCGGCTCACCCGCAGTGTCGACCCGTGTTATGCGGAACGTGACTTCGTACACCGCGTCACTGTCGTCGCGCGATTGACGGGCGGTTTCTTCGAAGCACCGGCACGAGGGATCAAGGCGGCTCAAGATTTGTGCGACGTCGTAGGTGAAGTCATGGTTGAAGAGGTCTGTGTGGTGGCCGTCGCTGCAAGCGCCGAGATCGCCGACGCCAGTTCCGCAATGAAACGAAAAGCCGCCCCAGCCTGAAGGTACATCTTCATCATAGAGACCGATGGAGAAGTTGAGCGGCCCGCGCGTGCCTTCCGGCGCGCACGCCCAAACCTTATTGAGTGCCCCGTCCGGATCGATGGCGGGCAGGATGCAGCTCTGTTCCCGGTCGAAGTTTCGACCTACGCTGGTATCGATGTCCTCGAACGTGCTCGTGCGCCCGCCGCTTCCGGCCACGTCGCTGAAGACGGCGAAAACCTCGTCCGACCCCAAATCTGTCCAGCCGCTCTCGTCAACGGCGAGAAAGCTCACGGCTTCGACTATGAACCGCGGCTCACGCACCACGTCCTGCGTAGCGCCGAGGCCGGTTACGCCGTCGCGGAGCGGCCGCGTCCGCGCGGGCGGCTGAGCTTGGTATTCGCGCACCGGCCCAGCGACATTTGGCGCGGCCTGCGCGCGGGCTGTGTCGGTGGCTGCGAGCAAGCTGGCGGGCGCCATGAGCGCGGCGAAAGCGAGCGCCTTGATGCGAAGCGTGCGGATCATATTGACCTCCAAAATTGCCACCCTGGGGGAAGATTGCCACCTGGGGGGAGCTTGCGGCGGTCCTTCGGCGCCGGCAGTGTCACGCCTCGGGGGCCACGCATTGTGAGCCGGTTCAAAGGCTATGCAATCATAACCTATGTGTATACGCAGCGCGGCTATCCCCCACGCTTCACCCGCAAACCCATGCGCCATAAGCATCGCCAGCAAATCTATCCGACAGGTCCCATCTCGTCGTATCATCGCTTCATCTCGGCTAGGGAGGCGCTGGTGCACCAAGGCCAAACGTTGCCGGGACGCGGATTGAACGCGATGTGATGTGAAGCGGCGACGCGGGAACATCACAGCTTCGGGGAGAAAGGAACCCGAAGGCTCCAGGCGAACTATGGTGTTTCGCCCGCGCGTCGGCCGGGAACGAAAGCAAGGCGCTAAGCGCGAACGGAACCCCAGCGTCACGGGGATCGGTCCGGGAAACCGGCCTTCGCGCAAGTGAAGATGGCGGGAGGAGTCCGCGCCGATCGAACGACCCACCCGTCTTACCGCAAACGCATGGCCCCCCGAACGCGCCCTGAACGCCTCACGCTTTGGCCGGCTGATCAACAAACCGCGCGGGGCGCGCTTGGCGCAACCCAACACGATTTGACTTTCCGCGCGCACGCACAAAGCGCGCCCCGCTCTCCCGCCTTTTACGGTGGTGACACAGACGCACTCGCACCCGCTTCGCGAATATGCGAAACGGTGGAGCATACGTGTGTGTCGCCACCGCCTGTCGCGCGCTGATGGACATCAAGAGAGATTGAGCGCAAGCGTCTACATTGTGCGCCCAGTGCTGGCAGGCGCGAGTGAGCCCCCAACATGGCGATTGAAATCGATGCCATCATTGCAAAAATACGCGCACTTGAGCACGATCTGGAAGCTGAGTTCGCGCGCCAGCGCGCCGGCCTGCGATTTGGGTTGGAACGGGGTCGGGTGCTGTTTGAGCAGGAGGTCGTGCGCCGGCATCGAGAGTTGAGACGGGGCCTGGCGCGCTATGTGTTCGGCGCCCGCCCGCTGGTCGCCCTCACAGCGCCGATCATCTATTCGCTGATCATTCCGTTCGCCTTTGCTGACCTCTGGGTCTCGATCTACCAGGCGATTTGTTTTCGCGTGTACGCCATCCCGCAGGTTGAGCGCAGCCGTTATATGGTGTTCGACCGCGCTGGACTGAATTATCTGAACGCGCTGGAAAAGCTTAATTGCGCCTATTGTTCGTATGTGAACGGCGTGATCGCCTATGTGCGTGAAGTCGGGTCGCGGACAGAGCAATATTGGTGCCCGATCAAGCACGCGCGCCGCGTGCTTGGCGCCCACCCGCGCTATGCAGAGTTTGCCGAATACGGGGACGGCGAACGCTACCATGAACAACTCGCCGGCTTGAGAAATGCGATGCGAGCCGCCTCGCGGGACGAGCCCCCCGCAGAATAGCCCGATGGCGCTCGCCCAAGCATTTTGCTAAGGCCTCGCTCAACTAGGCAAACAGACAGGCTCGGCTTCCATGACGGTGAGGGTGGGGAACGGCATATCGGTGGGCGCCCATGGGTGAACAAATCCGCGCCTCCATTGTGGTGGCTGTGTTCAACGAGGCCGAAAACGTCGCCAATGTCTGCGCCGAGATTCTCGGCGCGCTAGGCGCCATCGCTCCGTTCGAAGTGGTGTTCGTCGATGACGGCTCCACCGACGCGACCGCTGATCGCGTGCAAGCCATTGCCGACCGCGACGCGCGCGTGCGCTTGCTCCGGCACGATCGCCGCTGCGGCAAATCGCAGGCGGTGCGCACCGGCGTTAACGCCGCCCGCGGCGTCTGGGTCGCAACCCTCGACGGCGACGGCCAGAACGACCCCGCGGACCTGCCGGCCATGCTCGAACTGGGTTGGGCGGCGCGGGGGCCGGCGCCGCTCGTCGCCGGCATCCGCGTGCGCCGCGATGATCCCATGTCGCGCCTGATCGCAACGCGCATCGCCAACGGTTTCCGCGCGGCCGTGCTGGGCGATCATTGCCCCGACACCGGGTGCGGGGTGAAAGTGTTTCGCCGCGAGGATTTCCTGCTGCTGCCGTGCTTTGAGGGCATGCACCGTTTTCTACCGGCCCTGTTCGCACGCTACGGGCATCCCCTGATCAACCATCCGGTGCGTCACCGCGCGCGATTGCTGGGGGTGTCCAAATACACCAATTGGGGCCGGGCCCTGGTGGGCATATTCGACATGATGGGCGTCATCTGGCTGACCCGTCGCACCCGCGCGCCGCTCAACGTCAGCGAACGCGCGCCGACCCCAAGCGCATGACGCGTGCCTTGTCCTTGCGTGATTGGGCGATGCTGCTGGTCGTCGCCTTGGCGCTGTTGCTGCCGGGTTTTGCGAGTTTACCGCCGGTGGACCGCGACGAAGGGCGCTACGTCGTCTCCAGCCAGCGCATGGCCGACACCGGCGATAGGATCGATATACGCTACCAGGATCAGCCGCGTTATTTGCAGCCGGTCGGTATTTATTGGCTGCAATCGACAGCCGCGGCACTTCTCGACGGTCCTGAGCACGACAGCATCTGGGCCTATCGGATTCCCTCGCTGCTTGGCGCGTTGATCGCAATTGCGTTGGCGGGATGGATTGGCGCGTTCTATTTCGGACGCGGCGCCGGACTAACCGCCGCGTTGTTGCTGGCCGCGTGTTTCTCGCTCAATTTCGAGGCCCGCATCGCCAAAACCGATGCCGTGCTGTTGGCGTCGATTGTCGCCGCGCAATTGGCGTTGATGCGCGCCTACACCGATCCTGCGTCCGGGCGCGCCATGGCGGCGCTGTTTTGGGCGGCCCTTGGAATTGGCCTGCTGGTGAAGGGGCCGCTCATTCTCATCGTCGTCGGCGCAACGATTGCTGCGCTGGTGGCCTGGGATCGCAAAGTCTCATGGCTGTTGCGGTTGCGGCCATTGTGGGGGCCGTTGCTGACGCTGGCGATCGCCGTGCCGTGGTACGTCGCCATCGGCGTGATCACTGACGGGGCGTTTTACGCAAAGGCGGTTGGCCAGAGCTTGATGGGCAAGGTCGCCAACAGCCAGCAAGGGCACAGCGGCCCGCCTGGTTATCATTTGGCGCTCTTTGCCTGGGCGTTTTGGCCAGGAAGTCTGCTTGCGGTGTACGCCGTTCCGTTCGCGTGGCGCGCGCGCGCGCAGCCGGCGGTGCGGTTCTTGTTGTGTTGGATTATCCCCACGTGGGTCGTGTTCGAACTCGTCGCCACCAAGCTGCCCCATTACGTTCTGCCGACCTACCCCGCGATCGCGTGCCTGGCGGGCGCTGCGCTGTTTGATCCAAACCCCGCGCCGATCGGGCGCCTGGGGCGCCTTGCTTTCGCGGTCGTGTCCTTGCTTTGGCTTGGTGTCAGCGCGGTTCTGGCGAGCGTTGGGCCGCTCGCGCTTTGGCGGATTGAAGGTGTGGCGAGCCCCGTGGCGATCACCTTGGGCGTGTTCGGATTTGCGGCGGCATGCGCTGCTCTGGTGTTGCTGTGGCGCAGGCGCAAGGGCGCTGCGATTGCCGCGTTTGTGTTGGCTGGCGCTCTGGTTTTGGGAAATACGTTCGGCTATGCGGCGCCGCGCCTGGAGCAAATGTGGATGAGCCCGCGCATTGAAGCCGCGGTGCGGCTGGCGCGGCCTTGTGAGAACGGATCGCTCGTGACAACGCCGTACCATGAGCCAAGTTTGGTGTTCCTGCACGGGCGAACATCGACGATTCTGGCGCCGTCGGGCGCCGCGGCAGCGCAAGCGCTCGCCAGCGACAGTGCCTGCGGATTGGCGCTTGTAGGCGCGGTCGAGGAAGCGGATTTTCTCGCGAGCGCCGCGCGTCTTGGTCTGGACGTGGTCCCCACGACGCGCATCCTCGGGCAAAATTATTCGAATGGCGATGAGCTTAGCCTCACGCTTTACCGCGCGGCGCGGGCGCACGAGGACGAGAGTGGCGCTCGATAAGCCCAATTCGACGCGCGTGCGGCCCGTGCACGTCATTGGGTTGGCGGTTCTTGTTGGCGTCACATTGGTTGGCTTCGCCGCGCCGTTGCTTCCCGCCGAACTGGCGCAGGGGCTCGGCCCTTGGCTCGAAAGCGTACGCGGCGATACATGGGCGCCGTTCGCGGCGATCGCCGGTTTTACGCTGCTCGCGACCTTGGGCGTGCCGCAGATCGTTTTGATCACCGCAATGGTGGCGGCGTTCGGACCATGGGCCGGGCTGTTTTACAGCTGGAGCGGAAAACTTTTCGCCTGCTGTATCGGCTTTGTCGTGGGCCGGCGCTTCGGCGCCGATTGGGTAGCGCGCCATTCCAACGCGCGCGTGCAAGAGATCATGCGGCACTTGGCGCGGCGCGGGTTCTGGGCGAGCGCGCTGATCCGCTTGGTGCCGACGGTTCCGTCAGTGCTGATCAACATCGCGGCCGGCGCAACGCCGATCACGTTCCGCGATTTTATTGCCGGCACCGCACTCGGCAGCGTGCCGAAGATGGCGCTGCTGGCGTTCGGTGGGCACGCGGCGATGGTGGCGGTGCGGGAAAACAGCCTTTGGGCGTGGGCGGCGCTTGGGCTCATCATCGCGCTGTGGGCCGTGCTCGCCATCATCGGACGGCGTTGGATGAAGGGCATGGACGGTCGCCAGGGGGACGATTAGCCCCCGCTGGCCTCGCCCTTCGCGCCGCACGCCGCGCAGAGTCCTGCCTCGTCCACCGTGAAGTGGCCGCACGCGCGGCACGGTTCGGTGCGATAGCGTGGGCCGTTCTTGCCGGCGCTCTCGCGGCGGTCGCGCAGATTTTCCACGGGCTTCGGGCGGAGCATCACGAGATTGTCGGGCGAGGCGCCGCGCGCAAAGCCGCGCGAGATAAGGCGAGCCGCGCTCTCGGCGTCTTGGGCGTGTTTGGAAAGTCCATCGCCGCGCGCATCGAACGGATCGACTTGCGCCAGGTCGGCGCGGCCCAGATAGCTCACGGCCAATTCGCGGAAGATGTAGTCGAGGATCGAGGTGGCGTGACGAATAGTGTCGTTGCCGCGCACTTCGCCCGCCGGCTCAAAGCGCGTGAACAAGAACGCATCGACGTATTCCTCCAGCGGCACGCCGTATTGCAGGCCGATGGAAATCGAGATGGCGAAATTGTTCATCAGCGAACGAAACGCGGCGCCTTCCTTGTGCAGGTCGATGAAGATTTCGCCTAATTGGCCGTCGTCATATTCGCCGGTGTGCAGATAGACTTTGTGCCCGCCGACCACGGATTTCTGGATGTAGCCCTTGCGGCGCTCGGGCAGACGGCGGCGTTGAACATCGACCGGTGCGTCCAGCGGGGATGTGTTCGCAGCTGTTGGCGCAGGCGCTGGCGCGCTGGAATCCTCTTCGAGCGGCGGCAGCGTCAGGGCGATGCGCGGCGCCTCAACCTGGATCTGGACGAGAGCGGCGCCTGCTTGGCGCGCGGCGGCCAGCAAGGGCGTGCGCCGTTCCATGTCGGCGGCGCCTAAAGTGATGTCGAGGGCGACACGTGCAAACGGCGCAAGGCAGCCCGCCATGGCGATGCGCGCTTCCGGTGAGATATCGCGCGCGCCAGCGAACACGGCGCGATGTTCATGCTTCAACATCGCCGCCGTCTTCAAATCGTCGGAGCCGATGCAGAAAGCTTCCGCGGCGGCGATCTCGGCTTCGGTGAAGCCGAGCGTCATCAACAAGTCGCCGCGTTTTCCAGCGGCGACATCGGGGGGCAGGTTGAGCACGCCTTCGCAGAACTCTGGCCCAATCACCAACGGATGAATTGCGGCGCGCAGAGTGAAAGCGTCGGCGGCGGCTTCTTCGATTGCGTCCAGTGCGGGTTCGGTCAACCCGAGCTGCTCGAGCCGGTCGAGATTGACGCCCGGCGCGCCCTTGAGCGTGCGCCGGCCTTCCACATGCAGCGTCAGCGCCGCGATTGTCTCTGCGTCATAACCGAGCGTCGCCAAGCCTGCGCGTGCGTCGTCGCTGAGTACGCGCCCAAAGCCGCCCTCAGCGCGCGCACCGTACAGCGCTACACCGCGCGCGGGCGCGAGCCCCGCCGCATTCACGCCCACGCGCCGCGCGCTGCCAGCATCGTTGGCAAACGCCAAATTGAGCGAGATACGCTGGCCGGCGCCTTTCGCGCCAGGGAGCGTTCGGTAGATGGCGTTCGCGCGCGCCGCGATCGGGCCAGCGAGGTCAGCAGCGGCGTTACGTGCGGCTTTCAACGCAACTTCGGCGCTGTTCTTGGTGTGGCGCCAATCGGGATAAGCGCCCTTCTTCGCGGCCAGCGCCGCGCTTTCGGACATCGCGACCGCATGGGCGAGAGCCGCGATCGCCGCAGCTAGCGCCCGCGCTTCCTCACTCTCATAAGCAAGTCCTGCGCGCATGAGCAGCGCGGCCAAGCCTTCGAGGCGAATGAACGCAGGGCGCCGTTGCGAGGCGCCGTGCGCGCCGTGGGCGGTGTCGAGCGCGTGCGTCAAAGTGCGGAGCGCTGCCTCGAAGCCATCGGCGTCAAAGCCGGTTTTCGTGTGGAAGCACGGCAGGGCCAGGCTGGCGCCGATGGCGCTGCACTCTTTGTCGCTGACAAGTGCGCCGGTGGGGTCGAGCGCGCTGCCGGAGAAGGCCGTGAGCGGGTGTGTTCCAATTTCGGGCGCGGCGATGACGATGCGGCGGCGTGCGGGATCGGCGCCGGCGTCGAGCGCCGCGCAATAGGCGCCGCGCGCGACCGCGCCGGTAAGCGCCGCGACGATATCGGCGTCGGGCGCGCCGGCGAGGCGAGCGGCGGCGACTTTGCGGGGGACCCCGCCGCGTTCGACATCGAGCCCATTGCGCACCGCTTCAATCGCCAGATCCGCCAAGGCGGCGTCGAGCGCGCGCGCGCCAGCGTTAAGCGCCGCGCTCGCACGCAACCGCGCGGCTTCGTCGCCCGTCAACGCGGCTGCGTTGTCCCCGTCTGGCCGCACAAGTATTGCTGGCCCATCACGGCCAAGCGGGTCGGCCATGCGCGCGGCGGCGTCGAGTGCGTCCAGAGCTGCGGGCGTCGGCGCGCCGGCGATGCCGAGCTTGGCGCCCGCGGCAAGTAGGGATTGCGCGCGCGCGACGGCGTGGATTTCGTCGCGGCCTTGTGTCGGCCAAGTGATGAGCGCGGCGGAGACCGCAAGCTCCACCCCTTCTGCAAGCGCCGCGCGCACCAAGGGGGGGTCGAACGCGGCCTTGCCCGCATGCAAAAGCGCTTCCAGCGCAGGCGCGAGGCCAGGATCCTCGCCCCATTCGGCCAGGCGCTCGGACACAAGCGCGATCGCGCCATTGATGCTCGGCCCGGTTGCGGTCGCCAATATGAGGCCAGTTTCGAGCGCGGCCTCGACCATGCCTGGGGTCCAGGCGTTGGGCGCGTCAAACTCCGCCAGCGCATCGTGGATAGGGTCCTGGGCCATGGGGCGCTCCATTAGAGGGTGCAAACTAACCCAGGCCAGCCCTAAAAATCAATATCTGGTATGCAACGACGCCAGCTTATCCCAAGATATTGTTTCACAGCTGCACTGGACGTAACTCAGCGCAATCGCCATGATCGCGCCGCTTCGTCGTCCTATCGGTGCTAAGGAGGCAGAACTCGTCCATGCTGAAGCGCATTTTTACCTGGTGGAACGGAGCGACTTTGGGCGCCATGTTCGACATTGGCCGCCGCGGCGTGTTCGTGGGCGCCGACGAGCACGGCAACCGCTATTTCGAGGAGCGCCGCCCGAGCCTGGAAGGGCGCAAACGTCGCTACGTGATGTACGACGGTTTGGCAGAGGGTTCGCGGGTGTCTCCCGATTGGCACGGTTGGATGCATCACACGCTCGACCAGCCGCCGACATTGGCGCCGTTGAAACGCCAGATCTGGGAAAAACCGCATCTGCCCAATCAGACCGGCACCGTGCGCGCTTACCGCCCTAAGGGCTCGCTGGCGAAAGGCGGCGTGAGGGCCGCGGCGACCGCCGATTACGAAGCCTGGACGCCGGGAGACAAGCCGTGAGCGCAAGCTTCGAGCGCTGGGGCGAGACCCTATTGGGCGCAATCGTTGCCGTCGTCGCGGTTGGTTTTTTTGCCTTCGCAGCCGCCCAGGCGGGACAGACAAATGGCGGGCGCGGCTATGAATTGACGGCGCGCTTTCAGCGCGTCGATGGCGTTGCTGTCGGTTCGGATGTGCGTGTTTCCGGTGTGAAAGTGGGTATTGTGCGCGCCGTGGCGCTCGACGCCGACACCTATCTGGCGCGGCTCACGCTTTCGATCGATACGGGCGTGCAGGTGCTCGACGAATCCACCGCGCGCATCGCCACGGATGGTTTGCTTGGCGGCGCCTATGTCGCGATCGAGCCGGCGGGCATGGAGGCGTTGGCGGCGGGTGGGGAAATCCCCAACACGCAAGGCTCGGTTGACTTGCTGACGCTGTTTGCGAGTTTCGCGCAAGGCCAAGGCCAATCTCAGAACGAGGAACCAGCGCCATGATACGCATGCTTCTCGCGGTGTTCGCGCTTTTGACCGCGGCTGTCGGCCCAGCGTATGCGCAGCGCGCGGTGATACGTGGGCTCGACAAAGTGACCGGCCATGCGCGCGATTACACGCTGCCGCTTGGGCGCGCCTCGCGGATCGGCTCGCTTGAAGTGGTGGCGCGCGCTTGCTCCAAGAACGCGCCCGAGGAAACGCCGGAAGTGCGGATCTATGTCGAGGTTTTCGACCACCCGCCGCCGCGCGAGGGCGAGGAGGCCGAGCGGCGTGAAATCTTTCACGGCTGGCTGTTCGCATCGAGCCCAGGCCTCAGCGCAGTCGATCACCCCTCATACGATATCTGGGCTATCGACTGCCGGGCGTAGCAATCGTTTCGCTGGTCGCAAAATGCCCTTCCTGAAATACCACACGGCGCGGACTCGGCTACACTGGTCGAGGCGGACGGCGTTAGATCGTCCGGCGGGAGGATATGACCATGCGGATGATGGGCCACAACGTGCTGGCGATCGCGGCGGCGGCGATCGCCATCTATCTCATCGAATACGTGATCTTCGGCGTCTTGATGACGCCCGAGCAATATGAGGCGATGACGGGCCTCTCGCCGGAGCAGCATGCCGCGGGCGCCGGTCGGATGCCGCTTGGCGCGCTCATTCCGATCATGACCGCCATCGGGCTGTCGCTGGTGATCAAATGGCGCAACGCGCCAGGCCTCATGGGCGGTGTGACCACGGCGCTGATCATGGCGGTGCTGTTCGGCTTTTCGACCAGCCTCTACAGCTATGTCTATGGCGCGCATACGGACGCGTATTTGCCGATTGACTTCGGGCATTTCCTCGTCTGCTACGGCGCTGGCGGCGCCATTATCGGCGCTTGGAAATAGACGCTTGGGTGACAGGGGATGCGCGGGCGGCTAAGCCACATCCATGCGCATCCTCTGCACCAATGACGACGGCATCCACGCCACGGGCCTCGCGGTCTTGGAAAAAATCGCGCGCACGTTCAGTGACGATGTGTGGGTGATCGCGCCGGAGACCGAGCAATCGGGGGCTTCGCGTGCGCTGACGCTCACCGCGCCGATCAGGGTGCGCCAGGCGGGGCCAAAACGGTTTGCCGTGTCGGGCACGCCGACGGATTGTGTTTTGCTTGGCGTCGAGCATTTGATCGAGGACGGCGCGCCCGATCTTGTGCTCTCGGGCGTCAATCGCGGCCAGAACATCGCCGAGGACGTTACGTTCTCCGGCACCATCGCCGGCGCTATGCAAGGCATGCAGCTCGGCATTCCCGCGATTGCGCTCAGCCAGGCGCGCGGCTTTCGCGGCGAGGAAGCCGCCATCCCGTGGGAAACGGCGGAAACATTCGGCGCCGGCATCGTCGGCAAGTTATTGAAGCATGGCTGGCCGAATGATGTGCTGATCAATGTCAACTTCCCGGATTTGCCGCCAGAAGAGGTCAAGGAAGTCGAGACGACGTTTCAAGGCCGGCGCGACCAACACATCATCTACGCCGACAAGCGCATGGACCCGCGCGGCGGCGCGTATTTCTGGCTCGGCTTTCGTGGCAAACTCTCCGATCCTCCGACCGGTTCGGACCTGCGGGCCATCTATGAGGGGCGCATTTCGGTGACGCCGCTGCACATCGATCTCACCCACGCCGAGACCATTCATGCGCTCAAGGGCGTGCTCGGTGGGGCGCCGCCGAGGGCGTAATGGTGGACCACGATCCCGCGCGACTGATGCGCTTCGTGCTGGAGATGCGCCAGGCTGGCGTCACCGACGCGCGCGCGCTTTCGGCTTTGGAGCGGACGCCGCGCACGCACTACGCCCCCGATCATTTGGAAGGTCTGGCGATGGATGATGTCGGTCTTCCGCTTTCGCACACGCAAACCATGACCAAACCCTCGATCATTGGGCGCATGCTGGCCGCGCTTGAACCGCAGGCGGGCGACAACGTGCTCGAAGTGGGCACAGGTTCAGGGTTCCAGGCCGCCTGCATCGCGACCAGCGCGCAAAAGGTGGTGACGCTGGAGCGCTGGCGCGATCTCGCCGCCGACGCGCGCGGGCGTTTTGGCCGGGCGCGTTTGATGCGGGTGTATGCGCATGTCGGGGATGGCTTTGACGGATGGGAGGAGGACGCGCCGTATGATCGCATTGTCGTCAACGCGGCGCTTGAAGAGTTTCCGTTGCCGTTGCTCGATCAGTTGAAGCCAGGCGGCGTGCTGATCGCGCCTTTGGGTGACGGGAGCGGTCAGCGATTGATGCGATATCGCAATGGAATGCGTGAGGATTTGGGGCCAATCAAGTTTCAGCCGCTCGGACGCGGGGTTGAAGATCAGCCCGCCGCCGATTGATGGGTGCGCCCGCGCTGATTCTCGCGGACACTGCGGGCATGCACCGCGCGGTTTTGTCATTTGCGCTCTTTGCCGCCGCCTGCGCCTCGACGCAGGGCGCACCGATTTCGTATGGCGCGAGCGCGCACGGACAGCCCGCAGCGGCGCCTGCCAACACTGCCGGCGAGGCGCCGGCGGTTCATAGCGCGCCTGATTGGGCCGATGGAGAGGGCACGCCGCTCTCGGAATATGCGTTGCGCCCTGACGACGCTCAGCCCTTTGATCCCGCGCATCCGCCGCGTAGTCACCGGGTCGGCGCAGACGAGTCGCTCTACGATATCGCCGCGCGCTACCAAGTGCCGCTGCGTGCGCTGATCGAACAGAACCAGTTGGCGCCGCCTTTTGCGCTCACGCCCGGCAGTGAACTCCGTTTGCCGCCACCGCGCTTTCATACCATTGCGCGCGGTGAGAGTTTCGAGGACGTGGCGCGGCGCCACAATGTTGATACGCGCTCGCTCGCGTTGCTCAATCGCATGCAGGCGCCGTACCGGGTGCGTGCGGGCGACAGGATCGTGTTGCCGGCGATGGCTCGGGAGTATGGACCGCCGGCGCCCTCGCCGGCCAACGCGGGGGAAGGCGGCGAGGCGCCAACGGTCCATATGAGCTCGGCGTTTTTCGTGTGGCCGCTGCGCGGAGACATTGTCGCGCGTTTCGGCGTGCAACGGGGCGGGGCGCGGCTCGACGGGATTGAGATCGCGGGGCGCGAGGGCGCGGAGATCGTGGCCGCCGCCGAGGGCGATGTGGTCTATGCCGGCTCGGACCTGCCGGCCTATGGCACGCTTGTGCTGGTGCGCCACGCTGACAATTACGTCACCGCCTACGGCCATGGGCGGCGCGCCCTGGTGCGCGAGGGCCAGCACGTGCGCGCGGGGCAGGCGCTTGCGGAACTTGGCCCCAGCGCGGAAGGGCGTGCGCGGTTGTTGTTCCAGGTGCGGCGCGGCGCTGAAGCGGTCGATCCGGCGCCGCTCCTGGGCGAATGAAGGTCCGCGTGCGGCGAATGGGCGCGCGCTGATCGCTTCAACAGATTGAATTGGCGGGAGCGGGCGATATAGTCCCCGGCTTCGCCCTCCCGGCGAATTCCCCTTCGGTCCCGGCGGCTTTTGCGCCGCCTTTTGCGAGAATCAATGCTCATCTCTCCCGCTCATGCAGCCGCCGCACCGGCAGGCGATCCCACGACCGGCATCATCATGCAGATGCTGCCGCTGATTTTGGTGGTTGTGGTCTTTTACTTCCTGCTGATCCGCCCGCAGCAGCAGGCGCGCAAACGCCATACCGACATGCTCGCGGCGCTGAAGCGCGGTGATGTCGTGGTCACCTCTGGCGGGCTGATCGGCAAGGTGAAGTCGGTGGCCGACGACGAGGTGCGTGTGGAGTTGGGCCCCAACGTCGAAGTGCGCGTGGTGCGCGGCGCCATCTCGGAGGTTCGCTCCAAGACAGATCCCGCGCCCGCCAATGATTCCAAGCCAGCGTCGACGGACTAGCCCCATGTTGCAAGTCGCCCCGTGGCGGTTGATTCTGGTCGCGGTTGTGCTCGCGCTCGGGATTGTTTTAGCGCTTCCTAATTTTGTGACCGAACGCGTGCGCGAGAGCTTGCCAGCCTTCATGCCGCGCCAAGCGATCAATCTTGGGCTCGACCTTCGGGGCGGCTCCCAGCTTTTGCTCGAGGTGGATGTCGAAACGCTGCGCCGCCAGCAACTCGACAATATCGCCGACCAAATGGCGACGGCCCTGCGCGAGGCCGAACCGCAAATCCGCTACACCGGTCGCGGCGTGGTAGGTGATGCGGCGCGCGTGCGGGTGATCGATCCGGCTCAAATCGAACGCGCGCGAGCGGCTTTGCGCCCGCTGGCGCGTTCGCCCACCGCCGCCGACGATATCCTCGTTTACACCGACGGCGCGGACGGCCTGATCGAAGCGCGCATGACGCCGCTGCATGTGCGCGAGCTGAGCCGCCAGGCCGCGCAGCAATCGATCGAAGTCATCCGCCGCCGCATCGATCCCAACGGCACCAGCGAAGTCAGCATTGTGCGCCAAGGCGATGAACGCATCGTCGTCCAAGCGCCGGGTGTCACCGATCCGGAGCAACTCAAGAGCCGCATAGGCCAGACCGCCCTTATGACATTCCATATGGTGCGCGAAGTCGATCCCCAGGACGCCGCCCTCGGGCGCATTCCCCCGGGCGCCATGATCGTGCAGCCGTATCCAACCATCGGCAACAGTGTCGAAGTAGTTGAAAGGCGTCCGCGCTTTACCGGCGAGCACTTGACGCGCGCAAATCCGTCCACCGATCCGCAAACCAGTGAATTCGTACTCTCCTTCGCGCTCGATAGCGAAGGCTCGCGAATTTTCTGCCGGATCAGCCGCGAGCACACTGGGCAACGATTCGCCATTCTGCTGGACAACCAAGTGCTGACCGCGCCGACGATCAACGAGCCCATATGCGGCGGGTCCGGCCAGATTTCCGGAAATTTTACCGCGCAAACCGCGAACGAACTCGCTGTCATGTTGCGCGCGGGGGCGTTGCCCGCGCCGCTCAATATCATTGAAGAGCGCCTTGTCGACCCGAGCCTTGGCCAGGATGCGATCGAATCTGGCGCGTTCGCGTCGCTGGTCGCTGGGCTGGTGACTTTGGTGTTCATGGTATTGGCGTACGGATTGTTTGGCGTGATTGCGTGCCTGGCTCTTATCGTCAATGGCGTCTTGATTGTGGGGGTGATGTCGATGATCGGCGCCGCGCTCACCCTGCCGGGCATCGCCGGTCTGATCCTCACCATCGCCATGGCGGTGGACGCCAACGTGCTGATCTACGAGCGCATGCGCGAGGAGGCCGCTCTTGGCCGAGGGCCGGCAATGGCGATCGACGCCGGGTTTAGCCGCGCCATGGTCACCATTATCGACGCCAATTTGACGACGATTCTGGCGGCGATGATCCTGTTCCAGTTTGGCGCGGGGCCAGTGCGGGGTTTTGCCTGGACGCTCTCCATCGGCGTCATCACCTCGGTGTTCACCGCGGTGCTGGTGACGCAGATCCTGATCGCCTGGTGGTTCCGCGTCAGCCGCCCCAAACAATTGCCGATCTAGAGGAACGCGAACATGGCGATGTGGCCGTTGATCAGGCTTTTGCCGAAGAAGACGAATTTCACCTATGTGAAATTCGCGGGCTTTGCCGCGTTCCTTTCAATCGCGGCCGTCACAGGCTCGCTGGTGTCGATGTTCACCGGCGGCTTTCGCGACAATCCGATCGCGGTATACCAGCAGGCTGAAGGCAGCGTGGTGGCTCGCGTTGGGACGGTGATGGAGCGCGGCTTCAATCTGGGCATCGATTTTCGCGGCGGCACCTCCATCCTGGTCGAGGCGCCGGTTCCCATCAATCAAGAGGCGCTGCGCGCACTCGGTCGGCGGGTGCAAGAAGGCGACGTAGAAGTGCAAGGCACAACGTGTCGCCCGGCCAATGGCCCTCCCTATTGTGCGTTTTTGAATTTCGAGAGCACCGAGCGTGGCTCTGAAACCGTTGAGGCCATTCGCGCGGGGCTTGGAGCTATCGCCGAAGGCGCGCGGATCGCCAATGTCGATGCGGTGAGCGGGAAGGTGTCCGAGGAATTGTTCAGCGGCGGCTTGATCGCCCTTGGCCTCGCGATCCTCTTGATGTTGGTTTACCTCTGGTTTCGTTTCGAGTGGCAGTTTGGGCTCGGCGGGGTCATGGCGCTGTTCCATGACGTGATCTTGACGCTGGGGCTGTTTTCCGTGTTCCGCCTCGAATTCACGCTGACCATCATCGCCGCATTGCTTACCATCATCGGCTATTCGATGAACGATACGGTGGTGGTGTTCGATCGATTGCGGGAGAATTTGCGCAAGTACAAGCGAATGCCCCTAGGCGAGTTAGTGGATTTGTCGCTCAACGAAACGCTATCGCGGACCATCATCACTGGCTGCACGGCGCTGTTTGCGCTCATTGGATTGTATTATTTGGGCGGCGAGGCGCTTAGGGGCTTCGCGATCGCGATGATCTTCGGCATTGTCGTCGGCACCTATTCATCGCTCTACGTGGCGGCGCCGGCGATCCTGATCTGGGGCGTCAAGCGAGGCCGCGAGGGCGAGGCGCGCGGGGTTCCGCAAACAGCGGGCTAAGCACCGCTCCTCGCGCGGGCTGGAGGAGAAAAGCATGGCTTGGTTTCTGAGCAATATCCGTCATGTCGCCTGGACCGCACTCGCGGTGGCGGCGTTGTTTCTGATCTACTTCGCCATGGGCGAGGGCGGGGTCGGCTTCTCAAGCTCGGCATTCTGGGCGGCGGCGCTGCGTTGGGGGCACGTGCTCTGCGCCATCATGTGGATCGGGCACCTCTACTATTTCAACTTCACGCAAATCCCGAACATTGCGAAAATTCCGGAAGAACATCGCGGACCGGCGATCGCAAAAGTGATCGCGCCGGCGGCTTTGTTTTGGTTTCGCTGGGCGGCGATGCTCACTTTGATCACCGGCCTGCTGTTGGCGTGGAACCAAGGTTATCTGGCGCAGGCGCTGACGCTTGGCCTGGCCGATGACCCCTCTTTCATGGTGACGAAGCACATCTTCATTGGCATCGGCATGTGGCTGGCCATCATCATGTGGTTCAATGTCTGGTTCATCATCTGGCCGAACCAGCAGAAGGCGCTCAACATCGCCAACAAATATCCAAACCTTGATGCTGCGGCGAAGGCGGCGGCGGGCAAAACTGCGATGCTGTTTTCGCGCACCAACACGTTTCTCTCTGCGCCGATGCTGGTGGCGATGACGGGCGCGAGTACGCTTTTCTAGGGATGACCCGGTGACGGCCAGCGATCTCGACGCGCTGGTTCGCCGCGTGGATCAGGATCGCTGGCTCGCCAGCCGATTCGCGCCGCCGCTTGTACGTCGGCGTCTAGTCGCGCTCTACGCGCTCAATTATGAAATCGCGCGCACCGCGGATGTAGTTTCCGACCGCGGCATTGGACTCATCCGCCTTGCCTGGTGGCGCGAGGCGTTGGCGAAAGCGAGTGAGGGCGGCTCGCAGCAGGCGCACCCGGTACTGCGCGCGTTGCAGGGGGCGCAATTGCGGCTCCCGGTGCTAAACGCGTTGATTGATGCGCGCGAAAGAGACTTCGAAGCGGCGCCTTTCCAGTCCTGGTCGGACTTAGAATTTTACCTCGATGCGACTGCCGGCGGCTTGATAACGCATGCGATCGAGGCCTGCGGGTGCGCCGAGCCGTCCGAGGACATTATTCGCTACGCAGGGCGTGCGTGGGGATATCTAGGGCTGGCGCGCGCCGAGCCGTTCTGGCGCGCGCGCGGGCGCTCGTTCCTGCCCCAAGCGAGTGGATCGCTGGATGATGTGATCGATCGCGCGCTCGGCGCCTACGCGCGAGCGAGTTCTAGGGCGCTCTCAAGCAATGCCTTCCCGGCTCTGGGATATCTTGCGCTGGTTCCGAGCTACGCACGCGCCTTGAAGCGAGGTCGGCGTGAGACGCCGCTACTCGAGCGCCAGCTCAAACTCATTGCCGCAGCCGCGAAGGGACGCCTTTAGGCTCAGCGTTGCGCCTGCCTGCGCGTGCGCGTTTCGCGCGTGACTTCGCGCAAGCGTGCGTCCAGCGCTTCGCGGCGGAAACCGGGGACCAGTTCGCCGTTGATGATGAAGCCTGGCGTGCCGTCGATCTGGTAATCGACGGCGTGCGCACGGTTGTCGGCCAGCAGCGCCGCGACTTCAGGGCTTTGCATGGCGCGCCGCATGCGCGGCACGTCGATGCCGGAGGCGCGGGCGAGCGCGTCGATGCGGGCTCCATCGAGCTCTCCGCGGTGTTCCAGCATGGCCCGGTGGAACGCCCAATAGCGGCCTTGCGGCATGGCCGCGACCGAGGCGCGGGAGGCTTCGATGGATTGGTCGCTCAAAATAGGCAATTCCTTGAACACGATGCGCACGTCGTCCCGTGTGCGGGCGATGTCGGTGACCCATTCGAGCGCCGCGTGGCAGAAGGTGCAGCGATAGTCGAAGAATTCAACGATGACGATCGGCGCGTCGGCGGCCCCCATGGAAAAGTCGCGCGAGTCGGAGCGAACCTGCTGCCAGCGTTCAGAGGCGACGTGTAGCTCAAGCGCATCGAGCGCCTCGCGGAGCACATCAGGGTTGTTCGCGAGATAATCTCGCACCACCGCGCGGATTTCCGCTTGCTCTTGCGCGTTGAAACTCTGCGCCGACGCGGGCGCCGCGAACAACACAA
The DNA here is from genome assembly GCA_040080805.1 of Terricaulis sp. GTDB lineage: Bacteria > Pseudomonadota > Alphaproteobacteria > Caulobacterales > Aquidulcibacteraceae > Vitreimonas. The sequence continues at coordinate 43,985 of JBEBHQ010000003.1, read as the reverse complement.
GGCAAAAGGCAAGGATCAGGCGCGGCATTGCAATTCGCTCCAGGACTCAGCCGCGCCGTCCCGCGTGTTCGGCGCGTTCACGCACTTCAGCGCCCGCGAAGGTCACGATATCATTGGCGCGTTGAAAAGAAACCGTGTTGCGGGGCAGAGTGCGCCGGGCGCGTTCGGCGAAATTGAGCGCGGCGGCGTAGTCGCCGAGCGCAAAGTGCTGCTCCGCGGACGCGAGTTCGGCGAGTGATTGTTCGCCACGCAGATCTCGCGCCGAGGCCAATTCGCGCCAAGCATAGGCGTTGTCGGGGTCGTGCGCTGCGGCTTGCTCAAGCAAAGCGATGGCCTCGGCCGTACCCGCGCGTCCTTCGCCGGCGATCAAAGCGCGGGCGAGATTGACTTGCAGCAGGGGTTGGCCGGGCGCGAACTCAAGAGACCGACGGTGGTAGGGAATGGATTCGGCGGCGCGCCCGTTCTCGAACAAGATCTGGCCCATCAATTCTTGGAAATAGGCATTGCGCGGATCCTCGGCCATGAGGATTTCCAACTCCTGGCGCGCTTGGGTGAGTTCGGAAACCCTGTAATAGGCCACCGCGCGCGCATAGCGCGCCGGCGAAGAGGTGTCACTGAGGGGATAACGCGCCAGGGTTTGGCCCTGCGTTTGTAGGAAGCCCACCAGCTTTGCCTGCATGAAGCGGAAGCGTCGCAAATTATCTTCCGTGTCCGGCGTGTTGAAATGGGCGCCTTGATCGACGCGTAGACGCAAGGCCTCAACCCGGTCGGAGGAAAAAGGGTGCGTCATCAGATAAGGCGGAACCCGACGGGTTTGAAATTCGTAAGGGCGAAGGTTGTCGTTGAAGAACGAAATCAGCCCGCGCCCGGATTGGCCAGACGCTTCGAGATAAGACGCGCCCGCTTGGTCGGCGGAGGATTCCTGCACTTGGGTGTGCCGCACGAAATTGGCCATCGCGAATTGTTGCGAGCCAGCGATCAACGCCGCGCCCGCATCCGGCGCGCCGGCGGCGATTGCGAGCACGCCAAGGCCGATCGAGATCAGTGCGGGCCCCATGGCTTGCCCCATGGCTTCACGTGAGCGCGCCAAGTGCCCCCCGGCGATGTGCCCGGTTTCGTGCGCGAGCACGCCGATCAATTCGTTGGGGTTTTCGGCTGTGAGGATGAGGCCGGTGTGGACGAAAATGTTCTGCCCGCCGGCCACGAACGCATTGAGCGAAGAATCGTTGACGATGAGCAATCGAACATCGTTCGGTGCAACGCCGGCCGCCACCAGCAACGGATTGGCGTAAACATGCAGCGTGTCTTCGATCTCGGCGTCGCGGATCAGCGATTGCGCCGAAGCCGCGCCCGGCGCCAGGATTGCGCAGCTCAGCGCAAGGGCCGCACCGACGGCGCTTTTGCGCAAGAGCCCGAACATTGATGCGGTCATGCCCGCTCCTTGGATGACCTCGCCCCAGCCCCCGGTTGAAGCCCGGGTTTGCGGCGGGAGCAAGGCCGGCTGCCCCTCAGTTCTTTTTCGCCCAACGGGAGATGCGGGAAAAGAATTTATCGCGCCGCTCCTGGTCTGGTTCGTAGCTTGCGTCCTCTTGCGCCGGGCGGCTTGGTTCCTGCGCGGCGGTGATTTCGGGCATATCGAGAGCCGGCTCCAACACAAGCTCGCGAACGGGCGTCTCGACATCGGTGCTTGGCGCCGGGGCCTCCGCAACAACGCCAGTGACGGTTTCCTCCGCCTCCCGAGGTTTTCCCCTGCGTCGTCCTCCGCTGTGCTTGGTCTCGGTGCGAACGGGCTCCACCTTCTGCGCTGTTGGTTCAGCCTTTTGCTGCTCCGGTCGGGGCGCCAGGTGTTTCAGATCACCGCCGACGAAATCGAGCCATTCGCCGCCATCCACTTCATAGGGCCGCCGGCCACGACCGCGGCCACGCGTGCGCCGCCTCCGGCCCCGCCCGCGCTCTTCGCGCGCGGTTGGGGCCGGCGTGATGTCCGGCGCCCGCGCTTCGCTGGCTTCTGCTTCACTGCCCTCGCCGTCCTCGCGCCGGCGCTTGCCGCCGCGGCGTCCGCGGCGCCGGCGACGTGGACGATCGGCTTCGGTCTCGCTGTCATCGGCCGCGGTTTGTGGGCGTCCGATTTCCGCTTCACTCTCTTCGTCGTCCTCGGGCGGTTCGACCTCGATGCCCTCGTCATCCTCCACGGTTTCGACGATTTCGGCCTCCCGGCGTGGGCGCCGCTGAGATTCGGCTTCTCCTTCGGCCATATCCTGTTCGATCACGTCCGCGCCGACATTGATTTCGAAATCGCCCGCATTGAAGCCGGAATCGGCGCCAACACGCACACGCACACGCCGGTTGGCCTCAATAGCAGCCAGTGCGTCGCGTTTTTCATTGAGCAAATAGAGCGCGACATCGGCAGTGGTGCGCGTTTCCAGCATGCGGCCTTGCTGCTTGGCGCTCGCGTCGTCGAGCGCACGCAGCAGCGCAAGCGAGGCTGACTCGACGGACCGCACCCGCCCCGCGCCCTGGCAATGCTCGCAGATATGGCTGGTGCCTTCGAGCACGCCGGTACGGCGGCGCTGGCGCGACAATTCCAACAAGCCGAAACCAGAAATCTTGCCCATCTGAACGCGGGCGCGGTCAAACCGCAGATTGTCCTTCATCCGTTTTTCGACGGCGCGGTCGTTCTTGCTTTCCTCCATGTCGATGAAATCGATCACGACGAGCCCCGCCAGATCGCGCAGGCGCATCTGGCGCGCCGCTTCGTCGGCGGCCTCCATGTTGGTCTTGAAGGCGGTCTGTTCGATGCCGCGCTCGCGCGTGGCGCGGCCGGAGTTCACGTCAATGGCGACCAGCGCTTCGGTCTGGTTGATGACGATGTAGCCGCCGGATTTCAGCGTCACCGCCGGCGTGTAGATCGACTCCAATTGTTTCTCGACGCCATGTTTGGCGAAGATCGGCGTGGGGTCGCGCCACAGGTGCACGCGTTTGGCGTGGCTGGGCATCAACATGCGGATGAAGTCTTTTGCTTCTTTGTAGGCCGGCTCGCCGTCGACGTGAATTTCATCGACATCTTTGTCGTAGAGATCGCGGATGGCGCGCTTCACCAACGAGCTTTCCTCGTAGATCAGCGCCGGGGCCACCGATTTTAGTGTCTCGTCGCGAATGGTTTCCCAGGCGCGCGAGAGATATTCATAGTCGCGCTTGATTTCCGTTTTGGTCCGCTTGGCGCCGGCGGTGCGGATGATGAGGCCTTGGCCTTGCGGGACATCGAGTTCCACCGCGATCTTTTTCAGCCGCTTGCGATCCGTTGCTTGGGTTATTTTGCGCGAAATGCCGCCGCCCCGACCGGTATTGGGCATCAGCACGCAATAGCGGCCCGCGAGCGACAGGTAGGTGGTGAGCGCCGCGCCCTTGTTGCCGCGCTCTTCCTTGACCACCTGGATCAGCATGATCTGGCGGCGGCGAATGACTTCTTGAATTTTGTAGCGCCGTGTCAGGATGCGCCGACGGCGTTCGTCGATGGCGTCTTCATCCTCGTCCTCGCCGTCTTCGGCGGCGGCGGCTTCGGCGGCGGCCAGTTCAGCCTTGATTGAATCCTGGTCAGCGACCGGGATGGCGTAATAATCGGGGTGGATTTCCGGGAAGGCGAGAAAGCCGTGGCGGTTGCCGCCATATTCGACAAAGGCCGCTTGCAGCGACGGCTCAACGCGCGTCACTTTCGCCAGATAGATATTGCCTCTGAGTTGTTTTCTGGATTGGGTCTCGAAATCGAAATCTTCAACGCGGTTTCCGTCGAGCACCGCGACCCGGGTTTCTTCCGGGTGGGCTGCATCGATAAGCATTGTCTTGGCCATTGAGGTGGGCTCCGTAGGCGTCACGCGCGCGGGTCTGGCCAAAAGCCAGGTGAGCGGCGGCGAAGCGACGCGATGTGATGTGAGGGTGGTTCCCACGCGCGATTCCGGACGCGGCGGCTAGGGCGCCGCCGGCTCCAAAATCTGTTGCGGTAAGACCCATGTGTGCTCCGTGAAGGCGCCGCCTTGGCAGGCGAGCGCTTACGCTCCGGCAGGGGATGAGCCTTTTGGTCCGAACACGGCACGTACCCTAATCCATTTAGGGAGCGCGCCGCAGGGCCAGACGCCGATCCGCGAAGCGGGAGCGCGCCGGGCGCTCTTGGGGGGCTCCCCAGACGGCGCACGCGGCGATAGGCCAACAATGCCTGATTTGGTTTAAGAAAGGAAGCATCCGCACGCGTTTAAGGCAAACGCAACGTTCACCTTCCTTTTCAACTTGATAGCAAGCCCGATCAGGTATTTTCCGGTCCTTCATGGACCTTACTCGCCGCTCTTTCGCACTTGCAGGTATGGCCGCCCTCGGGGGCGCGGCTCTGCCGGGCCATGCTTGGGCGGACGTTCCAGCGACCATCCGCGGGCTTTTGGTCCAGCAATCAGGGGGAGGGGCTCGGTTGACGGTCGCGCTGGACCGCGCCGTCGCGGCGAGGACTTTTTTCCTCGCCGACCCGGATCGCTTCGTAATCGATTTGGCCAATACGCGCCTTGCCCTGCCTCAGGGCGCGAGCGGTGTAGGGGCGGGTAGTGGCATGGTACATCGATACCGCTACGCCCCACGGCCAGATGGAGCTTCGCGGGTCGTCCTGGATTTGGCGGCGCCCGCGAGCCTGGTGCGCCAGGATCTGGGCGGCCGACATGCTCCTGAAATCAGTTTCGACCTTGCCCTCAACGCGCCGCTCGTGGCGGCCCCGCCGCCGCGGGAAATGCTGGGCCGCAGCGCCCCGCGCCGCACCATCGTGGTGGACGCCGGCCATGGCGGGCGCGATCCGGGCGCAATTGGGGTGACCGGCGTGCGCGAAAAGGATGTGGTGCTCGACGCGGCGCTGCAGCTTCGCGATGCTCTGGAATCGCGGGGCAGCTACCGCGTGGCCCTTACTCGTGACGCCGACCGTTTCGTGCCGCTGGAGGATCGCGTCAACTTCGCGCGGGCGCAAAACGCCGACCTCTTTATCTCGGTTCACGCTGATTCCCATGCCAATCAGGATGCGTGCGGCGCCTCGGTCTACACTCTCTCCGAGCGCGGGGCGAGCCGGGCCCAAGGCATGATGGCGGCGCAGAACTGGGATATCGACATCGGCGCGGCGCCTCGTCAGGGGGTTGTCGGGGATATCCTGGTCGATCTTGCCCAACGCGAAACCACCAACCGCTCGGCGCAATTTGCTCAAACCGTGATCCCGCGCCTGGGCCAAGTGGCACCGCTTTTGACCAATTCTCATCGCAACGCCGGTTTTTTCGTCCTCCTGGCCCCGGATGTCCCCGCTGTGCTGATCGAGACCGGGTTTTTGAGCAATGTCGCCGACGAGCGCCGCCTCGCCGACGCGCGCGCGCGCCAGGGCCTGGCCGAAGCCATGGCGGGGGCGGTGGACGCGTATTTCACGGCGCCGCAGGTCTATGCAGCTGGCGCCTAAAACCAGATCGAATCCTAGGCTAAGCACGCTAGTGTAGGCGCTGTTCGCGCTGGCCTTAATCGCGCCCCATTGCAGGGCGAGGCCGGCATGGTTGAAAGCGCGCGAGCAGAAGCGGGGCGCCGAGTTGCGAAATGAATATGATCAACGTTGGTCCGATGAAGAGGCGCGCGGCCTCGGCGCGCTGACGCGGGGCTCCGTGTGGCGCCGGGTGTTTGTGGGGCTTGCGATCGCGGCGGGGCTCGGCGTGATCAGCGTTGCGGTGTTTCTGGTCGTGGCGTTGCAAGGCCTGCCGAGCCTCGACGAACTCCAAGATTACCAGCCGCCTGTATCGAGCCGGGTCCACGCCGGCGACGGCGCGCTGGTGGCGGAGTTTGCGCGCGAGCAGCGCGTGTTCGTCCCGATCCAGCAGATCCCCGATTATGTGCGTAACGCCTTCGTCGCCACCGAGGATCAGCATTTTTTCGAGCATTCTGGCATCGATTATGCGGGCTTGGCGCGGGCAATGGTGTCGAACGTCGGCAATGTGCTGCGCGGCAGGCGCCTTGAAGGCGCCTCCACCATAACTCAGCAAGTCGCCGGCAATATGCTCACGGGGCGCGCTTCGGGATGCGAAGGCATTATCTGCGCCATCTATACCAAGTTTCGCGAAGGCCTCATGGCCCAGCGCATAGAACGCGCGCTCGACAAAGATCGCATCCTCGAACTTTATCTGAACCAGATTTATCTCGGCAACCGCGCGTTTGGGGTCGCCGCGGCGGCGCTCAACTATTTCGACAAATCGCTTGATGAACTGACCGTGGCCGAGGCGGCGTATCTGGCGGTGCTGCCGAAAGGCCCAAGCAATTACCACCCGGTGCGCCAGCGCGAACGCGCGATCAACCGGCGCAATTACGTCATCGCGCGGATGCTTGAGCGCGGCTACATCACAGAAGAGCAAGCGACCACGGCGCGCGCGGAGGACCTCGTCACCCACGATCGTCTGGCCGGGGATGAATTCGTCGCTGCCTCGCATTTCGTCGAAGAAATCCGCCGCCAGGTGCAAGACCAATACGGCGAACAAGCGCTCTACGATGGCGGCCTGTCCATTCGCTCCACCATCGACACGCGCCTGCAATTGTCGGCCGCCCACGCGTTGCGCGCGGGGCTGGAAGCCTATGACCGCCGCCACGATTGGCGCGGTCCGATTGTGGCCGGGGACCCCGCTGGCGACGTGCAAGCGCAGCTGGCGGCGGCCACAGCGCCGCCGACGCTGTCGAATTGGGTGCGCGCGATGGTGACGGCCACGGGGAGCGGCGCGATTACGTTGACCGATGAGAACGGCGCGACGGGTCGGCTCAGCAACGATGACGCGCAATGGGCGGCGCAAGGCGCCCGGCGCCAGGCCGCGCGCGCGCTGCGCCGCGGCGCGATTGTGTACGCCACGCGTGGGTCAAGCGGGCGCTACACGCTGAAGCAAACACCGGAAGTGCAGGGCGCGTTGATTGCTATGGACCCCCATACCGGGCGCGTGCTGGCCATGGTGGGTGGGTACTCCTTCAACGAGGTCGGCGGATTGAACCGCGCCACGCAAGCGCAGCGACAGCCTGGGTCGTCGTTCAAGCCGATCGTCTACGCCGCCGCGCTTGAGTTTGGGTTGACACCTTCGACCTTGGTCGATGATGGGCCGCTGGCGATCGAAGCCGGCGACGGCACCAATTGGTCGCCGGAAAACTATTCGCGCGAGTATTACGGGCCGACGACGCTGCGACGCGGCCTAGAGTTTTCTCGTAACGCCATGACAGCGCGCGTGGCCTATGAAATGGGTCCCGAGCGCGTGCTCGATTACGGTCGGCGGCTCGGCGTGTATGGCGAACGCACCCAAGCTGTGTTCGCACTGGCGCTCGGCGCGGGCGAAACCACCCTCGCGCGCATGACCACCGCTTATGGGATGTTCGTCAATGGCGGGCGCTGGATCCAGCCCATCTTGATCGATCGCATCCAAGATCGGACGGGCCATTCGGTGTTCCGCCGCGACCAGCGTGCATGCCCTGAATGCGGAACCGAATGGCGCCGGCAAGCCCCCCCGAGCTTGCCGGACACGCGCCAGCAAGTGATCGATGCCGTGACCGCTTATCAAATCGTGTCGATGACCGAAGGCGTGGTGCAGCGTGGCACCGCCACGGTCGTCAACGCGCTTGGCATTCCCCTTGGCGGCAAAACCGGCACCACCAACGATTACAAGGACGCCTGGTTCATCGGCTTCTCGCCCGACCTCGTGGTGGGCGTGTGGGCTGGGTTCGACACGCCGCGCGATATGGGCGAAGGCGAGACCGGCGGTCGCATCGCCGCACCGATTTTTCGCGACTTCATGCGCGAAGCTTTGCGCGACGTGCCGCCGGCCCCGTTCCGGATTCCGGCCGGCGTGCGCCTGGTGCGGGTCGATTACCAGACAGGGTTGTTGCCAGGGCCGGAGTCCGCGCAAACCATCCTTGAAGCGTTCCGTCCTGACACCGAGCCGTCGCGCGATGTCTCTTCTTCGCCGTTCGTGTTTGGCGGCACCGATCCGATCGATCCGCGTGTGCTTTCCGGGCTGACCGGCGTCTACGCGCCGACCGAAGGCGACGGGCGCGCGCGCAATCCCCAGGAAGAACCGCAATCCGAGGATTTGGGCGGGCTGTACTGAGGTCGGCGCTTATTGGCGCTAGCGCGCCATTTCGCTATCTAGTCGGGATTAATCCAGGAGCTTCCATGCGTGCCGATATCGTCGCTCTCGCTGACAAAATAGAATCCGCTGTCGTGCTTCTGCGGAGGCGTCTTTGACTGGGATCATGCCCAGGTCCGCCTCGACGAATTGAACGCGCTCTCCGAGCGTCCGGATTTCTGGAACGATTCCGAAAACGCCCAGAAACTCATGCGCGAGCGCAACAAGCTCGATTCCGGCATGGGGGGGATCATCTCGCTTGAGCGCGATTTGCGCGATTCGCTTGAGCTCGCGGAAATGGCGGAGGCCGAAGGCGATAGCGGCTTGGTCGACGAGGCGCATGCCACATTGCGGAAAGTGCAGGAGCGCGCGGCCCAGGCTGAGCTTGAAGCTCTGCTTTCGGGTGAGGCCGATTCCAACGATGCTTATATTGAAATCAATTCCGGCGCGGGCGGCACTGAGAGTCAGGATTGGGCGTCGATGCTGCTGCGCATGTATGCGCGGTGGGCCAGCGCAAAAGGCTACAAGGTTGAGGAATTGGAGCATCAGGACGGCGACACCGCCGGCATCAAATCCGCGACGCTGCTGGTGCAGGGCGAGAACGCCTATGGCTGGTTAAAAACGGAAGCGGGCGTGCATCGTTTGGTGCGCATTTCGCCGTTCGACTCCAATGCGCGCCGGCACACGAGTTTTGCCAGTGCCTGGGTGTATCCGAAGATCGACGATACGATCGAGATCGAGATCAACGAAAAGGATGTGCGCGTCGACACCTATCGCTCCTCCGGCGCGGGCGGCCAGCACGTCAACAAAACTGATTCCGCGGTGCGCCTCACCCACATCCCGACGAATATCGTGGTGGCGTGCCAAGCCGAGCGTAGCCAGCATAAGAATCGTGCGTCCGCTTGGGACATGCTGCGCGCGCGGCTCTACGAGGCGGAATTGCAGAAGCGCGAGGCCGCAGCCCAGCAACTAGAGGACAACAAGACCGAAATCGGCTGGGGCCGCCAGATTCGCTCCTACGTGTTGCAGCCCTATCAGATGGTGAAAGACCTGCGTACCGGGGTTGAAACGTCCGATACGCAAGGCGTACTCGACGGCGATCTTGATCAGTTCATGGCGGCGTCACTTGCCGCGCGTGTCAGCGGCGCAGGCGAGGCAGGCGTTGAAGACATTGAGTAGGGGCGCTCGCCATACTCAACGCAAAGAAAAGGCCCAGCGCGAGCCAGGCCCTTAAGTCGATATTCCAACCCAAATTCCAAAACTAACCGGATGCGCCAGTCACGATAACGCCGGACACCATCCTGTCGTTGCCGCCAGCGTCGCCAAACACCGACCCAGAATTTCCGAACATTGAATTCGCGGGACGCTGCGCCACCACTTGCGGTGCGGCCGGCGCGCTAGCGCCGCCTTGTGACAGTGGATCCTGCAGATAGCGGCATTGACCCTCGAACACCGCGCCCATCTCGACAGATAAGCTCTGGTGGACGATGTCGCCCAGCACATGCGCGTTACGGGCGAGCACGACTTTGCGGGCGCGCACGGAGCCTTCGACGCGACCGTGCACGGTCACGCTTTCGGAAATCACGTCACCCTTGACCATGCCGGTGTCGCCAACGGTTAAAGAGCCGCCGCGCACGTTGCCTTCAATCTCGCCATCAACCTGCAACTCCGCGCCATCAGCTTCGATGGTGCCGATGATCTTTACGCCATTGGCGATAATGGAGGCGATGCCGGCGCGGCCGGTGGATTGTCTGCGTTGTGTCATAGGTTCGGGAAGCGGCGGCATATTTGTCTCTGTTGGTCTACCCTTGTTCGTGAACATGCCGGCCTGCCCTTAAAAAATTGACAGGGTCTACCGCCCTGCCGCGGAACCACACCTCATAATGAAGGTGGGTTGCGGTGCTGCGCCCAGTCGATCCCATCGAGCCTACACGTTGGCCGATGGCGACGCGATCACCGCGCTGCACTTGGATGTCACGCAAGTGGCCGTATCGGGTCTTAAAGCCGTGCCCATGGTCGATCTCAACCGTATAGCCGTAACCTGAGCGGGTACCCGCAAACACGACCACTCCCGGTGAAGTCGCTACGACTGGCGCGCGCTCAAACGCCGCCATGTCGAGGCCGGAGTGAAACGCAGCACGCCCGTTGAAGGGGTCGATGCGTTGCCCGTAGCCAGAGGTTTCGCGGTAATCGACCGCAACCGGCGGAGCCAAGGGCGTGGAATCGGCGATATCGCCCAGACGACGGGATTCTGTAACGCGAGCCGCCACTTCTGCGACGCGTTGGGCAAAAGCGGGGTTCAAGCCGCTATCACGTAGGTAGGCAACAAAATCCTGGGGCACCAGTGGGCCACCGACCTCAGCTTCTGGCCCCGAGAGCGACGCCATCGACACGCCAGTCAGCCGCAGCACACCGCGCACCTGTTCGCTGCGCTCCACGACCTGATCTTCCAGTTCGGAAAGTGTGTGCTCCTGGTCTGTCTCAAGCCGATCCGTTCGGGCGCGGAAACCGACGGTCGTAACCTGATAGGGCTCGGAGGCGATCGCGCGCGATTGGCGCGGCTCGGCTTCGTCAATCGAGGCGGCCATGATGATGCGCGCGCCATCGCGCTCAATCGGGCGGGAAGCCGCGAGCTGCAAGCTGGCGCCGCCGGCGTATTCCAACAGCGAACGAAGAACTTCGTGGCGGCTTTCGAATTCAGCCGTGGCGCGGTCGAACTGGCGGGTGCGTTCCTCAAGCTGGGCTTGTGAGGCGGCGGCCTGGGCGCGTGATTCGTTGAGCCAACGGTCGTATTTGGCGCGTTCGCGCTCAATTTCGGCGTTGCTGGCGGTCGCTTGCGGGCCTTCGAGGACCGTGTTTGCCGTTGCGTAAACGCACCAGCCGGCCAAGCCGACGGCGCTTAACGCCAAAAGCGCCTGCTTTCCAGGCGACAAGGAGACATAACGAACCGTACCACCGCTACGGTGGTAGATTTGCCGCTCTGGGAACATGCGATCGAAAAAGGCTCGCGCCCGCGATCCGAACTGGCTCATGGCCCGACCACCCGCCTAAAAACTAGAAACAAAAAATGCCGCTAGCCCCACCCAGGACAATCCAACCCGAAACCCCCACGAATTGCAACAGGGCGCCGCCGCCGTTTACAGGAATTTCAGGATCGTTAACGTCGTTCTTGCGAAAGAGAGCGCAAATCTACGCCTAGATCGTGAAAATCGCGTTTCCGCTCAGCCTACCTTAAGCGCTTGCAAGACTTCGTCCACATGTCCCGGCACCCGGACCTTGCGCCATATCCTGGTGAGGCGCCCCAGGTCGACGAGGAAGGTCGCGCGCTCGACTCCCATGTAGGTGCGGCCATAGAGCGTTTTTTCCACCCAGACCCCGTAACGCTCGCAGACCGCGCCGTCCTCGTCGGAGCCGAGGATCAGTTTGAGCCCATGTTTGGCCGCAAATTTATCGTGCTTGATGGGGCTGTCGCGCGAGACGCCAACGATCACGGCCCCGGCTGCTGAAAATTGCCTAGCCTTTTCAGTGAAGTTTAGGGCTTCCGTGGTACAGCCGGGGGTGTCGTCCTTCGGATAAAAATAAAGCACGACGCGTTTGCCCTTCAGGGCGCCCAAGCTGATGCGCCCGCCCCCGGACGTCGGCATATCAAAAGTGGGGGCAGGGTCACCGGGTTTGAGCGCTTTCGCCATGACGGGTTCCGGGCAAGGTTGCGCCGCCGCCAAGTCCGGCGTCGCGGGCGCCCAGCTTTGCGTCAAAACCCTTGCGCGCGCTAGACTTAACCCTGGGGTGGCGGAGACGCGCGGATGATACGCCGCTCGACGCTCATTGCGGTCGAAATACTACTCGGCTTGGTCGCCGCCCTGGCGATTGGCCTTGGCGTCGCGTGGTGGCGGCTCAGCCAGGGGCCGCTCGAAGTCAGCTTTATCCGCCAGCAATTGCAGACCGAATTGAGCGCGGCCCGTAGTGGTCGCCCCGTCGGCATCGAACGGGTTGAACTCGGCCTCAGCCGAGCAGGTAATGCGCTCGAATTGCGGGCGGTGGGCGTCACCGTTGAAGATGGACGCGGAGGGGTGCTCTCGCGATCACGCGAAGCGCGCATTGAATTGGGCGTGCTGCCGCTCTTGGTTGGGCGCATCGTGCTGGTGCGCGCGGAATTCTCTGGCGGCGAAATCACGTTTACGCTCAAGCCCGACGGCGCGGTGCATGTCGCGTTCGGCCCCGAAGGCGCGCCGCCCGATATTATCGTTCGCCCGCCTCCGCCAAACGAGACGCTTGAACAACGCGTCAACCGCATCCTCGATGCGATGGAAAGCGCCTTCCGCCCGATTGGCGCTGGCGGCGGTCTGCGTGCTCTGAGCGTGCGCGAGGCAAAGCTCGCGATCATCGATGAAGCTGGCGGCGGGCGTTGGACCGCCGATGCCGCACACCTGGAATTGGCCCGCCAAGGCGGCTCGCTAGCGCTGATCGCGGACGCGCGTCTGGAAGGCGCGCAAGGGTTGGCGCCGGCAAGTTTACGCATCACCACTGACACGCAATTCCAAAGCGCCATCATTGAATTCGGCGCCGAGAACGTGCGGCCGCGCGCGTTGCTGTCGCCGACCGCGCTCGGCCCCTTCGCGGGGCTGGATGCGCCGTTGACGGCGACCATCTCCATCGGCCTCGATCGGCGCACCGGCATTAACCGCTTCGAAGGCGAAGCTGTGATTGGGCGGGGCGCCGCTGACATGCCCGGCGGGCGTTTTGATCTCGATGGTGGCCGCGTGCATGGCCGCTACGATATCGCCAGCGACGAACTCATCTTCGACGAATTGGCGCTTGACGGCGCGCGCACCCGCATCAATGGCGAAGTGCGCGTGCGCGATGCGTCCGCCATTCTGCGTGCCGCGCCAGACCAGCCGGCGGCCTTCAATATCGCGCTGCCGTCGATGACGCTTGATGTGCCGGGCACGTTCTCGGAGCCGATTTCATTTTCCAACGTGCAGGCGGTAGGGGCCATCGTGGCCGCCGAACGCAGCATTCGCTTCACGAGCTTGCACGCCGAAACCGGACAGGGCGTGATCAATCTCGCGGGGCGGATCTATTGGGCTGCGGCGGGCGCCGACCAACGCCTGCGACCCGGCATTGAACTGCAGGGAGAAGTAAGCGGCGAGCTGAGCGTGCGCGAAGTGTTGCGCGGCTGGCCGCTGCAATTGGGCGAAGGCGCGCGCGCCTATCTCGGCGACACGTTGGTGGGCGGGCGCGTCACCGGCGTCGTCGCGCGGCTCGACGTGCGCCCGTCCGATCTGGCGGCGGAGTTTTTTCGCAACGACGCGATTGATGTGCGCTTCAATGTCGAAAACGCGGAGATGCGTTTTCTCTCGACGATGTCGCCCATCACAGCCGCGCGCGGATCGGGCGTGCTGCACGGCAATCGGTTCGACATGGTGGTGCCGGAAGCGCGCTTTAACAATCTGGTGGTGAGCAACGGGATCATCGAAATTCCGCGACTGCGGCCGCGGGGAGCGATGGCGACTATATCGGCGCACGTGGAAGGCGACGCGCGTCATATCGTGGAAGTGTTGATGCAGGAGCCGCTTGGCCTCGGCGATCGTTTGCCGATCGATGCGGCGAGCGTTACCGGGCGCGGTGTGGTGAATCTGCGCCTGCAGCGACCGATGTTGCGCGAGGTTCCGTTCGAGCAATGGCGTTTTACGGTTGACGGCGCGATCCGTGATTTCACCGGTGCGATGACGACGCGGCGCGTGGCGCTGTCGAACGGCCAGTTGCAGGTGCACGGGGACCAGCGCGCCGTCACCGTATCGGGGCCGATCCGGGCGGGAACTTCAGCCATAGAGGAAGTGCGCTGGACCGAGCACATCGGCCGCCGGGGCGCCGCTTCGTCGGAGTATCGCATTGCCGGCGATTTCGACGCCGACGATTTGGAGCGTTTGGGCTATTCGGTGGCGCGCTACGCGCAAGGGCGCATTGGCGTTATCGTCAGCGGCCAAGGGCGTGGTTTCGACGTGGACCAGGCGCACGTTGATCTTGACCTCTCCAATGCGGCTATAGAAGCGCCGCGCATGTTCTGGACCAAACGGGCGGGCCTTGCGGCGTCGGCACGCTTTAATGTCGAGCGGCAAAGCGATGGCGGTCTTGCTTTCGCCAACATCGACGCGCGCGGCGGTGGTCTCAATACGCAAGGGCACGTGCGCCTCGCCCGCGACAATCGCATCATCGAGGCCGAACTGACGCGGCTTGCCGTAGAAGGCCGCTCCGACGCGCGCCTCACCGCGACGCGCGCCGCCGATGGCGGGTTGGATGTCGCCGTGCGCGGCGCTTTGTTCGACGCAGCGCCGTTCATGGGGGCGGGCGAACCCGCGGAGGCCGCCGCGCCTGCGCGAGGGCCCGTCCCAGCGCCGTTGCGCGCCAGCGTGATCGTCGATCGTTTGAAAATGCGCGGCGGCGCCACCTTGGGTGATGCGCGGGTGAGCCTTGTCACGGCGCGCGGCGCCTTGGCGATGCTTAGCGTTGAGGGAAATTCGCCCAATGGTCAGCCGTTTTCGCTGGGGCTGGGGCCGCGTGCCAACGAACCGGCGGGGCGAGTTGTGTTTCGCTCGGGAGACGCGGGTTTTGCTATCCGCGCTTTGACAGGGTCGGAAAATGTCGTCGGCGGATCGGCGAGCGCCGAGGGCGACTGGCGCACCGGCCCGCCATCGGCGGCGCGCTTCAGCGTGCGCATGCAGGGATTCCAGGTCGTGCGCCTGCCAGCGATGGCGCGGCTGCTTTCGTCGGCGGGTTCGCTGACCGGGCTTGTCGAAATGCTGAATGGCGACGGCATCGGTTTTTCGGTGATGGAAGCGGAAATGACCTACGCCAACAATCGTCTTGCGTTTACCGAAGGCAGCATGCGCGGGCCGTCCTTGGGGCTGACCGGTAGCGGCGCGTATGATTTGAACCGCGACAATCTAGATATCGACGGCGTGGTGGCGCCGTCCTATGGGCTCAATTCGCTTCTGGGCAATGTGCCGCTGGTGGGGGATTTGTTCGTGTCGCGGCGCGGCGAGGGCGTGGTTGGCATGACCTATTCGATCAACGGGCGCGCCGGCGAGCCGCGTGTCGGCGTCAATCCCCTCTCGGCGCTGACGCCGGGCATTTTGCGACGCATCTTCGAACCGGCCCCGCCACGCGCGGGCTCGGGCGGCGCGCACGCGTTACCCGCGGAGCCCGAGCCGGAGGCGATCGAGCAGCCATCCGCGGCGTCAGGCGATGTTGCGGCGCCTGCGGATGAACTCGCCACCAGCGTTCCGTGATTTAGCTCACGCGCAACAGCGCGTGCTTTTTCTTGCCGAGCGAGAGCTTGATCGCGCCATCGACTAGATCAGCGCTTGAGAGCGCCGCGTTCTCATCGCTCACCGCAACATCGTTCACGCGCAGCGCGCCAGCGGCGATGTGGCGCTTGGCTTCGCCGTTGGACGCGACCAGTCCCGCACGCACGAAAGCGGCGGCGACCCGCAGACCGGCGCCGAGTTCCGGCGCCGTGAGCGGAAATGTCGGCAAATTCTCTGAAACCGCGCCTTGTTCGAACGTCGCGCGCGCGGCGTCCTCGGCCTTCAGCGCTTCGGCGCGCCCGTGCAGCAGCGCGGTCGCTTCGGTGGCGAGGGTTTTCTTCGCGTCGTTGATCTCGGCGCCGTGCAGCGCTTCGAGCCGGGCGATCTCTTCGAGCGGAAGGTCGGTGAAGATTTTCAGGAAGCGGCCAACGTCCGCGTCCTCGGCATTGCGCCAATATTGCCAATATTCGTAAGGCGAGAGCATGTCGGCGTTGAGCCACACCGCGCCTTGGGCGGTCTTGCCCATCTTGGCGCCCGACGTAGTGGTGATCAGCGGTTGCGTCAGTCCGAACAATTCGGCGCCGTCCATGCGTCGGCCGAGATCGACGCCGTTGACGATATTGCCCCATTGGTCGGAGCCGCCCATTTGCAGACGGCAGCCATAGCGGCGATGCAATTCCACAAAGTCGTAGGCCTGCAGCACCATGTAATTGAACTCGATGAAGCTCATCGGTTGTTCACGTTCGAGGCGAAGTTTCACGCTGTCCATGGTGAGCATGCGATTGACCGACATGTGCCGCCCGACATCGCGCAGGAAGTCGATGTAGTTGAGCTTCAAGAGCCATTCAGAATTATCGACCATGATGGCGTCGCTAGGGCCGTCACCGAAGGTCAGGAATTTTTCGAAGCAGCCACGGATGGAGGCGGCGTTCCGGCCGATCTGCTCTTCGGAGAGCATCTGGCGCATCTCTTCTTTGCCGGAAGGATCGCCGACGCGCGTGGTGCCTCCGCCGAGGAGGACGATCGGCTTGCCGCCGGCCCGCTGCAGCCGGCGCAGAAACATGATCTGGGTGAGGTTGCCGACATGCAGGCTGGGGGCCGTCATATCGAAACCGATATAGCCGGTGACGCCAGCAAGGGCGGCTTTGTCCAAACCTTCCAAATCAGTGCATTGATGGAATTGCCCGCGCGCGGTGATGGTGCGCAGGAAGGGTGAGTTGAGGGCGGCTTCTGTCGTCATAGCGCGGGCGCTTAGCATGGGCGCGCGCGCCTGTCGAAAGCGGCACCCGGTTGAGGCTTGTTGGAGATAGAGAGTCGCCATGCGCGTCGAACTGAAGCCGCATCCGGAATCCTCGTGCGCGGCGGTGTCGAAAATCGAGGTGGAACTCTGGCGAACACAGAGCGAGGGCCTGGTGCTGCGGTATGTGGCGGCGGGCAAGATCCAGGATTTGCAAATTCCGCCGTTTGCTCACTGGACCCGCGCCGATGGCCTTTGGCAGCATACTTGCTTTGAAGCATTCATTCGACCAGCGGGTGGGCAAGCTTATTGCGAACTGAATTTTTCTCCATCGTCGCAATGGGCCGGCTACACTTTCGACCGATATCGCGATGGCATGCGCGAGGCACGCGAGTTACGGCCACAAGTCGAAATGAAATATGGCGCAGGCTTCTATGAACTTCGCGCCTGCATCGGGCGCGATCAGCTAGTGGCCTCGTCGTTGAGTGCGCCGTGGCGCCTGGCGCTTTGCGCTGTGATCGAAGAGATCGGCGGCGAAAAATCCTATTGGGCGTTGGCGCATCCGCCGGGAAAACCGGATTTCCATCACGCCGATGGTTTTGCCTTGGAGCTTCCATGAAATTTGGCATTGATCGCTTGCTCGAAGACCCAAGCCTGCGCGCGCCGCTTGCGGGCAAACGCGTCGCGCTTGTGGCGCACCCGGCTTCGGTGACGGCAAACCTCACGCATTCCATTGATGCGCTGATCGTTTGCGGCGATGTGCGCGTCACGGCTGCGTTTGGGCCCCAGCACGGGATGCGCGGCGATCAACAAGATAACATGATGGAATCGGCCGATTACACCGACCCTCGGCACGGCATTCCAGTGTTCAGTTTGTACGGCGAGGTGCGCAGGCCTTCCGGTCAAATGATGAGCACGTTCGATGTGGTTCTGATCGATCTGCAAGACCTCGGCTGCCGCATCTACACCTTCATCACGACGCTGCTTTACATGCTGGAAGCGGCGGCGGCGCACGGCAAGGAAGTGTGGGTGCTGGATCGGCCCAATCCGGCGGGGCGGCCCGTTGAAGGGCTGACGCTGCGGCCCGGTTGGGAGAGCTTCGTTGGCGCCGGACCAATGCCGATGCGCCATGGGCTGACGCTTGGCGAATTGGGCGCTTGGTTTATCGCGCACTTCAAACTCGACGTGGCCTATCGCGTGATCGAGATGGAGGGCTATCGGCCTGATGAGGCGCCTGGTTTTGGTTGGCCGCTTGGCGTGCGCTCGTGGATCAACCCAAGCCCCAACGCACCGAATTTTTGGATGGCGCGTGCTTACGCGGGCACGGTCATGCTTGAAGGAACAACGCTTTCCGAGGGGCGCGGCACGACGCGGCCGCTGGAAATGTTCGGCGCGCCGGATATCGATGCGCGGCGCGTGATCGCCGAAATGCACACGCTTGCGCCGCACTGGCTCAACGGTTGCCGGCTGCGCGAGTGCTGGTTCGAACCGACTTTCCACAAACACGCCAAGCAACTCTGCCATGGCGTTCAAATTCATGTCGACGATCCGAGCTATGATCACGCGGCGTTCAAGCCATGGCGCATCCAAGCGCTCGCGTTCAAGGCAATCCGGCGGCTGTACCCGGACTACGCGCTCTGGCGCGATTTTCCGTATGAGTACGAACTTGGCAAGCTTGCGATCGACGTGATCAACGGCTCGCCGCTGCTGCGCGAATGGGTGGATGATGCGAACGCCGCGCCGGGCGATCTTGATGCGCTGGCCGCACCCGATGAGAGCGATTGGCAGAGCCAGCGGCGCGCTTATTTGCGCTACGTTTGAGCGCGATCTGGGCTGGATTGTCGCTACCGGGAGAGACTGGAGAATTGCAGGAAAGTCGCGCTGGAGAAAGAGGATTTTCGAGCAGGACTTGCGCGACATCGAAGCGGAGAACCAAGACCTGGATTGCAGCGGCCTCCTCATCCGTCAGCTTCGCTGACACCTTCTCCTCCGCGGGAGGAGAAGGGACGCTTAAGCCCTCAGCGCGGCGCGCGTTTCGCTAGGATGCGCTGCAGCGTGCGCCGGTGCATGTTCAGCCGCCGCGCGGTTTCGCTGACGTTGTGGCCGCAGAGTTCGTAGACGCGCTGGATGTGTTCCCAGCGGATGCGGTCGGCGGACATGGGGTTATCGGGCGGTTCTGGGCGGTCATCCGGGGCTGCCAGGAGCGCTTTGACGATGTCTTCTGGGTCGGCGGGCTTGGCGAGATAATCGAGCGCGCCGGCTTTCACCGCCGCCACCGCGGTGGCGATCGCGCCGTAGCCAGTCAACATCACCACTCGGCAATCGGCGCGGTGTTTGGAGAGCGCTTCCACCACTGAAAGCCCCGAGCCGTCCTCAAGCCGCAAATCCAGCACTGCGTAGGCGGGCGGGGTCTTGGCCGCATAGTCGCTGGCCTCGGCGACGGTGCCGACGGCGTTCACTTCAAAGCCGCGCCCCTCAAGCGCCCGCGCCAGGCGCGTGCGGAAGGCGGCGTCGTCATCGAGGATCAAAAGTGTCTTGTCGCCTTCGAGGGGCGCGGCTGCATTCATGGGTCTTGGCTCCGATCGTCCGGTATTTAGACTAATTCGGCCAAGATCATAGCACTGGCGTTTCGATGGCGGTGCGTTGCCAGCGGGCGCGGACGATGGCGCCTTCGAGGGGGGCCTTGCGGTTCTTCATGGTAAGCTTGGCGCCGGTGCGCTCAAGCAGCGTCTTGGCGATGAAGAAGCCGAGCCCCAAGCCCCCGGCGGCGCCCTCTTGGTCGCGCTCGGTGAGGTAAGGCTCGCCAAGGCGGTTGAGCACGCCGGGCGCGAAGCCCGGACCATCATCGCTAACGGTTATCTCTACGCTGTCGGCGTCCCAGCGCGCCTGAAAATCGACCCGGGTACGGGCAAAGCCAACCGCGTTTTCGACGATGCCGCCGAGCGCATGCACGATCTCGGGCATGCGGCGCACCTGCAATGGACCTTCGCCTTGCGTCTCGATGGCGATCTGGGCGCCCAGGCCTTCGTGCGGCGCGGCGATCTCTTCCAGCAGCGCTTTAATGGGCGCGCGAGTGAGCATCACGTCCATTTCTTCGCGGCGCGCAGAAAGCTGAGAGAGGATGGCGCGGCAGCGTTCACTTTGCGTGACCAGCAGGTTCAGGTCTTCAGCGCGGGCGTCATCGGGCTTCAGCTCACGCGCCATTTCCTTGGCAACGAGATGGATGGTGGCGAGCGGCGTGCCCAATTCGTGTGCCGCGGCGGCGGCGAGCCCTCCCAACGCCGACAGCGTCTGTTCGCGCGCCAGCACTGCCTGCACCGCCGACAGCGCGATGTTCAGGCGCTCTTCCTCAGCCGCCACGCGCCAAGCGTAGACGCTGGTGAAGCCAAGGCCGATGAGCACCGCCGCCGCCATGCCAAGCTCATAGAGTTGGGGCATCTCGAACGCGGCGCCTTCAGGCCAAGGCAGCGGCAAACGCCAAACTGAAATCGCGCCGACACACGCAAACGTCAGCGCCGCCAACATGGCGGTGACGGCGGGGCGCAGGATGGTCGCCGAAACCGCCACCGGCGCCACGAACAAAAACACGAACGGATTTTGCAGCCCTCCGGTCAGTGCGAGCAACACGGCCAGCTGCGCAACGTCATAGGTGAGTTGGAGCGCTGCTTCCCATTCGCGCGCGAGTTCCTGCGAGGGTCGTGCGGCGATCAAGGCGAAATTGAGCGCAACCGAAACGCCAATCGCGAGCAGCGCCCAGACGAGGGGGAAGTCCACCGCAAGCCCGTAGCGGACGTACACCACCGCCACCGTCTGCCCAAACACCGCAAACCAACGCAGCAAAATCAACGTGCGCAACCGAACACGGCTTTGCGCGGTCCAGAAGGTGGGGGCGGCGGCGACCATGCCCACACATGCGCTGGCGGACGCCGGGCGCTCAAGAGGTGCGACGGAAATAAAGGCGAGCCGCCTGGTGGCGCGGCAGTGAGCCTGCGGCAAAGAGCCCGGTGTGCGGTCGCGCCGCGTTGCCTGCGGGGCTGGCCTGCCTGTTAGCTGAAATGATGGCAGATCCTCTTGAAACGCCGCGCCGCAGGCTCACCGGCGCAATCGTCCCCGCGCTCGCGGCGGCCGTGCTGGCCGGGCTTGGGGCGCTTGCGTTGGTCAATCTGAACGGTGGCCAGCGCGCCGCCGAAGCGCCCCCGGAGAATTGCATTCTCGAAGGCGCGAACGAGGTGGGCGGTTCAATTCAATTGGTGGATGCAAATGGCGCGGCGGTGACCGAGGCCGATTTCGCGGGGGCGCCGGCGGTGGTCTATTTCGGCTTCACGCATTGCCCCGATATCTGCCCAACGACGATGTACGCATTGGCGGAAGCGCTGGCGCTGCCAGGCGGCTATGACGTTCAGCCTATCCTTATCACTGTTGACCCCGAGCGCGACACGCCAGAGGTCATGGGCGCCTATGCGCGCACAGAGGGTTTTCCCGCCGGTTTGGCGGCGCTCTCGGGCGCCAGCGAACAGATCGCCGCCGCCAAAAGCGCGTTCCGTGTCTACAGCGCCCGCGCCGCGATCGAAGGCGCCGCGGCCGACGTCTATAACGTCGACCACACGTCGCTCGCTTACGTCATGGATGGGCAATGGCGGACGCGGGCGATCATCCGCACAACCGGGGCCACGCCCGAGCAATTCGCCCAGTGCATAGCGGCCGGGCTTGGTGGGCCGATGGCCGCGCGGCCCTGAACTTTGGCTGCCGGGCGCCTCTTGCCTCCCCGCTTGGTTAACGCTAACCGCCATGCCTGGGGCAACAAGCCGGGGCCGCCAAATTCGCCAATTCGGGCGCCTTCACTTGTTGGAAACGGGGGAGCGCGCAGTATCTAAGCTTGATGCTGCGGCGCAACATGACGGGGCTCAATGCTCTATTCGATGTATGAATTGGGCCACCTTTCGGTGGCGCCTTTGCGGATCGCGGCAATGATGCAGTCGAGCGTATTGCGCTCGCCGCTCAATCCCATGGTCGCGAGCGAGGTCGCGCGCACCGCGGCGGCGGCGTCGGACTTGTTCGAGGCTGTCACCCGCCGCTACCGCAAACCCGCTTGGAACCTACCGACGACCACCGTCGATGGCGCCGAAGTGGCGGTCGCGCCCAAAACGGTGTGGTCGTCGCCGTGGTGCGGGATGGTTCATTTCGAGCGGGACGCGCAGGCGTTGAAGGCGGCGCGGGGAAACCGTGCTGACCCTACGGTGCTGTTGGTGGCGCCGATGTCGGGGCACTACGCGACATTGCTGCGCGGAACGGTGGAAGCCTTCCTGCCCGAGCATGAGGTCTACATCACCGATTGGGCCGATGCGCGCACGGTGCCCATGCTGTCGGGCCGCTTCGATTTGAATGATTACGTGGATCATTTGATGGCAATGCTGCGCGTGCTGGGGCCGCAGACGCATGTCGTTGCGGTGTGCCAGCCGGGGCCGCTCGTGCTGGCCGCGGTCGCGTTGATGGCGCAAGCGGATGATCCGTGCACGCCGGCCACCATGACTTACATGGGCTCGCCGATTGATGCGCGCAGATCACCGACAGCTCCCAACAAGCTCGCCGAACAGCGTTCGATCGAGTGGTTCCAGAAGAACATGGTCCATTCCGTGCCAGGTCTATACCCCGGCGCATTCCGGCGTGTTTACCCGGGGTTTCTGCAACTGGCCTCGTTCATGGGCATGAATTTGTCGCGCCATGTGGATGCGCATAACGACTATTTCCAGCATCTGGTGGAGGGCGACGGCGACAGCGCTCAAAAGCACCGCGATTTCTACGATGAATATCTTTCGGTGATGGACCTCACCGAGGAATTCTACATCCAGACGCTGCGCGAAGTGTTCCAGGACTACACGCTCGCGCGCGGGGAGATGATGCATCGCGGCGCGCGCGTTGAACCCTCCGCCATCACCAAGACAGCGCTGCTGACCGTTGAAGGCGAGCACGACGACATCTCGGGCATCGGCCAAACCCAGGCCGCGCACGATATCTGCGCGAACATCCCCGAAGCCATGCGCATGGATTACATTCAGCCGGGCGTTGGGCATTATGGCGTGTTCAATGGGCGGCGCTTCCGCGATGAGATTTATCCGCGCATGCGCGAGTTCATGCGCGCGTTCCAAGCGCCGGCGGCGCGTGTCGGCGCGAAGCGGGCGCGGCTGAAACTCGTGGGCGACGCTAGCTAGCCGTTGGCGAAAGAAGTTCACAGGCGGCTTCCGCTTCGGCGCTTGGGCATTAACGCGACGCATGAGACTCTTTGCGCATGCGCTTCGATTCGCGCGCGAAAGTCGCGCCAACTCAGACTGAGATCGAAACAATCGACGGCCGCCGCTTTCCGGTGAAGCTGATCGTCAATCCGCGCGCCCGCCATGTTTCAGTGCGCATCGACCCGACCCGGCGCGAAGCCGTCGCGACGGCGCCCTCGAAACGACATTTGGCGCATGCCGCGCGGTTCGCCGCCGAACGCGCGGGCTGGATCGCGCACGAATTGGCGCGGCTGCCGCAAGGGATTGTGCTGCAACCGGGCGCGCTGGCGCCGTTGCGGGGGGTCACGCACCAATTGGCGTATGAGCACGGCCGCGCCGCCCCACGCATCGAACCGGGTGCGCCGCCGCGACTCATAGCGCCCGCGCCGGACGCGGCTTTGTTCGAGTCGCGCTTGCTGCGCTTCTTCAAGGACCAAGCGCGCGCCGACCTAACGCTGCGCGTGGCGCAACATGCTGACACATTGGGGGTTCGCACGACGCGGCTTCAGGTCAAGGAACTCCGCTCGCGGTGGGGCTCGTGTTCGATCGACGGGGTGCTTTCGTTTTCCTGGCGCCTGGTGCTGGCGCCGCCGTTCGTGCTGGATTATCTCGCCGCGCACGAGACTTCGCACTTGAAGGAAATGAACCACTCACGCCGGTTCTGGGCGCATGTGCGCAAGTGCATGCCTGATTTTGAGCGTGGCCGCGCCTGGCTGCACGAACATGGCGGCGCGCTGCACGCCATCGGGTTGGCGCGCTAAACGCTTATCCTTCGGGACCGAAATCCAGGGAGCGATCTTGGTCATCAGGAGGCGTCGGCGGCGGCGGGCCGATTCCGGCGCCAATTGGGGCGCCGACGGCTGTGAGCGTCGGCAATTGGGGATCGGGCAGGCCGACGTCGTAATCATCGGGGCGCGGCATTTGCATTTCCCGCGCCGGCGTGTTGCGCAGCGCTACCGCCATGAAGCGCGCCCAAATGTCGGCTGGCAGCGACCCTCCAGTGACGCGCGCCGTTTCGGCGAAATTGTCATTGCCCGCCCACACCCCGGCGACCAGGCCGGGCGTGAACCCCACGAACCACGCATCGCGGTAATCATTGCCAGTGCCGGTTTTGCCGCCGATAGCGCGGCCCGGGATGCGCGCGTGCGTGCCGGTTCCGGCGTCAACTACGCGGCGCATCATGTAATTCATGTAGCGCATGGGCTGTTCCTCGATGACGCGCGCGCGCGCGGTTTGGCGCCAGCTCCACATGGTTTCGTCTTCGCTGCCGCGGCGGATACGGGCGACGCCGTGAGGCTCAACATTGTAACCGTCTGCGGCCATCGCGCCGAAGGCCTGCGTCATTTCCATCAAGGTGATTTCCTGGGCGCCGAGCGCTAGGGAATCGTAGGGCTCCAGCGGCGAGCGCACGCCGAGACGGCGCGCGACATCGATGACGCTCTGGCCGCCGACTTCATGCGCCACGCGGATCGCCACCATGTTGTACGAAAATTGGAAGGCGCGGGCGAGTTCTGTGGGGCCATGATATTCTTCTTCGTAATTACCCGGGGTCCAATCGCCGATGGTGATCGGCGCGTCTTCACGCACGCTCCACGGCGTCAGCCCGTTTTCCATAGCCGCCAGGTAAATGAAATATTTGAACGAGGAACCGGGTTGCCGGCGCGCCTGGGTGGCGCGGTTGAACTGGCTCTGATCGTAGTCGCGCCCGCCGACCATGGCGCGCACGCCGCCCGCATCGTCGAGCGCGACCAAGGCGGCCTGGCCGACGCGGCGCGGCTCGCCTTGCTCCGCAAGCACTGCTTCCACAGCTTCCGCCCCGGCCCGTTGAGCGGCGATGTCGAGCGTCGTCTCGACGATGAAATCGTCCCGCTGCGTACCGATGATCTCGTTGAGCAACGGGTCGATCCAGTCGCGGTAATAGCTGAGCACGCCGGCCGGGTTGCGGCGGCTGATGACGAGTTCTTCCTGTAGCGCCGCACTGCGCTCAGCATCGCCGATGAAACCGAGCGAGACCATTTCGTTGAGCACGGTTTCGGCGCGGTCGCGGGCGGCGTCGATGTCCTGACGCGCCGGGTTAAGCCGGGAGGGCGCTTTCACCAGCCCGGCGATCATCGCCGACTGGAGCAGGGTGAGTTCGCGCGCTGGGCGGTCGAAATAGCGCTCGGCGGCGGCTTCCACACCGTAGGCGCCGGCGCCGAAATAGACGCGGCTCAAATACAGCGCGAGGATTTCGTCCTTGGTGAAGCGGGTTTCCAGCCAGATCGCCATGGCGATTTCTTGCGCTTTGCGCCGCCACGAGCGCTCGTTGGTGAGAAAGAGGTTCTTGGCCAATTGCTGGGTAATGGTGGAGCCGCCTTGCACCACCCGGCCAGCGCGGAAATTCTCCGCGCCCGCGCGCATCATGCCGCCGAAATCGACGCCGAAATGCTCGTGGAAACGACGATCCTCTATGGCGATGAAAGCTTGGCCGACATAGGGGGGGAGCGAGCCCAGATCGACGGGCGGCGCGTTCTGAGCGCCTTCGCGCAAGATCACGTGGCCGTTGCGGTCAAGGAAAGTGATGCTCTGGCCGTTGCGCGCTTCCCAAAGATCATCCGTCGAGGGCATGCCCCAGGTAACGAAGAAGAAGAAGCCGACAACGAGCGCTACTCCGCCGGCGGCCAGCCATCCGCCCCAGACGGCCGCTTCGCGGACATTGCGCGGATGCTTGATGCCTCGGAAACGCCGCCACGTATCGCCGCCAAGAGCGCGCGCCGCGCCCGCGAACGCCACCCATTTCGGTTCGACCACGGCCTTGACCTGTGCCCGAATTATGTCGGCGCGCGCACGCGCGAGCGCGAGCCATGAGGTGTCAGGGTCCGGTGGCAGTTCGTCCGGATCCCCGGCGGCCCGGAAATAGTTCGGCGGCAGCTGGCTTGGGTCTGGCGGTGGCGGCGGTGTTGGTTCGGGCAGCGCTGGGGCTTCGTCGTGAAAAGGAGGGGCGGGCGGCGTGAGCTCAATCGCGGGCAACGGCTCGGCGTCGCCAAGGGTCCAATGGACCGGCGCTTCGGGAACATCGGCAAAGGTCGCCTCCGGTTCCTCGGCTTCCATCCAGGAGATCGCATCGTCGGGCGCCGAGGGAGTTAGGTCCTCCTCTTGAGCGAGTTCGGCAGGTTCCGGCGCAGGGTCGTCTTGAACGTCAAAGAGGGTCGGGTTGGGCGCGGTTGCTTCGTCGTCCATGGATTCAAACACGATCGGCGGCGTTGTCAGGTTGTTGTCCGAGCCCATCGCGAGCGGGGGTGTCGGCTCGGGGCGCCACTCAGGCTCGGCTTCAAATAAATCCGGCTCGGCGCTCTGCGCGACATCAGGGCCGTGCTCATCATCCGGCGCAGCCTCATGCACCCCTGGTTCCGCCTCTGCTATGGGCGTGGGTTCGTCGCCTTGCGGCGGCGGCGGCGGAGGCGCGTCCTCCGGCCCGTTGGGATCGTTCTCGTCAGCCACCCCGGCTCAATCCTTCAGCGCCGCTGCTAGCGCGATTCGACCGTGACAAGACGACGAAGAAAGGCAGGTGTGCACCCGCCTCCGTGTCGCCGCATTGTGGGCGGGGCTGACGCCGGCGGCAATGTATCGACTGAGATTTCCTTGCCGCTGGGGCGCGGACTCTCCATATTGCTCGGGAACTAGGCGGCGACTCTTGCCGTTTCCGAGGTTCCACGAGGAGGTTTTGATGAACGAGTATCTGGGCCGCGCCGGTTCCGTTCCGATCGGTCGGCAAGATGAGGCTTTGGATCCGGGGCTGCGCCGCTTCATGCTCGGCGTTTACCAAAAGATGGGCCTGGGTCTGGTTTGGTCGGCTGTGCTGGCTTACGCGGTTGGGACGATTGCGCCGGTGACGCAAACCGTGTTGTCGCCGCCGGTGATCTATTTGATCCAATGGGGTCCGCTGGTGCTGCTGCTGGGCTCGAATTTCTTCATGCGCAACGCTTCGCCGACGGCCTCTGGTCTGCTCTATTGGGCGATCGTGACCCTGATGGGCGCGGGCCTTGGTGTCTGGGTGTACATGGCGGTCAATGCGGTGGGCGCTGAAACTGTCGGCGGACGCACGATCACCGTGACGTTTGAAGCCATGGCCAAGGCGTTCTTGGTGACAGCGGCGGCGTTCGGAGGGCTGGCGCTGTTTGGCTACACCACCAAGCGAAACCTAAGCGGGCTCAACAGTTTTCTTATCATGGCGACGTGGGGCATGGTGCTCATCGGCGCGCTCAACTTCTTCATCTTCAAGTCGGGCATAACCGAAATCGTCATGCAGGTGGCCACGCTGGCGATTTTCGGCCTGCTGGTCGCCACCCAAACCAACCAGCTGCGCGAGAGTTATTACCACCTCGCCAATGATGGGCGCGGCCAAGCGGTGATGACCAATTACGGCGCGCTCAACCTCTACATCGCCTTTGTCGCCATCTTCCAGACGTTGCTCAGCTTGATGGGCGGATCTCGCGACTAAGCCGAAACCCACGGTCAAAACAATCTTCGCCCCGGCCCAAAGCCGGGGCGTTTTTATTGGGGGCCGGGAGATCAGGTGCGGCAAGGAAAACGCACCCGGAACTTATTACAAAGGGGCTAAGTCCGGTTTTGGCCCGATTTTCCACTTGCTCTCGCCGCACGTCGGGGTGACCTTACATGTGTGGCCGGCCGGAGAAAGGCTCGTACCCGGTATCCATCAGCCCCCCCAGCCCCCCGGGTGCGCGCTTCGGTCGGCCACACTGCTCTCCCAAAACCCCCGCGATGCGTCGCGGGGGTTTTGCTGTCCGGGTCAAAAAGCCTTTGAAATCCGTGCTTTTGGGGTGACGAGATAGCTTAGGCTCAGTGGACGAGGCCCAACGTTCGCGCGCCTTTCGGCGCGGCGGCGGCTGGGAACCGGGAGTTAGGAAACAAGAAACGATTGCTAGAATCACCGCGGGCGATTCGCCTGCCGCTGTGGATAAGAAGCGGTGGCGTTTTGGTAGAAACCGCCCTATGAGCGGCGCTCGCTTTCGACGGGGAAGACAATCCACATGCTGCTGCAGGTCGATGGCTTGCGGAAGACCTTCGGCCGGCGCGCGGCAGTCGACGGCGTCGGCTTCTCGCTCGATGTCGGCGAAATCGTAGGCTTCCTTGGTCCCAATGGCGCCGGCAAAACCACCACCATGCGCATGATCGCGGGCTATCTTGAGCCCGACGAAGGCGTGGCCAAGGTTTTCAATATCGATGTCGCGCGCGAGCGCCGACGCGCGCAGGAGCGCGTGGGCTATTTGCCGGAAGGCGCGCCTCTTTACGGTGAGATGACACCGTGGACGTTCCTGCGCTTCATCGCGGAAACGCGGGGCATGTCGCGCGAAGCCGCCCGCCACGCCGTTCGCCGCGCGGCCCAGGATGCGCGCCTGGACGACACCATCGATCAGCCGATCGAGACGCTCTCCAAGGGGTACCGTCGCCGCGTGGGCCTGGCGGCGGCGTTGCTGCACGATCCGCTGTTGCTGATTCTCGACGAACCGACCGACGGGCTCGATCCCAACCAGCGCCACGCCGTGCGCGACCTCATCCGCCGTTTGGGCGAGGAGCGGGGATTGATCATTTCGACTCACAGCCTTGAGGAAGTCGACGCCGTCTGCACGCGCGTGATTATTATCGATCAGGGCCGTATCGTCATCGACAAGACGCCAGCGGCGCTGCGCGAAGAGCACGGCTCGCTGGAGCGCGCGTTCCAGGCGCTCACGCGCGGGGAGGAGCGCGCGTGAAGAAACGTCCCGGGCTCGCCAGCATGCTCGCCATCTATCGGCGTGAGCTTTTGTCTTATCTCACCACGCCCACGGCTTACGTGTTCGTGGCGGTGTTCTTGTTTGCGATCGGATTGTTCACTTTCCAGGTGGGCGGCTTTTTCGAGCAGCGGCGCGCCGAATTGACGCCGTTCTTCGCCTTCCATCCGTGGATTTTCATGGTGTTTCTGCCGGCGGTCGCAATGCGGCTGTGGGCCGAGGAAGCCCGGTCTGGCGCGCTTGAATTGCTGCTGACGCTGCCGGCGCCGACATGGGCGTTGGTGCTGGGCAAATACCTCGCGGCGTGGACGGTGGCCGCCGTCGCGCTGGTGCTCACTATTCCCCTGTGGGTCAGCGTCAACGTGCTGGGCTCTCCCGATAACGCGGCGATTTTCACAGCCTACCTCGCGAGTTTGCTGATGGCCGGCGCCTACCTCGCCATCGGCTCGGCGATGTCAGCGTTGACGCCGGCGCAAGTGGTGGCGTTCGTGTTGGCGGTGCTGATCTCGTTCCTGCTCACGGCGCTCGGCCTGCCGCTGGTGCTGGATTTCTTCTCCGGGATCGTCGGTGGAGGCGTCGCCGAGGCGGTTGCGCGGTTTTCGATCCTGCACCATTTCGACGCCGCCCAGCGCGGGGTCGTGGAGTTCCGTTCCTTGTTCTATTTTGGCTCGTTGATCGCGCTGTGCCTGAGCTTTACCGCGCTCGCCGTCGATGCGCGGCGGGGAGGTTAGGCCATGAGCGGTCGCCGTTACGCGCTGTTCGCCGCCTTGGCGTTGTTCGTCATGTTCGTGGCGGGCAATGTTATCGCCAATTCGTGGTTTCGCTCCTGGCGGCTCGATCTCACCGAAAGCCAGCTTTATTCGCTGAGCCCCGGCACGCAGGCCACGCTGGACGAATTGTCCGAGCCGGTGGAACTCACGCTCTACTATTCGCGCGACGCCGCAACGCCGCTGCCGCAATTGCAGGCTTACGCCGCGCGCGTGCGCGAAATGCTGCAAAGCTTCCAGGCGCGCTCGCATGGCCGGGTGCGGTTCGTTGAAATCAACGTGGAGGCGTTTTCCGAGCAGGAAGACGCCGCCGTGGAAAATGGCATCGAGCCGTTCCGCCCGTTCGAGGGCGCCGATCCCATCTATTTCGGCCTCACCGGCGCCAACGCCATCGATGACAAGCGCACGATCGGTTTGTTCGACCCGCAGCGCGAAGCGTTCCTCGAATATGAGATCACACGCCTGATCTATGAATTGGAGCATCCCAACCGCACCCGCGTGGGGTTGATCACGTCGCTGCCGATCGATCCGGCGGCCGCTGCCGATCCTCAATTCGCCGCCGCCGGTCAATCTCTGTTCGCGACCGAGATGGGGCGGTTGCTCGAAGTGGTGAAACTCGCTCCGGACTTTAGCGAAATCCCCGACGTCGATGTGCTGGCCATTATTCACCCCGGCGCGCTCAGCCCGGCGCAGAGTTTCGCTATCGATCAATTCATCCTGCGCAAGGGGCGCGCGTTTATCGCGCTCGACCCCGCGTCCTTGTCGGCGCAGCAGGCCGCCGGCGGGTTTGATCCGTTCAGTCCGGCGGGACCGGCGCCGACCGCATCGACGCTGGCGCCGTTGCTCGGACGCTGGGGTGTGGCGATGACGCCGAGCGTGGTGCTCGACCTCGAAGGCGCGTTGCCGGTGCAGGTGCAAGATGAAAATGGGCAGGTGAGCCAGGCCCCGCAGCCGCTCTTCTTTGCTGTTCCCGCCGCGCAACTTGATCGCCAGGATTTGATGACGGCGCCGTTGCAACGTGGGATCAATTTCGGGCTCGCCGGCGGGCTGACCTGGAGCGAGCGAGAGGGGGAGGGCATCGAGGTCTCCGCGCTCGCGCGCACCTCCGGCCGCACCATGCGCATGCCGGCGGCCGAAGCGATGGCCAGGCCTTCCCCATTGGACATTCTGCGGACATGGCCACAGGCGGGTGGGCGTATCGAAACGGTGGCGCTGCGCATTTCGGGAAACCTCGAGACGGCTTTTCCAGACGGGCGCCCTGAAGCGGCGCCCGTCTTTGTTGACCCCAGTGCGCCGGCGCCGGCGCCCTTGCAGCCGACAGAAGCAGTGCCGGTGCTAACGCGCTCGGCGACGCCAGCTGAGTTGGTGATCGTCTCGGACGTCGATTTCCTCACCGATGATTTTTACGTCGATCAAAGCCGTGCGCCCGCCGCCGATAACGCTGCGTTCGCGCTCAACGCCATCGATGTGTTGGGCGGTTCCAGCGCGCTGGTATCCCTGCGCTCGCGCGCGCCGTCATTGCGGCGCATGGAGATGGTCGAGGATATGGAACGCGACGCTCAGCGCCGCATCCAAAGCCGCCAGGAACAGCTTCAGGCCGAATTGCAGGAAACCGAAGCCCAACTTGCCGATTTGCAGGCGCGAGGCCGCGGTTCGGGGTTCTTCTCGGGCAATCTGGGCGCCGAGCTGACGCCGGAGGAAAATTCCGCCATCGAGCGCTTCCGCACGCGCGTGGTGGAAGTGCGCGGCGAGTTGCGCGGCGCCGAACGGGATCTGCGCGGGGACATCGATCGGTTGAAGGTCGGCGTCGTGTTTATCAATGTCTGGTTGGCGCCGTTCTTGGTGGCGGCGGTCGGTTTGTTTCTGTTCTGGCGCCGGCAGCGGCGCGGGAGAGCGCGGCGATGAGTACTGACCACGCCGAACGCCGCAAGGCCCAAGCCTTTACTTTGTTCGCTGTCGCCGGGGCGCTTGTCGCAATCGCGGCTGTGACAGTGGGTATCGAAAACCGCGCGTCGCGACCAGATAGCGCGGCGGGCGCGGTCGTGCCGGGCCTTGCGGAAACCATCGGCCAGGGTCAGCGCATCATCGTCATCAGCGCCGAGGCCAATTATCGCGTCGAGCGGGTGCAGCGCGGCGAAGAGCAAATTTGGGTGATGCGTGACCGCGATGATTTTCCGGTGTCGCGCGCGCGCCTCGATCAGCTGACCCGAGGGCTCCAGGACTTGCGTTACGTCCGGCGGATGACGAGCGACCCCACCAAGCATGAGCGTCTTGGCGTAACCGATCCGCGTGAAGGCGGGCGCGGCGTGCTGGTGCAAGTCGAGGACGGGCGCGGCGCTTTGCTGGTGAATGTGATTTTGGGGATTGAAACAGGCGGTCCCGCCGGCGGCGTTTACGTACGCCGCCCCGACCAGGAACAAGCCTGGGCCGCGCGCGGGGAATTGCCGCCTTTGCGCGATATCGCCACCTGGCTTGATCTGCGCCCCTTGGAATTGCCGCCCGAACGGCTCGCGCGCGTGGAGATCGCGCCGGCGGTGGGCCGGCCTTATGTTTTGGCGCGCGACAGCGCGGAGGCGCCTTGGCGCATCGCTTCACCAGCGCTTGCGCCGCTGGCTGCATCAAGCCTTGCGGCGACGGCTGAGCGAATTACGCAAATTTCGCCGATTGATGTGCGCACGGCGCCGGCGATTCAAGGCGCGGTGCGCGCGCGAGTACGCGCCGCGACCTTCGACGGGGTCGTGATCGAGGGCGAATTGATTGGGAGCGACACGCGGGTTTGGCTGAAATTGGTGGCGCGTGCGCAGGCGCCTGAACAAGAACCCGCCGCGCTTGATCTCAACAATCGGGTCGCGGCTTGGGCGTATGCCTTGAGCGCGCTCGACGCGGAATCCCTGGCGCCGCCTTTGAGCAGCTTGTTGCCGAGCGCGCCGCAAGCTCAGTGACGGCGCGGGCGCGCGACGGTGAAAGCGGCGGCGAGAATGCGCCCTCCGCTGGGCTCCTGCACGATGACGGCGCATTCGGGATCGCAACGCGGGCGCTCGTACCAAACCGAGGCGCCTTCCCAAGCGCCGAGACGCTCGATGCGGCGCACCACATTGTAGTGCGAAATGGTGCGGTGAATATTCGCGCCCCCTGTAACCACCACCGTGATTGGCCCAGGCTCGTACGCCAACAGCCAGATGTCGGCGGGGCCGGCATGTGCGCCAGCGCCGAGGGTGACGCGAACGCGGTTGTTGCGGAGGCGCGAGATTGAGGCTTCTGGCGCATGCGCGGGCCAACCGGTCGCGCGCTCCGCGTCAAAGGCCATTCGCGCATCGTCCCAGTCGGAGGCGCTGATCTGGCGCCCGCCATTGAGGACGAGTTGCGGGGTGAAGCGCCCGCGCACGCGTAGGGTTTGCGAATAGGCGCGTTGGCGTTGGCTAAATTCAGGTTGGGCCAGGGTGTCACGCCAACCTAAATAGTCCCAAATCCCGACCGGGAGGGTGAGCGCGAGCACGCCTTCCTCGCGGGCGAAAGTCGCCAGCAGGCGGTTGGCGCGCGGACACTGGCTGCAGCCCTGGCTCGTGTAGAGTTCCACCACCATCCGCGCGCGCTCGCCGGGCGTCTGCGCGCGCGCTGTGGCGGCGGCCGCCGCGAGGGCAAACAACGTCGCGGCGAGAAATCGAGCGATCATGGGCCCCAGCATGGACGGAGCCGGCCCCTGGTTCGAATCAAACCAGCGTGACGGGGCGGGTATCTACGATCCCGATTTGGCGAGCCCGCGCAGCACATAGTGCAGAATACCCCCATTCCGGAAGTATTCGACCTCGTTTTCGGTGTCGATGCGGCAGAGGACTTCGACCTCGTCGTTTTGCCCGTTCTGGCGGGCGATGTTGAGCAACACACGCTGGCGCGGTCCGAGTGCGGCGACGCCGCCGATAGAGACGGTCTCCGCACCGGTGAGGCCGAGGCCCTTCCAACTCTGGCCGTCCAGGAATTGCAACGGCAGCACGCCCATGCCGATCAGATTGGAGCGGTGGATGCGCTCGAAACTCTCCGCCACCACCGCGCGGGCGCCCAGGAGCCGTGTGCCCTTGGCCGCCCAGTCGCGCGAGGAGCCAGTGCCGTATTCCTTGCCGGCGAAGATGATCAGTTCGCGCTTCTCGCTTTCGTAGCGCATTGCCGCATCATAGATCGCCATGCGCTCGCCGGACGGCTGGTGCAGCGTGAAACCGCCTTCGACGGCGTTGCCGGCAGCGTCCTTCACCATCGCATTCTTAATGCGGATATTGGCAAACGTGCCGCGCATCATCACTTCGTGATTGCCGCGCCGGGCGCCATAGGAATTGAAATCGCCCTGCGCGACTTGGTGTTCGCTGAGATACTGGCCGGCGGGTGAGGCTTTTTTGATGGCGCCGGCGGGGCTGATGTGGTCGGTCGTGATGCTGTCGCCGAACAGCGCAAGGATTCGCGCGTCCTTCACGTCGGTGATCGGCGCGGGCGTCATCGACATGCCTTCGAAATAAGGCGGGTTCTTCACGTAAGTCGAACCGACCGGCCAATCGTAAGTGCGCCCGCCGGAAACGGAAATGCCCTGCCAATTGGGGTCGCCCTTGAACACGTCGGCATAGCGCGTCGCGAACATTCCGCGCGTGACCGAAGCGCGCACGACGGCTTCAATCTCGGCGTTGGTGGGCCAGATATCGCGCAGATAGACAGGTTTTGCGTCCTTGCCGGTTCCGAGCGGATCAGTTTCCAAATTGACGTACACCGAGCCCGCGAGCGCATACGCGACCACCAGCGGAGGTGAGGCGAGGTAGTTCGCGCGCACGTCTTGGTTGACGCGGCCCTCGAAATTGCGATTGCCCGAAAGCACGGAGGCGACGACGAGATCGCTCTCGCTCACCGCCGAGGAAATTGGCGGCGGCAGCGGACCGGAATTGCCGATGCACGTGGTGCAGCCATAGCCGACCAGGTTGAAACCGAGCGCGTTGAGGTCATCGCTGAGGCCCGCCGCGTTGAGATAATCCGTCACCACCTGGCTGCCGGGCGCGAGCGAGGTTTTCACCCAAGGTTTGGTTTTCAAACCCCTGGCGACGGCATTGCGCGCAAGCAGGCCGGCCGCGATCAGCACCGACGGGTTGGAGGTGTTGGTGCAGGAGGTGATCGCCGCGATCACCACATCGCCGTGGCCGACATCGTAGGCGGCGCCTTCAACGCGAGCGCGTTTTTTCAATTCCTCGCCCTTGCGAAATTCCTCCTGCATCGACTTGGTGAAGCCCTCCGCCAGCGCGCCGACCAGCACGCGGTCTTGTGGGCGCTTGGGGCCGGCGAGCGAGGGGCGCACATCGGCGAGCGAGAGTTCAAGGGTGTCGGTGAAGTCCGGCTCGATGTCGCCGCGCCATAGGCCTTGCGCTTTGCAATACGCTTCCACCAAAGCCACGCGCGCCGGGTCGCGGCCGGTGGCGGTGAGATAGTCGATGGTCTTTTGATCGACTGGAAAAAAGCCGCACGTCGCGCCGTATTCGGGCGCCATGTTGGCGATGGTGGCGCGGTCCTCGACCGAGAGCACGTCGAGACCAGGCCCGAAGAATTCCACGAATTTGCCAACCACGCCGCGCTTCCGGAGCATTTGCGTGACTGTGAGTACGAGATCGGTTGCGGTGGCGCCTTCTGGCATTTTGCCGGTGAGACGAAAGCCGATCACTTCAGGAATGAGCATCGACACTGGCTGGCCCAGCATCGCCGCTTCCGCTTCGATGCCGCCGACGCCCCAGCCGAGCACGCCGATGCCGTTGATCATGGTGGTGTGGCTGTCGGTGCCGACCACGGTGTCTGGATAGGCGATGGTCTCGCCATTCTCCTCGCGCGTCCACACGGTTTGCCCGAGATATTCGAGATTGACCTGGTGACAGATGCCTGTGCCGGGCGGGACGACGCGGAAATTGCGGAACGCTTGGCTGCCCCAGCGCAGGAATTGGTAACGTTCGCCATTGCGCTCATACTCAAGATCGACGTTCTGCTTGAACGCGGCGGCGGCGCCGAAATGGTCGACCATCACCGAATGGTCGATCACCAAATCAACCGGCACCAGCGGATTGATCTTCTCCGGATCGGCGCCGAGCTTTGCAGCCGCATCGCGCATGGCGGCGAGATCGACCACCGCGGGGACGCCGGTGAAGTCTTGCATCAGCACACGCGCTGGGCTGAAGGCGATTTCCACTTCGTCCTTGCCGCGATTTCTCAGCCAGTCAGCAATGGCGGCGATGTCAGTCTTCTTCACCGCTACACCGTCCTCCGTTCGCAACAGGTTTTCGAGCAGCACCTTGAGTGAGAGCGGCAGTTTGGCGATGTCGCCGAGGCCGTTTTGGGACGCGGCGCCGAGGTCGAAATAAGCGTAAGGTTTGCCACCAGCGCTAAGGCTGCGGCGGCTGGCGAAGGAGTTCAAAGATGGCATGAGCGTGCATCCTGTGCGGGTGGAAGGGATGCAAGCGCGTCGGGGAGCGCCCCTCCGGAATCAACCGGCGCGCGGCATACCTATGTAGCGTTGTTCGCGCGGGGCGCAATTCGCGATCGCCGGATTTCACCGCGGCCGGCCCAGCTTGCCGCGGCGAACCCGGATTTAGCGCGAAGTCATTCGCTCTTGGCGGGCGCCTGTTCGGCTTTGCGTCCGAAGAACCGCCCGCCGCGCGCGCGTCGCCAGCGCAGGATCGCCCAGACGATCGGAACCAGAACGATCGCAAACGGCAACAATCCGGCAATGATGGTGATAATGGCCGCGAACCCGGCGACGACAATGCCGAGAAAGCCCGCGAACGCATCGCCAAGAGGCCGGAAGGTGTCGCCGCGTAGTGGCTTTGGGGAGGACTGGTATTGCAGTGTCAGTTCCGACATCGCCACGCGCGTGCGCATGACGGCCAGATTGGATTGCAGCGCGTCGATCTCGGCCTGCACCCGCGCCAGTTCGCGCTCTACCTCCAGCAGGTCGGAGAGGCGACCCGGGCGGCTATCGAGCAGGCGCTGCAGGCGGTCTCGCAGAGATGTCTGAGCCCGCTGACGCGCTTCCGTATCGACAATTTGGCGGGTCAGATCTTCGGTGTTGGTGGTTTCCGCCAGGATTCGCCCGCCCGCTGCGTCCGCCTGCGCTTCGAGGCCGCTCATGAACGTGCGCAACCAATTGGGTTCGCCCCGCAGAGAGACATAGCCGTTCATGGTGCTTTCCGGATCGCCGCTCACGTTGGAGCCGACAAGCTGGCAAGAGCGGGGTCCGGCGGATTGGCATGCCTGAACGTGCGCTTCGACGAGGCCAGAAAGACGCTCGCTCGGGATTTCGAGCCCCATCTGGTAGGCGTAGGCGAGAAAGAGCACGGGCGCCGGCCCGTTGGGCTGGCTCGGCGCGCCGGGAGTCCCTTGACCGCGCGAATTGCTGGTGTCCCCGGGTTCGTTCGCGGGCGCCGCAGGCGCCGGCGCGGCGGCGCCCGCGATCAGGGCATCCTGAACCGCCTCGCCGCTCGCCATGCGCGCGTCCATCTCAGGCGCGGCGGCTTCTTCGGTCGCCGGCATCGTGTCTTGCCCGCAGGCGGCCAGCGCCCCCGCCAAGATCAGCCCCGCCACAAATCGCCGCATCGTCTTCCTCCCTCACCATGCCGCCTTGGCGGACTTGGCGACCGTCCCTAGAACCAGGGCCGCATTATGGGCGCGAACCGACCTTTCCGAGAAGAACCAAAATTAAGGGTCGAGAGCCTTGCCGTTGCGCGGGGCGGGCGCGTTATTTTCGAGGGCTTGGGCTTTGTGGCCGAGGCGGGCGCCTTGGTTGAGCTGCGCGGCGCCAATGGTTCGGGCAAGACAAGTTTGCTACGCGCCCTCGCGGGGTTCTTGAAGCCTCTCACCGGCCGTGTGGTGTTTGAAAACATCCATGAGCCGGCGCTGGCGCTCCACTATGTCGGCCATCAGAATGGTTTGAAACCCACTGCCAGCGTACGCGCGCACTTGGCGTATTGGGCTGGGCTTTTGGGAGGTGCGGTGACCGGCGAGGATGTTTCGATGACCGTGGGGCTGGCCGGCCTCGCCGATCTGCCAGCCCGGGTCTTGAGCCAAGGTCAAGCGCGCCGTCTTGCGATCGCACGATTGCTGCTCGCGCCGCGTCCGATTTGGCTGCTCGACGAGCCAGCAAGCGCGTTGGACGCCAAAGGCCGCACGGTGCTGGCAAACGTGATCGAAGCTCACTGCGCGCAGGGTGGGCTTGTGCTTGCGGCGGTCCATGAACCTTTGGGGCCGTCGCCCACGCAAGTATTGTCGATCGGCGGCGCCTCGTGAGCGCGTTGGCCGCGACCTTCCGCCGAGACTTTGCGCTGATGTTGGCCGGCGGAGGTGTGCTGGCGCCACTTGGTTATTTCGTGGGCGCCGCCATGCTCGTGCCGTTAGCGATGGGGCCGGAACGCACGCTGCTCGCCGCCGCCGGCCCGCCTTTGGTTTGGATCGCGGCGGCGCTGGCGGTGCTGGCGACGTTGGAGCGTTTGTTTCAGGCCGACCTTGAAGACGGTTCGCTCGACCAGATGTTGCTCTCATCCGCGCCGCTGGAGCTTATCGTGTTGGCCAAAGGGGCGGCGCTCTGGTGCGCGGTTGGTTTGCCGATTGCCGTGGCGGGCGCGCCCGTCGCCATTGCGCTGCAGGCGCCGCCCGCGCTGATACCGGCCATCGTCGCTAGCCTCGGTCTTGGCATGGCGGCTTTCATAGGAGCGGGCCTGGTCGGCGCGGCGGTGACGGCGGGGGTGAAGCGCGGCGGCGTTTTGATTGCGCTCATTGTGCTGCCGTTTTTCGCGCCGCCCATTATTTTCGGCGCCGCTGTTGCGCAAGGAGATTACGTCGGGTCCGCCCTCTTGGTTCTTGGCGGTTGTGCGCTTGCCGCGGCTGCGCTGGGCCCCATCGCCGCCGCGGCGGCGTTGCGTCTTCAGGCCGAATGAGCGCATTGCCTTTTGTTCATAGCAGGGATTTCTAACACGAAGATGTTTTCAACCTTCGCCAACCCCGCGCGTTTCATGGCCTTCTCGGCATGGGCGGCGCCGCTGTGCGCCGTCGCGGCTCTCGCGCTGTTTGCGATTGGATTGCCGTGGGGGCTTTTCTCTTCCCCGGCTGACTACCAACAGGGCGAGACGGTGCGCATCATGTATGTGCACGTGCCGGCAGCATGGTGGTCGCTCGCGATTTACGCGTTCATGGGCGGGGCGAGTTTCGTGGGCCTGGTGTGGCGCCATGCGCTGGCCGATGTCGCCGCGCGCGCGGCCGCGCCCATTGGCGCTGCGTTTGCGGGGTTGTGTCTCATCACCGGCTCGCTCTGGGGCGCTCCCACTTGGGGCACGTGGTGGGAGTGGGACGGGCGGCTGACGTCGATGCTGGTGTTGTTCGTAATCTACCTTGGCTATCTGGCGCTCTGGGGCGCGATTGAAGATGAGGAAAAGGCCGCACGATTGGCCGCGGTGTTGTGCCTCGCGGGCCTCGTAAACCTGCCCATCGTGCACTATTCGGTCGAATGGTGGAGCACTTTGCACCAGGCATCGAGTGTGCTGCGCTCCGGGGGCTCCTCCATCCATCCCGAGATGTTGGGACCGCTGATGACAATGGCGGGGGCCTATGCGTTTTTGTTTGGCGCGCTGTTGCTGACCAACATGCGAGCAGCCATTTACCGACGCCGCGTTGAAGCGGTGAGGTTGCGGAGCCCGATATGATCGAGGGCGGTTGGGAATACATATGGGCGTCGTACGCGGTGACGGTGGGGGGGTTGGGGGCGGCGGCGCTTGTCGCGGCGCTGCGGCTGCGCCACTGGGCAAAGCGCGCTCGTGAACTCGGCAAGGCCAAAAACAAGTGAAACGCGCGCTGGCCTTGGCGCCGCTTATTCTGCTCGCGGCGCTGGTTGTGCTGTCGGCGTTTCTGCTGACGCGCGGGGGCGCGCGCGAAACCATTTCAGAGGGGCAAATTGGACGTCCAGCGCCGATTTACGCCTTGGAACGCCTAGGAGGCGGCCCGATGGCGACAAGCGCCGATATGGCGGGTCGCCCCCATCTCATCAATGTGTTTGCCTCCTGGTGCACGCCGTGCCGCGTTGAACATCCGATGCTGATTGCGCTCCGCGACGATGGGGTCGAGATTGTTGGGATCGCCTACAAGGATGCGCCGACGGCGTCCGCGCGTTTCCTTGATGAATTGGGTAACCCGTTCAGTGCAGTGGCCCTAGATCCCGACGGTCGCTTCGCACTGGAGCTTGGCACGGCGGGCGTGCCCGAAACATTTGTCATCGGCGCCGACGGGACTATAAAAGCGGTGCACCGCGGCCCCCTGACGCCTGACGTCGTGGAGACAATTATTCTGCCGGCGCTCGCCGCGCATTAGCTCAGACGCGGTGTTTGCGGGCAGAGTCGCGCTTGCCTTTCAGCTCCGATTTTTTGCGGTCCTTCTTGCGCGCCTCGCGTTTGGCTAGGCGACGCGCTTCGCGCTCGGCCTTGGCGGCGGTTTCGTCGCAGACCTTCGAGAGCTTCGTGAGCGTGCCCAGAAAAGCCTTGCGCTTGGTGCGCGCCAACGCATCGAGGATGGCGGCGTCGGCGGCGCGGGCGTGGTTTGTCGCGGCGCGCAACACATCTTCGCCCGCTGTCGTTAAGCGCACGGCGTGCGCGCGTCCGTCGAGCGCTGAAGCCGCGCGCGTCACCCAGCCGCGGCGCTCTAGACGCGACATCATCTCGGCGAGCGTTGAGCGATCTATGCCGGTGGCGCGTACGAGGTCGCTTTGGCTGAGGCCCGGAGTTTCGGAAATGGCGGCTAGCACCGCAAATTGGCGCAGCGTTATGCCTTCTCCAACCAATTGCGTGAAGCGGTCTCCCGCCAATTGCTCGGCGCGATGGAGCAGATGGCTCACGGAATCCGCTAGCCGAAAGAGGCCTGGTTCAGGTCCGTCTGTCATCAACCGCGCCATGGCGCACTGCCCCCAAATGCGCGCGTACCTTAACGACGAGGGCTGCGGGAGCAATCATTCACAATAGCGTCACACGCCCAAAAGGCGAAATTCCGACGAAAGCCGGCGTAATTCAGGCGCGTGGCGCCGCCGCATCATCCGCTTCGATGGCGTGTTTCATCACCAGCGGGGCGTTCAAGAGTGCGAAACCGAAGATGAGCGGGAACACCACCCAGGGTCGTGAGTTGAGCCAGTTGTCGAAGGAAAGCTGCGCGCGCAGGATTTCATTGAGCACGCCCATCAACACAAAAAAGACAGCCCATCGGACGGCCAGCGTATTCCAAACAAAATCGGGCAGATCGTACGCGTGACCGAACAACAGCTTCCAGACGTTTTGCCTGAGCGCGAGTGAAACGAAGATCGCGGCGGCATAAAACCCGTAGACGAAAGTCGGCTTGATTTGGATAAACGTTCGGTCGTGCAGGAGGATCGTAAGCCCGCCGAAGATAGTGACGAAAACACCAACGATAATCAGCACGGGCGGAATCCGCCCAAGCCGCAGTTTGCAATAGACGATGGCCGCCAGGGTGGCGGCGATGAAAATGCCGGTGGCGATGTAGACGGCGTTTTCCTTGGTGGCTTCGAAACGCCCGAGGATGTTGAAGGCCAGCACGAAGATGACAATGGGGCCAAGGTCGATCAGCAATTGATTGGC
Organism: Terricaulis sp.; assembly: GCA_040080805.1. Taxonomy (GTDB): domain Bacteria; phylum Pseudomonadota; class Alphaproteobacteria; order Caulobacterales; family Aquidulcibacteraceae; genus Vitreimonas. The sequence goes on along the minus strand of JBEBHQ010000003.1, from coordinate 2,848 downwards.
GCCGGTCCGACGTGGCTGAGAGGGAGCTTCACTCATAGCCAGGGTCATACGACGAACCCGGCTTGCTAAGCCAGAGCTTGCGTGCGCGGCGGTTTTTGCTCACATCGACGCGAACAGCGGGAGCGCATGATGCGGGTTTATGGATTTTTGGCGGCGGTTCTGTTGGCGGTGTTCGCGGGCGCCGTTGCGCCACCCGCCAGGGCTCAGGCGCCCGCACCATCACTTGCCGAAATTCTGGAGCAATCGCCGCCGGCTGACTGGCGCGCGCTCGACCCCGAAAATACCATCTACATGCAATTGCCGGCCGGTCGCGTGGTCATCGAACTCGCGCCCAGCCATGCGCCCAACCACGCCGCCAATATCCGCGCGCTCGCCCGGGCGCATTATTTCGACGGCGCGGCGATCGTGCGTAGCCAGGAAAATTACGTCGTCCAATGGGGCCGTGACGAAGGTGATACGCGCGCCATGGGCGAAGGCCGCGCGTCGCTGGCGCCGGAATTTGACCGCCCGCGCCGCGGAATCGCCGTTACGCGCCTGCGCGATCCTGATTCTTATGCGCGCGAAGTCGGTTTCGCCGACGGATTTCCCGTCGCCAGCAACGGCCAACGCATCTGGATGGCGCATTGCCACGCCATGATCGGCGCGGGGCGCGGCGACACCGCCGACAGCGGCAGCGGCGCGGAGCTTTATGTAGTGATCGGCCACGCGCCCCGGCACCTGGATCGCAACGTGACCCTGGTGGGCCGAGTGGTGCAGGGCATGGAATTGCTCTCAGTGATGCCGCGCGGAACCGGGCCGCTCGGGTTTTACGAAACGCCAGGAGAGCGGACGATCATCCGCTCGGTGCGTTTGGGCTCTGAGCTGCCGGCGGGCGAGCGGGCAAATCTGGAAGCGCTGCGCACCGACAGCGCGACATTCCGTGCGGTGATCGACAGCCGCCGCACCCGCCGCGAGCCCTGGTTCTTGCAACCCATAGGCCGGATCAATCTCTGCAACGTGCCGCTGCCGGTGCGGGCGCGGGGGTAGGGTGGGCGTTGGCCGCTGTTGGCCCGAAGCTGCCATTCGCCATATTCTGCAAATTGGGCCACGACTGCGTCTCTGAGGGACGATGCGAATTTCACTCCAATTGATTTTCCTTAGCGCAGCTTTGGTCTCCTGCGGACCGATTGATCGACCGCAGCGGTCGGCGGATGCCGCTCAAGCCTGCGTGACGTCTGTCCGGTTCAGCACCGAACAAGATCGAGCCGACTTTGTGCGTGCAAATGCTTCTGCGCTCAGGTCCGCAGTGCAACGCCACTCTGCGTACGCCATCGCGAGTAGTGACCTACCCGAACAGATCGACTTTCTGACTACCCCAGCAGTTTGTCGCGCCGAAGTAATTCAGGAGCAGTTCGCGTTCGACGGCACGTCATTCACGTCGATAACGGCTACCGAAATCCCTCTGGATGATGCTAGCGATCGCCTAGTCGTGCCTCATCGAACAACAAGAAGTGAGAATTTTCGATGGCGCTGCGTCGCAAGGACAGGGGCCACGGGCTACGTTTTGAGTCGCAATGATTTCGAATACGTCGGGTTGCGAACGCCGCAGATCGAAGGCGCGAATGACTCCCTATACCTAGCGTCGAATGATGATTGCCAGACTCTGCGCGTGGTTTTCGAGCATGCTCTTCGGGAGACAGCCGCGCCGGGTGGCCCTGACTGGGGCCTGGTCGTCTGTGAGGCAGCTTCGTTGGTGGAGTGCGGATTTCCGAGCAACATTCATATCGAGCCGAGGTCGTAGAGTCGGCTATCGGCGAATTGCTGACGTCCGGTCGCAAACGCTACGCCAACCCCACCAGCGCCCGCGCGAAGCGCTCCGCGTCGAACACCTGCAAATCCTCCGCCTTCTCGCCGACGCCGACAAAGTGGATCGGGATGGCGTGGCGTTGGGCGAGGGCTACCAGCACGCCGCCCTTGGCGGTGCCGTCGAGCTTGGTCATCACTAGGCCGGTGATCTCGGTGACGGCGCGGAAGCTCTCGACCTGGGAAAGCGCATTCTGGCCGACGGTGGCGTCGAGCACCAAAAGCGTTTCGTGCGGGGCGTCCTCGTCAACCTTACGCACTGAGCGGACGATCTTGGCCAGTTCCGCCATCAGCTCCGTCTTGTTCTGCAAGCGCCCGGCGGTGTCGATCAGCGCCACGTCGGCGCCTTCGGCCTTGGCGCGCGCGACAGTCTCGTAGGCGATTCCAGCGGCGTCAGCGCCTTGCGTTGAAGAAACAAAGATCGCGTCCGCGCGTTCGGCCCACACTTGCAATTGCTCAATCGCTGCGGCGCGAAAGGTGTCAGCAGCGCCAACGACAACCTTGGCGCCCGCGTCATTCAGTTTTTTTGCCAGCTTGCCAATGGTGGTGGTTTTTCCCGAACCGTTGACGCCGATCACCAGCACGATGCGCGGCTTTGGGCCAGCACTGAGATCAAGGTGCGCCTCGCGCGGCTTCAGCACGCGCGCGACTTCCGCCGCCAACGCTTCGCGTGCTTCAAGCGCGCCGTTTTCCTTGCTGAAGCGTTGATCGGCGAGCGCGGCGGCGATGCGCGCGGCGGCGGGCGCGCCCATGTCGGAGGCGATCAAAGCTTCTTCCAGTTCGCCGAGCGCGGTCGCGTCGAGTTTTTCCTTGGTGAACACCGAGGCGAAACCCTCGGCCAGTTTGGCCGAAGATTTGCGCAAACCGTCCAATAAGCCCCTTGGCTCGGCCTCCTTCTCCGGGTTCTTCTTTTTGTCGAACAACCCCCAGATCATGCGGGCACGCCGATCAGCTGCGCGCCGTCATGGCCGGTAAAGCGCAAACGGAAGTATGGACCGCCGGCGCC
>JBEBHQ010000002.1:0-143931 GCA_040080805.1 Terricaulis sp. | reverse complement strand
CACCAACCGCGCCGCCTCCCCCGCCGACGCCCCCACCACAATTACCGCCGCCTCCGCCAGTGGATTTCCTGTCATCGCTGCGCCGTGAGAGCGATGCGCCTCTGACACGCGCCGATTTTCAGGCGGTGGCGCAACGGCTCGGCTGCGAGTGGGAGGCCGTGGCGGCTGTGGCGGAAGTGGAATCCGGCCCGCTTGGCGGCTTCACGCCGGACGGACGCCCGGTGATTTTGTTCGAGCGGCATCTGTTCTCGCGCAAGACCAATTCCCTCTACGACGTGACCCACCCAAGCGTTTCAAACCGTACGCCCGGAGGCTATCCGCGCACGCAAACCGATCGCTGGGCGCAATTGGCGCAGGCTTATGTGCTCAACGCGGAAGCCGCGCTGCAGAGCGCCAGCTATGGCCGCTTCCAGGTGCTGGGTCAGAATTTCACCAACCTCAATCTGCCGAACGCGGCGGTCTACGTTTCCAAACTGTCGCGCTCGGAGCGCGACCAATTGGATGCGTTCGAAGGCTTCGTGCGCGCAAACGGTTTGGCTGATGAGTTGCAGCGCAAGGATTGGGCGGGATTCGCCGGTCGCTACAACGGCCCCGGCTATTCCGAAAATCAGTATGACATCAAAATGGCGCAGGCGTACGCGCGGCTGAAGTCGAACCCGATCGCGTGACGCTTGCTGGGGTCGGGGAGGCGCCCTAGTTAGCGGGACCATGGCCCGCTACCTGATCACCTCCGCGCTCCCCTACATTAACGGCATCAAGCACCTCGGCAATTTGGCGGGCTCGATGCTGCCGGCGGACGTGCATGCGCGGTTCCGCAGGCTGCAGGGGCACGAAGTGCTCTATATCTGCGCGACGGACGAGCACGGCACGCCGGCCGAACTCGCCGCCGCCGAGGCCGGCCAGGAGGTGCGCGCCTATTGCGACGCGCAGTTTGAGATTCAGCGCGACGCCTGTGCCGGCTTTCGGCTCTCGTTCGACCATTTCGGCCGCTCGTCCAATCCGCCGAACCATCAACTGACCCAGCATTTTTGCGAGGCGCTGGAAAAGAACGGTCTGATCGAGGAGCGTGTCACCAAGCAAATCTACTCGATCGACGACAAGCGCTTCCTACCGGATCGCTACGTAGAGGGCACGTGTCCCATTTGCGGTTTCGAACGCGCGCGCGGCGACCAGTGCGACAATTGCCAGACGCTGCTCGATCCGATCCAACTGAAGAACCCGCGCTCGAAGGTGTCCGGCTCCACCAATGTCGAGCCGCGCGACACGGCGCATCTGTTCTTGAAGCAGCCGCTGATGCAGGAGCGCATCCGCGCTTGGGTCGACAAGTCCACGGACTGGCCACAGCTGGCGCGTTCGATTGCGTACAAATGGCTCGACGAAGGCTTGATCGACCGTTCGATCACCCGCGATTTGGCGTGGGGCATCAAGGTGACGCAGAACGGCGCGCCACGTCCGGGGTTCGAGAACAAGGTGTTCTACGTCTGGTTCGATGCGCCGATTGAGTACATCGCCTCGACGGTGGAATGGGCGGGAGCGAGTAGCGACAATTGGGAACGTTGGTGGCGCGAGGACAAGGGTGCGGGCGATGTCACCTATGTTCAGTTCATGGGCAAGGACAACGTGGCCTTCCACACCGTGAGCTTCCCGGTGACCATCATGGGCTCTGGCGAACCGTGGAAACTGGTGGATCGTCTGAAGGCGTTCAACTGGGTCACATGGTACGGCGGCAAGTTCAGCACCAGCGAAAAACGCGGCATCTTCATGGACCAAGCGCTTGAGCTTTTGCCTAGCGATTATTGGCGCTGGTATCTGATGGCCAATGCGCCGGAAAGTTCAGACGCGGCGTTCACGCTCGAACAATTCCAGCAAAGCATCAATTCCGACCTCGCCAATGTGTTCGGCAATTTCGTCAACCGTATCACGCGGTTTTGCGCCGCGAAGTTCGACGGTCAAGTGCCGGACGGTGGTGAGCCGGGGCCGAACGAAGAAAAACTCGCGCGTGAATTTGCCGAGCGTCTAGCGGCGCTGACGCTATGCCATGAACAGATGGAATTCCGCAAAGCCGCCGCCGAACTGCGCGCGATTTGGGTGGCCGGCAACGAATATCTGCAGGTCGCGGCGCCCTGGACGGCGATGAAGACCGACCGCGCCGCGGCGGCCGTCGCCGTACGCACCGGGCTCAATTGCTGCGCGCTGTTCGCCATTCTGGCGCAGCCCTTAATCCCCGACGCCGCGAAAACCGTGCTCGATGCGATCGGCGTGCCCGAAGCAAACCGCATGTGGCCAAACCCGGAGGATAAAGGCTTGTTCGACGCCCTCCCGCGTGGGCTGGTGATCACGCCGCCGGACGTGCTGTTCAAGAAGATAGAAGACACAGACGTCACCGTGTGGGCAGAGCGGTTCGGCGCCGCTTGATGGAAGTCCGATCTCTCTCGCTAGGCGATCTCGTTGCCTATCGCGCGCTCCATCGCTTTGCGCTCACCGAGGCGCCGCACGCTTTCGTCGAGGACATCGCCCAGGACGCAGCGCGACCGGACAGCGAGGTTGCCGCCTTGATGGCGCGCGGCGAAGCATGGGGCGTGTTTTACAACGGACGACTTGTTGGCAAGCTCGTCATGGACGGTTTGCCGTATGCACCGCTTGCCCATACGCGCTGGCTGCATGGGATTTATTTGCATCCTGATGCACGAGGTTCGGGCGCCGGCGCGGCGCTACTGCGCTCAGCGATCGCGCATGCCCAAGCGCAAGGCGTGTTTCGGGTTCTGCTATGGGTCAACGCGGAGAACGTCGCGGCGCGGGGTTTCTATGAACGGATGGGGTTCCGTGAGGTGGGGCGCATCGATCAGGGCCTCTCATTCGCGGGTGGTTATATGGACGACGTGCTGATGTGTCTGGCGTCTGAGGCTCCGGCACTGGACGGACCCGTCGCGGGCTCGTAACAATCGGAGGAAAGATGAGCGCGGGGGGACGACATGCAAGCTTTCTTGGATCAAGCGTTGGAAGTGCTGCGCGCCGGTTTCACGCAGATCAACGATCCCAAAGGGTTGCTGATCGCGCTCGCGGCGACGGTGTTTTTGCGGTCGTGGGGACAATGGATCCCCGCCGGTATTATCGCAACCTTGATCTACGTCGCCATTGAGCACTTCGCACCGGTGCTGGCAGGGCAGGGCGAACTGGCTTTGCCGCCACTGATGGAGGCCGGATTCTGGGCGCGCACCGGCATCTTGTTGGTCGGTTTCTTGTTGGTGATTGGCGTGTTCTTTTTTGTGAAGCGCATCCTCATGACGGCAGCTGGCGCTGGCGGCGGCACGGGCAAGGGCAAGCACTAGCGCTTGCGCGCGGCCTCGTAGAGCGCGATCGCCGCGGCTGCGGAGACATTCAGGCTTTCCATGCGCGGCGAAATAGCAATGCGCGCGCGCTTTTCACATGCCTCGGCCACGGCGGGCCGCAGCCCCTTGCCTTCGGCGCCGAGCACGAGGGCAAGCGGGCGGTTGTCGGCGAGTGCGTCGGCCAAGCTCAACTCAGCTTCGCCTTCAAGCGCCACCGTCAGATAGCCGAGCGCGCGCAGCGTTTCGATGGCGCGACCGAGATTCACCACCCGCGCATGGGGCACCAACTCGATGGCCCCTGTCGCCGCTTTCGCCAGCACGCCAGTGAGCGGGGGCGACTTGCGGTCCTGCAGCACAACAGCACGTGCGCCGAACGCGGCAGCCGAGCGAAACGCAGCGCCGACATTTTGCGGGTCGGTGACACCATCGAGGATCAACACGCTGCGGCCATCGGGCGGCGCGCAAGCGGCTTCCAGCGACAGCGGTTCAAGGGGAAGCGCGCGCACTGCCATGCCCTGGTGCACCGCGCCGGGCGGCAACATGCCGTCAATGGCTTCAGGGTCGAGGATTTGTGCGTCGGCGCTTTCGGGCAGGCGGGAGGCGGCGTTGCGGGTGGCGACCACGCGCTCGATGCGCCGCAGGGGGTTGGCAAGCGCGGCAAGGCTCGCATGCACCCCCCAGATCCAGGAGGGACCGCCGGTCTCTTCCTCGAATTGCCGGCGCGGCACGCGCAATTGCACGTTCTCAAAATTTGCCTTGGACCCAAAATTGCTTTGCGACCTTGGCTTGAGTGGGGGTGGGGACCTGACTATAAGACGCGCTCCGCGAAAGAGGGGCAGCCTTACAGGGTTCCACTCGCGAGCGGAAGCATGGCCGGAGGGGTGGCCGAGTGGTTAATGGCAGCAGACTGTAAATCTGCCCGCGAGAGCGTACGTTGGTTCGAATCCAGCCCCCTCCACCAGCCTCTGCCGTTTCGCGGCTAGGGATCGAAAATACAGAATGCGGGTGTAGCTCAATGGTAGAGCAATAGCCTTCCAAGCTGAAGACGAGGGTTCGATTCCCTCCACCCGCTCCAATGCCCGTCAAAAATGAAGCGAATGGGTTGTCGCGGCCTGGCCGGGCCTCATAATGGCGCGTTGTGACGCCGATGCGAGGATACGGTGATGCCGTCAGCAGGGGCCATGTTTCGGATCATCGTGTCCCTCTTTGGTGTGGTGGCGGCTGGTTGCGCTTCGCTTCTGCCGCCCCCAGGAGCCATCCGCCCGCCCTTTGCGATCCGTGCCGGGATCGCCGAAATGGTCATCGAGCGCGTGGAGCCGGGCGTGTCGCGTGAAGAGGTGGCCGCTGCCGCTCAGGCCGTAATTGGCGCGGCGTCGGCTTGCTTTCCCTGGCCCACCCTGTGGATTGAAGGCGATGACAGGCGCAATATTTTTCGCGTCCGCTTCGATCTGATGACGCGCGACTGGGGCGCGGAAGTTGCGCAAGCCAGCGCGTTGCGGATGCAGGACTTCGTGGATCTAGGATTTCTGACGCGCCGCGAACGGCCCGACCTAGGCGCTGGCGCGGTTGAGTTTGCCCTGACTAGAGAGGGAACGGCTTATTTGCGTGGCTCACCTTATGGCGGACAGCGGCCGTCGTTCTGCGCGCCGGCTGGCCGGCGCCTGGTTGAAATTTCCAGTATGGAGTGGGGTGAGTTTGCGTGCGGCAGTCTGCGGGTGCGCTTTACCCATGTCGGCGAGGAATGGCCGGCCTGGGCGCGCACCGAGCGCGCGCGCGCGCGTATGGTTGAAACCTGGGCACCGCTTGGCGCGCCCATCGCTGGGACGGTCTCGCTAGGCCGGCAATGGTTCAGGCCGAACGAAGTTCCCGCTGAGATGAGCCGCAACGGAGGCCTCCGCTCGCTCTGCTACGATGCGGCCCGTGGGCGGATCACCGGCGACGATCTGGAGCTCAACGCGCCAATGGAATGAGGCGCCGCGTGCTCAGTTGAGCACGAAGGTCACTTTCATGTTGACGCGCCATTCGGTGATCTTGCCGCCCTTGCAGGCGACCTTGATGTCCTGAATCCACGCCCCTTCGATGTTCTCAAGCGAGTCGGACGCCTTGGAGATGCCTTGCTGCACGGCGTCTTCGAGGCCCTTCTTCGAGCCGGCGGTGACTTCGATCACTTTGGCGACAGCCATGGAATCCTCCTTGAGTGCAGGGGAGTGACGCTAGGCTTAATGGCGGCGCCTGCCAAGGCAGGCGCCGCCCGGCGCTCAATACCGCGCGCGCAGTCCAACAAACGCGCCACGGGTCGGCGCGCGATAGCCGAATGCTTGCTCATAAGTCTCGTCGCTTGCGTTTTCGACACGGCCAAACAAGCGCACGTGCTCGGAAAGCTCCCAATCGCCCAGGAGTGCTACAGTGGCGAAGCCGTCGAGCGACACGCGCGTCGCCGGGAAGGTGGCGAAATCGTCGTCAGTTATGGCGCTCGCATAGCGCACCACTAAGCCCGCGCCGCCGCGATCATCGGCAGTGCGCCAATACAACGCGGCACTGCCGCTGTGCGCGGGCCGGCGTACCTCGCGCACACCATTTTGCTCTGCGCCGAGCCACGCATAGCTGGCGTCAACGCGCCAATGTTCGCCCAAGCGCGCCGCCAGGGTCGTTTCCACGCCGCGCTGCTGAGGGGGCGTGCTGAGATTGAACGGCGAGGAGAAGAAGCCGCCGGCGATTTCGTGCTCGAGTTCAGCTTCGAAATAGGTAAATCCGAGCACCACCGCGTCGCCAAACAAGGCTTGATCGGCGCCGATCTCCCATCCGCTCGACTCCTCCGGCGCAAGGTTGGGATTGCCGACGAAGAACGGCGGATCGAAACCGAACAATTCGTAGTTGGTCGGGTTTTTGATACCCGTGCCGAACGCGCCGCGCAGTCTCAACGCGTCGCTCGCATGCCAACTCGCCTGTGCGCGGTAGGTGTCGGAATCCGCGAAACTCGAGTTGGCGTCGTGGCGAGCCGCGAGGCCAATGCCGATACCATCGCCGAGCGCCAAATCGTAAGCCAGCACGTATCCCGTGGATTCCAGAACGCGCGCTTCCAAAGCGCTCGGGGGCGTAAATGGGCCAGGCGGAGAGACGTTTTGGTAAGTTTCGCGCTCGTAGTCGATTGCGCCGGTCAAAATGTGGCGCGCCGCGCCGGCGTCCAAGCGGAAAGCCGTGACATATGATGCTTTCCGCCGCTCGCCATTGACGAAGTTGAGGAAGAAGGGAGAGCGGTCGCGCCGGGCGGCATCGACATATTGCACGGTCAGCGCGTGGGTCCATGCGCCGTCCAGCAGCGATAGGTCAGCGCCTGCCAATGCGTAAAACGCGTTTGCGCGGTAATTGTCGGGACCATCGATGGGCGCGCCGAAGCTCGCGTCGTCGGTATCCCCTTGCGCATGGGTCACACGCGCGACAGCGCGCAGTGACAGCGCGTCGCTAAGTATCGCGGAGCCACGCGCGGAGAGTGCTCGATTTTGATAACCGTCCGCCTCGTCTCCTGTGCGAGAGATGTTGGCGCCGTCGGTTTCATAAACGGACGCCGAGATCGCACCCTCCAAGCGATCAGTCGCGCCGGCTACACGAGCGCTCGCGGCGTGCGTTCCAAACGAGCCGCCTTCGACGCGCCCGCTGACGCCTGGCGCTTCGCGGCCCGAGGCGGTGATGTAGTGGACGACGCCCCCGATCGCGTCGGAGCCATGGAGCGCGCTTTGCTGACCGCGCAGCACCTCCACGCGCGCGACGTCGTCGGCGATCAACGCGGCGAAGTCGAACTCGCCTTGAAACGGATCGTTGGCTTCAATGCCGTCGATCAGCACCAGCGTGTGATTGCCCTCCGAGCCCCTGAGCCGAATGGCGGTCAAGCCGCCGAGGCCGCCTTGGCGGCTGACATTGGCGGACGGCGCCTCGTTGAGGATATCCACAAGGCTGCGAATTTGACGCAGCTCCAGGTCCTCGGCGGAAAAAGTTGTAACGCCGCCGCCGAGCAGGTCGCGCCGAACGCCCCCGGATCGTGAGGCGGTGACGATGATTTCATCGTCTTCGGCATGGGCTGGAAGAGCGGCGAGCGAAATCCACGCCAAGATGGCGGCTTTGAGCACATAATCCATGGGGCATCCCCTAATGCGGCGCGCCACGGCCTCCGTGAGGCGCGCCAAAGCAGCGACAAGCGGGGCGCGAGTGCGCGAGGCCGCCCGCGTCGCTGCGGAGACATCCGGTTCGCGCGCCTGATCCCGGGCGACGAACACGCGACGTGCGAGGGCAGGTCTCCTGGCTCACGGGTCCTTGCGGTTCGCCGCCTTCCCGCCCTGGGTCAAGCCCGGGGTAGTGGCGTCTCGGCGAACCACTCGCCGCTTACAGTTGCGGGCACAGCCGCGGATTTGGAGCTATTGCTCCCCACCGCGTTCCCTTTTCACGCCCCGGTTCTTTCGACTCCGGGCGACCATCGCACCTTTGCTTCTAACGGTGCTGGAAACGCTGGCCAAGGTCCTATCGGGGCTTGACGGGAGCGGCGCGCCAGCTAAAGACGCGCACCTTATGCGCGCTTCGGCCGGGCCGAAGCGTTCCCACGCGTTTTCGGGTCGCCGGAGAGACAAGGACCATATCATGGCCAAGGAAAAATTTCAGCGGACAAAGCCGCACTGCAATATCGGCACAATCGGCCATGTGGACCACGGCAAAACCACGCTGACAGCGGCGATCACGATGGTGCTGGCCAAGAAGGGCGGCGCGAAGGCTATGTCGTACGCCGACATTGACGCGGCGCCCGAAGAAAAGGCGCGCGGGATCACTATCAACACCGCCCACGTCGAATACGAGACAGAAAATCGCCATTACGCTCACGTCGATTGCCCCGGCCACGCTGACTACGTGAAAAACATGATCACGGGCGCGGCGCAGATGGACGGCGCGATCCTGGTCGTGTCGGCCGCTGACGGGCCGATGCCGCAGACCCGCGAACACGTCCTGCTTGCCCGTCAAGTCGGCGTGCCGGCCATGGTGGTGTTCTTGAACAAAGTCGATCTAGTCGATGACGCCGAACTGATCGAGTTGGTTGAGATGGAAGTGCGCGAGCTTCTTTCAAACAACCAATTCCCGGGCGACGATATCCCGATCGTGCGCGGCTCGGCCGTGGCGGCGGTGGAAGGCAAGTCACCGGAGATCGGCGAAAACGCCATTGTTGCGCTGATGGCCGCCGTGGATTCCTACATTCCTCAACCGGCGCGCCCGCTCGACCAGCCGTTCTTGATGCCGGTGGAAGACGTGTTTTCGATCTCGGGCCGCGGCACGGTTGTGACCGGCCGGGTCGAGAAGGGCATCATCAAAGTCGGCGAGGAAGTCGAAATCATCGGCCTGCGCGACACGGTGAAGACCGTGTGCACGGGCGTGGAAATGTTCCGCAAGCTGCTCGATCAAGGGCAAGCGGGCGATAACATTGGCGCGCTGCTGCGCGGTGTCGAGCGTGAAGGCGTTGAGCGCGGCCAGGTTCTGGCCAAGCCCGGCTCGATCACCCCGCACAAGAAATTTGAAGCGGAAGCCTACATCCTCAACAAGGAAGAAGGCGGACGCCACACACCGTTCTTCACCAATTACCGTCCGCAATTCTATTTCCGCACCACTGACGTCACCGGCATTGTTGAACTCCCCGCCGGTACGGAAATGGTGATGCCGGGCGATAACGTGAAAATGACGGTGTCCCTGATCACCCCGATCGCCATGGACCAAGGCCTGCGCTTCGCTATCCGCGAGGGCGGCCGCACGGTCGGCGCGGGCGTGGTGTCGAAGATTCTCGAGTAAGGCGTCGCTGCATCGTATGTGCTTAAGGGCCGCCGCGAGGCGGCCCTTTTGCTTTCTGGGCCAATGACGCATCCAAATCGGCGACTTGGCGCATCCTTAAGCCAAAGGGCGCTCGTTTGGGCGCGAGGGAGGGCGTGCATGGAACGCTTTGTATTTATCGCCGCGGTGACGTTCGCGATCATTTTTGGCGTCGTGGCCCTGGTCGGCGGGGGCCACCTCAATGTCGGCCGGGGCGCGTTCAACATAGAATTTGACGGCGATGGTTTCCGCCAGGACCCCGTCGTCGAAACCGCGCCGGGGCGCATGGAAGCGCAAGCGTTCGTAGGCGATGAGCTTCGCCTCAAGCACGCCGCGGCGCGGGTGACCATCACGCCCGAGGACCGACAAGATTTCCTGATCGAGATCGACAATCCCGGCCATGCGCCGATGCCGGAGGTCACCACCGCCGACGGCCATGTGATCATCGACGGCCGGCTGGCCGGCAGGATCGACAATTGCCTCTCCGACGGCGGCGTTGACCTGCGGGGCTACGGCGATGTCGCCGGCGCTGATCTTCCCCGCATCAATATCCGCGCCCCGCGCCGCCTCGTTGTCAGCCTCGGCGAAGGCAGCACAACCGAGATTGGCACGACAGAAGCGCTGGAACTCGATTTCAGCGGATGCGGCACGGCCACCTTGGCCGATGTCGCGGGCGCGCTGGAGTTGGACGTAGCGGGCTCGGGGCAGGTCCGCGCCGGCGCTGCTCGTTCGCTCATTGCTGATGTCGCGGGCTCGGGCGATATAGTGGCTGGCGCGATCACTGAGGGGGCGGAAATTGATATTGCCGGTTCGGGCACGGTGACGATTGCAAACTTGGCCGGTCCGCTCAGCTCCGACGGCGCGGGCTCGGGCGATGTCATCGTGCAAGGTGGCGCTATCACCACCGCGAAAATCGATCTTGCCGGCTCCGGCCAAGTTAATATCGCCGCCTCGGTGCAGCGCCTGGAAGTTTCCATCCTTGGCTCAGGCGGTGTGGATGTTGCCGGCGATGTGGGCGATATCGAAGCTGATATCGCCGGTTCAGGCAGCGTTACGGCACGGACCGTGACCGGCGCCGTCACCAAGGATGTCCTGGGCTCGGGAGACGTACGCGTCAGCGGCGAAAGATTGCCGCAAAACGCGCCTTGACGCCCCCCGACGGCGCCTGTATTTCACGCGGCTTCGAGCCGGCTGTGGGCGCTTGCCCAGACGCGGTTCGCATGAACGTAGCGACGACCTGGGCCTTTGGCCCTCTCTAAAAGGGTTTGACGCGCAGGACTCAATGTCCTGTTAAGACAGCGTTTTTTGCGAATCTCCACGTCAGCTGCCTGATCGAAGGGTGTTTTTCGCGTCGGCGCGCACGTAAAGGCGCGCCGTCGTGTTGTGCGTCCGGATCACGAATTTACGCGGGAATCTTGAGCGATGATGCAGCAAAATATCCGGATCAGGCTGAAAGCCTTCGATCACCGCACGCTCGATCTCTCGGCCAAGGAGATCGTCTCGACGGCTAAGCGCACTGGCGCCACCGTGGTCGGCCCCGTGCCGCTGCCTACCCGCATCGAAAAATTCACCGTCAACCGTTCGCCACACGTTGATAAGAAGAGCCGCGAACAGTTTGAGATTCGCACGCACAAGCGCGTGCTCGACATCATCCAACCAACGCCGCAAACGGTGGACGCGCTGATGAAGCTCGATCTGTCCGCTGGCGTTGATGTTCAAATCCAAGTGTTGGGCTGAGCGCCATGAGCAACCAATCCTCCGGCCGCACAGGCGTTGTGGCGCGCAAAGTCGGCATGATGCGCGTGTTTGGCGAAGACGGCGCGCACATCCCCGTCACCGTACTTGATCTTGCTGGCTGCCAAGTGATCGGCCGCCGCACGGTGGAAGCGGAGGAATTCAAGGATTCCTCGGGCGCGGTGGTCACCCTTAAGGCGAAGAAGAGCCGCAAGAACGCCGGCAAGGAAGCCGCCGCGCGCGCGCCGAAAGCCGATGGCTACACGGCGCTGCAATTGGGCGCGGGCGCCGCGAAAGCCAAACGCAAGACGCAAGCCGAGCGCGGCCAGTTCGCGCGCGCCAAGGTCGAACCAAAAGCCATCGTGCGCGAATTTCGTGTGAGCGCGGAAAATCTCCTGCCGGTGGGCGCGGAAATTTCAGCCGAGCATTTCGTGCCGGGCCAGAAGGTCGATGTCGCGGGCATCTCGATCGGCAAGGGCTTTGCGGGCGCCATGAAGCGCTGGAATTTCGGCGGTCTGCGCGCCACGCACGGTGTTTCGGTGTCGCACCGCTCGCACGGTTCGACAGGCCAACGCCAAGATCCGGGCAAAGTGTTCAAAGGTAAGAAGATGGCTGGTCACCTAGGTGACGAGCGCGTCTCGGTTCAGAATCTGCAAATCGTCCGCGTCGATGCAAAGCGCGGGCTTTTGTTTGTGAAGGGCGCGGTGCCTGGCGCTGAAGGCGGCTGGGTGGAAGTACGTGACGCGGCAAAGGTCGCGCTGCCGGAAAACGCGCCGAAGCCCGCCGCGACGCGTGGCGCTGAGTGAGGGCGGACATGAAACTCGACATCCAAACCCTTGACGCCAAGAAGGCCGGCTCGGTCGATCTCGACGAAGCCGTGTTCGGCATCAAGGACGTTCGCGCCGACATTTTGCAGCGTATGGTGAAGTATCAACTCGCCAAGCGCCGAGCCGGCACGCACAAGACGCTCTCGCGCGGCGAAGTGGCGCGCACGCACGCCAAGCTCTACAAGCAAAAGGGCACCGGCCAGGCTCGCCACGGCGCCGCCAACGCCCCTCTGTTTCGTGGCGGCGGGCACGCGCACAATCGCCTGCCGCGCGATTACAGCCACGAACTGACGAAGAAATTTCGCGCGCTGGCGCTGCGCCATGCTTTGTCCGCCAAGGCCAATGCCGGTGAGATCATGGTGCTCGAAGCGGCGGCGCTGAAAGAGGGCAAGACGGCGGTGCTGGTGAAGCAGCTGGCTAAACTCAAGCTCGACAAGGCGCTGATCATCGCTGGCGCGGCGGTTGATGAGAATTTCGCCCGCGCCGCGCGCAACGTGCCGAATTTGGATGTGCTGCCGAATGTCGGCCTCAACGTCTATGACATCCTGCGCTGCAAAACCCTGGTGCTGACGCCAGATGCGATCGCCGCCATCCACGCGCGCTTCGCCAAGGATGGCGGGGCCAAGGCGGCGCCCCAAAAGCGTGCGTCGAAAAAATCTGAAACCCAAGAAGGGGCCGCGGCATGAGCGCGCTCAGGCACTACGACACCATCATCGCGCCGGTGATCACGGAAAAGGCCACCCTGCTCTCCGAGCAGAACAAGGTGGTGTTTCGCGTGCCGCTGGAAGCGACCAAGGACGAAGTGAAGCAAGCCGTCGAAAAGCTCTTCAACGTCAAGGTCGGCGCGGTGAACACCATCCGCCACAAGGGCAAAACGAAGAATTTTCGCGGCGTCGCCGGCAAGCGCTCGGACACCAAGAAAGCCATCGTCACTCTGCTCGACGGCTATTCCATCGATGTGACGACGGGGCTCTGAGATGGCGCTTAAACAATTCCGCCCGACTTCGCCTGGTCGCCGCCAGCTGGTGATCGTTGATCGCTCCGAGCTGCACAAAGGCAAGCCGGTGAAGGCGCTGACCGAAGGGCTCACCAAGTCCGGCGGCCGCAACAATATGGGCCGTGTCACCGCGTTTCGCCACGCAGGTGGGCACAAGCGCACCTACCGGATGATCGACTTCAAGCGCCGCAAATGGGACGTTGAAGCCACGGTAGAGCGGCTGGAATACGACCCCAATCGCACGGCGTTCATCGCGCTCATCAAGTACAAGGACGGCGAACTCGCCTACATCATCGCGCCGCAACGCCTGAAGGTCGGCGACACGGTGGTGGCGGGTGAGAAAGTCGATGTGAAGCCCGGCAACGCGATGCCGCTGAAATCGATTCCCGTCGGCACGATTGTCCACAATGTCGAATTGAAGCCGCTCAAAGGCGCACAGATCGCCCGTTCGGCTGGCACGTACGCGCAAGTGGTCGGCCGCGACACCGGCTACGCGCAATTGCGGCTCGGCTCGGGCGAAGTGCGCATGGCGCCGGACGTGTGCATGGCTACGATCGGGGCGGTCTCCAATCCCGACAACATGAACGAAGTCTGGGGCAAGGCGGGCCGCTCGAAATGGCTTGGCCGCAAGCCGACTGTGCGCGGCGTCGCCATGAACCCGGTCGATCACCCCCATGGCGGCGGTGAAGGCAAAACCTCGGGCGGACGCCACCCGGTCACGCCGTGGGGCAAGAAAACGCGCGGTCCGAAGACCCGCAAGACCAAGCCGACCGATCGTCTGATCATCCGTCGTCGTCACTCGAAGAAAGTGAGCTAGAGGCCATGCCGCGTTCTGTTTGGAAAGGCCCCTTCGTTGACGGGTACTTGATCGCCAAGGCCGAGAAGGCCGCGAGCGCCGGGCGTCGCGAAGTGATCAAGACCTGGTCGCGCCGCTCCACCATCATGCCGCAATTCGTCGGCCTCACCTTCCAAGTCCACAACGGCAAGCAATTCACGCCGGTGCTGGTGAGCGAAGACATGGTCGGTCACAAGCTCGGCGAATTCGCGCCGACGCGGAATTATTTCGGCCACGGCGCCGATAAGAAGGCCAAGAGGAAGTGAGATGAGCAAGCCTAAATCTCCTCCAAAGCAAGCCACGAACGAAGCGCGCGCCGTACTGCGTTCGGTTCGCATCAGCCCGCAGAAACTTAATCTGGTGGCGCAGTCGATCCGCGGCCTCTCGGCTGAAAAGGCCAAGAACGAGTTGCGCTTCTCGGCAAAACGCATCGCCAAGGATGTGCTGAAATGCCTGCAGTCGGCGATGGACAACGCTGAAAATAATCACGGCCTCGACCTCGACGGCCTGGTGGTGACGCAAGCTCACGTCGGCAAGAACATCACCATGAAGCGCATGCATGCGCGCGCCCGTGGGCGCGGCGTCCGCATCGAGAAGCACTTTTCGCAACTCACCATCGTGCTGCGCGACACTACCAAGCAAATCGAAGCGGCGGAGGCGGCCTGATGGGTCAGAAAGTCAATCCGATTGGGCTGCGGCTCGGCGTCAACCGCACCTGGGACAGCCGCTGGTACGCCAGCGGAACCCAGTTTGCGACGCTGCTCCACCAGGACATCGCCATTCGCAAGTTCGTGCGCGAAAAATTGAAAGCCGCCGGCGTTTCGAAGATCATCATCGAACGGCCGCTGAAGAAGTGCCGGGTGACGATCTTCACCGCCAAGCCAGGCGTGGTGATCGGCAAGAAGGGCACCGACATTGAAAAGCTGCGCAAGGACCTTGCCAAGATGGCGCCGGGCGCGGAAGTGCATCTCAATCTTGTGGAAGTGCGCAAGCCGGAAACCGACGCGATTCTCGTGGCCGAGGGCGTGGCCCAGCAGCTTGAGCGTCGGGTCGCGTTCCGCCGCGCCATGAAGCGGGCGATGCAATCGGCCATGCGCCTTGGCGCGCAAGGCATCCGGATCAACGTCTCTGGCCGTTTGGGCGGCGCGGAAATCGCCCGCATGGAATGGTACCGCGAAGGCCGCGTGCCGTTGCATACGCTCCGCGCTGACGTCGATTACGGCTTCATTGAAGCTGACACCGCTTACGGCAAGATCGGCGTGAAGGTCTGGATCTTCAAAGGCGAAATCCTTGAGCACGATCCGATGGCGCAAGATCGGCGCGCCATGGACACCGGCGAGAACCGCGAGCGCCGTGATCGTGATCGCCCCGCACGTGAAGATCGCCCGCCTCCGGGCGATCGCCCACGCCGTGGCCGTCGTCCGCCGCGCGACGAAGCTGGTTCGGATTCGGGGAGCTGATCAATCATGATGCAACCGAAGAAAACCAAGTTCCGGCGCGCTCACAAGGGCCGGATCAAGGGCAACACCAAAGCCGGCGCCATGCTCAATTTCGGTGAGTTTGGGCTCAAGGCTTTGGAGCCGGACCGCGTCAACGCGCGCCAGATCGAGGCCGCGCGCCGCGCCATCACCCGCGAAATGAAGCGCCAAGGCCGCGTCTGGATTCGTGTTTTTCCGGATGTGCCGGTGTCGCAAAAGCCGGTCGAAGTGCGGATGGGCAAAGGCAAGGGCGCCGTTGAATATTGGGCGGCGCGTGTGGCGCCTGGGCGCATCATGTTCGAGGTCGATGGCGTGAGCGAAGCGGTGGCGCGCGAATCCTTGCGGCTCGGCGCGGCCAAGCTGTCGGTCAAGACACGCATCGTCGCGCGGATGGAGGGCCTCTGAGATGAAAGCCTCTGAACTCGACATCAAGAACGTGCGCGGCATGGATTCAGGCCGCCTCGGCGAGGAATTGGGAAAGCTGAAGAAAGAGCAGTTCAACCTGCGCTTCCAACAGGCGACCGGACAACTCGAGAAATCATCACGCATTCGCGACGTCCGCCGCGCCATCGCGCGCGTGCAGACTGCGCTGCGTGAAAAAACGCCCCAGAAAAAAGTCTGAGGCCGAAGGTCTAAAAGGAACACGAAGATGCCGCGCCGCGTAATGACGGGAACCATAGTGAGCGACAAGGGCGACAAGACTGTCGTCGTGCAGGTGGAGCGCACCTATCTGCACCCGTTGCTGAAGAAAACCGTGCGTCGGCGGGCGAAGTTCCACGCCCACGACGAAGCTAACGCGTTCAAGACCGGCGAGACGGTCCAAATTCAAGAATGCCCGCCCAAATCCAAGCTGAAACGCTGGGAAGTGGTCGGGCGCACTGGAGCTTGATCACATGATCCAGATGCAAACCAATCTCGATGTCGCCGACAATTCCGGCGCCAAGCGCGTCATGTGCATCAAGGTGCTGGGCGGCTCCCGGCGCCGCTACGCCACCGTGGGCGACATCATCGTCGTCTCGGTGAAGGAAGCGATGCCGCGCGGGCGGGTCAAGAAGGGCGATGTGCGCAAGGCCATCGTCGTGCGGGTGTCGAAGGACATCAAGCGCAAGGACGGCTCCACCATTCGCTTCGATTCCAACGCCGCCGTGCTGATCAATCCGCAAGGCGAGCCGATCGGGACGCGCATCTTTGGCCCGGTGCCGCGCGAACTGCGCGCCAAGAACCAGATGAAGATCATTTCGCTCGCGCCGGAGGTGCTCTGATGGCCGCGAAAATCCGCAAGGACGACACCGTTGTTGTGTTGGCCGGAAAAGACAAAGGCCGGGTCGGCAAGGTGCTCATGGTGATGCCGAAGGAGGAGCGCGTGCTCGTCGAAGGCGTGAACATGGCCAAGCGCCACACCAAGCCGGATGTCGCCCATCCCCAAGGCGGGGTGATTGCGAAGGAAGCGTCGCTACACGTCTCGAACGTGGCGCTGCGCGATCCGAAAACCGGCAAGGCAACCCGCGTCGGCTTCAAGATGGTGGGCGAAGGCGACAAGCGGCGCAAAGTGCGCTTCGCCAAGGGCTCTGGAGTTGAGATCGATGTCTGACGCTCCCAAACAGAAGGCCGAGAAAGCCCCGCAAAAGCGGCCCGAGAAGAAGGCGGTCAAGGAAGCCGGCTCCGCGCGTCCGCGCACGCCGAAAGGCGATTACGAGCCGCGCATGAAAATGCGCTACAAGAACGAGATCAAGAAAAGTCTGCGCGAGGAGTTCGGCTACACAAACGAAATGCAGATTCCGCGACTTGAGAAAATCGTCATCAACATGGGCGTTGGCGAAGCAGTTGCCGATTCCAAGAAGTTGAAATCAGCCATGGAAGCGCTGACAATGATCGCCGGGCAAAAACCGGTGGCCACCAAGGCGCGCAAATCGATTGCGCAGTTCAAGCTGCGCGAAGGCATGTCGATCGGCTGCAAGGTGACGCTGCGCAAGGATCAGATGTACGAGTTCCTCGATCGTCTGGTGACCATCGCCTTGCCACGGGTGAAGGATTTCCGCGGCCTGAACGGCAAGAGCTTTGATGGTCGCGGCAATTACGCGATGGGCATCAAGGAACACATCGTGTTCCCCGAGATTGACTACGATTTGATCGACCAGGTTTGGGGTATGGACATCGTCGTGTGCACAACCGCGCGCACCAATGACGAAGCCCGCGCCCTGTTGAAGCAATTCGATTTCCCGTTCCGGAACTGATCGCGACCGGCGATCCACCCCAGAACGTATCGGGAGAGAGTGAGAATATGGCGAAGAAAAGTTCCATCGAACGCAATGAGAAGCGCGAGCGTATGGTGAAGCAATACGCCGCCCGCCGCGCCAAACTGCGCGCGGCGGCCTTGAACGAGGCGTTGCCGCTCGAAGAACGCTTCGCCGCGCGCCTCAAGCTGGCGCAATTGCCGCGCAATGCTTCGCCGACACGCGTGCGTACGCGCTGCCTGCTGTCGGGGCGCCCGCGCGCGGTTTATCGCAAACTGAAATTGTCGCGGATCGCGCTGCGGGATATGGCCTCCAAGGGCCAGATCCCCGGCATGGTCAAGTCGAGCTGGTGAGGGGCGCAACATGAACCTCAATGATCCCATCGGCGACCTCATCACCCGCATCCGCAACGCGCAGATGCGCGGTCGCTCCAAGCTCACCTCGCCGGCCTCAACGCTGCGCGTGCGCGTGCTCAACGTGCTGAAGGACGAAGGCTATATCCGCGACTTCCGCGAGACCGAAAACGAAGGCCATAAGGAGCTTGAGATCGAGCTGAAATACTTCGAAGGCGCGCCGGTGATCCAGGAGATCCAGCGCGTGTCGAAGCCTGGCCGGCGCGTCTATTCGGCGATCAAGGATCTGCGCCTGGTGCGCAACGGCCTTGGCATTTCGATCCTGTCGACGCCGAAGGGCGTGATGAGCGATACCGCCGCCCGCACCGCCAATGTCGGCGGTGAAATCCTCTGCGAGGTCTACTGATGTCGCGCCTCGGCAAAAAACCCATCCCTGCCCCGAGCGGCGTCACCGTCTCGGTGAAGGGCCAGGACGTGAACGTGAAGGGCCCCAAGGGAGCGCTCTCGTTCCGGGCGCATGATGATGTCGAGGTCAGCTTTGCTGACGGCGCCATTGCCGTGAAGCCGCGCTTTGAGACAACCCGCGCGCGCGCATTGTGGGGCACCACGCGAGCGGTGCTGGCCAACCACGTGAAAGGCGTCACCGAAGGCTTCGAGAAGAATCTGGAGATGACGGGCGTCGGCTATCGCGCGGCGATGCAGGGCAAGAACCTGCAAATGCAATTGGGGTACAGCCACGAGATCGTGTACGCGCCGCCCGAAGGCGTGACGCTCGCGACCCCCAAGCCGACTGAAATCAAAATCAGCGGCATCGATCCCCAAATCGTCGGCCAAGCCGCCGCCGAAATCCGCTCCTACCGCCCGCCCGAGCCCTATAAAGGCAAAGGCGTACGCTATGCCGGCGAGTTCATCCGCCGCAAGGAAGGCAAGAAGAAGTAAGCCATGGCGCGCAAGCTTGATCCCATCGCCCGCAGGGCCCAACGCAACCGTTCACGGTTGAAGAAAAACATTGGCGAAGGCCGCCTGCGGCTGTCGGTGTTTCGCTCGTCGAAGAACATCTCGGCGCAACTGATCGACGACGTGAAGGGTGTCACCGTCGCCGCAGCGTCAACGCTCGACGAAGCGTTTAAGAAAAGCGGCAAGAAAGGCTCCGCCAAGGAAGGCGCCGCCGCGATCGGCAAGCTGATCGCCGAGCGCGCGTTGGCCAAGGGCCAAAAAAGCGTGGTGTTCGACCGCGGCCGCTACATCTTTCATGGCCGGGTGAAGGCCCTGGCTGACGCCGCCCGCGAAAGCGGCTTGGATTTCTGAGGAACACGAGATGGCCGACGAACCCACAGGCGCCCCAGGGGCTGAACCGCAAAACGAACCGCCAAAGCGCGGGCGCGGGCCGCGTCGCGGCGGCGCCGGCGGCGGGCCCGACCGCAACCGGCGCGGAGATCGCGGCGGTCAAAAAGAAGAACGTGCTGAAGGCGAGTTGGTCGATAAGCTCATCGCCATCAACCGTGTCGCCAAGGTGGTGAAGGGCGGCAAGAACTTCGCGTTCGCCGCGCTTGTTGTCGTCGGCGACAAGAAGGGCCGCGTCGGTTATGGGCACGGCAAGGCGCGCGAAGTGCCTGAGGCCATCCGCAAGGCGACCGAGGAAGCCAAGAAATCTTTGATCCGCGTGCCATTGCGCGAGGGTCGCACGCTCCATCACGATGGCCACGGCCATTGGGGCGCCGGCCACGTCATGCTGCGCGCGGCGCCTCCCGGCTCCGGCATTATCGCCGGCGGCCCAATGCGCGCGGTGTTCGAAGTGCTGGGCGTCTCCGACGTGGTGGCGAAGTCGAAAGGCTCCTCCAATCCCTACAACATGGTGCGCGCGACCTTCGATGCCTTGAAGCTGCAAAGTTCGCCGCGTCACGTCGCCAACCGGCGCTCCTTGAAAGTGGCTGACCTGGTTGGCCGTCGCAACGATGGCGCCAGCCTCGGCGAAGTTCCGGCGGAGGGCTGATTTTCATGGCGACAACAAAAACACCGGCGAAGAAAAAAACTGCGGGGCCGAAGGTCAAGGTTCGCCGTATCGGCAGCCCGATCCGCCGCGCCGGCTACCAGCGCGCGACGCTGCTGGGCTTGGGGCTGAAGCGCGCCAACCAGGTCGTTGAACTCGAAGACACGCCCTCGATCCAGGGCATGATCCGCAGGGTCCATCATCTGGTCGAGATTGTGAAATAACGGAACGCCGACGGCGGTCCTAAAGGTGAGTGCGATGAAACTGAACGAATTGGCCGACAATCCCGGCGCCACCAAGAAGCTGATGCGCGTTGGGCGCGGCGTCGGTTCGGGCAAGGGCAAAACCGGCGGGCGCGGCGTGAAGGGGCAAAAGTCCCGGCGTGGCGTCTCGATCAATGGTTTCGAGGGCGGCCAGATGCCGCTGCACATGCGCATGCCGAAGCGCGGCTTTAACCCGCCCGCGCAAAAGCGGATGAGCTGGATCAATCTCGGCTCGCTGCAAAAAGCCATCGATAACAAGCGGATCGACGCCAAGGCCGAGATCACCGAGGATACGCTCGTGGCTGCTGGCGTGCTGCGGCGCAAAAAAGACGGCGTGCGACTCCTTGCGCGGGGCGAGTTGAAGGCCAAAGTGAGCCTCACTCTGTCCGGCGCTTCGGCAGCGGCGCTGGCCGCCGTCGAAAAGGCTGGCGGCACGGTGAAGCTGCTCAACCCCCCGAAGGCGGAAGCGCCGGCGGCGTAGTAGCTTCCCGCTGCTGGCGGGGGAGAATTAGGGTCGGCGAAGATCTGAAACGCGGGCCTCCCGTTTACAGCTTCGCTCCCAATCAGCTTTCCCTTAAAAGGGGAGGGCGAAGAGTTCGGAGCAACGCCGCCACATGGCCTCAGCCGCAGAACAGCTTGCCGCAAACATCAATTTCGCGGCGTTCGCGAAAGCCACCGATCTGCAAAAGCGCATCTGGTACACCCTGATCGCGCTGGTGGTTTATCGCGTCGGCACCTTTATCCCCATCCCCGGCGTTGACCCCGCCGCCTTCGCCAACGCGTTCCAGAGCCAGGCCGGCGGCATTCTGGGTATGTTCAATGCCTTCTCCGGCGGCGCGGTCGAGCGCATGGCGGTGTTCGCGCTGAACGTGATGCCTTACATTTCGGCGTCCATTATCGTGCAGCTGATGTCGACGACGGTGCCGTCGCTTGAGCGGCTCAAGAAGGAAGGCGAAGTTGGGCGAAAGCAGCTCAACCAATATACCCGCTACCTCACCTTACTGTTGGCGGTTTTCCAGTCCTACGGCATCGCCGTCGGCCTGCAATCGAGTGCGGGCGTCGTCACCAATCCAGGTTTGTTCTTCGTCGCCTCCACGGTGATTACCCTCACCGGCGGCACCATGTTCCTGATGTGGCTCGGTGAGCAGGTGACCGCGCGCGGCGTCGGCAACGGCATTTCGCTGATTATCTTCGCGGGCATCGTCGCTGGTTTGCCGGTGATGGTGATGCAGACGCTGTCGCTGGCGGCCACCGGCGATATCAACCCGTTCGCGATCTTCGCGATCTCCGGGCTGATGCTCGCGTGCATCGTGTTCATCGTGTTCATTGAGCGGTCGCAGCGGCGCTTGGTGGTGCAATATCCCAAGCGTCAGCAAGGCAATCGCATGTTCATGGGCGAGAGCTCGTTCTTGCCGCTGAAGATCAACACGGCGGGCGTCATTCCGCCGATTTTCGCCTCGTCGCTGCTGATGCTACCGGCGACGATCGTGAGTTTCGCAGGCATGAGCGCCAATGCGCCTGAGTGGCTGTCCACGGTGCAGGCCTTCATCGGCTACGGGAAGCCGGGTCACATGGCGCTCTACGCGGCCGGCATCATTTTCTTCTGCTTCTTCTACACCTCGATCGTGTTCAATCCGGAAGAAACCGCCGATAATCTTCGTAAGTATGGCGGTTTCCTACCAGGCATGCGCCCCGGCAAGAAAACCGCCGAATATTTGGACTTCGTGCTGACCCGTTTGACGGTCATCGGCGCGGCCTACATCACCATCGTTTGCTTGCTGCCGGAAATGCTCACGACCTATTACGGCGTGCCGTTTTACCTTGGCGGCACCTCTGTGCTCATCGTCATATCGGTGACGCTCGATACGGTGGCGCAAATCCAATCGCATCTCGTCGCCCACCAATATGAAGGCTTGATCAAGCGCTCGAAATTGCGTGGCGGCGGCGCTGGGGTGACGCGCAAGTGAATCTGATCCTCTTTGGTCCGCCGGCGGCGGGAAAGGGGACCCAGGCCAAGCGGCTGACAGCCGAGCGCGGCTATGTGCAGCTCTCCACCGGCGACATGCTGCGCGCGGCGCGCGCTTCGGGCTCGGAGCTGGGCGCCAGGGTCGCCGCGATCATGGACGCTGGATCGCTGGTTTCCGATGAGATCGTCATCGCGCTGATCGAGGACGCGCTTGCGCGCCATCCGGCCGCGCCTGGCTTCATCTTCGACGGCTTCCCCCGCACTTTGGCGCAAGCTCAAGCCCTCGATGCGCTGCTGGCCCGATTGGGAAAATCCATCGATCTGGTCATCCGCCTGGAAGTCGATCCCCAGAAGCTCATCGACCGCGTCGCCAAGCGCTTCGCCGAAGAGGGCAGGGCGGACGACAATCCCGAGAGCTTCAAGGTGCGCCTGGATGCGTATCTGGCCCAAACCGCACCGCTGCTTCCCTATTACCAGGCCCAAGGCAAATTGAGGGGCGTCGCGGGCATGGCGGATGTCGCGGCGGTCGCCGCCTCCATAGCCGCCGAGATTGACGCTCGCGCCTAGGGCGGGGGCTGTTTAGTCGCGGGGCGCGGGAAAATGGCCCGGTTGACGCGGCATTTCGCCCCGCTATAACCCTCGTCCTTCGCGAACACCCCAGCGCGATGCTCCCCGGGCCTGAAGCGCCCGGCGGCGTCGCGCCCTTTGCGTTTTGGAGCCCCCATGGCACGTATCGCCGGCGTCAACATCCCGACCCAAAAGCGCGTTGAAATCGCGCTGCAGTACATTCACGGCATCGGCAAACACTATTCCAAGGAAATTTGCGCCAAGGTCGGCATCGCTTCCAACCGGCGCGTCAGCGAATTGACCGACGCGGAAGTTCTCCAAATTCGCGAAGCGATCGATAAGGATTACACCGTCGAGGGCGATCTTCGCCGCGAAACCGCGACCAACATCAAACGATTGATGGATCTCGGTTCCTATCGCGGTCTGCGTCATCGCCGCGGGCTGCCTGTGCGCGGCCAACGCACGCACACCAATGCGCGCACCCGCAAGGGCCCGTCCAAGCCCGTCGCCGGCAAGAAGCAAGCCACCAAAAAGTAGGCCACACTAAACAGAGTTAGGAACGAAGGCCCATGGCCAAGGAATCAAAGCGCGTCAAAAAAAGTGAGCGCAAGAACATCGTCACCGGCGTCGCCCACGTCGCGGCGTCGTTCAACAACACGATGATCACGATCACCGACGCGCAAGGCAACACCATCGCCTGGTCGTCATCTGGCACCATGGGCTTCAAGGGCTCGCGCAAGTCGACGCCGTACGCCGCCCAGGTCGCCGCCGAGGACGCTGGCCGCAAGGCCATGGAGCACGGCATGCGCACCGTCGAAGTGAATGTGTCGGGACCGGGCTCGGGCCGTGAAAGCGCGTTGCGCGCGCTGCAGGCCGTAGGCTTCACGGTGACGTCGATCCGCGATGTTACGCCGATACCACATAATGGGTGCAGGCCGCCCAAGCGCCGCCGCGTCTAGATTTCAAACCCATCGGGCGCGCGCCGGATGCGCTGCACCCGCAAGGATCTCAAATGATGCAATCGATCGAAAAGAACTGGCTGGAACTGATTAGGCCCAAGAAGCCCGTGGTCGAGCACGGCTTCGATCCCGCGCGCCGCGGAACCATGATCGCCGAACCGCTGGAGCGCGGCTTCGGCTTGACGCTCGGCAATTCGCTACGCCGCATTCTGTTGTCGTCGCTGCAAGGCGCGGCGATCACGTCGGTGCAAATCGACGGTGTCGTGCACGAATTTTCTTCCATTCCGGGCGTCCGCGAGGATGTCACCGATATGGTGCTCAATCTGAAGCAAGTCGCCATCCGCATGCGCGGCGAAGGCCCAAAGCGCGTAATGCTGAAGGCGGATGGCCCCGGCGAAGTGAAGGCCTCGGCGATTCAGACGGTTTCCGACATGGAAATCCTCAACCCCGACCTCGTCATCTGCACGCTTGATGAAGGCGCATCCTTGCGCATGGAGATCACGATCAACAATGGCAAGGGCTATGTCCCGGCCGAGAAGAACCGCCCTGACGACGCGCCGATTGGCCTCATCGCGGTAGATGCGATCTATTCGCCGGTGCGCCGCGTCGCCTACCGCGTGGACAACACTCGCGAAGGCCAAGTGCTCGATTACGACAAGCTCGTGATCGAGGTCGAAACCAACGGCGCCATCCGCCCCGAGGACGCGATCGCCTACGCCGCGCGCATTCTGCAAGATCAATTGCAGGTGTTCATCACCTTTGAAGAGCCCAAGCAGAAGAAGGAAGGCGGCGACAAGCCGGACCTTCCCTTCAATCCGGCGCTGCTCAAGAAGGTGGACGAACTCGAACTCTCGGTGCGTTCGGCCAATTGCTTGAAGAACGACAACATCGTTTACATCGGCGATCTGATCCAGAAATCGGAAGGCGAAATGCTGCGCACGCCGAATTTCGGGCGCAAGTCGCTCAATGAGATCAAGGAAGTGCTCGCCGCCATGGGGTTGCACCTCGGCATGGCGGTCGAGAATTGGCCGCCGGAAAATATCGAAGACCTCGCCAAGAAATACGAAGATTCAATCTAGGGTAACCTGTCATGCGCCACGGCTCCGGCACTAAGAAACTCAACCGCACGGCAAGCCACCGGCAAGCCATGTTTGCCAACATGGCCGCGGCGCTGATCAAGCACGAGCAAATCGTCACCACGCTGCCGAAGGCCAAGGCGCTTCGCCCAGTGGTGGAGCGGCTGGTGACCCTCGCCAAGAAGGGCGACCTCGGCGCGCGCCGTTTGGTGCTCTCGCGCATGCGCGACGAAACCCAAACCAAGAAGCTGTTTGAAACGCTGGCGCCGCGCATGAAGGGCCGGGCCGGCGGCTACACCCGCGTGCTGAAGGCGGGCTTCCGTTATGGCGACAATGCTCCGCTGGCGGTGATCGAGTTCGTTGACCGTGACGAAGACGCCAAGGGCAAGGATTCCGGCCCGCGTCCAGAAGCGATCTATACCGACGAAGGCTGACGCTCTTTCGCGCCGCTGTCACATGCGCGCGCTAGGAACGCGCATGGATTGGTTTAGATCACTCGCTCAAATTCTCTGTGCTTTTGCGCTCGCCGCCTGCGCGCAGACGCGTGGCGTGCTGCCCCCAGAACACGCCGACGATGCCCACAACATCGTCATTCTCGTTTCCATAGACGGCTTCCGCGCCGACTACCTGCAACGCGGCAATACGCCGACGCTTGCGGCGCTCGCGGCGGGCGGGGTCCGCGCGGCGATGCGGCCGAGCTTCCCATCGGTCACTTTCCCCAACCATTACACGCTGGTGACAGGCCTGCGGCCGGACCGCAACGGCATGATCAACAACCGCATGGAAGACCCGCAGCGCCCCGGCGTGATCTTCACTCTGCCCGACCGCGCCGTGGCCGCCGATCCGATCTGGTGGGCGGACGGCACGCCGATCTGGGTCACGGCGGAACGCCATGGCGTGCTCAGCGGCACCATGTTCTGGCCGGGGTCCGATTACGAACTACACGGTGTGCGCCCCCATCAATGGCGCGCCTTCGATCAAAACATGCCCGGTTTCGCGCGCGTCGATACCTTGCTCTCGTGGCTGGATTTGCCCGCTACCGAGCGGCCGGTTTTCTACACGCTCTATTTTGATCTCGTGGACACCGCCGGCCATCGTTACGGGCCGGATGCGCTGGAAACCAACGCTGCCGCCGCGGAAGTGGACTCCGCCATCGCACGGTTGCTAGATGGTTTGCGCGCGCGCGGGCTCGCCGGGCACGCCAACCTCGTCATAGTCGCCGATCACGGCATGAGCGCGATCGCGGATGATCGCATTGTCGATCTTGCCCTGAGCGCTGATGTCGCGCGCGTGATCTGGGACGGGCCGTTCGCGGGCATCGCGACGATGCCGGGCCATGAGGCGCAAGTCGAGGCCGCGCTGTTGGGGCGACGCGAGCACGGCGAGTGTTGGCGCAAGGGCGCGTTGCCGGAGCGTTTCCATTACGGTGAGCACCGGCGTGTGCCCGCGATCATTTGCCTGGCCGACCGGGGCTGGCGTTACCGCAGCACCCAGTTGACGCAATATCCTGGCCCCAATCGCGGCGCGCACGGCTACGATCCGGCGGACCCGGACATGGCGGCGCTGCTCATCGCCCACGGCCCGGCATTCCGCGCCGGCCTCGAACTCGCGCCCTTCGACAATGTCTCCGTCTATCCTCTGCTGGCGCACCTGATCGGGGTCACGCCCGAACCGAACGACGGCGCGTTAGCGGACACAGCCGCCGCCCTGAACTGATTGCGACATACCGCAACGTGCAGGCTTGATCAGATACTTAGCAATAGTAGAAATATTGTCGAATATCGGGAGGAAACCAGTATGACGGATTATTACCGCCCCAAGGGATTGTCGAGCGCGGTCTGCTACCAGGATCCGAAAGCCGCGTTTGCTTGGTTGGAGCAGGCGTTTGGGTTTGAGCCGCTGATGGTGATTCTTGATGGCGAGGGCAACCTCGCGCACTCGGAAATGAAATTCGGCGCGAGCGTCGTCATGGTAGGCAGCGAATGGAGCGAAATGCACAAGAGTCCCAAATCGCTTTCCGGGCTCAACACGCAGACGGTGCACGTTCAGCTGGACAACGACATCGACGCCCATTGCGAGCATGCGCGCAAAGCGGGCGCCGTCATACTCCAGGCGCCCCAAACGCAATTCTACGGCGACCGCACCTACCGCGCCGCCGACCCCGAGGGTCACATTTGGACCTTCGGCATGACGGTCGAGAAAATGACCCCCGAAGCTTGGGACAAGGCGTCTGGCCTCACCACCAAAGCGCGTCTGTGAGAACAAAACGCAGTATCGACAGCACGTTCGCCGCGCTCGCTGACCCTACTCGTCGCCGGGCGGTGGAATTGCTAGGTCAAAGTCCGCGCCGCGCCGGAGAGCTTGCTGAGGCCCTCGGGCTGCCGGCGCCGGCGATGAGCCGACATTTACGGACGCTGAAACAGAGCGGGCTTGTCGAGGAGACACACCCTGAGTTCGATGCGCGCGTGCGCATCTACGCACTGAAGAACGGCGCCATGGCTGACCTGAAGAAATGGCTCGCCGACACCGAACAATTGTGGACGCATCAACTTGCGCGCTTCAAGGCGCATGTCGAGCGGAAGCGCAAATGAACGCGGCGGTTCTGGTCTCGCTGCGCGTGGCCGCATCGCCTGCGCGCGCCTTTGAGGCGTTCACTCAGGAGATTGATCAATGGTGGCGCCCGAACGGAGTGCAAGTGCTCTGAAATCCGCACCCGACTCGCGCTACAGACGTCAACGTCCAAGGACATTGTCCGCTGGAATTGAACGCGCCTCGTTTTCGCGCATGGCTTGACGTGTTGCTTCGCGTTCCAGTTCGTCCGCGTTGCGGCTTGAGCAAATACGCCGGGAACTCACGCGCGAGCCTGTCGTCTGAACGGTTCGGCAAACAACAACATCTTCGGGGTCCGTAGCTGGTTGTTCCGCTACCGCGATGGTCTCAGAGGCCTCAATCGATGGCGCGTCCTGTGGCACTTGGGCCGGTTCGCCAGCCGCAACCTGCGCCAGCGCAAGGATGATCAATTCAATCATTACAATCCTCCTGGGTCCTTTTTTAGGCGAATTGCGCTCCTCGCGCTAGCGCCAACAGGTCCGGTCCTACAAAGAGCCAGAACCCTCCGTGGAGGGGGGGGGGCGGCCATTTTTCCGTCACGGCTGTTCGCGATGTTGCGCTGCATGAAAGTCACGCGTTCCAGCTTATTGAAGGCATCGCCCTTCCTGGCCCTTGCCGCGGGTTTCGCCGGCGGGGCGCTGGCGATGGCGCTCCCGGACTTGGCGACCCCGCAACGCGCTGTGGTGGCGCCCACCGAGCAGACCGATCCGTACCTTCAATTGGTGCAAGCACAGCCACTTGTGCGCGCCGCACCCTCTAGCCGCGGGGAGGTGCAGCTTTCGTTTGCGCCGGTTGCGGCGCAGGCCGGGCCGGCGGTGGTGAACGTTTACGCCCAGCGCGTGGTGCGCGGGGGCATGTCGCGCGATCCGTTCTTTGGCCGCTTCGGCGCGCCGCGTGTCGAGCAATCCTTGGGCTCGGGCGTGATCGTGCGCGCCGATGGTGTGATCGTCACCAACAATCACGTCATCGAGGGCGCGCAATCGCTTAAAGTGGTGCTCTCGGACCGCCGCGAGTTTGATGCTGAATTGGTGCTCGCCGATCCGCGCGTTGATCTCGCAGTGCTGCGCATTAACGCCGCCAGCGAACGGCTGCCGACCTTGCCGTTCTCCGACACGCACAATCTACAGGTGGGCGACCTGGTGCTCGCCATTGGCAATCCGTTTGGCCTGCAACAAACCGTGACGAGCGGCATCATCTCGGCGCTGGCGCGCACCGAAGTCGGCGTCAGCGATTATGCGTTCTTCATTCAAACCGACGCCGCCATCAATCGCGGCAATTCCGGCGGCGCGCTGGTGGACATGAACGGCGCGCTGGTGGGGATCAACAGCGCCATCTTTTCCGAGGGCGGCGGCTCCAACGGCATTGGCTTTGCCATCCCATCCGAGATGGTGCGGCGCGTTGTTGAGTCGGCTGTCTCGGGTGGCCGCACTGTGGTTCGCCCCTGGCTCGGCGCGCGGCTGCAAAACGTAACCCAGGAACTCGCGCGCTCCATGGGCTTGGCGCGTCCCGAGGGCGTGTTGGTGACGGAGCTTTACCCGCGCGCCGCCGGCGAGCGCGCCGGCCTGCGCAACGGCGACATCATCCTTTCGGTGGCCGGCACGGAAGTGCGCGACGACGGCGGCGTGCGCTACCAGTTCGCCACCCAGCGCCCTGGCGCGCGCGTGCAATTGCTGGTGCTTCGCGGCGGGCGCCAGACGACGCTGACCGCGACCGCCGAAGCGCCTCCGGGCGGCGCTCCAGAAGCGCGCGAACTCACCGGCCGTCATCCGTTATCGGGCGCGACCGTGGTGACGCTTACGCCCGCGACGGCTGAAACCGCCGGCCTCGATCCGTTCGCGGACGGCGTTTACATCCAGGCGCTGGACCGGCGCGGCATTGCCGCGCGCCAGGGTTTCCGCCCCGGCGACATTATCGACGCCATCAACGGCCAGCCCGTGCGCGACGCCGCCCAACTCGACCGCGCACTCACCCAAGCGCGCGCCTGGGTGCTGGGCGTCGAGCGCGGCGGACAACGCACCGAAGTGCGATTTGGGATGTAAGCCGTCCCTAATGCTGGTTCTGCGGCAGGCCGTCGGCGATCTCGTAATAATCGCCCTTGTCGGCCACGTGGACGTGGATGTGCACTCTGGTTCCGGTGGGCGATTCAAAAGCGCCCATGGCGATGCCAATCCAGTCCCTGTGGATGGGATCCCAGAACAGCGAAGACCCGCACACGGAACAAAATCCCCGGCGCACTTTTTCCGAGGATTGATACCAATTCAGCTTATCTTCGCCGGTAATCGTCAGCGCCGAACGGGGCACGTCGGTGGACACGAAGAAATGGCCCGATTGCTTTCGGCATTGCGAGCAATGGCAAGCGTCGGGCGCGGGAAGCTCACCCGCCACCTCGAAACGCACCGCCCCACACATGCAGGAGCCTTTTTTCATGGGGACACGCCTTTCAGGGAGAGACTGAAGCTTGGCTTGTGTAGCAGGGCATCTTGGCTCGGAAAATCCGCCGACGACCAAGGGGACGCGGTCGCACACCCGAACGCGCGAAAATCTGCTAAGTTCCGGCCATGAGCGATTTGTTCCAAGCCGCCGGCCTTGACCACGGCGCGCCCGCGCCCTTGGCGGAGCGCTTGCGTCCCAGAAAACTGAGCGAGGTTGTCGGCCAGGATCATTTGCTCAAACCCGAGGGTCCAATCGGGAGAATGGTGGCGGGCAAGCGCCTGGCGTCGATGGTGCTGTGGGGGCCGCCGGGGGTGGGCAAGACCACGATCGCGCGGCTGCTGGCGGAAGAAACCGGGCTCGAATTTCAACAGATCAGCGCTGTCTTCTCCGGTGTCGCCGATCTGAAGAAGGCGTTTGAAACCGCCAAGGGCCGGCGCGCCAGCGGCAAGGGCACGCTGCTGTTCGTGGACGAAATCCACCGCTTCAACCGCGCCCAGCAGGACGGGTTCTTGCCGTATGTCGAGCAAGGCGTGGTGACGCTTGTCGGCGCGACGACTGAAAATCCCAGTTTTGAGATCAACGCCGCGCTGCTTTCGCGCGCGCAGGTGTTCGTGCTGAAGCGCTTGGACGAGGTGGCGCTCGAATTGCTGTTGCAGCGCGCCGAGGCGTTGCTGCAACGCAAACTGCCGCTGACGGACGCTGCACGCATCGCGCTCTGCGCTCTCGCCGATGGCGACGGGCGTTATCTGCTGACGTTGAGCGAGGAATTGTTCGCCCTGCAACCCAAGGCGCCGCTCGATCCCAAGGCGCTCGGCGAACTGCTGCAAAAGCGCGCGCCCGCTTACGACAAGGACCGTGAGGAGCATTACAATCTCGTCTCGGCGTTGCACAAAAGCATACGCGGCTCTGATCCGGATGCGGCGCTCTATTGGCTGGCGCGCATGGTGACGGGCGGGGAGGATTTGCTGTTCATCGCGCGGCGGTTGGTGCGCGCGGCGGCGGAGGATATCGGCCTTGCCGATCCCACCGCGCTATTGATCGCCAATGCCGCCAAGGACGCGGTGCATTTCATCGGCCCGCCGGAGGCGGAGCTGCACTTGGCGCAAGCCGTGCTGCATCTTGCCACCGCGCCCAAATCCAACGCGGCTTACGTGGCGTGGAAACAGGCCAAAGCAGCGGCGCATGAAACCGGCACGCTCGGGCCGCCCCTGCACATCCGCAACGCGCCGACCAAACTGATGAAGGAACTCGGCTACGGCTCAGGCTACCAATACGACCACGATGCGGAAGGCGGCTTCTCTGGCCAGAACTACTTTCCCGACGAGATGAAACGCCGCGTATTCTACGCGCCAGAAGGAAGAGGGCGTGAGGGCGCGATTCTAGAGCGGCTGGAGCATTGGGCGAAGCTGCGAGAACAGACATGAACGCGTGTTCGATCGGCGCATGCGTGTTCGCGCTAGTGGCGTGCACGGATCCAGTTCCCGCCGAATGGGAGGGCGAACTCGAACAATGGCAGGGCGCGCGCCTCAGTACACAAACCACCGAGCTTGCCGGGTTTTATGCGCACCAAGAGGAATATGGCCACAGGCTGTGGGCGGGTGCGGATCGACCAATTTGCCTGCTCGATCCCGATCAGGCCATGGTTCAAATCGCTGATGAGGCGGACAGATACGCTGGTGGCGCAGGAAGGCATCTGATTGCGCGCGGACGGCTAAGCCAGCGCGGAGATTTCGGCCACCTCAACACGTGCAGTCATATCTTCGCGGTGTCTGAGGTGGTTGAGTACAGGTCGCTCACGCCAGCGGAATCTATTGAGTTGAGAAGGGTATGGCCACTTGAATGCACGCCAGGCCAAACGCGGAACGTGGAAGCGTACCGCTGTGAATGACGCTGATGACTTCCTGCTCCACGAAGACGCGCACCTTCTCGTCTTCAACAAGCCCGCCGGCCTCGCCGTGCAGGGTGGTTCTGGCGTCACGCGAAGCCTGGAGCACATGCTCGCCGCCTTCGCCAAATCGAACGGTAAGCGCCCGCGCCTGGTGCACCGGCTCGACCGCGAGACCAGTGGAGTCATCGTCGCCGCACGCACCAAGCCGGCGGCGGCGTTTTTCTCCGAAGCGTTCGCCAAGCGCGATGCGCACAAGCGTTACCTCGCTATCGTCTGCGGCGGCGCACCCGAACCGCGCGACGGCGAAATAAGGTTGCCGCTGAAGAAAGCTTCACGCCGTGGGCTCGACATCATGGAGATCGCGGCGGATGGCCAAGCCGCGCTCACGCGCTATTGCACGCTCGCCGCGACGCCAAACGCGGCCCTCCTGGAGCTGAACCCCGAAACCGGGCGCATGCACCAGCTGCGTGCGCACCTCGCCGCCATCGGCCGGCCAATTGCGGGCGATGGCAAATATGGCGGGTTGTTCAGCCTTGGGGGGGCCGAGATCCCCGGCCTCATGCTGCACGCTGCCGCGCTTGACCTGCCGCACCCAGGGGGTGGCCGGCGTCGTTTTGAGGCGCCGCCGCCGCCGGCATTCTCCGAGGCAGCCCGTTCACTAGGGCTTGAGGGGGCGCTGGGCGGATAACTCTGCTAGGGTAGGGCGCGAGGGATTCCAGCGAAGGGCCGAGCCGATGATCCGAAGTCTCTTTTTCGCCGCCGCCATGTTGGGGCTGACCGCCTGCGCGTCCGTGCCGAGTTACGCGCCCGCAGCCAGCGCGAGCGCGGCGGGCTATTCTGAAACCCAGATCGAGTCCAACCGCTTCTTCGTCACCTACCGCGCCGCTGGCGCGGCGGATGCGGCTTTGTTGCAGGACTATGCCTTGCTTCGCGCCGCGGAACTCACGCTGCAAAATGGGCGCGACTGGTTTTGGGTGGATCGCCGAACGCTGCTTGATGAGGGCGCTCAGTCGAGCGGGCCAAGCCTTGGGATTGGCATAGGCGGGGGCAATTATGGTCGCCATACCGGCGTCAATGTCGGCGTTGGCATCAACATACCTTTGGGCGGCGCGCCGGCGGGAACGCGCGCGCGCGGTGCCAGTGTTGAAATTCGCTTCGGCGAAGGCGTGAAGCCCGACGATCCGAACGCCTACGATGCGCACGCGACGTCGGCCAATCTACGCGCGAGGCTGCTGGCGCCGCGATGAGTCAGATTTTCTGGGTAGCGCTGGGCGGCGCCGCCGGTTCGGTCGCGCGTTATAGCGTGGGTGTTTGGGCTGCGCGGTTGTTCGGAGCGTCGCTTCCGTGGGGCACATTGATCGTCAACGTTCTCGGCGGCTTGGCCATGGGCGCACTCGCCGCGCGGCTTGGCCCGGCGCAAGAAACCCTGCGGCTCGCCTTGGGAGTGGGTGTTTTGGGTGGTTTCACCACGTTTTCGGCGTTTTCGCTTGAGACGGTGCGCTTGATGGAGCAGGGACCCGCAACCGCCGCGCTCTACGTCGCCGCCTCGCTTATTCTGAGCGTGGGGGCGTGTTGGGCGGGGCTTACGCTGGGGCGCATATGAAGACGGTCGAGACCGTCGAGGTGGACAAGGACGACGGCGTCACGCGGATCGATCGCTGGCTGCGCCGCCGCCATCCCCACCTCACACAGGGTCAAGTCGAAAAACTGATCCGCACCGGGCAAGTGCGTGTCGATGGCGCGCGCGTGAAGGCCTCTGACCGTGTCTCGCCGGGCCAGGCCGTGCGTGTGCCGCCTCTGCCTGACATCGCCCAGCGCCCACCCGAAGGCATGAGCGGCAAGGACCTCGATTTCATCCGCTCCCTGGTCATCCACAAGGACGATGACCTGATCGTCTTGAATAAGCCTTCGGGACTGGCGGTGCAGGGGGGGCCAAAGACGCCGCGCCACATTGATGGCTTGCTGGCTGGGCTCAAGTTCGATGCGCCGAAAAAGCCGAAGCTGGTGCACAGGCTGGATCGCGATACCTCGGGCTGCCTGGTGCTGGCGCGCCACCCGCGCGCGGCGGCTTGGCTTGGCGACGCGTTCCGTGACCGCGATACCGACAAGATTTATTGGGCCATCGTCGTTGGCAGTCCGCGCCCGAAAGTGGGTGAATTGCGCAGCTGGATACGCAAGGCCCCGGGCGTCCACGACGCTGACCGCGAGATGATGCAGCATTGCGTGCAGTCCGATGAAGGCGCGGTGCACGCGATCACGCAATATGTGGTGCTCTCAGCCGCCGCCGACAGCGCCTCGTGGGTGGCGCTGCGTCCCGTCACCGGGCGCACGCACCAGCTGCGCTTCCACATGGCGGAACTCGGCTACGCCATCGCCGGCGACCGCAAATACAAATGCGATCGCCCGACGCCGAACGACCTCGAGGACACTCTGCAATTGCACGCGCGCGCGATCCGTTTGCCGCATCCCTCCGGAGGCATGCTGAACGTCATGGCGCCGCTTCCGCCGCATATGGCCAGCGCATTCGACATGCTCGGCTTCGATGAACGCGAAGCGCGCGATCCCTTCGCGCCGTTCGCAGGCACGGACAAGCGGTGAACCCGTTCGACAATACCGCGCTCGCGAACGCCGCGCGCGAGTTGCTGAATCAGGGAGATGCGGTGGGGGCCGAGCGTGTTCTGGCGCCGGTTTTTCAGCACTTGAAGAGCGACCATTCGGTGCTGCACCTGATGGGGCTCATCAAGAAAGCGCAAAATCAACTGGAGGCCGCTGAGCGCCATTTCCGCAGCGCCATCGCCCATGCGCTCAGCGAAGGCGGTTACTACAATGATCTGGGCGTCGTGCTGCAATCGCGCGGCGAGTACGCGGAAGCTGCCCGTGTTTTGCGCGCCGCTTTAGCTTTGAGGCCGGAGGCGGCCGCGGCGCGCGTCAACCTCGTGCGGTGCCTGATGGAGATGGGCGATTACGTGGAGGCTGAGCGCGAGGCGCACGCCTATATCGCCGCCCAGCCGGGCGCCGAAGCGTGGACATTGCTCAGCCACGTGCAGCGGAGTCAGGAAAATAACGAGGACTCGCTTGTGTCAGCGGAAAAGGCGTTGAAGTGCGCGCCGCAGATGCGGGGTCTCAAGTACAATTACGCGACCGCCCTTGACCGCGTGGGCCGCGCCAAAGAAGCGCTCGCCCTTTACGAGACGCTCGCGCGCGCGGAGCTCGACACGCCCGAACTGGCGCTCAACTTTATGCGCTCTCTCTACGCCGAGGGTCGCAAGAAGGATGCGGAGACTGTCGCGGAAAAGGCGGTGACGCAATGGCCGGCGGCGCTGGCTTTGCACGGCGCTTTGGCGCGCATGCGCTGGTTGCGTGGCGAGGGCGAAAATGCAACCGCGCTCATGGAGGCCGAAATCGCGCGCCGCCCGCGCGACCTGTCGTTGCGTTTAGCCTGCGCCGATGCGCTCCATCGCGGCCAGCACCTGGCGAAGGCGTCGAGCGTGCTCGATGCGGCGTTGCGCTTGGCGCCGGACACGCCGGCTCTGCTCACCGCGCTGGGCATTGTGCTCGACGAATTGGATCGCCCCTTGGATGGCCTGAAGGCGTTGCGACGGGTGGTGGAATTATCCCCAACGGCCCGCTCCGCGCAGCGCAATTTGTTGTCCACCTTGATGCGCGCGGGCCAGCCGGGCGAGGCGCTGAGTATCACCCAGGCGTTGCGCGCCGAGGATCCGGACGAGCAATATTTGCTGGCCTGCGAGTCCACCGCCCTGCGCATGCTAGGTGAGCGCGCCTATCGCGACATGTGCGATTACGACCGCATGGTGCGGACCTATGATATTCCTGCCCCGCCCAATTTCTTCACTTCGGAGAATTTCAACGCATCGTTCGCCGACCTGCTGCGCAGCCAACACCGCATCAACGCCCATCCGCTCGATCAGCACTTGCACAATGGCGGTCAGACCGGGCGCAGCTTGCTCAAGTCGCAAGAGCAGAACGTGAAATCATTCATTGGCGCCGTTGATGTGGCGGTGCGTGACTACATTTCACGTTTGCAGGGCGGCGATCCCACCTCCGCGCGCCGCTGCGACGGTTATCGCTATTCGGGGCTTTGGTCGGTGCGGCTGACGAAAGACGGCTACCAGCCCAATCACGTCCACGACCGGGGCTGGATCAGCTCGGCCTATTATGTAGCGCTGATGCCGGCCGAGAAACCGCGTGACCCGCGCGCCGGGTGGCTGAAGCTGGGCGAGCCGAATCGCGCGCCGGCGGGATGCGGCCCTGAAAAATTCATCGAGCCCAAGCTCGGCATGCTGGTGCTGTTTCCGTCTTACTTCTGGCACGGCACGGTGCCGTTTGAGGGTTCCGAGCGCCTCAGCGCGGCGTTCGATGTGGTTCCATTCTCGCCATGAACGCGCCCCGGCCTTTCTATAAGCACGCGAGTGTGTCCGAGGTTGCGAGTGGATATGGCGTGACGCTTGACGCCCGGGCATTGAAAACGCCTGCGGGCGCGGAATTCATGGTCCCCGCGCGGGCGCTGGCCGAGGCCTGCGCGGAGGAATGGAACGCGCAAGGCGAGCACATCCTCCCCGCTTCCATGCCGTTGACGCAGCTCGCCTTCGCCGCGCTCGATGGCGGCGAGGGCGCTCGCGCGGAGCGGATCGCCTACATCCTCAAATTCGCCGAGACCGATCTGTGCTGCCACCGCGCGGAGGCGCCTGCGGCGCTGGTTGCGCGGCAAGCCGCCGTTTGGGACCCGCTTGTTGCGTGGGGCGAGGCAGAGCTTGGGGCGCGCCTGCCGGTGGTCGTCGGCGTGATCGCGGCCGAGGTGGGCGCCGGGGCGTTTGATGCGCTGCGTTCGCACGCCGAGGCGCTCGACGATTTCCGCCTCGCGGCGCTTACCCAAGCCACCGCCCTCGCGGGCTCGGTGCTGATCGGCTTTGCGCTGCTGCACGGGCGCCTCAACGCCGAAGCCTCTTTCGCCGCCGCTTCGCTCGACGATCTCTGGAGCCTGGAACATTGGGGCGAGGATGCGGAGGCGCGGGGGAGGCTCATCGGGCTGCGACGGGAACTCGACGCGGCGGCGCGGTTCATCCAAGCGCTCGGTTGAATCTTGCAAGCACGCACAACTTCCGTCATCCCGGACCCGCGAAGCGAGAACCCCGGAGCCAGTATCGTGAAGAGCGTCCTTCGTTTCTTGATGGTTTGCCCGTTTGTCGCGTGCGTTCTGGGCGCAGCGCTTGCCCAAGAGGGCCACGTCGAGCGCTGGAGCGCTCCATCGGGTAAGTTTAGTCTCGATCTTGCCTCACATGGTTGGATGGCGGCGGAAGGTGGAAATGGACCTGACTTGTTCGGATATGACTATGCGATGTTCTTGCCCTCCAATTTTGGCGCTGAGGATATGCAGCGCCTCGTCGTCTGTGGCGTGAGGCAGAATGTGTTTCCAATAAGACCTGGTGCTACACAGCAGTTTGCGAACG
Source organism: Terricaulis sp. (assembly GCA_040080805.1). Lineage (GTDB taxonomy): Bacteria > Pseudomonadota > Alphaproteobacteria > Caulobacterales > Aquidulcibacteraceae > Vitreimonas. The sequence continues at coordinate 107,086 of JBEBHQ010000002.1, read as the reverse complement.
ATCGATTGGGTGCGCTCTTACCAAGTGGGCGCGCTCAAGAAGACACCAGTGCAGTGGGGACGGGCGTCATCAATCTGCGCAGCTACATGCATGATGGCGTACGAGTATTTGGTTGGACTGCCGTGAACGCCTCGGTTCGCGAGCATGCTCGTGCCTTTGTGTTGGTGGAACCATGGGGTGCGACCTACACCGTGGTGAGCTGCCTTGGTGGAAGGGTCGCGCCTTCAGAAGACATTTCGCAGTTCGAAGCAATTCTGAACTCATTGAGCTTTCGAATTGGAGAGCCGTAGAATGAAAGACATCATCGCCGCCCTTGAAGCTAAGCGCGCCGCGGCGCGCGCGGGTGGGGGCGAGAAGCGCATGGCGAGCCAGCACGCCAAGGGCAAGCTCACCGCGCGCGAGCGGGTTGAGCTTTTGCTTGACCAAGGCTCGTTCGAGGAATGGGACATGTTTGTCGAGCATCGCTGCGCCGAGTTCGGCATGGCCGAGCAGAAAGTTCCTGGCGACGGCGTCGTCACCGGCTGGGGCACGGTCAACGGGCGGATCGTTTACGTGTTCTCCAAGGATTTCACCGTCTTCGGTGGCTCGCTCAGCCGCGCCCACGCCGAGAAGATCTGCAAGGTGCAGGATGCGGCGATGAAGAACGGCGCGCCGATCGTCGGTATTTTTGACGCCGGCGGCGCGCGCATCCAGGAGGGCGTGGAAAGCCTTGCCGGCTACGCGGATATTTTTCAGCGCAACATTCTCAGCAGCGGCGTCATCCCGCAGATCAGCGTCATTATGGGCCCGTGCGCGGGCGGCGATGTCTATTCGCCGGCGATGACCGATTTCATCTTCATGGTGAAGGACACGTCGTACATGTTTGTCACCGGCCCCGACGTAGTGAAAACCGTGACCAACGAAGTGGTGACGGCGGAGGAGCTTGGCGGCGCGCGCGTGCATGCGGGCAAATCCGGCGTCGCTGACGGCGCCTTCGAGAACGATTTCGAAACGCTGACGCAAATGCGCCGGCTGATTGATTTTCTCCCCGCTTCAAATCGCGAAAAGCCGCCGACGCGCCCGCATTTCGATGATGTGGCGCGCGAGGAGGAGAGCCTCGATCGCCTGATCCCCAACAACCCGAACCAGCCCTACGACATGCTGGAGCTGATAGAGAAGGTCGCCGACGAAGGCGATTTCTTCCAGATAGGCGCGGATTTTGGCAAGAACATCCTGACCGGCTTTGGGCGTTTGGATGGCTCTACCGTCGGCTTCGTCGCCAACCAGCCAATGGTGCTCGCGGGCGTGCTGGACATTGACGCCAGCCGCAAAGCCGCGCGCTTCGTGCGCTTCTGCGATGCGTTTAACATTCCGATCGTGACCTTCGTTGACGTGCCCGGCTTTCTGCCAGGGACAAAGCAGGAGCAGGGCGGGCTGATCAAACACGGCGCCAAATTGCTGTTCGCTTACGGCGAAGCCACGGTGCCGAAGGTGACACTGATCACCCGTAAAGCCTATGGCGGCGCATACGACGTGATGAGTTCCAAGCATCTGCGCGGCGACGTGAATTACGCCTGGCCCAGCGCCGAGATCGCGGTGATGGGCGCGAAAGGCGCGGTCGAGATCATCTTCCGCGCCGACATCGGCGATCCCGAAAAAATCGCCGCCCGCACCAAGGAATATTCCGACCGCTTCGCCAACCCGTTCGTGGCCGCCTCACGCGGCTTCGTCGACGACGTCATCATGCCGCGCGAAACCAGGCGGCGGATCATCCGCGCGCTGATGACGCTAAAAGGCAAGAAGCTGGAGAACCCGTGGAAGAAGCACGATAATATTCCGTTGTGAGGGATGGGTAGCGCGTCCGGAATGACGCTTCTCCAAAATGTGAGCGCATGAAACGCACCCTCTCCCCCTTGCAGGGGGAGAGGGCAGGGTGAGGGGGCTGCGCCGACAGCGTGTGAGTCCGCGCCGATGCCTTCGTCGCAAAACGTCGCGCTTCCACCCTCACCCAGCCCTCTCCCTCCTCGGGAGGGAGAGGGTGCGCGGAGGAACCGGCAGCGAGCCGCGGCGCATGGAGCGCGCGCGGAACTTGCCGATGTGTAATGGGCGCCGCGTTCGCGCTTGGTGCTAGCTTGCACGCTGGAGGGCTCCGTCCATGCGCCAAATCCTTATCGCACTGATGATCGCGTGTGCGCTGCCGGCGTGCGCGGCGCTGCCGAACGCGCGCACCGCGCCGCTGATCGAGCGTTCCCAGGTGATGGAAACGGCGCGCCGCGTCACTGAGCGTTACGGCGCTGCGTGGAATGCAAACGATATGACCCTGTTCGGCGCGCTTTATGCGGCGGACGCGCGTCACGTGAACGCCTCCGGCGAGTTCCTGCGCGGGCGCACCGCGATCGTGGCGGCGCACCGCGCCAACCGCACGCGCTACGCCGAGAGCGTGCGCATGGTCACGCGGCTCGAAGGCGCGCGCGCTATCACCAATGATGCGATCGTTGCGGTGATGCGCATGGAAATCGTCAACGATCCGACGCGCCCTAACGCCGTCCAGGCGACGATTGTCACGTTGACTCTGGCCAGGCAGCGGGACGCCTGGGTGATCGCGCAAGCGCAAGCATCCGCCGCGAACTGACACCGCGCGACCAGAGGCGGCGCATTTGCGATAGGGCGCGTCGCGCGGCGGGGCGAGCAGGCCTAGAATTGCACGCATGCGATCTTGGTTGGCCTTGCTCTCATTTGCCGCGCTTGGCGCCTGCACGCAGGCAAGCCCCACGCGCGAGGCCGACGCGAGCGAGCCCGCGCCGCTGCTGGGCGAGTACCGCGCCGCGTCCGACACGGCGTGCAAACAAACCGGTGATGTGGCGATCGAGCGCGGCGGCCTCGTGTTCGCCAAGGGCGTCATCTTGTACACGCGCGCGCTGCGCCCGCGCCGCGGCTATGATCTTGTCGCGGCGGAGGGCGATAGTTTCGCGGCCATCGCGCTCGGCCCAGCCGAGCTGTCGGTCGATTTGCGCCGCGTCACCGAGCAAGTGCTTTCAGGTGACGCGGCGGGACTTTGCGGCGCCGAAGCCCCAACCTACGTCGCGCTCGCGTACGAAGACCGCGCGGCCGCCGTTACGATGCTGGTGTTCGCGGGCGATGAGCCGCCCGGATCAGACGCGACCCAAAGCAGGCTCTGCGGCGCGTTCGCATATGCCGCACCGGATGGCGCGCGCACGCGCCAAGGCGTGGTGTGGCGGTAAGTTTATTCGGCGTCACTGAATGGCTTTGTCGGTTCGCCCAGTTCGTAAAACTCGGCGCCTTTGTCGGTCTGCATCAGCAAGTAACGTTTGCCGGTTTCTGGGTAGGACACGACATCGATCGGTTTGTCCTCGCCGCCCATGAGGTAGGTGCACTCTTCGTCAAAGGTGTTGCGCAGAAGGTGGGGCACGCTTGGCGTGGAAAAGCCCATGAAATCGCCAGGACCGACCTCGTGCGTGGCGCCGTCGATCTCCGCCAGAGCGCGCCCGGAGAGAATGTAAATCCATTCCTCCTCCAGCATGTGCGCATGGTAGGCGAAGCTGTCTTTGCCCGGGGGCAGACGCACCAAGCTTACATGAGCACGGCTCATGCCAGCCAGCCGCGAGAGGCCGGCGGCGCGAAACAAGGAATTGGGATTGAGCTTCTGCGTGAACGGCCGCATCGCCGGTGCGATTTCGCCGGCGCGCCACAGTGGTTTTTTCAAATCGGGCATGAGCTCAAAATTCAACCGGCTCGTAAGGGCGCCATTGTCCGGCGAGCAACAATTCCAACGGGCGAAACGCCGCCTTGTAGTCCATCTTCTCGCTGCCGGGGATCCAATAGCCCAGATAAAGATGGGCAAAGCCCGCCGCGCGCGCCTGCTGGATGTGGTCGAGTATGGTGTAGATGCCCAGGCTCCGCCTGGGCTCGACTGGGTCGAAATAGGAATACACGAGGCTCAAGCCGTCGCCGAGCACATCGACCAAGGCGGCTGCCGCAAGTTCGCCGCGCTCCGACCCCGACGTGTAGCGATATTCGACGATGTGCGTGCGCACCGCTGTTTCTTCCACCATGGCCGCATAGTCGCTTCGGCCCATTTCTGCCATGCCGCCGTCGGAGTGGCGTGCGCGCAAATAGCGCCGCAGCAATTGGAATTGTTCCTCGCTGGCTTCGGCGGGGTGGATGCTGCGCGCGAGATCGGCGTTCTTGGCCATGATCTTACGCCAGCGTTTGGCGAACGCGAACCGTCCAACCGGCACACGTGCCGAGACACACGCCTCGCAGCCCTCGCACGACGGGCGGTAGGCGATATTTTGCGAGCGGCGAAAGCCGGAATTGGTCAGCAGATCATGCAGGCCTTCAGCACCCAGTCCGTCCAGCGCGGTAAACAATTTGCGCTCGCGCCGGCCCGGCAGATAAGGGCAGGGCGAGGGCGCGGTCAGGAAGAACCGGAGGTTCTTGGTGGGAAATGGTTTGGTCACGCGCCGCCCATGGTCGTCGAACTCGCCCGCCCGTCAAGCGGACGCGTGCATTGCGCGCCACGGTGCTTAAGAAAGCCTTGCCGTCATCGCGGGTTCAGCCCTCGCCGCGCTCGAGCGGATCGGGCAAGGGCTCGCCGTCCGCCACGAAGGCGAGCGAGACCGAGTTGATGCAATAACGTAGGCCCGTGGGGCGAGGCCCGTCGGGGAACACATGACCCTGGTGGCTGTCGCACCGCGCGCAGCGTGTCTCAACCCGCCGCATGCCGAAGCTATCGTCTTCGACGCCGCGCGCGTGGGCGGGATCGATGGGAGCCGTGAAGCTTGGCCAGCCCGTGCCGCTCTCGAATTTCGCGTCCTGGCGAAACAGCGGCAGACCGCAGAGCCGGCAGCAATAGATTCCCGCCTTTTTCTGGTTAAGCAAACCGCCGCAAAACGGCGCCTCGGTGCCGTGTTGCAACAGCACACGGCGCTCTTCCTCGTTGAGTTCGCCTTCGAGGCGGGCGCGTTCGGCGGCGTCGGGCGGTGTTAGGTCAAATCCGGATTGCGAGTGGGTCATGGCCGATATCCTGGGAAGCGAAAATTGGTTCGTCCAGGGCGCTGATCAAGTTACCGCCCTCTAGCAGAGGCAAGAAGGCTTGATCCTGGCGCGCGCCTGGGAATCCGTGGCATGTTGGACGTTGACATGGGCGCTTTGATTCAAAACCTCGCCATCGCCTCCGGGATGGTGGCGCTCACGGTCAGCACGCACTTCTTTGGACTTTTGGCGCTGCTTTATTTTTTGCGTCGGCGCGGCGCCCGGTTTCGCGCGCATGAGAGCCTGATCGGTCAGGGCGCGTTGGTGCTGGTCGTGGTGTTCGGCATCTTCGCCATCCACACCATCGAGATTTGGCTCTACGCCGTGCTGTATTTGCTGCTCGGCGCGCTCCAGGACTTCGAGGCCGCGCTCTATTTCTCAACAGTGTCGTTCGCCTCGCTGGGGTACGGGGACATCGTGTTGACGCCGCAATGGCGCTTGATCGCGGCCATCGAAGCCGCGAACGGGGTGGTGCTGTTTGCTTGGTCCACCGCCTTTTTGTTGTCCGTGATGGCGCGCTTGCGCGCGCTGGAGCACGATTGGCTCGAACGCTGAGTTCGGGGCGCCCATGGCCGACGCGGAAATGATGGACATATTTCAACGCCTGGCCATGGCGTTGGGCGTTGGCTTCCTGCTGGGAATCGAGCGCGGTTGGCGTCACCGCGATGCGCCTGAAGGCTCACGCGCCGCCGGCTTGCGCACACACGCCATCATCGGATTGCTTGGCGGCGTCAGCGGCGCCCTGCTGCCCGCGATTGGCGCTGTTGGTTTTGCCGCGCTGACCCTTGCGTTCGCCGCGTGTTTACTTGCGTTCAAATTGCGCGAAAGCCAGCGCGATAACGATGTTTCGGTAACCGGAACGCTGGCCGCGTTGTTGGTCTTCGCTCTGGGCGCCTACGCGATGTGGGGCGACCTTCGGGTCGTGGCGGCGACCGGTGTGGTGCTGGTCGGACTTATGGCGTTCAAGGATTCGCTGCACGATTGGTTGGATAGGCTAAGCTGGGAAGAGCTGCGCTCGGCGTTGCTGATCCTGGCTGCTACCGCGATTGCCTTGCCGCTGTTGCCCGATCGCGCCGTCGATCCTTGGGGGGCGATCAATCCGCGTGAACTCTGGCTTCTGACCATCCTGGTCGCGGGCGCATCGTTCGCGGGCTATGCGGGCGTGCGTGTGCTGGGACGCGACCTTGGCGTGCTGGCGGGCGCCGCCGCGGGCGCGATCGTTTCATCCACAGTGGTCACTGCAGAACTGGGCCGGCGGGTGCGGGCGGGCGAAACGGGTCCAGGGACGGCGGCCGCGGCCGCGGTCTTGGCCGCCGCGATTAGTCTGACCCGAACCATTGCGTTGGTGGCTCTCTCAGCTGCGCCGATGCTGCCGCATGTAGGGCCAGCGCTGGCAGCAGGGGCGCTCGTTCTGGCGCTGGCGACGTGGATTTTGCATCGGCGTGGCGAAGAAAAGGGCGACGCAAACGCGGGGTTGCACAACCCGCTCGACATCGTCTCGGTGGCGCGGTTTGCGCTATTGTTGAGCGTTGTGATCGTCGTTGGCCGTTTGGTGGCGGACACCTATGGACAAGCGGGATTGCTTCCGTTCGCGGCGACGGCGGGCTTGGCCGATGCGGACGCAGTCACGTTGGCGGCGGGAAGCCTAGTGAGAGGCGGCCTCAGCCCTGCCCTTGGGGCGCAGGCGGTGTTGATCGGCGTGCTAATAAACACGTTTTCGAAGGGGGCCATCGCATGGGTCGCGGGCGGGCGGGCCTATGGCGGATTGTACCTGGCGGCGGCCGCGGCGGCGGCGCTGGCGACCGGGGTGGTTTGGGCTCTTGCTGAACCGGTGTTTGCACCCCTTCTCTCAAGTGAGGCCTCGCTTGGGCCGGTTCGGATCGGTTAGACTGGGCGCATGCGAGAAAAATGGACCCCCGCGGGCTGGCGCGAAAAGCCAGCCAGGCACATTCCGGCCGATTATCCGGACCAGGCGCACTTGGCGCGGGTGGAGCAGCAGCTGCGCTCCTACCCCCCTTTGGTGTTTGCTGGCGAGGCGCGTAACTTGAAAGCACGCCTCGCCGAGGTGGCTGAAGGCAAGGCGTTCCTGCTGCAGGGCGGCGATTGCGCCGAGAGTTTCAAGGAATTCCACCCCGACAATATCCGCGACACCTTCCGCACCTTGATGGCGATGAGCGTGGTGCTGACGTTCGCTGGCTCCAAGCCGGTGGTGAAGCTTGGCCGCATCGCCGGCCAATTCGGCAAGCCGCGCTCGGAAGACACCGAAACCCAAGCCGGCGTGACGCTGCCATCTTATCGCGGCGACAACATCAACGGCATGGAATTTACCCCGGAGGCGCGCATCCCCGATCCGGAGCGCCTGCTGCGTGCTTATTCGCAATCGGCGGCGACGCTAAATCTCATTCGCGCCTTCGCCAACGGGGGTTACGCGGACTTGCACAACGTTCACCGTTGGATGGTGGGGTTCGTTGCCGACAGCCCCCAAGGCAAACGCTACCAGGAAATCGCCGACCGCATTTCGGAAGCTATCGATTTCATGGAAGCGTGTGGGATTACGCCGCTGAGCGTGCCGCAGATGAAGCAGGTGGACGTTTACACCAGCCATGAAGCTTTGTTGCTTGGCTTCGAAGAAGCGATGACGCGCGTCGATTCCACCAGCGGCGATTATTACGACACGAGTGCGCATTTCGTCTGGATTGGCGATCGCACGCGTCAGCCCGATGGCGCCCATGTTGAGTTCGCGCGCGGGATCAAGAACCCGATCGGTTTGAAATGCGGCCCCTCGCTCGACGCCGACGACCTCCTGCGCCTGATCGACGCGCTCAATCCGGCGAACGAGCCAGGCCGCTTGACGCTGATCGCCCGCTTTGGGGCTGACAAGGTCGAGCAGGGTTTGCCCAAGCTCGCGCGCGCGGTGGCACGCGAGGGCCGCGCCGTGGTATGGTCGTGCGATCCGATGCACGGCAACACGCTGAAAACCGGTTCAGGCTTTAAGACGAGGCCGTTTGATCGGATATTGAGCGAAGTGCGCGCGTTCATGAACATCCTGCCAGCAGAGGGCGCCTATCCCGGCGGCGTGCACGTGGAAATGACCGGCCAACAAGTCACCGAATGCCTCGGCGGCGCGGCGGCGGTGACGGAAGAGGATCTATCGAGCCGCTATCACACCCACTGCGACCCGCGCTTGAACGGCGCGCAAGCCATCGATCTGGCGTTCTTGATCGCGGAACACTTGCGCGGTGTGCGGATAGCTGGCGTGGCGAAGGCGGGATGAGCGCTGGGCGGCAGCATCCGGTCCAGGTTGAGGTTGACGCTGCTGTGATTGCCGCGGGCGACCCCGAAGTTGCCGATCCAATTTGGTGGACTGCAAGTTTCTACGAGGACCTTGAGCGGTACGAAGAAAGTCTAAGGGGTTTCACGAAACCCCAGCGTTTGGTATGGGCGGTTCTGTGGTACTGTTCAGAAATCCATAATGGCGGGCATGACCAGTTTTTCTCAAATTCAACTGGCATGATTTGGCCGGATGCGTTGGAGGGGTTGGGAAGGATAAGCCGGCCTGACTTGCAAGGAATTCTGAGAGAAGCAATCCAGCGATTTCCGACACCACCTTCGCGGGAGCGTGACGAGCGAGAAGATCAAATGGCCGAGCACGACGTTCGCTTTGATGGCCTTGACGAAGAACTTTGGGGAGCTGGTCGCGCCCATAGTCTGTCCGACTCCTTGATAGCTTACATAAGGTCCCAACCAGAAGCGTTCTATTTTTCAGGCGTGGTTCGTCGAGCGCCCCGTCGTGGAACGATTGAACAATGAAATCGCTCCGAATCGCCGTGCAGATGGACCCCATCGATACGATGGTGGTGGCGCGCGACACATCGCTTGCATTGATGATCGAGGCGCAGGCGCGCGGGCATGAGGTGTGGTGGTTCACGCCCAACGATGTGTTTTTCGATACCGGAATCGTCAAAGCGCGGGCGCGCGGCGTCGCCGTAAGCCTCAACGAACACAAGCACTACGAGACGAACGAAGAGGCCGTACGCGCGCTTGACGATTTCGATGTGATCCTGATCCGCCAGGACCCGCCGTTCGACATGGGCTACGTCTCGAACACATACCTGCTCGAACTGACCAAGGCTTTGGTGCTCAATCCGCCACTCGGCGTGCGCAACATTTCCGAGAAAATGTCGATCCTGCATTTTCCGGAACTGACGCCGAAGACCTGGGTGGGGCGCGATCTCGACGCGCTGGAGGATTTCGCGCGCCGTTTCGAAGCTGTGGTGTTGAAAGTGTTGTACTTGATGGGCGGCGACGGCGTGATCAAATTGCGCGCGTCCGACACCGATTTCCGCGCCCGCGCAGGCAAATTCATCGAAGCGGCGGGCCGCGAACCGATCCTGGCGCAGGAATTCCTCCCCGCCGTAGCCGGCGGCGACAAGCGCTTGTTCGTGCTCGATGGCGAACCGTTCGGGGCGGTCAAGCGCATGCCGCAAGCGGGAGAATTCCGCGCCAATCTGCACGCGGGCGGCAAGGCTCACGCCGCGGAAGTGGACGACAACGATCGCCGTATCGCCGCCGCCGTCGCGCCCTTGCTGAAGCGCGAAGGCATTCTTTTCGCCGGCCTCGACGTGATCGCCGGCAAGCTCATCGAGATCAACGTGACCTCGCCGACTTTGGTGCAGGAACTCAAACGCTTCGGCGGCGCCGATCTGCCGAAAGCATTTTGGGATACGGTCGAAGCGGTGCGTGCCTAACCCGCCGCGAACGCGATAATCAGCACTGCCGCTGCAATGTTGAGCCCGAAGCCCACCGCCAGCATGCGCTTCAAGCTCACCAGCCCTGACGAATAGGCAATCGCGTTGGGTGCGGTTGCGACCGGCAGCATGAAGGCGAAGCTCGCCGCCAGCGCCACTGGAAACGCGAGCTGTTGCAGCGGCGTGCCCGTCGCGGCGGCGACAGCGGCGACCACGGGCAGCATGGATGTCAGCGTGGCGACATTGCTGGCCAGTTCCGAGATCAGAATCGTTGTGATCACCAAAAGCGCGACGAGAGCAAGGGCGGAAATCCCGCCCAGCCCCGCGATCCAATCGCCGATCCACGCGGCAAGGCCAGTCGCTTCCATCGCCGCCGCGAGCGAGAGTCCTCCGCCAAACAGGATCGCGATCCCCCACGGAATGCGCTCAGCCGTCGGCCAATCGATCAGCTTTTCGCCGCCGCCGCGCCCGGAGGGTACGAGGAACAAGCTCAGCGCGCCGATGATGGCGATGCCTGTATCGGTGAGTCCGCCGAGGCCGGGCAGTTCAACCAAGAACGTGCGGAACATCCATGCTAGCGCCACCAGGGCGAACACGATGCCGATGCGAATCTCCGGTCGCGTCGTGGGCCCGAGCGCCTTGAGCGCGTCCTTCACCACGGCGCCGATGGCTTCGAAACGAGAGTGGGCCTTGCGTCCGAACAACGGCAAGCACAAGAACAGCCACGCCAGTGGCAGCATCAGCAACATCAGCGGAATGGCGCGCGCCATCCAGTCGATGAAGGCGATTGGCTCGCCCGCGCGTTCGAAGAAGGCGATAGCGATGAGGTTGGTGGGCGTGCCGACGGGCGTGCCGATGCCGCCAATGGTGGCGGCATGCGCGACACCAAGCGCGAGCGCTCCGCCCAACGCCAAATCCGGTTTGCCATCTGGTGAGAGCGCGCGTGCGGCGCCGATGGCGATGGGCGCGAGCATCAAGGTGGTGGCAGTGTTGGAGATCCACATCGAGATCAGCGCCGAAGCGATCATGAAGCCGGCGACCAGAGCGGCGGGACGCCCGCCGGCGGCCGAGGCGATGGACAGCGCAATGCGCTCATGCAGCCGCCAGCGTTCGACGCACGCGGCCAGCATGAAGCCGCCGATGAACAAGAACACGATCTGGTCGGCGTAGGGGCTGGCGGCGTCCTTGATCGAGGCCGCGCCCGCGATCGGCAGCGCCGCCAGGGGCAACAGCGCCGTCGCCGAGATCGGGATCGCCTCGGTCACCCACCAGGTGACCATCAGCACGGCAAGCGACACCACGCGCCAAGCCTCCGGCGAAAGCCCCTCCGGCGGCGCCAGCAGCTGCAGCCCAAGCGCCAGCGCCGGGCCAGCAATGAGCCCAGCCCAGCGCCCGGCGCGGCCGAAGCCGGTCTGTTCGCCGGCGATTTCTTCCGTGCTCATGGCGCGCCCCTGCGCCGGAATTGACACCGGCTTCCCCGCCTCATACCTGAGCGCCTCGCCCTTGGAAGCCCCAGTGGCGGAATCGGTAGACGCAGCAGACTCAAAATCTGCCGTTCGCAAGGACGTGCCCGTTCGAGTCGGGCCTGGGGCACCATCCTGCTTCGCGGCGCTGTGGCGCGGAGGCTGACGCGATGGCTCCGGCCATGCTACGCGCTGGCCCATGCTGGATCGCTTGAGAGACCGAACCCTGGCCATGGCCAGAAGCCCGAACGCGGAGCGAACCCTGTTTGCGATCTCGTTCGCGGAAAGCTCGTTTTTTCCACTGCCGCCAGATCTGTTGCTGGGGCCGATGGCGGCGACCGAGCCGAGCAAATGGCTGCGTTACGCGATTGTCTGCACCATCGCCTCGGTGTTGGGCGGCTTGCTTGGCTACGCCATCGGCATGTTCCTGATGGACACGGTGGGCGGCGCGATCCTGGGCTTTTTCGGCTATGCCGGCGAGCGCGAAGCGGAACTGCGCGCCTTCTACGACCGCTACGGGGCCTGGTTCATCTTCCTGAAGGGGCTGACGCCGATCCCCTACAAATTGGTGACCATCATTTCGGGCGCCATGGCTTTCTCGTTGCCGATCTTCATCGCCGCCTCGACGCTCACGCGGGGCCTGCGATTCCTCGCCGTGGCCTGGATATTCCAGCGCTTCGGCCCGCAAATCGCTCCGGTTATCGAAAAGCGCTTGGGCTTGGTGCTAGCTATTTTCGCCGTGGTGATCGTCGCCGCGGTTTTGGCGCTTCGGTATCTGCATTGACGTGGCGGCGCGCCGCAGATCGGCGTGACGTTTTTGGGATAGATTGACGCGATGCTGAGTTTGGCCTCCCGCCTACGCCCGATCTGGCCGCTTGTGGCGCTTCTGGCCTCGGGGGCCATGCTCGCTGGGGCGCACGCGTTTCAGCGCTTTGGCGGGCTTGAGCCGTGTCCGCTTTGCCTGGACCAGCGTAATTGGCATTGGGCGGTGGTGGGGGCGGCCGGTGGCGCGTTCATCGCTACGCGGCTGAGGTCCGGCCTTGCGCGTGCGATGGCCGCTATGATTGGCCTTGTGCTCCTCGGCGCGGCGGGCATGGGCGCCTACCACGTCGCGGTGGAGCAGCATTGGGTGGTCGCGCAATGCGACGCGCGCGTCGATCTCGACAATCTGGGATTTGACCAAACCGGCACGTTCACAGTGCCGAAATGCGATCAGATCGCCTGGTCGATGTTTGGCATTTCCATGGCCGGGTACAATGCGCTCATCTCGTTCTTCCTGGCGCTCGCGAGCTTCGCTATCGCCGTCTCGCCGGAGCGCAAATCGTGACCCATCCGCCCATGCCCGGCGAGGGCGCTCGTGAACGCATGCTGGGGGAGATGCTCCGGGTCGATCACGCCGGCGAGTTCGCAGCCGTGCAAATCTATCGCGGCCAACGCGCGGTATTTGATCGCATTGAGGGCAAAGCGCACGCGGCGCGCATCGTCGCCGACATGGAGGCGGGCGAGCAGGAGCACCTACGAACCTTTGACCGTCTCCTCGCCGAACGCGGCGTGCGCCCTACGGCGATGGCGCCGGTGTGGCGAGTGGCGGCCTATGGCTTGGGCGCGACGACCGCCTTGCTGGGCGAACAAGCGGCGCACGCCTGCACCGAGGCCGTGGAAGAGGTGATCGAGCAGCATTATGCGCGCCAAAGCGCGGCCCTCGCCGGAATCGATGCCGATTTGAGGCGTATCGTGGATCGTTTCCGCGCCGACGAAATTCACCACAAGGAAACCGCCATCGAACAAGGCTCGCGCGATGCGCCGGGTTACGGGCTGCTTTCGGCAATCATAAAGCTTGGGTGCCGCGCCGCGATCCGCATTTCCGAAAAGATATGAGCGCGCCGCCCATGGTGCGCCTGGCGCGGGCCGGCGAGGAGCGCGACGTCGCATCGGTGTTGACCGACGCGTTCGCTGATGAGGCGGGGTTGAATTATTGGTTGCGCCAGGGGCGGGCCAAAACACGCGCGCGGGCGCGGTTTTTCGATGCGGCCGTCCGTGACGTGGTGCATCCGGGCCGCGACCTTTGGTTGGCTGAACTTGATGGCGCGCGTGTTGGCGCGGCGATCTGGCTGGGGCCAGGGCTGAAGGCCTTCGATTTCTCGCCATTGCAACAAATAGCCATGATCCCGTTGCTTTACGCGATCGCTGGCGTAGGCGGCGCGCTGCGCGGATTAGCGCTGGGCGAAAAACTCGACGCGCTTCACATAAAGTCGCCGCATGCCCATCTTGTATTTCTGGGCGTGTCGCCGTCAGCGCAGGGGCGCGGCTTGGGATCGGCGATACTGAAGGCGACGCTGGCGCCGCTCGACGTCGCCGGGGTGACGGCATTGTTGGAAGCCACGACGGAGCGCAACGTAGCGCTTTATCAGCGCCATGGCTTTGAAGTCGCCGAAAACCTGCACTTGCGCGATTTGCACGTGCGGATCATGACGCGCGCGCCGCGCGGCTAAATCTCGACCTCGATGCCGACACTTACGTCGGCGCCGGCCTCGATCCGCGCCTTGCGGCGTACGTCCGCCTTTACCGGCAGCAGGAACGCGTTGCGTTTGGTGTCGAAGAAGAGCGAAGTTTTCCACGCGGTTTCGTCAATGCGCGCGCTGACCCGCAGCGAGCCAAAGGCGTTCATCATGCCGCCGGCCAGAGTGCGGATTTGCGCGGACAGATCGACCGGCAAGTCCACGAAATGCCAGGCCGCGGCGCCGGGCGAGCGCCAGAGCCTGGCGGTAAAATCATGGCGCACGCTCACGACCCGGCTTTTTCCCCCGCGCTGTGCTCGCGCGCGCCAAGCGCGTCGGCGAGCCGTGTGCGCGCGCTGCCCGGTTTGAGCGGCTTTTGCTGGCTCTCGTGCGGCGCCCAGCCGGTGGCGGTGACGATCTCGAAAGTTGCTCGCACACGGCCATCCGGGTCGGAAAAACGGGTGCGGTAAATCTCGAAGGCGCGGGCGAGGATGCGCCGGCTCAAGCCCCGCGGGCTTCGTTCGGCCAGGGCCGCGGTTTCGCCCATGGCGCGCAGATCAGCCAGAAGGCGCATTGGTTCAGCGTAGCGCACCGTGACGATGTCGCGGTCGGCGGCGGGCAGCGCGAAGCCCGCGCGTTGCAGTAGGTGTGCGACATCCTGAAGACCCGCGAACGGCGCAACGCGCGGCCCGGCGCCGCCTGTCAGCTCGGATTCCGCTTCGATCAGCGCCAAACGCAATTCGTTCAACGTTTCTCCGCCAAAGAGCGCCGCCAACATCAATCCGTCGGGTTTCAAGGCGTTGCGGATCTGGATTAGCGCGCCTGGCAAATCGTTGACCCAGTGCAGCAGAAGCGGCGAGGCGATAAGATCAAAGCTTGCGTCACTAAACGGCAAACACTCAGGATCGACGACGACCGCGCCCCCCGCGACGTCGGCTTCGAGAATCGCACCAAGGCGCGCTGAAAGGTGAGGGCGCTCGCGGACCGATTGTGAGAATAATCCTCCACCGCCTAAAACCAGGGTGCTGGGAAAATCGCGTGTGGTCGCCTCTAGCCTCTCGGCCAAATCCTCTGCGACACGCGCGTGAAGGAAAGCCTGTTTCGGGAAGCCGGCCAGCGCACGGCGCTTGCGCGCGCGCAGCAGACGTGGCTCGAATAGGCGGGGGTTGGCCATGATTCAGTCCATACGCGCTGACGGGGGAATTCGGAAACGCGGATTGGTCTCGCACCTCTCGGACCTCATTTGGCCGCCGCGTTCTCTTTTGTCGGACGCCATTGTCGATCGACCCGGAGTGATCGAGCCCGCGCTTTGGGGCGAACTCAGGTTCTTGACCGAGCCGCTCTGCATGCGTTGCGGCTTTCCGCTGCCCGACGATGTGGGTCCCGGCGCGGTGTGCGGTGCGTGCGCCGGTCGCGAGCCGGCCTATGACAGCGCGCGCGCCGCTTTGGCCTATGACGACCACGCCCGCCGGCTGGTGCTGGACCTGAAGCGGGGCGGGCGCCGCGATGGGCTGGGGGTGTTCGCGCGCTGGATGGCGGCGGCAGCTGGCGACGCGCTGGCGCGCGCTGACTTCCTGGCGCCTACGCCGATGCATTGGACGCGGCTTGCGGTTCGTTCTTTCAATCAAGCGGCCTGGCTCGCCCAAGCGCTGGGGCGGGCGAGCGGCAAAGCTTGGAGGCCCGGGGCGCTCACCCGGGTGAAGCGGCGCAAGAGCCAGGCGGGGCTCTCAGCCTCGGAGCGGCGGCGCAACGTCGGCGGGGCGATCAAGGCTTCAGCCCGCTTCGAAGGCAAAACGATCCTTGTCGTCGACGACGTTTTCACCACAGGAGCGACTTTGGAAGCTTGCGCCCGTGCATTGCGCAAAGCTGGGGCTGCACAAGTGCATGCAGTGACCCTGGCGCGCGTGGTGCGGCCAACCGATATTCTGGTCTGAGAGAGGTTGAGTCGAATGCGATCAGTCACGGTCTACACCCGCGCCTTTTGCCCCTATTGCACGCGGGCGATGTCGCTGCTGAAGCGCAAAGGAGCGCCGGTCACCGAGATCGACGCCACGTTCGATCCCTGTAAGAAAAAGGAAATGGTCGAGCGTTCCGGGCGCTGGACCTTTCCGCAGATTTTCGTCGGCGAGACCCATGTCGGGGGCTGCGATGATTTGCACGCGCTGGAACAACAAGGCGGGCTGGACCCGCTGCTTGCAGGCGCCTGATGCGCAAATTGCGTGTCGCCGCGTTGCAATTGCGCTCGGGCATTGAGCCGGCCGCAAACCGCGCGCACGCTTTGCCCTTGATCCGCGAAGCCGCTTCTGCTGGCGCGCGTTTGATCGCGACGCCGGAAAATACTTATCGCCTCGATCGCAACCGTGAGCGGGCCGTTGCCGCCGCTGGTCCCGAGAAGGGCGATGGCGAACTCGCGGCCTGGGCGCGCGTGGCGCAGGAATTTGGCGTGTGGTTGTTGTTGGGGTCGGCGGCGATAGCGGCCGGGAACGGCAAGGTGTTCAACCGGTCGTTCCTTTACACGCCGGACGGCAAAGTCGCCGCGCGCTACGACAAGATCAATCTGTTCGACGTGAGCTTGGGCGGCGGGGAAACCTATCGCGAAAGCGAGACGGTTGAGGGCGGCGGGCAAGCAATGTTGGCGCAAGGGCCGATGGGCGCCCAAATTGGCCTCACCATCTGCTACGATCTGCGCTTCGCGGCGCTGTACGGCGCCTATGCGCGCGCGGGCGCGGAAATCATAACCGTACCGTCGGCGTTCACCGTGCCCACTGGTCAGGCGCATTGGGAGGTGTTGCTGCGGGCGCGCGCAATCGAGACGTCGGCGTTCATCGTTGCCCCGGCACAGGGTGGACGCCACGAAGATGGGCGCGCCACGTGGGGCCATTCCATGATCGTTGATCCTTGGGGTAAAGTGCTCGCCACTCTCGATCATGACGAGCCGGGCTTCATTATTGCTGACCTCGATCTCGATCAGGTCGCCGAAGCACGGAGCAAGATTCCCGCCTGGCAAGGCGGCAGGGATTTTTCCGTCCCCAAAGGAAATCCATGATCCGCTACGACCTGCGCTGCGCCAATGGCGATGAGTTCGAAGCGTGGTTCGGCTCGATCGCTGATTATGACAAGCAAGCCGAGGCCGGCTTGGTCGAATGTCCCCATTGCGGCTCGAAACATGTTGAGAAAGCGCCGATGGCGCCGGCGGTGATCACCGGGCGCGCCAAGGACGCGCGTGGCGAACGGGCTATCTCCATGGCGATGGCTGCAAAAGTGCGTGAGCACATCAAGGACAATTTCGACTATGTCGGCGATAAATTCGCCGACGAAGCCCGCAAGATGCATTCGGGCGAAACCGAGGAGCGGGCGATCTACGGCGAAGCGACGCCCGAGCAAGCCCGCGAACTCGCCGAAGAAGGCATCCCCGCCGCGCCGCTGCCGCCGGAGCTTTCACCAGGCGCGCCTGGGAAGAAGTTGAATTGAATTTCGGGCCGCCGGTTTCCAGCCGGCAAGGTGCGAAGGCAAAGCCGGCGGGAAGCCGGCGGTCCGAAAGGCGAAATGATGAGACGCTTTCTCCTAATCGGGCTCGTTGCCCTCGCCGCTTGCGTCAGTTCCGCGCCAAGCGCGCCGCGGCGTTTTTCCGGAGCCTGGGACTTCCATTTCGAGACCAGTGCGTTCGTCAGTGACGCCGGTGAGGGGCCGTATTGGCTCGCTGGCGATGGCGATGTTTGGCCCCAGCTCACGGCGCCATTTGCGCCCACGGGCAATCCGTGGGGCGCGGCGCATGTGATCGTCGAAGGCGAACTGAGCGCGCCTGGCCAATACGGGCACCTCGGGGCCTATGAACGCGAATTGCGCGTCACGCGGGTGATTGAGTCGCGGCTGATTTCGTCCCCGCGAACAGGTAATTGACCGAGACGTCACGCGACAATGACCAACCACGACCTAGCGGTTCGTAGGTGATGCCGACGGGTTCATCCCAGGCGATCGTGGGTACGCCGGCGCGGATTTCATCGGGCGTCACCAGCTTGTCGTAATCGTGCGCGCCCTCTGGCGCCCATTTCAAAATACGTTCCGCGCCAACGATTGCCAGCGCGCGCGCCTTCGGTGTGCGGTTGATGGTTGAGAGCACCAAAAGCCCGTTCGGCTTCACCAGTGCGGCGGCGGCGGCGAGAAACGCGCCCACATCGGCTACGTGTTCGATGATTTCAAGTGCGGTGACGATGTCGAACTGGGCGCCGGTTTCAACGAGCGCTTCGGCGCTTGTGCAGCGATAGTCGATGGCGAGGCCAGTTTGCGCAGCGTATGCGCGCGCGGCGCCGATCGCTTCGGCGGACGCGTCAACCGCAGTGACAGCGCCGCCCATCCGCGCCAGCGGGGCCGACACCAAGCCACCGCCACAGCCGAGGTCGAGCACGTCCAGGCCTTCGAGCGGGCGGCGGCCAGCGCCCGCAAAATGGCCGCTCGCCAGGTCGCGAATGAAGAGCAGCCGGACGGGGTTCAGCCGGTGGAGAGCGCCGAACGGGCCGCTTGGGTTCCACCATTCAGCCGCCAGCGCGCTGAATTTTTCGATCTCCGCGGGGTCGAGCGTGGAGGCTGCCATGGGCTTCAGATCGGTTCGGAAACGGCTGCGGTCAAGCTGGTATCGCGTCGCGGCGGGTCATGCTAATCGCGCGGCCTATGTCACGCTTGGTCATGAAATTTGGCGGCACCTCCGTCGGCGACGTGGAGCGCATCGCCCGCGTCGCGCGCATCATCGCCGCCGAGCGTGCGCCGGGGCGGGGGCTCGCAATTGTGGTTTCCGCTATGGCGGGTGAGACCGACCGGCTGGTGGCGCTTGCGCGAGGCGCGGCAAGCGGAGGATCTAACGGGGCGCAAACCAGCGGGCCTGGGTTCGACGACGAGTACGACGTTGTCATTTCCTCGGGTGAGCAGGTCACGGCTGGCCTTTTGGCGCTGGCCCTGCGGCGCCTGGGTCTGCGCGCGCGCTCATGGCAGAATTGGCAAATTCCGTTTCGCACCGACGATGCGCACGCCAAGGCCCGCATCAGCGAAATCGAGGATAGCAAGCTCGGCGCTTCCATCGATTCCGGTGTGATTGCGATCGTGCCTGGTTTTCAAGGCGTCAGTGCCGACGACCGGATCACGACGCTGGGGCGCGGCGGCTCGGATACGTCGGCGGTCGCGTTGGCGGCGGCGCTGAAGGCGGAGCGCTGCGACATCTATACGGATGTGGACGGTGTCTACACCAGCGATCCGCGCATTGTCGCCAAGGCGCGGCGCTTGGAGAAAATCTCGTACGAGGAAATGCTGGAAATGGCGTCGCTTGGGGCCAAGGTGTTGCAAACGCGTTCAGTGGAGTTGGCGTTTGCGCATAGGGTTCCTGTGCGCGTGTTGTCGAGTTTTGTGGAGCCGGGCGCGTCCAATCCCGGCACTATCGTTTGCGGTGAGGATGAAATTGTGGAGAAGCAGGTCGTCTCTGGCGTCGCGTATTCACGGGATGAAGCCAAAATCACTTTGCTCGGCGTAGAAGATCATCCTGGGGTCGCCGCCGACATTTTCGGGCGCTTGGCGCGGGCCAACATCAATGTGGACATGATCGTGCAAAGTGAAGCGCGCCAGGAAGGGCGCCAGAATATCGTTTTCACGTGCCCGGATCGCGACGCGCCGCGCGCTGCTGAAACAATCGAGGCGGCGCGCGCGGCAATTGGCGTGGAAGAAATCCACATTCGCCGCGATGTCGCCAAAGTCTCGGTCATAGGCATCGGCATGAAAAGCCAGGTCGGCGTGGCGCACGCAATGTTTGCAGCGCTTGCCCAAAAAGGCATCAATATCGAGGCGATCGCCACTTCGGAGATCAAGATTTCCGTGTTGATTGACGCGAGTTACACCGAGCTTGCGGTGCGGGCGTTGCACAGCGCCTATGGTCTTGACGCGACTTAGCTAGAGGGAAGGCGTGGACACGCGATGGCTGGCCCTGCGAACATTGGCGGGTCCCGGATTCTCCTGCGCAAATTGCGGGAGATCATGGAGACGGGTGGGTCCGCGCAGGAGCGCTTGGATCGGCTTGTCGCCATGGTTGCGTCGACCATGGTGGCTGATGTCTGCTCGATCTATCTGACGCGTGGACCCTTCCACGAATTGTTCGCCACGGAGGGGCTTAAGCGAGAGGCGGTGCACCGGACTCGTCTGAAGCACGGCGAAGGATTGGTTGGCCTCGTGGTCGAGACCGCCCAACCGCTCAACATCGCCGACGCACCCCACCACGAGCGCTTCTCCTATCGTCCAGAAACCGGCGAAGACCCTTACACCTCATTCCTAGGCGTTCCGATTGTGCGGTCCGAGCGCACGTTCGGCGTGCTGGCGGTGCAGAACAAGGTGCCGCGGCTCTACAACGACGATGAAGTAGAGGCGCTGCAGACCATCGCCATGGTGCTCGCGGAAATGGTCGCGTCTGGTGCGTTCGGCAACCTGTCGGGCCTGGCGGAGGTGGAAGCGCGCCCGAGCCGGCCGGAATTGTTGCAGGGCAAGGCGTTTTCGGACGGCATTGTCATTGGTACGGCGGTGTTGCACGAGCCCCACGCTCCGCTCGGGCGCGTCATTGCCGATGATCCAGTCAAGGAGGAAGCCCGCCTCGATGCCGCCCTGGTGGACGTCCGCGGTGCTCTCGCGGCGTTGATCGAGGGCGATCCAGGTCGCATTTCCGGGGTCTCGCGCGAAGTGCTGGAGACGTTCTTGCTTCTGGCCGCTGATCCAAGCTGGGAAACCAAGCTCAAGCACGGCGTGCGCGCGGGATTGTCGGCTGATGCGGCGGTCGAGCGGATCCGCGGTGAACACCGCGCCAAACTCAACGCCGCCCGTGACCCGTACCTGCGCGAACGCCTTCAAGACCTTGAAGATCTCGACAACCGGCTCTTGCGCTCGCTCGCTGGTGTCGGCGCCGCATCTTCTCAGCCGATGCCGCCGGACGCGATTTTGATTGCTCGTGAACTTGGGCCCGCCGAACTGCTGGATTATGGCGCTGATCGCTTGAAGGGCGTGGCGTTGGAGGAGGGCGGCGCAACCGCCCATGCCGCCATCGTAGCGCGCGCGCTGGGTGTGCCGATGGTCGGCATGCTGCCGGGGTTGCTGTCGCGTGTGGAAGGCGGGGACGCTGTGGTGCTTGACGGTGAGCGCGGCGAAGTGCGGCTACGCCCCGAGCGCCAGATCGTCTCAGCCTATCGCCAACGCATCGAATTGCGTTCGGTTCAGGTCGCTGAATTCGCTAGGCTCAAGGACATCCCCGCAATAACGCGGGACGGCGAGCGTGTCGCGCTCCTGCTCAACGCCGGCCTCGCGCTCGACGTGCACCATTTGGATGACGTTGGCGCCGAGGGGATAGGCCTCTTCCGTACCGAGTTCCAATTCATGGTGTCCGAGACGCTGCCGCGCCTGGACAGCCAGACCATGCTGTACCGCGATGTGTTGGAAGCCGCCGACAAGCGTCCGGTCACTTTTCGCACACTCGATCTCGGCGGCGACAAGGTGCTGCCTTATGTCGCTGCCGAGCGTGAGGAAAATCCGGCTTTGGGGTGGCGAGCGCTCCGCATTGGGCTCGATCGCCCGGCGTTGCTGCGATATCAGCTGCGCGCGCTGGTGAGGGCGGCGGCAGGGCGGCGGCTCCGGGTGATGTTCCCGCTGGTGACCACCGTGGCCGAGTTCGACGCGGCGCGCGCGCTCGTGGATCAAGAACTGGATTGGCGCCGGCGCCATGGGGGTGCGCCGCCCGCGCAAGTCGAAGTCGGCGTGATGTTGGAAGCGCCGGCTCTGGCCTGGTCGATCGCGAGTTTGAAGGGGCGGGCGGACTTCATTTCGATCGGGACCAACGACCTGATGCAATATTTCTTTGCCGCCGATCGCGGCAATGCGCGTGTGGCGGACCGCTACGACATTCTGAGCCCTCCGGCGCTTCGCTTTTTGAAACGAATTCGCGACGACGCCGATGCGGCGGGTCTCGATATTTCGATCTGCGGCGAAGCCGCAGGGCGGCCTTTGGAGGCGATGGCGTTCGTGGGCTTGGGCTTCCGGCGGCTCTCAATGCCGGCCTCGGGCGTGGGGCCGGTCAAGCGCATGGTGCGCTCACTTGACGCCCATGCGGCACAAGAGGCGATTGAGCCCTTGTTGCGCTCCGATCAGGCGTCGGTTCGTGCGGAACTCACCAGTTTTGCCAGCGCCCAGGCTTGCGCGCTGTAACGGCGTCTCCATGTGGCATTGAGGCTTTAACGATTCGCGATTAATCTCGTTTTGTGGCTTAAAATTTGCCTTTCCATGGTTAGGTCTCCGAGGAGGGGCCGACGCGACGATGCTGCAATCAACTCCCACCGATCCACAGCCTGAACCTGCCGCCGAGGATGCGCGCGCGTTGCGTCAAGCGCCGCTCATCACCGCGCTTACGCTCGATCCGGCCTGGGGCGCGGGCCGCAAGCTCACGGAGGCCCGCCGCCAGCTTGGCCTCAGCCTCGATGAGGTGGCGGACCGCATCCGCGTGCGCCGCGAATTCCTGCAAGCGCTCGAGGACATGAACATCAAGCTGCTGCCAGGGAAGGCTTATGCGCTGGCGTTCCTACGCTCCTATGCGCGGGCGCTAGGGCTGGATGAGAAGGTGATCGTCGATCAGTTTCAGGACGAATCCGCGCTGACCCGCGAAGATGCACAGAGGCAAATCCGCGATCCGTCTTCGCGGCCCAACCGCGAGCGCCCCTGGATGGCTGCGGCGGCGCTGGCGGTCATTGCAGCGGCCTTAGTGGGTTGGCGGATGGTGGAGCGCGATGGCGCAACCGAGGATGCGCGAGAGAGCTCTGCAATCGCGCAGGGTCCCACGGCCGCTGCCCCGGTCGCCACGGCAGCCACGGCTAGACCTATCTTGGAAATTCGCGCGCTATCAGAAGCTTGGCTCGAGGCCCGCGGGCCAGACGGCACGGTGTTCCTGTCGCGGACACTGCGGGCCGGCGATGTCTATCGCCCCGATCCAAGCCCCGGCTGGACGCTGCACGCGCGTGACGGGGGCGCCTTTGAGCTTTACGTCGATGGTGCCTCGGCTGGGCTCCTGGGCGCGTCTGGCGCGCCGGTGCTCGGCCGCGCCATCGACGGTGTTGAGCCGTTGACCCAGGCTGAGCTGGCTTCACGCAGCTAGATCGGTCCGCCCCTGTTAGAGCTTGGCGCGGCGCGCTATCTCCAGTGCGACAGGATCAAGGCTCATGGACGGCGCACCCGCGGATATCCACCACCTCCGCCCATGGCGGCACATCGAGCGGCGCCGCTCACGCAAGATTCGCGTCGGTTTGGTCGAGGTGGGCGGCGACGCGCCAATTACCGTCCAGTCGATGACCAACACGCCAACCTCCGATGTGGCCGCCACGATCAGCCAGATCCGCCAATTGGAAGAAGCGGGCGCCGATATCGTCCGCGTTTCGTGCCCCGACGAAGACTCTACCGCGGCGTTCGCGACGATCGCCCGGGCGGCGAAGGTCCCACTCGTCGCCGATATTCATTTTCACTACCGGCGCGCCATCGAAGCGGCCGTCGCGGGTGCGGCGTGCTTGCGCATCAATCCGGGCAATATCGGCGCGGCTAGCCGCGTGAGGGATGTCGTTCAGGCGGCGAAAGATCATGGCTGCGCTATCCGCATCGGCGTCAACGCCGGCTCGCTGGAAAATCACTTGCTGGAAAAATATGGCGAGCCATGCCCGCAAGCGATGGTCGAGAGCGCGCTCCACCACGCTGCGCTGCTCGAAGAACACGATTTCCGCGAGTACAAGATCAGCGTCAAAGCCTCGGATATTTTTCTCACTGCCGCCGCCTATCAGCAGCTGGCGGAAGCCACCGACGCGCCCCTGCACCTGGGCGTCACCGAGGCGGGCGCGTTGCGCTCCGGCACCGTGAAATCCGCCATCGCCATGGGCTCGCTGCTCTGGGCCGGCATCGGCGATACTATCCGCGTCTCGCTCGCCGCTGATCCAGTGGAGGAGATCAAGGTCGGCAACGATTTGCTGAAGAGCATGGGCCTGCGCCAACGCGGCGTGACCATCATCGCTTGCCCCTCTTGCGCGCGCCAAGGCTTCAATGTCATCGCCACCGTCGACGAACTAGAACGCCGCCTCGCCCACATCGCCGAACCGATCACGCTCTCGGTCATCGGCTGCGTCGTCAACGGCCCCGGCGAAGCGCTGATGACCGATTTAGGCTTCACCGGCGGCGGCAAGGGTGCGGGTATGGTGTATGTGGCGGGGAAGCAGGATCATAAGCTGGATAATGACGCGATAGTCGAGCACATCGTGGCGCTGGTGGAGGCGCGGGCGCAGGAGATAAGAGTGGCGAAGGGCGGGACATGAAACTCTACTATTCCCCCGCTTCGCCGTTCGCGCGCAAGTGCCGCATCATCATTCGCGAGAAAGGTATTTCCGGCGTCGAGGAAGTGCGTGCCGATCCGATTGGCGGCGACAGCGCGCTCACCGCCGTCAACCCGATGGGACAAGTGCCCGCCTTGATCGATGATGAAGGTGTCAGCTGGACGGACAGCCCGCTCATCTGCGCGCGGCTCGATGCGCTCACGGGGGCGCCGCGGCTCCTGCCTGATGGAGATACGCGCTGGGAGGTGCTCCGCCGCGAGGTGATCGCCGATGGAATCATGGAGCTGGGTGTCAAAATACGCCTCGAATTGGTGCGTCCCGAAACCGAACGTTCGGCGTCCTGGATTGCGCGGTGGCGCGCCGGTGTGTTGCGCGGTCTAGACGCCGCCGAGGCGCAAGCACTGGAAGACCTTGACCTCGGCGCCATCGCGACCGTCTCCGCACTGACCTGGCTCGATTTGCGCATGCCCGACCTGGGTTGGCGGGCGAGCCGCCCCAAACTCGCGGCGCTTCAAAGCCAGCTCGAACAGCGCCCGAGCTTTCGCGCCACCGTCCCGGCTTGAAGGTCGACAAGCCAACCCCGATCGCGCATATCGGGTCCAGAAAGGCCATTTCCATGCTGCAGCGCCACCTGCAGGAGACCTATCAATACCTCTTCGACACCGCGCACCGTGCGCTGTGCGAAGGTGGCTCGTTCGCGCCTTTTGGCGCTGGGATTCGAAAGACCGGTGAGCAGATCCACACCAATGTCGATCTTCCAATCGACAAGTCCGCGCCCGCCGACCATATTTCCGGACTGATCGCCGGCTTTCGCGCTGACGAAGAGGACAACGGCCTGATCGCTGCTGGCCTCGTGTTCGACGGGCGCGCGCGCAGCGACGACGCCAACGCGCTCTGCTTTCATATCGAGGGCGCCAATGGGCGCGCGGTTGAGGTCATAGTCCCTTACGCGCGCCGCCCCGGCGACATCATCGATTTCGACGAACCGCAGATTTCGGAAGTGCAGCCCGAAATCTTCGCTGACGTGATGTGAACGCGGCCCATGTCTGATCTCACACGGTTGCAACGTCGCCTGACGCAGGCGGTTGATCGTTTTGAACGCGTTGAGGCGCGCCTCGGAGCGGCGACAGACGGTGCGGAGATTGTGCGTCTGGGCCAGGAGCACGCCGAACTTAAACCGCTGATCGACGCTGTGTCGGCGCTGGACAAAGAGCGCGTGAGCATCTCGGAACTTGAGGTGCTTGCTGCTTCCACGGATCGTGACATGGCGGCTTTGGCCGGCCCCGATTTGGACGAAGCCAGATCTCGCTTGGAGGCGTTGGAGCAATCCTTGTTGGCGCTGCTTACGCCGAAGGACAAGGACGAAAACGCATCGGCCATCCTCGAAGTCCGCGCCGGGACGGGCGGCGATGAAGCGGCATTGTTCGCGGGCGATCTGTTGCGCATGTATCAACGTTACGCAAGCGCGCGGCGTTGGCGTTTCGAGTTGGAGAGCATTTCCGAAACCGGGCTGGGCGGCGTGAAGGAGGCCATCGCCAGCGTCACGGGCGCGGGGGTTTTCGGGCGACTCAAGTTCGAGAGCGGCGTCCACCGCGTGCAGCGCGTGCCCGAAACCGAGGCGGGTGGGCGTATCCACACGTCAGCGGCGACGGTGGCGGTGCTGCCGCAGCCCGAAGGCGATGTGGACATTGTGGTCGAGGACAAGGACATCCGCATCGACACCATGCGCGCGTCCGGCGCCGGCGGCCAGCACGTCAACAAGACTGACAGCGCCGTGCGCATTACTCACATGCCGAGCGGCATTGTCGTTGTCGCGCAGGAAAAATCGCAACATCAGAACCGCGCCAACGCGATGAAAGTGTTGAAAGCAAAGCTCTATGACGCCGAGCGTGAGCGCCAGGCCAGCGCCAGAGCCGCCGAGCGCAAAGGACAGGTCGGCTCGGGCGATCGTAGCGAGCGCATCCGCACCTACAATTTCCCCCAAGGCCGTGTCACCGACCATCGCATCAACCTCACGGTTTATAATCTGCCGGAAGTTATCGACGGCGGCGGCCTTGACCCCATCCTTGATGCGCTTGCGGCGGAGGATCAAGCCTGCAAGTTGGCCGCGCTCGAGGAAGAAATGTGAGCGCGACCTTGGTTTCACTTTGGACCGAGGTGCGTCAACGCCTGGAGCGGGCCGGAATTGAATCGCCGGTCGCCGATTCCCGCTTGTTGGTTGAAGCAGGCGCCGGGGTCACGCGCCTGGACATCATCACCGATCCGCGGCGGCAGATGAGCGCTGATCAAATCGCAGCCGTCGCGGCGCTCGCGCGGCGGCGCGAAAAGCGCGAGCCGTTGGCGCAGATTTTAGGCCGCGCGCATTTCTGGACATTTGAACTGGCCGTGAATTCTTCGGTATTGATCCCGCGTCCGGAAACCGAACTCCTGGTTGAAACCGCGCTGGACGCATTGGCGCCTGGTGCGCCGACGCGGGTGCTGGACTTAGGAATTGGCTCTGGCGCGATCCTGCTCGCGATATTGAGCGAGAGGCCGTTGGCGAGCGGTGTCGGCATAGATGTCAGCGAGGATGCTTTGGTGGTTGTGCAAGCCAACGCGACGATGCTGGGACTGGAACAGCGCGTCCTGCTGCGGCGCGGTGATTGGGGGCGTGAACAAGAAGGCGGGTTCGATGTGGTGGTGTCCAACCCCCCCTACATCGTCACGCAAGATTTGGCGGGGCTGCAGCCCGAGGTCGCGCGGTTTGAGCCACATCTGGCGCTGGATGGGGGGGCTGATGGATTGAGCGCCTATCGGGCTATCCTCGCCGACCTGCCGCGCTTGTTGAATCCGGGCGGGACATTTGCCTTCGAGGTTGGGCAAGGCCAAGCCGATGAGGTTCGCGTTCTCGCCGAACGAGCTGGCTTGGCCACAGAAACACCGAAACTTGACCTTTCTGGCATCGCGCGCGTTGTTTTTGGGCGTTCCCCCTCATGATCGTCGGGCCGCCGCCTGAAAAAACCCTTGGAACAAGCCGCCCGAGGCGTTATCTTGAGACACGGAATCGATGGCGAGACGGGTTCGAGGGCAGAACCGGGCCATTGGGCAGGCGAGAGCCGCCACAGCTTCCTCAGCATGAGGTCAGGATACGAACAGGGCGGCAGGTCGCCGGCTGGCAAAGCCCGAAGCAGCGGGCAAAGACATGAGCGCGATACGGAAGCGGCCCTTGGGGAGCAACGCCACATGGGACGCGCTCACAAAGCTAAGAGCCCTCGAACTAAGAAACTAAGACGGTACGGACATGGCAATGCATGGTGGACATTCAATGAAGCGTCAGCGAGGCCGCGGTCGTAAGCCGGGTGGTGGCGGGCACTACAACAACAACCCCAACAATAATTACCAACACAACCAGCCCAATCGGACCATGGAGAGTTCTGGTCCCGAGGTGAAGGTGCGGGGGCCGGCGTCACATATTCATGAGCGCTATTTGCAGCTGGCGCGTGATGCGACAGCCGCCGGGGATCGCGTGCTCGGCGAAAATTACCTCCAGCACGCTGACCATTATTTCCGCGTGCTGCGCGCCATGCAGCCGGCCACGCCGCCCCCGCAACCGCAAGCAGAGCGGTTCAGCGGAGATCAGGAATTTGGCGACGAAGGCGGACCGGAAAACGAAGACGGCGGCGATACCGCTCAAGCCGCCAGCAGCGACGACGAACAGCCGGAGGGCCAAGCGCCCCAAGGCCAACAGGAGCGTGATGCTGATTTCCGCCGCGGGCGCGGGCGGCGCAGCCGGTTCCGTCCGGGGGGCGAGAGCGCGGACGCCGGAGGCGGCGAGCGTCCCGAGCAACGCGCCGAGCAACCCGAACAACGCCAAGACCAGCGCCGCGAGCGCCAACCACGCGAGGAGCGCACGCCGCGTGAGCCCGAAGGCCCCGAGGGCTTTTCAAACGGGCCGAAGCCGGCATTCCTGCGTAACGATTAACGTTTGGTCGATGTCGGTGGCCGGGGCGGCGCTGCCAGGCGGCGTTCGAGGTATGCGCGCGCATGTTTATCGACTTCCGCGAGGTGATCTTCGCCGGGATCGCGCCCTCTGAAGAAATGGTCGGCGCCTTCGACAGGGGCGGCGTCAACCTTGATATTTTTCTGCGTGCGGATGCGGCTAATGACGCGCTCCATATCGGTGGCGGTGGTGACGCTATCACGTGTGCCATAGATGATGACGCCCGATGCCGGGCACGGCGCCAGGAACGACAAATCATAATGGTTGGCCGGCGGTGACACGGCGATGAAGCCGTCGATCTCAGGCCGCCGCATCAAAAGCTGCAGCCCGATCCAGGCGCCGAAAGAATACCCGCCGACCCAGCACTGCTCGGCATTGGGGTTCATGCTCTGCATGTAGTCGAGCGCGGAGGCTGCGTCCGAGAGCTCGCCCATGCCGTTGTCGAAAATGCCCTGACTGCGGCCGATGCCGCGGAAATTAAAACGCAGGACGCCAAAGCCATTATCGACGAACAGCTTATAGAGCTGAACAGTCACTCGGTCCTGCATCGAGCCGCCGGCCTTGGGATGGCCATGCAGGATGAGCGCTATGGGCGCACCCTCTTTTGGCGGTTCGGAATAGCGGCCCTCCACGCGCCCGGCGGCGCCTGGGAAAATCACCTCTGGCATTCATGCAACCCCGGCCGCTGGGAATGGCGGCGAATTCTTGACCAAAACGCTCAGGTATCCTATCTGAACACACGAGCGAAGCCCTGAAGGGGGCGGCTTCTAGCACAAGAAATTGGCGCCGTGCGAGGGCGCATGAAGGGTTTCGGCATGCGATTGACCTCCAAGGGCCGCTACGCGGTGATGGCGATGGCCGATTTGGCGCTCCATGGCGGCGCTGAACGGGCTGTGCCTTTGCAGGAAGTCGCGCGCCGGCAAGAAATCTCGCTCTCCTATTTGGAACAATTATTCGCCCGCATGCGGCGCGCCGGTTTGGTGGCGGGTGTGCGCGGGCCGGGAGGCGGATATCGCCTGGCGCGGCCAGCGGACGCAACCACTGTCGCGGAAATCATCGCCGCCGTGGATGAGCCGATCAAGACCACACGATGCGAAGAGGGCTCCGCCAAGAGCTGCATTGGCCGCCAAGGGCGCTGCATCGCCCATGGGCTCTGGCAAGAAATGGGTGACCGCATCCAAGCGTTCCTTGCATCGGTCACGCTGGCGGACGTGCTTGAGCAGCGCTTTGACGGCGATGCGCGCGTGGCCGCGGAATAAGCAATGAGCAAGGCCTCGATCTATTGCGACTACAATGCAGGAGCCCCGGTTCGCGCGGAAGCGGCCGTGGCGATGGCCCGCGCATTGGCGGTCGGCGGAAACCCATCGTCGGTGCATGGATTTGGCCGCCGCGCGCATGGGTTGATTGAGGATGCGCGCGAACAGGTCGCCGCGGCGCTGGGCGCGCGCGCGGAAAACGTGGTGTTCACCTCGGGCGCGACCGAGGCGTTGCATCTGGCGATGGCAGGCGCGGGCGCCGCGTCACATGTTATTTCCGCGGTCGAACACGATGCCGTGTTTGAGCACGCGATGCGGGCGCTAAAGGCCGACCGCGTCGCGCCAGTCAGCGCCGATGGCGTTGTTGATTTGGGGGTGCTGGCGGCTTTGCTTGGCGACGCGCCCAAGCCAAGCCTTGTCATTGTGCAATTCGCGAATAATGAAACCGGCGTGATCCAACCCATCGCCAAGGTCGCCGCTTTGTGCCGCGAACATGGAGCGATGCTGTTGGTTGACGCCGCGCAGGCGTTCGGCCGCATCCCCGTGGACCTTCCCAGCCTCGATGCGACTTATCTTGTCGTCTCCAGCCACAAAGTCGGCGGCCCGCCTGGTGCTGGCGCGTTGGTGTTGGCGCCCGGCGCGCCGTTTTCGACCACGCGCCTTGGCGGCGGACAGGAGCGCGGGCGCCGTCCTGGCACCGAGAATGGTCCGGCTATAGTCGGGTTCGGCGTCGCGGCGGAATGGGCGGTTCGGGACCTGAGCGCGGAAGCAAGACGCGTCGCGGCCTTGCGTGACCGCTTTGAGTCAAATCTGCCGAGCGACGTGAGTGTATTCGGCACGCGTACGGCGCGTTTGCCCAACACGTCGAATTTCGCGTTGCCGGATATGGCGGCGGAAACCGCGGTCATTGCCATGGATATTGAGGGCGTCGCTATCAGCTCGGGCGCGGCGTGCTCTTCGGGCAAGGTGCGTTCGAGCCGCGTGCTGGCGGCGATGGCTGTAGCGCCGCATGTCGCCAAGGCCGCGTTACGGGTGAGTTTCGGCCACGACTCGCGCGAAGAGGACGTGGACGCCGTCCTCACGGCTCTTACCAAGGTCGCAGCACGCCGACGCGCGTCGCAAGGAGTCGCGTGATGGCGGCGGTGAAGGAAACCGTCGCCGCTGCCCGCGCCCTGGAAGCGGAGAAATACAAGCACGGATTTGTCACCGAGCTTGAGCAGGAATTCGCGCCCGCGGGCCTGAACGCAGACATCGTCCGTTTCATCTCGGCCAAAAAAGGCGAACCCGAGTGGATGCTTGCGTGGCGCCTTGAAGCCTTCACGCGCTGGCAGAAGCTGGAGGAGCCGACATGGGCGCTCGTGCATTATCCGCCGATCGATTACCAGGCCGCGCGCTATTACGCCGCGCCAAAAGAGGGCGCGACTTACAAGAGCCTCGATGACGTCGATCCGGAAATTCTTGAGACCTACAAAAAGCTCGGCATTCCCCTGCGGGAGGCGGAAGTGCTGCTCGGGGTTGAGGGCGCGCCGCGCGTAGCGGTGGATGCGGTGTTCGATAGCGTCAGCGTTGTCACCACCTTCAAAGCCGAGTTGGCGAGGGCTGGCGTGATCTTTTGCTCGATGAGCGAGGCGTTGCGCGAGCACGGTGATCTTGTGCGCGGATACCTCGGCTCGGTTGTGCCGAGCACGGACAATTTCTTCGCCACGCTCAATAGCGCCGTCTTCTCCGACGGCTCATTCGTTTATGTGCCGCCGGGTGTGCGCTGCCCGATGGAGCTTTCAACTTATTTTCGCATGAACGCGCAAGGCACCGGACAGTTCGAGCGCACCTTAATCATTGCCGACAAGGGCGCTTACGTCTCCTACCTCGAAGGCTGCACCGCGCCGATGCGCGATGAAAATCAACTGCACGCAGCCGTGGTGGAATTGGTCGCGCTTGATGACGCCGAAATCAAATACTCCACGGTGCAGAATTGGTGGCCGGGCGATGCGGACGGGAAAGGCGGTATCTATAATTTCGTGACGAAACGTGGAGACTGTCGTGGAAAGCGATCCAAAATATCGTGGACGCAGGTAGAGACCGGCTCCGCGATCACCTGGAAATACCCAAGCTGCATCCTGCGTGGCGACGACAGCGTCGGCGAATTCTTCTCCATCGCCGTCACCAACGGGCGCCAACAGGCCGACACCGGCACGAAGATGGTGCATCTGGGCAAGAACACCCGCTCGCGCATCCTCTCCAAGGGTATCTCGGCGGGACGTTCATCGAACGCCTATCGCGGGCTCGTCTCGGCGCACGCGAAAGCCAAAGGCGCGCGCAACCATACCCAATGCGATTCATTGCTCATCGGGGACAAATGCTCCGCCCATACAATTCCTTATGTCGAAGCGCGCACGCCGGATGCGCAGTTCGAGCACGAGGCCACCACGACACGCCTCTCCGACGAC
This sequence comes from Terricaulis sp., assembly GCA_040080805.1. Taxonomy (GTDB): domain Bacteria; phylum Pseudomonadota; class Alphaproteobacteria; order Caulobacterales; family Aquidulcibacteraceae; genus Vitreimonas. The sequence continues at coordinate 75,285 of JBEBHQ010000002.1, read as the reverse complement.
CAGCTCTTTTACCTGCGCTCCCGCGGCGTCCCCGAGGAGGAAGCGGTGGCGCTATTGGTCAACGGCTTCGTCCGCGAAGTGCTGCAAAAACTGCCGATGGAATTCGCCGTGGAAGCGCAGAAGCTTCTGGAAGTGAGCCTGGAAGGGAGCGTGGGATGAGCGAATATTGGTTTGCGCGCCGCTTTCCTGTTGGCGACCGTCGCAATGCCATGGCGCCGGTGCATTGGAAAGGGTTTGCGGCGGTCGCGATTTATGTGGTCGCACTCATCATTGGGAGGCTCGCCTTTGCGTGGATGGGCGCGAGCGGACACCTTGTGCAGGGGACCCTCGTGTTCGCGGCAGCGGCGATCGTCGGGGCGGGCTGGTTCATTGTTGTCTCGCAGGCAAAGGGCGACCCAAACCGAACCGTGGCCGATTACAGGAAGGCGAACCCGCGTGCTTGATGTTGACAACCTTCATGTCGCTGTCGGCGGCGCCGAGATCATCAAAGGGCTCACGCTGCATGTGCCGGCCGGTGAAACTCATGCCATCATGGGCCCGAATGGGTCGGGCAAGTCGACGCTGGCGTACGCGCTGAGCGGCCGCGAAGGCTACGAGATCACGCAAGGTGCGGCGACCCTCGATGGCGCCGATCTGCTCGCCCTCACGCCGGAAGAGCGTGCGGCCAAGGGTTTGTTCCTCTCGTTCCAATATCCGGTCGAAATCCCCGGGCTTTCCGCGATCGCGTTCTTGAAAGCGGCACTCAACGCGCAACGCAAAGCGCGCGGGCTAGCGCCGATGCCGGCGTCGGACTTGTTGAAACTCATGCGCGCCAAGGCGGCGGCGCTGAAAATCGACGCGGATATGCTGAAACGCCCGCTGAATGTGGGTTTTTCTGGGGGCGAGAAAAAACGCTTCGAGGCGCTGCAGATGGCGGTGCTTGAACCGCGTTTCGCCATACTGGATGAAACTGATTCCGGGCTTGATATCGATGCGCTCAGAATCGTGGCGGAGAACGTCAGTGCACTGCGTGCGCCTGACAGGGCGATGCTGGTGATCACGCATTATCAGCGCCTGCTGGATTACATAACGCCTGACAAGGTGCACGTCCTGGCCAGCGGCCGCATCGTCGCATCAGGCGGGCCTGAACTTGCGCTCGAACTGGAGCGCGAGGGGTACGACAAGTATTCGAAGGCGGCATGATGCGCCTTGCAGATCTCCCTTCTCGCCGCAACGAGGCGTGGAAATATTCTGATCTCGCACGGGCCATGGATGAGCGCGTTCAATTCACCCTGAACCGTGACTGCGCGGATCCAGCCGTGACGTCGGCGCGAGGGGGCGTTATCGGCGCGCTTGCGACGCAAATGGGGGGTGTTGAGGACGTGTTGGTCGCCGCGGGCGAGACGCTCGTTCGCGTCGAGCGCCTCGCATACGCAAACCTCGCTCCACATTTGCTTAACGCAACCCTTGCTCCTGGCGCGCGGCTTACACGCATTGTCGTGCAGCGCGAGGTGGCGGATGGCATCGTGCTTGAGGCAGCTCATGTGCGGGTGGCGGCAGGCGCGCGTTTTCAACAATTCATCCTCTCCGAGGGGGCGAAGCTGGCGCGGATAGAAACGCATGTCGAGTTGGAAGGCGAAGGCGCCGAGGTGCACTTGAACGGAATCTACTTGGCTGGGCCCGAGCGCCATGCCGACCTTACCTCCACGATCGTGCACAACGGTCGCGACGGAATTACGCGCCAGCTGATCAAGGGCGTGGCGCTCAAAGGCGGGCGGGGCGTGTTCCAAGGCAAGATCGTCGTCGAGCCAGGCGCGCAAAAGAGCGATGCACGCCAGCATCATCACGGGCTCCTGCTGCAAGACGGCGCGGAAATTTTCGCTAAACCGGAGCTGATGATCCACGCCGATGATGTGGCTTGCGCGCATGGCAACACGGCGGGCGGATTGGACGAGACGGCGATGTTTTACATGCGCTCTCGTGGCGTTCCGGAGGCGCAGGCGCGGGCGATGCTGATCGAGGCGTTTCTTGTCGGGGCGATTCCGCCAGATTTGCCGCCCGACATCGAGGCGGAACTGGTGGGTTTGATTGGTGCATGGCTGGGGCGGGTCGGATGAGTGTCTCGCCGTTCGATATCGAGGTGCTGCGTGCCGAGTTTCCCATTCTGTCGCGCAGTGTCCATGGGCGCCCACTCGTCTATCTCGACAACGCCGCCAGCGCGCAAAAACCCGCTGCTGTGATAGAGGCGATGGCTGGCGCGATGCGCTGGTCATACGCGAACGTACATCGCGGCTTGCATGCCTTGGCCAACGAGACCACCGAGGTCTTTGAAGCGGCGCGCGTCGCGGTCGCCCGTTTCATCAACGCGGGATCGCCTCAGGATGTTGTTTTTACCAAGAGCGGCACCCAGGCGATGAACATCGTCGCCGCCGGAATCGAGATCAAGCCGGGCGATGAGATCGTGCTTTCGGTGATGGAGCACCATTCCAATATTGTGCCTTGGCATTTTCTGCGCGAGCGCAAGGGCGCGGTGCTAAGATGGCTCGACATTGATGATGATGGCGTCGTTGATTTGGCGGAACTTGACGCGTTGATCAGCCCGCGCACCAAGATGGTGGCGATCAGCCACATGTCGAACGTGCTTGGCGCGCGCACCCCGGCGGCGGAGATTGTGCGTGTGGCCCACTCCAAGCGCGCGCCGGTGCTGCTCGACGGCTGCCAGGCGGTTGTTCACGGACGCGTTGATGTGCAGGCGCTGGACGCGGATTTTTACGCTTTTACGGGTCACAAGCTCTACGGGCCGACGGGCATAGGCGTGCTTTATGGCAAGCCAGAGCGGCTGGCGGCGCTGGCCCCGTTCGAGGGCGGCGGCGAGATGATCGACATCGTCGAGCGTGAACGCATCACATACAACGAACCGCCGCATCGGTTCGAAGCTGGCACGCCGCCGATTCTAGAGGCGATCGGGCTTGGCGCCGCGATCGATTGGTTGTCGGCTCAGGACCGAGTCGCGCTTGAAGCGCACGAAGCGTTGCTGCGCGACGCGGCGATGTCACGCCTGCAGGAGTTCAATTGGGTCAAGCTGCATGGGCGGACGCCGGATAAGGGCGCCATCGTCGCGTTCTCGGTTGAAGGCGCGCACCCTCATGATGTAGCCCAGATCCTCGACCATCAGGGCGTGGCCGTTCGAGCCGGTCATCATTGTGCGCAGCCCCTGATGCAGCGCTTGGGGGTGACCGCCGCTGTGCGTGCAAGCTTTGCGTATTATAATCAACTTGAAGAAGTCGAAGTGTTCATCGAAGCGCTGCACAAGGCGCGAAAGTTGTTGAGCTAGAGGCCATGGATACCGCTGCAATTTCTTCAAAATCCGTGCTGCCGCAGGCGGACTTAGACCGCATTACCGATGATCTGGTGGCGTCGTTCAAAACTGTGTTCGATCCAGAAATTCCGGTTGATATTTACGAACTCGGCCTCATCTATAAAGTCGATATCAACGACGAGGGGCATGTTGATATCGAGATGACGCTGACCGCGCCGGGGTGTCCGGTGGCGGGGGAGATGCCCGGCTGGGTCGAAGACGCCGCGCGTAAGGTGGCAGGCGTAAAGTCGGTGCATGTGAATTTGGTGTTCGACCCGCCGTGGACGCCGGCGCGCATGAGCGATGAAGCCAAGCTCGAATTGAACATGTTGTGAGCCGATGACGAGACCCAGGCCCAAGATCGTGACCCTGACGGACTCCGCCGCAGCGCGCGTGCGCGAAATCATCGCCGCAGGCTCGAAACCTTATTTGCGCGTCGGTGTCGTCAATGGCGGCTGCGCCGGCATGGAATACAAGCTCGACTACGCCGAAGCGCCCGCACCGTTCGACGAATTGGTCGAGGACCGCGGCGTGAACATTCTCGTGGCCGCCGACGCGGTGATGTTCTTGCTCGGGTCGGAAATAGACTACGAGACCAGCCGGCTCGCTTCGAGGTTCGTTTTTCGCAACCCCAACCAAACCGATGCTTGTGGCTGCGGCGAGAGCGTCACCATCGTTCCAGCCAAGATCGAGGCGTGACGGGTGGCCGCCGATGGTTTTCACGACTTTGTCCGCGAGCTGTTCGCAGGGCTAGGCCCGGTTCAAGTAAAGCGTATGTTTGGCGGCGCCGGTGTGTACGCTGATGGGGTGATGTTCGCTCTGTTGGCCAATGACGTCATCCACCTTAAGGTGGACGATGTGATGAAGGCGGAACTCAGGGCCGAAGGGTGCGGGCCGTTTATTTGGACACCGGCGAGTGGGCCGCGCGCCGGCGAGCAGGTGGAAATGGGCTATTGGCGCATGCCAGATTCCGCGCTTGATGAGCCAGATCTCGCCGCCGATTGGGCGCGCAAGGCGCTTGGCGTCGCCAAGGCGAAAGCGGCGTCCAAGCCAAAAGCAAAGCGCAAACGCTGACTCTCAGAAATCAGGCAGGCCGTCCTTGTCGAGATCGCGCGCGCGTTCGGACCAATTGTCGTCGCGAGGGCCGCGTGCGCCGAGCCAGGCGCCAAGCGGGGTTTCGTGCCATTCGCTCAGGCCAATGCCCAGGGCGATGATGGTGGTCGGCGCAAGATAGGCCGCGAGAGCGACCAGGGTTTGGAAGCCGCGCGCGGCTTGGATGTCGGCCCACGTGCCGCCTTCCAGCCATATGCGGATGAGTTCCGCGATCCAAGCCAGCTCTTGCATGGCCCAAGCTTAACGTAACGAAGTTAGCGAAGACTCAAGCACCCTCAAAATTTGGCGGCCGCTTTTGGTAAAAGGCTTGTACACCTTCGGCGAAATCCTTGGTTCGTCCGGCTTCTCGCTGGGCTTCGCGTTCGGCCTGCAATTGCGCGCGCCAGTCGGCGTCGAGCGAGCGCCACGCGAGTTTGCGGATCAAGGCGAGTGACATTGGCCCTCGCGCCAATTCGTTCGCGAGCGCCTTGGCCGTCACCATCATGTCCGCGTCTGGCGTGCAGCGATTGATCAAGCCCCACTCGAGCGCCTTGCTTGCGGGTAAACGCTCGCCCAGCAGCATCAGCTCCATCGCCCGTGCGCGGCCGATTGCGCGCGGCAGCACGTATGTCGCGCCGCCGTCGGGCACCAGGCCGATGCGCCGAAACGCCTGCATGAAATAGGCGCTCTCGGCGGCGACGATGAGATCACCCATCAGTGCGAACGAGCAGCCAATCCCGGCGGCAGCGCCGTTGACGGCGGTGACTAAAGGGATCGGCAGGTCGCGCAGCATGGTGACGAAAGGATTGTAGTGCTGCTCAAGGCGAATACCGACATCAAGGCGCCCATCCTCGCTTGTGGTCGGCGCATCGCCGCTCAGGTTTGCGCCGGAGGAAAATGCGCGCCCCTCCCCCGTTAGCACGACGCAGCGCGCCTCCCGGACCGCACGCGCAAACGCGTCGGTCATTTCTTCCACCATGGGTGGGTCGATGGCGTTCAGGCTGGCGGCGTGAGACATGGTGATGAGCGCGCTGCCGCCATCGACCTCGTATTTGACCCTTGCGTACGCCATTGTGCGCCTCCCGCCTGTTGGGAAGACGCTAGGGCATGATCACTCGCTTGGAAACTCTACGCGACGTAAAGCACCGGCGCGGCGTCCGTCGCCACTTGGTTGCGGCCATTGCGTTTGGCCGAATAGAGACACGCGTCGGCGCGCTCGATAAGGCCGGACTGCGTATCGCCTGGTTGCAGTCGCGCTACGCCGATCGATACTGTGACTTGGCCCAAATCTTCGTTTGTGGAGCGCCGACGCAAGCGCTTGGCCTGGATCGCGTTCCTAAGTGTCTCGGCGACCTGCGCCGCTTGTTGCACTGTCATGCGCGGCGCCACCATGACGAATTCCTCGCCGCCATAGCGCGCCACCAGAACGTCCTTGCGGGGGGCGTGGCCCTGCATGGCGCTGGCGAGGAAGCGTAGGATTTGGTCGCCGGTATGATGGCCCCAAGTGTCGTTGAACCGCTTAAAATGATCAACATCGCAGAGTAGAAGACAAAGGTCCGTGCGTTGCGCGCGCGCTTCTTCCATCCGCATCCGCAGGGTTTCGTCGAACATGCGCCGATTGGCCAAGCCGGTGAGGCCGTCAGTGAGCGATTCCACGCGGACTGAGTCCAACGTCGTCCGAAGCGCGCTAATTTCGGTGGATGATTTCTTCAGTTCCGTCGTCAGGTGTTGATTGTGATTGGCCATATCGAGCGTTGCCGCCGCGAGGCTCGACACTAATTGGCGCATCTGTTCGGGGGTGATTCCGCGGTTAAGGTCGGTCGCCGCACTCTCCAGTGCGCGGCCATAGTCGCCGCTCTTTTCTTCTGCTTGTTTCAGAAACGAGACGACCTGACCCAGGTCGCGCGCGATTCGCTCGCCAGCGAGCACGATCTGCGCGGATGTTTCTGCTGCGGTGAAGAATTTTTCATGGACCTCCGCGTTGAAGGTCACGGTGAGCCCGTCGCCGGAGGCCAGGCGGGCGTCAATCATCTGCTTGAGGGCTTTATCTTCACCGCTCTGGTAGGCCAGCCAAACCGTGAAATTGGCGCTCGTTGGCGCGACCCCATGCTTGCGCATCAGGTCCAGCGCGTCTTGCGCCGCGGCGGCGTCGGCAGCTGCTTGAGGGTTTTCGTTTTGCGTAGTCACGGGCGCTCAATCTGAGAATCTCAGTGTCTGGCTCACGCTAGGCGTGAGAACGTGCACGAGAGGTAAATTTCTGGCGCGATTGGTCGCAATAACGATTGCGCTGACGTAAGGGTGAGGCGTTAGATTTGCGCCAAATTGTCGCTGGAGGCGTTCATGAATAAGCCGGTCAGTCCGTCGGTCGAGGAGAGCAAGGTGCGCATGCTGGCCGTGCTCGCTGCGCAGAAGCACGCGCAAGTGCGTCAGGGGCCGCCAGACGCGCGGCTGCGCAAGGACCGGCTGACGCGCTGTATCGACCTCTTGTTAACGCACCAGAACGAATTGGTGGACGCGATCCAGGTGGATTTTGGAGTCCGGTCGCGCGACATGACGCGCTTGACGGACATCGCCGGCGCCATTGGCCCGCTCAAGCAGGCGCGCGCGAACCTGGAAACGTGGATGAAGCCGCAGTCGCGCAAGGTGACGCCGGCGGCGCTGGGCCTGCTCGGCGCGCGGGCGGAAGTGCGCTACCAGCCGAAAGGGGTGGTTGGCGTGATGACGCCCTGGAATTTTCCGGTGCAGCTGGCGGTTGACGCCATTGCCGGGGCTTTCGCGGCGGGCAATCGGGTGATGCTGAAGCCATCGGAATTTACGCCGGTCACGTCGGCGCTGCTGGCGCAAGTGTTCGATCTCTACTTCGATGAAGACGAACTCGCCGTAATATTGGGCGGGCCCGACGTGGGCGCCGCGTTCGCGGGGCTGGCGTTCGATCACCTGATCTTCACCGGCGCCACATCGGTCGGTCGGCACGTCATGCGCGCCGCCGCGGAAAACCTGACGCCAGTCACGCTTGAGCTGGGCGGCAAGAGCCCGGTCGTGATCGGGCGCGGCGCGGATGTGGCCAAGACAGCAGCGCGCGTCATGGCGGGCAAGATTATGAACGCCGGGCAGGTGTGTTTGGCGCCGGATTACGTGCTGGCGCCGACGGAAAGCATGGATGCGTTTGTCGCCGGCGCCCGCGCCTCGGTGGCGAAGATGTTCCCGACCATGAAAGACAATGGCGATTACACCGCCATGATCAATCAGCGCCACTATGACCGCGTACGCGGGCTCATTGCTGACGCCAAGGCAAAAGGCGCCGAGATCATCGAGCTCAATCCCGCCAATGAGGATTTCAGCCAGCAGGAGCACCGCAAGATCCCGCCGACGCTCGTTCTCGGCGCGACCGACGAGATGAGCGTCATGCAGGAGGAAATCTTCGGCCCTGTGCTGCCGGTGCGCGCCTATTCGGCGCTGGAGGGGGCGATCGCCGAGATCAACGCGCGCCCACGTCCGCTGGCGCTATATTATTTTGGCGAGGATAGCGCCGAGTGTGACGCCTTACTGGCGCACACACATTCGGGCGGCGTCAGCATCAACGATGTGATTTTGCACTTCTCGATGGATGACCTGCCGTTCGGCGGCGTCGGCTCCTCGGGCATTGGCGCCTATCACGGGCAGCGCGGTTTCCTGGAATTCAGCCACGAGAAGGCCGTGTTCAAGCAGACCGCCAGCGAAGTGATCGCGATGCTACGCCCACCTTATGGCGACGCCTTTCGCAAGCAGGTGGCGGCGCGGCTGAAGCCGTAATTGCTCTTATTTCTTGGGTTTGAGAAACGCCGGCAGGTTTTCGCCGAAGCCTGGGGTGTCGTTGGCTTGGTGGGGCAGCGGCGCTGGCGTGCGCTCGCGGCCCCGAGAACGTGGCGGGCGTTCGTTGCGTTGTGGCTGTTGGGGCGGCGGCTGGCGTACTTCGGCGCTCGGCGCGGCTTCGCTCGCGGGGGCCTCTGTGCGCTTTGCCGGCTCCATCGCCGCCTGGGGGCGCTCGGAATCGCGCTTCATAAAGCGCTCTTTCTTTCCGCCGCGGCTGCGCGAGCCGCGTTGCGCCTTGAGTTCGTCGGCGCGCCTCCCGCGCCCGCCGCTGTCGCGCGGATCGCCGAGCGCTTCCGTGGGCGCGCCTTCGATCTCTGCTTTCGCGATGGGGCCGCCGATTAGCGCTTCGATGGCGGCAATGCACTTGGAATCGCTCGGTGCGGTGAGCGTGAACGATGCGCCTTGCTTGCCGGCTCTGCCGGTGCGACCGATTCGGTGGACATAATCTTCGGCGTGGCGCGGCGGCTCGTAATTGAACACGTGGCTCACGTCTGGAATGTCGAGCCCGCGCGCGGCGACATCGGATGCGATCAGAAACTGCAACTCGCCGGAGCGAAAGCGATCGAGCGTCTTGGTGCGCAGGCTTTGCTCAAGATCGCCGTGGATGGGCGAGGCGTTGAAGCCGTGGCGCTTCAGCGAAGTGGCCACAACATCGACGTCGGTCTTGCGGTTGCAAAAAATAATGCCGTTGCGGACGTTGGCCGAGGTCATCGCCGCGCGCAACGCCGCCCGCCGTGTGCGTGGGTCGCCGCTCGGCAGCGGGACAATGCGCTGGTCGATCGTGGCGGCGGCCATGGCCGGGCGCGTCGCCTCGATGCGCTGAGGATTGTGCAGAAAGGCCTGCGTCAGTCGGGTGATTTCCGGCGGCATGGTGGCGGAGAAAAACAGCGTCTGGCGCGTGAACGGGGTGAGTTTGAAGATGCGCTCGATGTCGGGGATGAAGCCCATGTCGAGCATGCGGTCGGCCTCATCAACCACCATCACTTGCACGCCCGTGAGCAGGAGCTTGCCGCGCTCGAAATGGTCCAGGAGGCGCCCCGGCGTGGCGATCAGAACATCGACGCCGCGCGCCAACAGCGCATCCTGATCACCGAACGAAACGCCGCCGATCAGCAGCGCCTTGGTGAGCTTTTGGTACTTGCCGTATTTGTCGAAATTCTCTGCGACTTGCGCGGCCAGTTCCCGCGTCGGCTCCAGGATCAACGTGCGCGGCATGCGCGCGCGCGTGCGGCCTGCGGCCAAAATGTCGATCATAGGCAACACGAAGGCGGCGGTCTTGCCGGTGCCGGTCTGGGCGATGCCGAGCACGTCGCGCCCTTGCAGCACAATCGGGATGGCCTGCGCCTGGATCGGCGTGGGGATGGTGTAACCGCCTTCATGCACCGCGCGGAGCGTTTCGGGCGAAAGGCCGAGGTCATCGAAAGTGACGGACGGCTTGGCAATTTCAGCGCCCTCGGGCGCGGCATTTTCAGAGGTCATTTATTCTCACTTGAACCGCCGCCTTCGCGTTTCGCCGGGCGGGGTCGCTAGGTTGGCGCTTGGCCGGCGTCGTCTCCGGACGAGACGGGGGCAAAACGAGGGGCGAGCACGCCCTCTCGGCGCGCACAACGAACGGGCGGGATGTGGGGGAAACCGGGGGGAAAGTCAATGATTCAGGCGCTAGGTGTCAGGAAGCGGCGCTTGTGCTAGAATTCAGCGATGGACGAGCTAATGCGCCGCATCACCTCTGAACCCGACAAGTTCGGCGGTCGGCCCTGCATTCGCGGATTGCGCATCCGCGTGGTCGATGTGCTCGACCTGCTGGCGGCGGGGCTCACGCATGCCGAGATCGTGGAGGAGCTGCCCGACCTCGAGCCCGACGACATCAAGGCAGCACTCGCGTTCGCCGGGCGGCGTGTCGATCACCCGTTAATCGCGGCCGAGTAGCTGAGGTCGTGACGATCTGGCTCGATAACCACTTGTCGCCCAAGTTGGCGAAGTGGATTGGCGATGAGTTCGGTGAGGCCTGCGCTCAAGTGAGGGATCTCGGATTGGCGAGAGCCCCCGACTGCGACATTTTCGCAGCGGCGAAAACGCGGGCTTCAGCGCTGATTACCAAGGACCGTGATTTTGCTGAACTGGTGACCCGGCTCGGGCCACCGCCCGCGATTATTCTGCTATCACTCGGAAACACCAGCACCGCATATTTGCGGACGGTGCTGCGCGATCAGCTTGGCGTGGCATTGGCGCTGGTGCGGAACGGCGAGCCTTTGGTGGAGATTGGTGGGTAGAGATCATGCGAGTTGCAATTGTGAGCGCGTTTGCTTGTCTGGCGGCAGCTTGCACCTCGCCGGCTTCAAGCACGGGTCGCGCTGTCCAATCCGGAGACGAATTACGTTACTATGACCGAGAGGCCTTTACCGTCGTGATGACATACACCGGCGCGATAACCGGTACGACGACGAGGTATGTGCGCGATTGGGGGCGTCAGCAAGCAATTGTCAATGACATGGTGATGTCAGCGGGCGGTCTGGCAAGCTCCTATCGAAACCGGGTGGTCATGGAGGGCGCGCGCATAGTCACGATAGATGAAACGGGCGCCACACTCGGGGAGACGCTTGCTGACTATGAGCAGAACTGGGCAGAATGGCGTGGCCGCACGGCCATGGAGAGATTCGAGCGCCAGATGCCCAATATCGGGGCGCGCCGTACTGGCGCGTCTGGCTCGTTCGCCGGTCAGGTCTGCGATTACTGGGAGACTCAGTCAATTGGCATGCGCGACTGCGTTACATCGTGGGGCTTGACCCTGTATGAATCGAACACCATCGCGAATGTATCGGAAAGCGTCGCAACGGAGGTGCGTATGGGAGACAGCGGCCCGGACTCTGCGTTCGCCTACGACGCGTCGCAGGTGATCGAGCGCGCAGAATGTCCAAGCTCGTATTTTCCTGGGCTCAACTGTGAGTGATTTCCAGTCGTCCGCCTAAACATCAACATCCTCAACGAACTTCGCGTTCGCCTGGATGTAGTTGAAGCGCAGCTCGGCCTTTTTCCCCATCAGCGTCTCGACCAAAGTCTCAAATTCCGGAACCCCTGCTTCGTCCAGTACAACGCGCGCCAAGGTGCGCGTCGCCGGGTTCATGGTGGTGAGTTTCAGATCGGCCGGCATCATTTCGCCGAGGCCTTTGAAGCGGGAGATATCGACCTTGCGGCCTTTGAACTGGCCGTTCAGGAGCGCTTCCTTGTGAGCGTCATCGCGGGCGTAGATGCTCTCTTTGCCGGCGGTGACGCGGTAGAGCGGGGGCATGGCCAGGAACAGGCGCCCGGCGCGGATCAGTTGCGGCATTTGTTTGTGGAAATAAGTGATCAGCAGCGAAGCGATATGGGCGCCGTCGACATCGGCGTCGGTCATGATGATGACGCGCTCATAGCGCAGGTCGTCGCACTTGAACTTCGCGCCCGATTGCACGCCAAGCGCCAAAGCCAGATCGTTCAGTTCAACATTGTTGGAGGTCTTCTCTCCTCCAGCCGAGGCAACGTTGAGAATTTTTCCGCGCAACGGCAGGATCGCTTGTGTCTCGCGGTTGCGTGCTTGCTTGGCCGAACCGCCGGCGGAATCGCCCTCGACCAGGAAAATCTCGGTGTCTTTCGCGTCCGAACGCGCGCAATCGGCGAGCTTGCCAGGCAGACGCAGTTTGCGCGTAGCGCTTTGGCGTGAAACTTCCTTTTCCTTGCGCCGGCGCAAACGGTCCTCGGCTTGGGTAATCACCCAATCGAGCAGACGCTGCGCCTCGTTTGGCGAAGCGGCGAGCCAATGATCAAACGGGTCGCGCACGGCTTGTTCGACGATTTTCGCGGCTTCTGTCGAAACCAGGCGGCCCTTGGTTTGGCCTTCGAATTGCGGGTCGCGGATGAAGACGGAGACTAGAGCCGCGCCGGTATTGACCACGTCTTCTTGCGTAATCAGCGCGGCCTTCTTGTTGCTGCGCAATTCCGCATAGGCCTTGAGCCCCTTCGAGAGCGCCGCGCGCAGGCCCGCTTCATGGAAGCCGCCATCGGGCGTGTAGATGGTGTTGCAGTACGAGCGCAGGAAGCCGTCGGTCTCGCCGAAGCCGTCGGCGATCCACGCCACCGCCCATTCCACGCGCCCGTGTGGGCCGTTCTTTTCCGAGCGTCCGACGAATGGCTCGTTGCATACGGGGCGCTTGTCTTTCACTAAAGCCGCGAGAAAATCCGCGAGCCCATTGGGAAAATGCAGTACGGCTTCAGTGGGGGTGTCGTCCTTGATACGATCGGGCGCGCACTTCCAGCGTATCTGCACGCCGCGCTGCAGATAGGCTTTCGAGCGTGCCATCTGGAACAGGCGGGCCGGTTTGAATGCCGCGCCGTCGCCGAAGATCTGCGGATCGGGATGGAAGCGCACGCTGGTGCCGCGGCGATTGTGCGCGGGGCCCGCCTCGACGAGCTTGCTGGTGGGCGCGCCGCGCGAGAAAGTCTGCCGATAGAGTTTGCGTTCGCGCGCGACTTCGACCTCAACCCGGTCCGATAGCGCGTTCACCACCGACACGCCCACGCCATGCAGGCCGCCGGACGTATGGTAGACCTTGTCGGAAAATTTTCCGCCCGCGTGCAGAACGGTCATGATGATTTCGAGCGCGGATTTTTTGGGAAACTTTGGATGCGGGTCGATTGGCATGCCGCGGCCATTGTCGGTTACGCGCAACGTGCCATCGGCTTCCAGTTCGACCTCGATGCGATCGGCGAAGCCCGCCACGGCTTCGTCCATGGAATTGTCGAGCACTTCGGCGAACAAATGGTGCAGCGCCCGCTCGTCAACACCGCCAATGTACATGCCTGGGCGCTTGCGCACGGGCTCCAGCCCCTCAAGGACCTCGATGTCCTTGGCGGTGTAGCCGCCGGCTGCGGCCGCAGGGGGTTCGCCGCCGAACAGGCCCTCGTCCCAGAGATTTTTTTCGTCCACCGGCTCCTGCCGCTTCTGCTGCGCATGCGTCATGGCGGGCCTCTTAACCGGAGTCGAGGCTGGACAGCCAACAGGACTGAGATTACGAGGGAGTTAAGGTCTCGCCGAATGGCGTTGAACGAGCGGAGTTGATTCGGCTCAATGCGGGTTGTCGGCGGTTTGACGGTACTAAACCGGAGGCCGGGTGGCACGCATGCTCGAGGTCATTGGCGCGGGACTAAGCAGGACCGGGACGAACTCGCTTCATCTTGCCCTGGAGGCCTTGGGTCTCAGGAGCCTTCATTTCGATCGTGCCCGGTTGAACGATGTGCTCGACGGCACGAACCCTAAGCCGGATTTCCGAGTTTACGACGATTTGGATGCGGTCGTTGACCTTCCGGGGGCGTATTTTTACCCCGAGTTGTTGCGGGCCTATCCCGAGAGCGCGGTGGTTCTCACTGTGCGTGAAGTGGAGTCATGGTGGAGGAGTATCGAGGTGCACTTCAACGTCGTGGCCCCGGTCCCGGAATATCCACGCATGCTTCGCAGAGCACTGAACAAGCTGGGTTGGTCAGGCAAACACGACGCCATTGACGATTTCCGGCGGCGGTTGCGAAACCATGTCTACGGGTCGCCGGTCGCCCAGGAATTTATGTACAAGAAAAAATATCGCCAACACAACGAACACGTGATCGCCACAACGCCGCCGGAGCGCCTCTTGGTGATGGACATTTCAGCAGGGGAAGGCTGGGACAAATTGTGTCCGTTCCTCCAGCGCGCGATCCCCAACGCACCGTTCCCGCACAGTCACCAAACCGACTATGACAACCCCGCTCCGTGGGTGGGGTGAAATCCTATCCGTCTCTATTTGCGCTTCTTTTTGATCGCCGAGGCGATCGACCACACGTGCCCGAACGGGTCGCGAACCATGCCGAAGCGATCGCCCCAGAATTGATCGGCGAGCGGCATCACGACTTTCGCGCCGGCGCCCAGGGCGCGGGCCCACCATTTGTCGGAATCATCGACCTGCAAATGGATCGAAACCGTCGAGGTTTTCACGTTCGGCGGCGGCACCGTGGCGGGTTCGCCGAACTCAGCGAACTCGTCTGAGAGCATGAGTTCACCGCCATTGATCAGCAGCGTGGCGTGCATGAGACGCTTTTTGTCCTCCGCCTCCATCACCATACGCGCCTTGGCCCCAAAAGCCTCCTTGTAGAAATCCATGGCCTGCTTGGCGCCTTTGACCTTGAGATAGGGCGCGAGCGGAGAATATTCCTTGGGGCTGAGCTTGCCCCGCTTTGTCGGCATTTTAGGCGCCTTGGCGGCTTTCTTTTTTGGGGCCGATTTCTTCGCCGGTTTTTTGGGGGATGCAGCCATGGTTCGCCTCCGAAATGCAGGCGTCAGCCATCCAACGAATTTCAGGTTTGCGCAAGTGCAGCGTGGAGGCGGTTTGGGCCGGGTAATCCCCGGCCCGTCGCCAAGAAGCGGTCGGCGTATCTACGCCTTGTAATACATGTCGAACTCAACCGGATGCGGGTGGGTTTCGATGCGGTCCAGTTCTTCTTTCTTCAGTTCGATATAGGCATCGATCAAATCATCGCCCATGACTCCGCCCTTCATCAGGAAGTCGCGGTCACGGTCAAGCGCGGTAAGCGCTTCGCGCAAGCTCGCGCACACCGTGGGAACGTCTTTCAGTTCTTCCGGAGGCAGATCGTAGAGGTTCTTGTCGAGCGGATCGCCGGGGTGGGTCTTCTTCTCGATGCCGTCGAGACCCGCCATCAACAGCGCGACGAAGGTCAGATACATATTGCCCGCGGGATCGGGGAAGCGAACCTCGACCCGCTTGGCGCCAGCCCCGGTCCCGTGCGGAATCCGGCACGACGCGGAGCGATTGCGCGCCGAATACGCAAGCAATACCGGCGCTTCGTAGCCCGGCACCAGGCGCTTGTAGGAATTGGTGGTTGAGTTCGCGAACGCGTTGATAGCCTTCGCATGCTTGATGATGCCGCCAATGTAGTGGAGGCAGGTGTCGGATAGGTCGGCGTAGCGGTCGCCGGCGAACAGGTTCGCGCCTTTCTTCCAGATCGATTGGTGCACATGCATGCCCGAGCCGTTGTCCTTGTAATAGGGCTTCGGCATGAAGGTGGCTGTTTTGCCGTAGGACGCGGCGACTTGATGAACGATGTATTTGTACAAATTCATGTTGTCGGCCATGCGCGTCAGCGTGTTGAATTTGAGGCCGAGTTCGTGCTGGGCGGGCGCCACTTCGTGGTGATGCTTCTCCGGTTGCAGGCCGAGTTGGCCCATCACTTCGAGCATCTCACCGCGCATGTCTTGAAGGCTATCAATGGGCGGCACCGGGAAATAGCCGCCCTTGGGGCCGGGGCGGTGACCCATGTTGCCGCCCTCGTACGGCTTGTTGGTATTGACCGGCAATTCGCTCGAATCGAATGAATACCCAGTGTTCCAGGGTTCAGTGGACCAGCGCACATCATCAAACACAAAGAATTCGGCCTCGGGGCCGAAATAGGCGACGTCGCCCGCACCGGAAGATTTGACGTAGGCCTCGGCTTTCTTGGCGATGGAGCGGGGGCAGCGCGAATAGGGCTGCAGCGTGCCCGGCTCGAGGATGTCGCAAAACAGCGCCAATGTCGTTTGTTGGTAGAACGGATCGATGTGCGCGCCCGAAGAGTCGGGGCGCATCACCATGTCGCTCTCGTTGATGGCCTTCCATCCGGCGATCGAGGAGCCGTCGAACATCGTGCCTTCGGTAAAGATCTCCGGTGTGATCATGGAAACATCGAAGGTGACGTGTTGCATCTTGCCGCGCATGTCGGTGAATCGCAGATCAACGTATTGGACTTCCTTGTCCTTGATGAGTTTCATAATTTCGTCTGACATCGGGTTCTCCCAGAATGACACTTGCAAGCTTGATCAGACCGCTGCCGGTCCGGTTTCTCCGGTGCGGATGCGCACCACGTTTTCAACGTTGAGTACGAAGATTTTTCCATCGCCGATTTTGCCGGTCTTCGCCGCGCGCTGAATGGCTTCGAGCGCGCCATCCACTTGATCGTCGGCGACCACAACCTCGATCTTGAGTTTCGGCAGAAAATCGACGACGTATTCGGCGCCGCGATAGAGTTCCGTGTGGCCCTTCTGGCGGCCAAAGCCTTTGGCCTCGACCACGGTCATGCCTTGGAGGCCAATTTCTTGCAGCGCCTCTTTAACGTCGTCCAACTTGAACGGCTTAATGATGGCTTCAATTTTCTTCATCTGAGCGCTCCTGTGCGCGGATCTGGGGGTTGCCCTTGGACCGAAGAGGGCGAGTCGGGAAGGGCTGGGAGCGCACCAAAGGACGGTCATGCCGCTGGCGCCCGGTTGGCGCCTGTTTAGCAGGCGCCGGCGCCCAATGAAACAGCTTCCCTGGAAGCCTCGCCTGCATAAGATCGGCGGATGGTGCGTTTGTTTTTAATCCGACACGGGGAGCCGCAGCAGGCTTGGGGCGGGAGCGAATCCGATCCGGGCCTCTGTGAACGGGGCGCTGCACAAGCCCAGCGCGCGACCGAGCGGCTCCGCACCGAGGGGCCGCTGTCTGTGCTGTCCTCGCCGATGCGCCGGTGCCGCGAGACGGCCGCGCCATTCGCGGACCTGACTAAGGCCTGTGTGCTCGTGGAGCCGAACGTGAGCGAGGTTGCAACGCCTGCCGGCATTGCCGATCGGCGCGCGTGGCTGCAGGATAATTTTCCTTGGCGCGGCGCTAATGCGGCGCGCCATTGGGCCACGATTGATCCCGCGACGCGCGGATGGCGCGAGCGTTTGCTCGCGGCAGTGTGCGCCATCGATTCCAACAGCGCCATCTTCACTCATTTCATCGCCATCAACACGGTCGTTGGCGCTGCGCTTAATCGGGACGAAACTATCGTTTGCAAGCCAGACTTCGCCTCCATCACCGAACTTCGGCTGGAGCGTGAAATCTTACACTTGATGAGCCACGGGGCCGAGATGAACGCAGGTGAGGTGGGTTGAGCGGCGAAATCATCACCATTGCACAAATGCGCGCGATCGATGCTGCGTCGGCGCTGGCGGGCGTCTGCAAGCGCACGCTTATGGAAAACGCGGGGCGCGCTGTCGCTAAGGCCATCGCGCGGCGCTTCAGCGCGCGCCCAACAATTGTGCTGTGCGGGCCGGGTGACAATGGCGGCGACGGATGGGTCGCCGCGCGTGTCTTGAAGGAACTGGGTTGGCCAGTTTCAGTGCGAACGTTGCTACCGCGCGAACGATTGAAAGGTGATGCCGCGGACGTGGCTGGAGCTTGGAACGGCGAGATATGCGCCATCGGCGTTGACGATGACGCGGAACTGTTCGTGGATGCGCTATTCGGCGCTGGGTTGTCGCGGCCGCTTGATGGCGAAACCGCTGCGTTGGCGCGGATTTTGATACCCGAACGCGTGGTCGCCATTGATGTGCCCAGCGGCCTAAATGGCGATACCGGCACGCCGATCGGCGAGACGTGTTTCCGTGCGGGGCTGACAGTGACATTCGTGCGCAAGAAGCCGGCTCATGTGCTGATGCCAGGACGCGCGCTGTGCGGGGAGGTCATCGTCGCTGATATCGGCGTTCCGGAAAGCGTTATCGAGGCGCACAGCCTCAAGCTCTGGGAAAATTCGCCTGAGCTTTGGGACGATCTGTTTCCGTGGCCGACGCCCGAGGCGCACAAGCATGCGCGCGGGCATGTTTTGGTCGCGAGCGGCGGGCGTGCGCGTACGGGCGCTGCACGATTGGCCGCGCGTGCGGCCCTGCGCGTGGGCGCTGGCCTTGTGACTGTGCTTAGTCCACCCGATGCGCTCGCGGAGAACGCTGCTCACCTAACCGCGATCATGCTGAGCGAGGCCGGGGCGCCTCGGGTGTACGCGGAAGCCGCGCAGCGTGGGCAATGCGTCCTCATCGGCCCAGCGTTTGGGGTCACGCCGCAACACCGCACCTGCCTCGACGCCGCACTTGACGCATCGACGCGCTGTCCGTTGGTGCTCGACGCCGATGCGATCACGCTGCTCGCGCCGCTCACGCGCAGGCTCGATTCGCGCGATGTGCTCACGCCGCATGTGGGAGAGTTCAAGCGCGCGTTTCCAGGTTTGCTCGAAGGCGCCGTCAACAGGATTGAAGCGGCGCGCGCAGCCGCCGCCATCGCGAAATGCGTTGTGCTGCTCAAAGGGCCTGATACCTTGGTCGCCGCGCCGGATGGGCGCGCTGTGGTTAACAGCCGAGGTACGTCGTTTTTAGCCAGCGCTGGCTCAGGTGACGTGCTGGCGGGCCTGATTGCGGGGCTCATAGGTCAAGGCATGGCGGGCTTCGAGGCCGCCGCCGCGGGCGCATGGCTCCACGGCAGGGCCGGCGAGTGTGTTGGCCCCGGGCTCATCGCGGAGGATTTGACAGAGGTTTTGCCGCGTATTCTCAGCGGTTTGGCCCCCAGATCGCCGCGCGGCGTCAGGGACGGCTAATCGGCTCTATTTCAGGGCTCAGATTTGCGCTAACGCTGTCGGGCGCGTTCTAAGAGGGGATCGGACAATGGTTTGGTGGTGGTGGATCATCCCTGGCGTGGTCGCCGTGGTGGGCTTGGCGATCGTCCTTTCCGGGCTCGGCTGGATGTTTCGCGGTCGCCCGTTCAAGGGCGGGCGCGGTGTTTTGGGCGGCGGGCTCTTTTTGGGAATCGCAGCGATCTTCGGGCTGCTTGGCCTCAACATCCAGACCTACCACCGCCTCACTTACGAGCGCCCAGTGGCGACCATCGAAATCCACCAGACGGCGCCGCAATTGTTTCAAGCCACAGTCGTCGAGCCGCCAACGGAACAGGACCCCGAGGGGATCACCCGCACATTCGAGGTGCACGGGGACGAATGGCGTATTGAGGCGCGAGTGCTCAAATGGAAGCCGTGGGCCAACGTCTTCGGGTTGGATTCCCAGTATCGCCTGGACCGTTTTTCGGGGCGCTACAGCGACACCCAGCAAGAGCTGACAGGCGAACGCAGTGTCTATGACATTCGCCCGACGCGCCAAAGCGGCATCGATTTGTGGCCAGTGGCGCGCGAATACAGCCGTTACGCGCCTTTAGTGGATACGCTGCACGGTTCAGGCACGTACATGCCGATGGCAGAGGGCGCGCGCTATGAAGTGCGCATCACCCAAGGTGGCCTTATTGCGCGGCCGACCAATGAAGTCGCCGCCGAGGCGTCATCGAGCGGTTGGGATTAAGGCGGCGCTACAGAAATCGGCTTTGCGTCCCCGCCAACGCTGGGCGAGGACGCAAGCGGCTGGGCCAGTACCAACCGCGATGCGTCGCCTTGGCGGGTTTTTTGTCGACAGCAACAATCTTGTGTTGTGCTTTCGTGAGAGCCATGGACGCCAAGCGCTCCCCCCCCTAAACGGGGCTCCGGATGCGGACGTGGCGGAATTGGCAGACGCACTGGATTTAGGTTCCAGCGCCGCAAGGCGTGCGGGTTCGACCCCCGCCGTCCGCACCGGCAGGTCAAGCCTCGGCTAGGCAAGCCATGCGGGCCATGCCATAAGCCGCGCCTTCCGCAAAATAGCGCCGGCGGCATTGGATTTGCGAGCCAGGCGCGGATGTCGAAAGCTTTTGCCATGCAGCTCACCGAGCGCCGTTCTGAAGGCCTCCTTCGCGTTTATGACGTGACCGTTCCCGCCGCCGAGCTCGAACAGAAACTAAAGGCGAAAATCGAGGAAGTCCGTCCTCGGGTGCGGATCAATGGTTTTAGGCCCGGCAAGGTGCCGGCGAGCCATATTCGCAAGGTCTATGGCCCCTCGATGATGCAGGACATCATCAACGATGCCGTGCAGAAATCGACCAAGGAATCGCTGGAAAAGGCCAAGGCGCGCCCGGCTTCCGAGCCAAAGCTGGACCTCAAGAGCAATCTCGAGCAGGTCGCCGCGGGCTTGGCCGACCTCCAGTTTGAACTTTCTGTCGAACTCATGCCGGATTTTGAGCCGGTGGAGCTCAAAACAATCGCCATTACCCGCCCGATAACGGCGGTAAGCGAACAGCAGCGTGCTGACGCACTGGCCGAGTTGGTGCGCGCACACAGAGGGTTCGAGGAGAAAACCGGCGCCGCCACCGAAGGCGATGCGGTAATCGTTGATTTCATTGGACGCGTCGAAGGCGAAGCCTTCGACGGCGGCGCCGCGAAGGACGCTCAGGTCGTCATCGGCTCCAAGCAATTCATCCCCGGCTTCGAGGAACAACTCCTTGGCGCCAAAGCCGGCGACGCGAAGACGCTCAATGTGACGTTCCCGGATGATTACCCTGTCGACAAACTTAAGGGCAAAGCCGCCGTCTTTGAAACTCAAGTCAAGGCGATCAAAGCGCCCAAACAGGGCGAGCCCGACGATGCGTGGGCGGCTGAACTTGGCTTCGATAGCCTCGGCGCGCTCAAGGAAGCGTTGCGCCAGCGCCTGGAAAACGAGCACGCCCAACAATCGCGGGCCAAAGCCAAGCGGGCTCTGTTTGACAAACTCGACGCCACCCACAGCTTCGATTTGCCCCCGCGCATGGTGGAAGCTGAGTTCAGCCAAATATGGCGGCAAATCGAAGCTGACAAAGCCGAGGGCCGGCTCGATCTTGGTGATACCGACAAAAGCGAAGACGAATTAAAGTCGGAATACCGTGCGATTTCAGAACGCCGTGTACGCCTTGGGCTGGTGTTGGCCGAGATCGGTCAGCGGCACAAACTGGAAGTCGGCAACGAGGAAGTAAGCCAGGCCATTATCGCTCAGGCTCGCAATTTCCCGGGCCAGGAAAAGCAAGTTTTTGAGATGTATCAACGCAATCCGGCTTTGGTCGCCCAAATTCGCGCGCCGCTCTATGAAGAGAAGGTCGTCGATTATGTGCTGGAATTGGTGACCATCACTAACGATGAGGTGCCCCGCGAAACGCTGTTCGCTGATGACGACGCGCCTGCAGATGTGGCGCCGGCCAAGAAGCCTAAGAAAGCCAAAGCGGCGCCTGCCGAGGGCTGAGGATTGACTCAACACGGCGGCGAGGGCTTGCGGGGCGCGCCCAAGCATCAAATATGGACCAAACGCGCCGGCGATTCCCCCTGCGTTTCCGAAAGGCCGCCATGTTCGATCCAGTTCAAACTTACGCCAACCTCGTGCCGATGGTGGTCGAACAAACGAGCCGCGGTGAACGCGCGTTCGATATTTTTTCGCGCCTGCTGAAGGAACGCATTATCTTCGTGACTGGAGGTGTCGAGGATGGGCTCGCGAGCCTGGTCACGGCGCAGCTCTTGTTTCTTGAGTCAGAAAACCCGAAACGCGAAATCGCCATGTACATCAACAGCCCCGGCGGCATCGTCACCTCCGGGCTGGCGATCTACGACACGATGCAATACATCCGCAGCCCGGTTTCCACCGTCTGCATGGGGCAGGCAGCCTCAATGGGGTCGCTGTTGTTGGCGGCGGGGGAGAAGGGCCTGCGCATCTGCCTGCCCAACGCCAGGGTCATGGTGCACCAGCCCTCCGGTGGTTTCCGGGGCCAAGCGTCCGATATCGAGCGTCACGCCGAAGACATCATCGCCACCAAACGTCGGCTCAACGAGATTTACGTCAAGCACACCGGGCAAGTCTATGAGCGGGTGGAAAAGACGCTCGACCGTGACCACTTCATGACCGCCGAAGAAGCCAAGTCGTTTGGCATCGTCGATCGCGTTTATGAGCGCCGGGAACTGGCTGAAGGGGCGGTGTGAGCCCGAACTGGGCTTGAACTGGCCTTGCAGCGGGCCCAAATCGAGCCGTCCGGACATAGCGGAATGGGCTATGACATGAAATTTGGGCCGGTTCGCCGACGGCCCCATCCTTGCTATGGACATTGGGCTATGGTCGAATTGCCCGGCTGTATGGTCGGGTAGTGAACGTTTTTGAAAGGGATCGTGGTCAACCATACATGACACTGGAGAGGCGGGGCCATGAGGGTGCCTTTTTTCCTGTGTAACCATTGGTTAATCGCCAGCCCGCAAAGGATCGCGCATGAGTAAGGGCACGACCAGCGGAGAGTCCAAAAACACTCTCTATTGCTCGTTCTGCGGCAAGAGCCAGCACGAGGTGCGCAAGCTGATTGCGGGCCCGACGGTGTTCATTTGCGACGAGTGCGTTGAACTCTGCATGGATATCATTCGCGAGGAGCACAAAACCTCGCTGGTGAAGTCTAAGGAAGGCGTGCCGAGCCCGAAAGAGATCAAGGGTGTTCTCGACGATTACGTGGTCGGCCAGGAGCACGCCAAGCGCGTGCTGTCGGTGGCGGTGCACAATCACTACAAGCGCCTGAACCACGCCGCCAAGAACGGCGATGTCGAGCTGGCCAAGTCGAACATTTTGCTGATCGGCCCCACCGGCTGCGGCAAAACATTGCTGGCGCAGACGCTCGCGCGCATCATCGACGTGCCATTCACGATGGCCGACGCCACCACGCTGACGGAAGCCGGCTATGTCGGTGAAGATGTCGAAAACATCATTTTAAAGCTGCTGCAATCAGCTGACTACAACGTTGAGCGCGCGCAGCGCGGCATCGTCTACATCGACGAGGTCGATAAGATTTCACGCAAGAGCGACAATCCCTCCATTACCCGTGACGTGTCGGGCGAAGGCGTGCAGCAGGCGCTGCTCAAAATCATGGAAGGCACAGTTGCATCGGTGCCTCCGCAGGGCGGTCGCAAACATCCGCAACAAGAGTTCCTGCAAGTCGACACCACCAATATCTTGTTCATCTGCGGCGGCGCGTTTGCGGGCCTTGAGAAGATCATCAGCGCGCGCGGGCGCGGCTCCTCGATTGGATTTGCCGCTGAAGTGCGCGCGCCCGAAGATCGGCGCGCTGGCGAAATTTTGCGAGAGGTCGAGCCAGACGATTTGCTGAAATTCGGCTTGATTCCGGAATTCGTCGGTCGTTTGCCGGTGTTGGCGACGCTTGAGGATCTCGACGAACCAGCCTTGGTCACGATCCTCACCGAGCCGAAAAACGCACTTGTGAAACAATACCAGCGCATGTTCGAGATGGAGAATGTGCGCCTCTCGTTCCCCGATGAGGCGCTGAAGGCGATTTCGCGCAAAGCCATCGCCCGCAAGACCGGTGCGCGGGGATTGCGGTCTATTCTCGAAAGCATCCTGCTCGATACGATGTACGAGCTTCCCTCAATGCGCGGCGTGGAGGAAGTCGTCGTCTCCGCGGACGTGGTCGAAGGCCGCGCCAAGCCGCTGCAAATTTATTCCGAGCGCCGCGCCGGACAAGAATCGGCAGGCTGACTCAGAGTTTCATCTGCGGCTGTTCTTCCGCACGCGGGTGATGCGAAGCGGAACAACACAGTTTTGCCGAACAAAACAATTGCGCGCGCCCTTGAAGCGGAGGGCGAACACTTCCACATTTTAGGTTGTTAACCCTGGAAACGACGGGGCTCTCCCGAGCCTTTGGCGTTTCCCTAGGAGACATCCATGGCCGAGAGCCGCGTCCTTCCAGTGCTGCCGCTGCGCGACATCGTCGTTTACCCCAAGATGGCGGCGCCGTTGTTTGTGGGTCGTGCCAAGTCGGTGCGCGCGCTCGATGAAGTGATGCGCAAGGACAAACAGATATTTCTCGCGGCCCAAATGGATGCGTCCGAGGACGAACCCTCACCTGAGCGCATCTATACAATAGGCACGATCGCCAGCGTGGTGCAGCTGCTGAAACTGCCGGATGGAACAGTGCGCGTTCTGGTCGAAGGCAGTCACCGCGCCCGCATTACGCGCTTCACCGAGAACGCCGAGTATTTCGAAGCGGAGGCGGAGGCGGTCGAGGAACTGAATGCAGACACGCCGGAGGCGCGGGCAATGGCGCGCGCGGTGACCGACCAATGGGACAATTACGTAAAACTATCGCGCAAGGCCCCGCCCGAAGTGCATCAGGCCATCGGGCAGATCAAGGAGCCGGCGCGGCTTGCGGATTCCGTTGCGGCGCACCTCGGCGTAAAGATCCCCGACAAACAATCTT
Organism: Terricaulis sp.; assembly: GCA_040080805.1. Taxonomy (GTDB): domain Bacteria; phylum Pseudomonadota; class Alphaproteobacteria; order Caulobacterales; family Aquidulcibacteraceae; genus Vitreimonas. The sequence goes on along the minus strand of JBEBHQ010000002.1, from coordinate 51,039 downwards.
TGCTCGAACTGGCCGACGTGCCGCAGCGTTTGGAGCGCATCCTCGCTCTGATTGAGGGCGAGATCGGTATGCTGCAGGTTGAGCGGAAAATCCGCAACCGCGTGAAGCGTCAAATGGAGAAGACGCAGCGCGAATATTATCTCAACGAGCAGATGAAGGCGATTCAGCGCGAACTTGGCGACGGCGATGAAGGCCGCGAGGACATCGCCGAGCTTGAAGCGCGCATCAAGAATACAAAGCTGTCGAAGGAAGCCAAAACCAAGGCCGACGCCGAACTGAAAAAATTGCGGCAGATGTCGCCCATGTCGGCGGAATCGACGGTGGTGCGCAATTATTTGGACTGGGTGCTCTCTCTGCCTTGGGGGGCGAAAAAGAAGGTCAAGAAGGACATCGACGCCGCGCAGCTGGTGCTGGACGAGGACCACTATGGCCTCGACAAGGTGAAGGATCGCATCCTCGAATATCTGGCCGTGCAGGCGCGCACCAACAAATTGCGCGGCCCTATTTTGTGCTTGGTCGGGCCTCCGGGCGTGGGCAAGACCTCGCTCGGCAAATCGATTGCACGCGCAACAGGTCGCGATTTTGTTCGCATGTCGCTCGGCGGCGTGCGTGACGAAGCGGAAATTCGCGGTCACCGCCGCACCTATATCGGTTCGATGCCTGGCCGCGTCATACAGTCGATGAAGAAAGCCAAGTCGTCGAACCCGCTGTTCTTGCTCGATGAGATCGACAAACTGGGCGCGGATTATCGCGGCGATCCCTCGGCGGCGCTTCTGGAAGTGCTCGATCCGGAGCAGAACTCAACCTTCAACGACCACTATCTTGAAGTGGATTATGATTTGTCGGACGTGCTGTTCATCACAACAGCCAACAGCCTCAACATGCCCCAACCGCTTCTGGACCGCATGGAGATCATCCGTATCCCAGGTTACACTGAGGATGAAAAACTCGAGATCGCCAAGCGGCATTTACTAGCCAAACAATACGAAAACAACGGCCTGAAGAAGAATGAGTTCTCCCTGTCCGAGGACGCGTTGCGGGACCTCATTCGCCGCTACACCCGCGAAGCCGGCGTGCGTTCGCTGGAACGCGAGATCGGCAATCTCGCGCGCAAGGCCGTGCGCGAAATTGAGCAGAAGAAAAAAACCAAGGTGGACATCACGGCCGCGAACCTGCCGGATTATGCTGGGGTCTGGAAATACAGTTTCGGCGAAACCGACAAGGACGATCAGGTCGGCATTGTCACAGGGCTTGCCTGGACCGAAGCCGGCGGAGACCTGCTGACCATTGAGGCCGTGCAGATGCCTGGTAAAGGCATGATGACCGTCACCGGCAATCTGAAGGACGTGATGAAGGAATCGATTTCGGCGGCGAGTTCCTACGTGCGTTCACGCGCGGTGCAGTTTGGGATAAAGCCGCCGTTGTTTCGCGCGCGGGATATACACGTTCACGTCCCCGAGGGCGCGACTCCAAAGGACGGCCCATCGGCCGGCGTTGCGATGGCGACGGCGATCGTCTCGGTTTTGACAGGCGTTCCCATCCGCAAGGACCTTGCGATGACCGGAGAGATTACCCTGCGCGGCCGGGTGCTCCCGATTGGCGGCTTGAAGGAAAAACTACTCGCGGCGTTGCGCGGCGGCGTGCGCACCGTGCTGATCCCGCAAGAGAACGAGAAGGACCTCGCCGATATCCCCGACAACGTGAAATCTGGCCTTGAGATCATTCCGGTTTCGACTGTGGACGAGGTCTTGGCCAAGGCGTTGACTGGTTCGCTTACCCCAGTGGAATGGACCGACGAAGACTCGTTGGCCGAGGATCAGCGCGCCAGCGGCGGCGGGGACGCGCGTGAAGGCGCACGCCCGCACTAGCGGGCGCGGGTCGCATTGGGGCCTTGCGCGGAGCAGCGAATTGCCCCTAGCTCCGCTGCGATGCGCGCTGAAGGATGTCCAGAATGGGCGCTCTGGTAGGCGCGTCCAAAACGAAAATTGCGAGGGGTTTGAGGATGAACAAAGCAGAATTGGTCGCTGATGTCGCAGAGCGCATGAGCGATTCCAAGCTGAAGGCGGAGGAGGCTGTGAACGCCGTGTTCGAGGCGATTACGCAAGCTTTGACCAGGGGCGACGAAGTGCGCTTGCCATCGTTCGGCGTGTTCGTTGTCTCCGACAGCGCCGAGCGCAAGGCGCGCAATCCTCAAACCGGCGAGGAAGTCTTGGTGCCGGCGGGGCGACGGGCGCGCTTCCGTGCCGGCAAAGCGCTCAAGGATGCGCTCAATTAGGGGCGCGAACTACACAACGGAGAGGGCGGTCCGATGGGCCGCTCTTTTCATTTGTCGCGCGTGCGTGTAGCCAGCTCACATGTTGGCGAAAATCTATTGTCCCGCGAAAACGGCGATGCAATCGGGCAAGGCGCAAACCCGCAAATGGCGCCTTGAATTTCATCCCAGCGCCGCTTCCCGCCCAGATGCGCTGATGGGCTGGTCCAGTTCGGCCGACGCGTCGGGGCAAGTGCGCATGTCGTTCGACACGAAGGAAGCGGCTATCGCCTTTGCGCGCGCGCACGCGATCCCCCACCAGGTGACCGACGCGCCCGAGATCAAGCGTATCCCAAGAGCCTATGGCGACAATTTCGGCTTCCGCCGGCGCGAGCCCTGGTCGCACTGAACCGCAGCCAGTGCTAGAAAAAGCGCCAAGCGCCCATAGCTCAATTGGATAGAGCACCCGCCTTCTAAGCGGGCGGTTGCAGGTTCGAGTCCTGCTGGGCGCGCCATCTACGCCGCCAGCCGCCCAAGACCAGCGGCTAGATCCGCGGTCAAGTCGTCGGGGTGCTCCAGGCCGATGGAAAAGCGAACGAGCGGGCCTTCGGCGCTCCAAGGCGCGGCGGTTCGGATGATGTTTGCGTCGCAGGGGAGGGCGAGGCTCTCATAACCGCCCCAAGAAAAGCCCATAGAAAAAAGAGACAACCCCTCCAGCATCGCCTTGAGGCGCTCCTTCGCGCAGGGCTTGAGGATAACCGCGAACACGCCGGAGGCGCCCGTAAAATCGCGCGACCAGAGGGCGTGATCAGGGTGCGAGGGCAGGGCGGGGTGGAGCACGCGCGCAATTTCTGGCCGCGTGGCGAGCCATTGCGCGACGCGCAGAGCAGAGGCGCTCTGCCGCTCCAGCCGCACCGCCATCGTGCGCAGGCCGCGCAGCACCAGATAAGAATCATCAGGTGAGGCGTTGAGCCCCAGTTGAGCGTAGCTTGCGCGCGCCCGCGCGTCCCAGTCCGGTGTGGCCGCTAGCACCGCGCCCATGAAGACATCCGCATGCCCCGACTGGTACTTCGTCAGTGCTTGAATGGACAAATCCACGCCGTGCGCGAAGGGCTGGAAATAAACGCCGGCTGACCAGGTATTGTCGATCATGGTCGCCACGCCGTGGGCGCGGGCGGCGGCGACGATGGCGGGAACGTCCTGTATTTCGAACGTGATCGAGCCAGGGGATTCCAGGAATATCCCACACGTGTCCTTGGTGATTAGGCCAGCGACCGCCGCGCCGATGTGTGGATCAAAATAATGGGCGCGCACGCCGAAGCGCTTGAGCGTCGTATCGCAGAATTTGCGCGTCGGACCGTACACCGAATCCGTGACGAGCAGTTCGCCACCGGCCTTGGCCACAGCCATCAGCGCCAACGTACACGCCGCCAATCCAGATGGCGCGAGCGTCACGCCGGCGCCGCCTTCAATGGTGACAAGCGCTTCCTTGAGCGCATCCTGGATCGCCATGCCTTGGAGGCCGTAGGTCTTCTTCGACGTGTGATAGAGATCGTCGCTGTCAGCAATGACGAGCGTGGTGGCGCGGTGGAGAGGGGGATTGATGGCGCCGTCGAACCGCGCCGCGTCTCTTCCGGCGAGCGCAAGGCGGGTTTCAAGACGAAACTTCGACAGATCGGCTCGTTCTTTTTTCATCATGCCCCAGTTGCGATGGGTGTGTCGTCCAACGCGCCCCATTCGGCCCAGGCGCCGTCATAGATGCTCGCGTTCCAACGTCCCAACCGCGCCAACGCCAAGGCAATGATTGCAGCGGTGATGCCGGAACCGCAGGTGCACACCGCCGCTTGGGCGGTATCGGCGCCAAGCTCGGCGAATGTGCGTTCCAGATCTGCGCGTGAACGCAGGAAGCCGGCAGGTCCCACCAAGGCTGGTGTCGGAACATTGCGCGCGCCCGGCATGTGACCAGATTTTAGGCCGGGCCGAGGTTCCGGCGCCGCTCCCTGGAAGCGATCCTTCGGACGCGCATCGAGGATTTGAACGCCACCGCTCGCGACCGCCGAACGCATGTCTCTAAGATCACGCACGAGATCAGTGCGGTAGCGCGCGGTAAAGTGACGCTCGCCGTGCGGCATCGGCGGGCCCGTCTCGATCGGACTGCCGGCGGCCTCCCAAGCGGGAAACCCGCCATCAAGCACGGTTACGTCCTCGTGGCCCATGACCCGAAACGTCCACCAAACCCGTGCGGCCGAGAACAGCCCTCGCGCATCATACACGACCACACGCATCCCATCGCCGATGCCCAGTTTGCGTATGCGCACGGCAAATTTTTCGGGCGAAGGCAGCATGTGCGGCAATGGGCTGGTCGTATCGGCGATATCGTCAAGTTCGAAGAAGATGGCGCCAGGAATGCGCCGCTCCGCGAACAGGGCCTTGGCGTTGCGCGCGTCGCCGGGCAGGAACCAAGTCGCATCGACAACGCGGATATCCGGGGCATCAAGTCGTTCGGCCAGCCAGGCGCAGGAAACGAGCGGGTCGGTGGTTTTTTCCATGTCGCGAAACTAGGGCCAGCGGGCGCTGGCATCAACTGGTTCGAGGGCCGTCCGAGCGGCGCGCTTGACGATTGCGCAAGTGGATCTCGAACATCTTCACGTCTCGCAACCAGCGCCCATGCGCCGACAGGCCCGCGATGACGAACCCATAAAGCCCACCTCGCCAATGGCCGCGCCCGAGATATTGTTTGAGAAAATAGAACGGGGTCGCGAGGACAACCCGGAGCGCCACCACCCAGAAAGGTTTCAATTTTGTGGCGCGCGCGGCGACGCCGGACCAGTGATTGAGTTTTCCTTCGAAGTGCTCGAAGTCCCTAAATGAATAGTGCAGCAGCATCGCCTTGACGCGGCCAATCGCCATGCCCGCCGGCACGTCGAACTGATCCCAGGCATCGTGCTCGGGCTGGCGAATGCGGCGGCGGTCATACAGCTTGCGGCGATCGGCGAGCGCGTGGTTCCACCACGGTTCGCCGATTGGCGGGGCGGTCACCAGCAGGGTTTCGTATATGGCGAAGGGGGGCTCGCCGTTCGAAAACAGCTCCTGAATTTCGCGCGCGAAATCCGGCGTGACGATTTCATCGGCGTCGAGATCGAGCAACCAATCGTGCGTGCACTGATCCTCGGCGAAGCGCTTTTGTTTGCCGTTGCCGAGCCAAGCTTGATGGATCACACGCGCGCCGGCCTTCTGGGCGATCTCGATGGTGCCGTCGGTCGAGCCGCAATCGACCACCAGAACCTCCGACGCAATTTGCCGCGCGGCTTCAATCACGGGCCCGACCATGCGCGCCTCGTTGAGAGTGCGGATGTAGCAGGAGATCGGCAAATTCGAAGGCATCACGGGCTTTACCTATCGATGGACGCACCCAATGCAAGTGGGATTTTTGCTTTCCTTGACATGAGCTTAAGCGCCGGACTAAAGCTCGGCCCGCCCGATTAAGGCGCGCCGAGCAAGGCCATGCATGCAGATCAAGGCGCGGAAAAGCCGGCGCGCCAATACAGTGTCGTCGTGACCAGTTGCGGACGCTTCGATTTGCTGCGCCACACGCTGCAATCGCTCAAGGACAATCTGGATCAGCCGCCAAACGCGTGGATCATCATCGAGGATTCTGGCGACGAGCGCGTGCGGAGCGTGACCGCCGAATTGGGCCTGGACGCCGAAATCATTCTCAACCGCCCCCAACTCGGACAAATGAAGTCGATTGATAAAGCCTATGCACAGGTCAAGACGCCCTACGCTTTCCACTGTGAAGATGACTGGGAGTTTTTCCGCGGCGGCTTCATCGGAGAGTCTTTTACCATCCTGGAGGCGCGTCCGGATGTGAGCATTGTCTGCCTCCGCCCGCGCAGCGAGCAAAACAAGCTGGTGCGCGACGCGCCAAGCGAGACGGTGGAGGGAGTAAGGATGTTCACGCTCGATCCCTCCCTGCACCCTGAATATTTTAGCTACGCTTTCAATCCCGGTTTACGGCGGATGGCGGACTACCACTCCATCGGCCCGTTCGCGCCGCTCGGCCACGAGGAAGACGTCTCCTACCATTTCAAACGCGCCGGATTCCGCTTGGCTAATCTCGAGGCGCCCGCCGTCAAGCACATCGGCGATGATCGCCACGTCCTCGACCCCACCCAGCCCAAGCGTGCGAAAAGCGTCTGGGCGCGGCTGAAGCGCTCGGTGAAGAAGCGGCTCAAGCGTCTGCGGCGGGCGCTGGCCGGCTAACCCGAGCGCGCCAGTTCCGCGGCTTCGGCGTAGCCGAACAGAGCCAACGCCAGGCGGATGGCCTCGCCGCGCGGCGTGAGCATTTCGCTGTCGCGCTCAATCGCCAGGCGCGCCTCCTGATCGGCGGCGCCGAGCATCTTGGCGTGGGTTTCTGGATCGACGAGGCGGAACGGGGGTAGGCCAGATTGCTGCGTGCCCAGCACGTCGCCGGCGCCGCGCATCTTAAAATCGATTTCGGCGATGGCGAAGCCGTCGTCATTGCGTCGCACCGCATCGAGCCGCGCCTTGGCGCTTTCGCCCAAGGGCGGGCGCCAGAGCAAGACGCACGAGCCCTGTTTATCGCCGCGCCCGACGCGCCCGCGCAATTGGTGCAATTGCGCCAGGCCAAAACGCTCCGCGTGCTCGATCACCATGATCGTGGCTTCGGTGACGTTGACCCCGACTTCGATCACGGTGGTCGCCACCATCAAGAATGCTTCGCCGGAGCGAAACCGGTCCATCGCCGCTTCGCGCGCCGTGGGCGACATGCGCCCGTGCACGATCTCAACGCCGGCGCCGAAGCGCTCCTTCAGCTGTTCGTAACGGTCCTGCACGGCGGCAAGGTCGATCGCTTCGCTTTCCTCGATCAACGGGCACACCCAATAGGCCCGCTCGCCGCGGGCCGAAGCTTCGGCGATGGCGTCGATCACCTCGCTCATCCGCGAAGTCGGCATGGTGGCGGTGCGGATCGGCATGCGGCCCGGCGGTTTTTCGTCGAGGACGGAAATATCCATGTCGCCGTGAATGGAGAGCGCCAGGGTTCGCGGGATCGGCGTTGCGCTCATCACCAGCACGTGCGGCGCGAAGCCCTTGGCCACCATCCGCATGCGGTCGGAGACGCCAAAGCGATGCTGCTCGTCAATCACGATGAGCCCGAGATCGTGGAAGCTCACTTCGTCCTGAAACAGCGCGTGCGTGCCTATGACGACGGAAAGTTCGCCCGCCGCCAGACGCGCGAGCAACGCCTTTCGGTCGCGGCCTTTGTCACGCCCGGTGAGCACCGCCATCGACACGCCCGCCGCGTCCAACATTGGCGCCAGCGTCGCGCCGTGCTGACGGGCCAGCAAATCCGTCGGCGCCATCAGCGCACTCTGCAGGCCGGCTTCCGCCGCGCGCGCCATGGCGAGGGCCGCAACCAATGTTTTTCCGGAACCGACATCGCCCTGCAACAGGCGTAGCATGGGCGCTGGCTCGCTCATGTCGGCGTATATTTCCTCGGTCGAGCGCGCCTGCGCGCGCGTTGGCGCAAAGCCCAGGCTGGCGAGCAGTTTTTCACCGAGGCGCCCATCGCCGACAATGGCGCGACCGGGCTCCTTGCGCCGGTGCGATCGCCGCAATCGCAATGCACATTGGCGCGCGAACAATTCGTCGTAAGCTAGGCGCGTGCGAAACGGGCTCTCCGGGGAGACATCATCCGGCGTCTCGGGGCGGTGCAGTTTTTCCAGCGCGGCGCGGAACGTGGGCCAGGAATTGGCCTTCACCGTCGTGGCTTCGAGCCATTCGGGCATGTCGGGCACGGTATCGAGCGCCGCGCCGATGGCGCGCTGCAACGTGCGGCCTGGTAGGCCCTGGGTCAGCGGATAGATTGGCTCAACCGGCGGCGGCGCTTCGCCTTTCTCGGGATCGACCACGTGATCCGGATGTAGCATCTGGCGCATGCCATCATAGAAAGTCACGACACCGCTCACGAGCCGCGTCTGCCCCACCGGCCACATGCGCTTGAACATCTCGTCGCTGCCGCGAAAATAGGCCACCGAGAGAAAGCCGGTCTCGTCGCGCAGGCGGATACGGTAGGGGATGTTCTTGAACGCAGGCATGTGCCCATCGACCTCGGCCTCGATGGTGGCGATTTCGCCGTCGCGGGTTTCGGCGATCGGCACGCGGTTGCGCCGGTCTATGGCGCTGTTCGGCGCCAGGAAAACCAGGTCCCGCACCAACGGCCCGCCCGCAACCTTGGCGATTAGCGCCATGGTCTCGCGCCGCGCGCCCTTGGGGGCGCGGGCAGGCGCGAGCAGGGCCGCCAAAATCGCGGAGGGGGCGAGAGGGGAAACGTTCGTCATTGTGTGCTCTGGACGGCGCTGACAGCGCCAGATTTATGGGTTATAGCGCGCGCCCTTCCGTTTCACCTGGGGGCTCATGGACGACCGCCGCAAGAAGCTCAAATTCCGCGCGTGGCGTCGGGGATTTCGCGAGATTGACCTGATTCTGGGCGGTTTCGCCGACCAAAAGCTGCCCGACCTGACATCGCCCCGCCTCGAAGAGTTCGAGCGCCTTCTCGATGCGCCGGACCAGGACGTCTATGCCTGGATCAATGGCCAGGAGGCGCCCCCCGCCATGCACGACACACAAACCTTGGCGCTGATCCGCGCCCACAAACTCGAAACGGCCCAACAATCTTGATGTCCAATAGCGCCCTCTCTCCACGCCTGATCGAGACGTTGGCGAAATCCAAGGATGTGCTGGTTGTGTCCGGCGCGCCCGAGGGCGTTGATGCGGCGGCGCTCGCGGAAGCAGCGCGCCTGCGCGGCGGCGTCACCTTGTTCGTGGCGCGCGATGAAACACGGGCGGCGTTGTTTGAGGCCGCGGCGCGTTTCTTCGCGCCGGAATTGGCCAGTTTGCGCCTGCCCGCTTGGGACACGCTCCCCTACGACCGTATCTCGCCAGCCGCCGCCGCTGCCGCGCAGCGCTGCGCGGCGCTGGCGGCGTTGGCGCGGCGCACGCCGCAAGACCCGCCGCTGCTGGTGATCGCCACCGCCTCGGCGGTCGCTCAGCGGGTTCCTCCCCGTGCGCGCTTGGGGCAGGGCGCCTTCGCCGCCAAGGCCGGCGCGGAAACTTCAATGCAGGAGCTGGAGGCATACCTGCTCGTCAACGGCTATGCGCGCGCCTCGACGGTGCGGGCCCCGGGTGAATTCGCGGTGCGCGGCGGCTTGATCGACGTGTTCGCGCCGGGCGCCGGCGAACCACTCCGGTTCGATTTCTTCGGCGACACGCTCGAGACGATTCGCTCCTTCGATCCTGAAACGCAAATTTCAAAACTCAAGCTCAAGGACGCGCTGCTGACGCCGGTGAGCGAAGTGCTGCTCGACGATGCGTCAGTGCTGCATTTTCGCAAGAAATTTGGCCAAACCTTCGGGGCGGTAAGCGATGCGCTCTACGATTCGGTCAGCGCACGCATTCGCCGGCAAGGTGTCGAACAATGGCTACCGTTTTTCTACGAAAAGCTGGAAACCGTGTTCGACTATGCCGGCGAGGGCGCGCTCGTCGCCTTCGACGCCTTGGCCGAAGAGGCGCTGAAAGAGCGTGTGGAAACCGCGCGCGATCACTACGACTCGCGTAAGTCCGCGCCGATTTCGCGCGGCGGCTCACCGTTTCGCGCGCCGGAACCGCAGCTACTCTACCTTGCCGGCGATGCGCTTATCGCGGCGCTCGGCGCCCGACTCGTGCGCCGCTTCACGCATTTCGATAGCGTCGCGAAGAAAAAGCTCGATCTGGGCGCGCGGCTGGGGCGCGATTTCGCGCCGGAGCGCCAGACGGCGGACGCCAACGTGTTTGACGCCGCCGCCAAGCATATTGCCGATCTCACCAAGGCCAAAAAGCGCGTGCTGATCGCGGCGTGGTCGGAGGGCTCGGCTGAGCGCTTGGCCGGCGTTCTCAGCGATCACGGCGTTGAGGCGGTGGTACGGATCCGATCTTGGCGCGAGGCGGCCGCGCTGCCCAAGGGCGCGCATGGGTTGGGGGTTCTGCCGATCGAGCACGGCGTCGAAACCGAAGCGTTCGCTGTCATCGCCGAGCAGGACATACTAGGCGACCGCCTGGCGCGGCCGCGCAAAAGGCGCAAGGCCTCAAGCGTGCTCGCCGAAGCCGCTGCCCTCAGCCAAGGCGATCTGATCGTGCACCAGGAACATGGGGTCGGGCGCTACGAAGGGCTGAAGACGCTCGATGTGCAGGGCGCGCCGCACGATTGTTTGGACCTCTGTTACTTCGGTGGCGACAAGCTTTATTTGCCGGTCGAGAACATTGAATTGGTGAGCCGCTATGGCGCCGAGGATGCGGAAGCGCAGCTCGACAAGTTGGGCGGGGTCGCGTGGCAAAGTCGCAAGGCGCGCGCCAAGCAGCGTTTGCGCGATATGGCAGAGGAATTGCTGCGCATCGCCGCGCAACGCGCCACCAAGTTTGCCGAAGTGATCAGCCCGCCGGAGGGGATGTGGGACGAGTTTTGCGCACGGTTTCCCTACGAAGAGACCGAGGATCAACTTTCCGCCATTGACGACGTGGTGAGCGATCTGGGCGCTGGGCGTCCAATGGACCGGTTGATTTGCGGCGATGTTGGTTTCGGCAAAACCGAAGTGGCGCTGCGCGCGGCATTCCTGGTGGCGATGAGCGGCAAGCAGGTCGCGGTGGTGGCGCCGACGACGCTTTTGTGCCGGCAGCATTTTCGCACCTTCAGCGAGCGCTTCCGCGGCCTGCCGGTGCGGGTGCGGCAATTGTCGCGGCTGGTGACGGCGAAGGAAGCCGCCGAAACCAAGGTGGGTCTAACGGACGGGACAGTCGAAATCGTCATCGGCACTCACGCGTTGATTTCAAAAACAGTGAAGTTCCGCGACCTCGGATTAATGATTATCGACGAGGAGCAGCATTTCGGCGTAAAGCACAAGGAACGCTTGAAGGATTTACGCGCCGACGTGCACGCGCTGACGCTCTCGGCCACGCCCATCCCGCGCACGCTGCAATTGGCGCTCGCCGGCATACGCGAAATGAGCCTCATAACCACCCCGCCAATCGACCGCATGGCGGTGCGCACCTATGTCACCGCTTTCGATATCGTCACCATCCGCGAAGCGCTGCTGCGCGAAAAATATCGGGGCGGGCAGAGTTTCTTCGTCAGCCCGCGCATTGCCGATCTCGACGAGGCCGCGGAGTTCTTGCGCCGCAATGTGCCGGAGGTGACCTTCGCCATCGCCCACGGGCAGATGGCGGCGGGCAGTCTCGACGAAATCATGACTAGCTTCTATGACGGCGCCTACGACGTGCTGCTATCCACCAGCATCGTCGAATCCGGCCTCGATATTCCACGTGCGAATACGCTGATCGTGTTTCGCGCGGACATGTTCGGTTTGGCGCAGCTCTATCAATTGCGCGGGCGCGTCGGACGCTCGAAGGTGCGCGCTTACGCATACCTCACAACGGCGGCGGAGCAGGCGCTCACGGTCAGCGCCGAGAAACGGCTGAAAATTCTCGCCTCGCTCGACAATCTGGGCGCCGGGTTCACGCTGGCCAGCCACGATCTCGATATGCGCGGCGGCGGCAATTTGCTGGGCGAAGAGCAATCAGGGCACATTCGCGAGGTCGGCGTCGAGCTCTACCAATCGATGCTGGAAGAAGCGGTGGTGGCGCTGCGCGAGGGCCGCGACGAAGAAGTCTCCGAGAAATCTTGGTCGCCACAGATCAATGTCGGCGCCTCGGTCTTGATACCGGAGGATTACGTCGCCGACCTCACGGTACGCCTTTCGCTTTATCGGCGCCTGGCGGAACTCGACAGCGACCAAGAGCGAGAGGCGTTCGCGGCGGAGCTGATCGACCGTTTCGGGCCGCTGCCGGCGGAGGCAGATCAATTGATCGCTGTGGCTGCGCTCAAGGCGCTCTGCCGGCGGTGCCAAATCACCAAACTCGACGCGGGCCCCAAGGGCGCGGTGCTCACGTTTCGCGACGTGGGTTTCCCAGATCCCTTCGCTCTGGTGCGTCACGTTCAAGAACGGCCCGATGATTTCAAGATGCGCCCGGACGGAAAGCTTGTGGTTCAGGGCGGATGGCCCGAGGCGACGCAACGGTTGAAAGCGCTGCGCGCGGTGCTGGAGGCTATGTCGCGGCTGGCCGCGCGCAAAGCCGCTTAGGCCGAGCGTACATCCGCGTCGATGGCGCGCAGGGCGCGCGCAAGCAGGCCGGCGCCGCTTTCGCCGGGCTGTAACTCAGCCGTACTTTGCTCGAACACGAGCGGCCCAGCGTCGCCGTCGCCCGAGGCGAAGGCCGTGCACTCCGCCACCGAAGCTATGCGTTCGGCGGTGCGCCTTGCGCCTTTGATGTCGGTTGCCGCTAACGCCACGACGATAAGATCGCCGCTTAGGGCGACCCCGCAATCGGTGTCGCGCATCAATCGGCCGGCGAGGCTGGATATTTCGGTGAAGCCCTTTTTCCAAACTTGCTCGCTGGGCTGGCGCGCGCCGTGCGCCGGCAGCACCCGCAGAACCGCGAGTGCGAGCGGGCGCCCGCTGGTGTGATGGTCTCCCGCCTGGCGGTCGAGGTGCGCGCGGAAGGGTTGGGGTTGAAACAGGCCCGTGCGCGGGTCACCCATCAAATCGCGCAGCGCACGCACCGTGTGTTCGGCGCTCGCGCGCTGACGTTCACGGCGTACCGCGTTGAACAGCCAGCCTAGGCTTGGGCCGCAGGGCGCGTTGGCTTCGGCGATCGCGGAGGCGCCGCGTTCAATGGCCGCCGCCGCAGTGGCGCCGTCGCCCGGCGCTGTCAACACCATGGTCGGCATGTGGTGGAGCGTGGCGTTGCGGCGGAGCGCGGCGCACAAGGAGACGGCGGTTTGCGCGTTCTCCGCGCCATTGAGCACGACAGCGTCGAAAGGCTCGTCGTGCAAATGGTCAAAGCCAGCGTAGGAGGAGAACGCGGCGGCGACTAATCCACCCTGCTCAGTCAGCGCGCGCTCCAGCGATAAAAACATCGCGCTGGGGGCCCCGATGTAGAGCGCCTTCAACTTGCGCGCAGGAAACGGGCTGACATTTGGCAGAGATAGCGAGGCCGCCGTCGCCGTGCGCCGCGTTCGCTCGTCCTCCGCGGCGACGAGGCGAATATAAGCCTCGATCTGCGCCCCTAGCAGTTTGGACGACGCATCGAGGGCCAGCGCGCCAGCAAACGGGGCGTTTGCCGCTAACCCGTTCGGAGGGGGCGCCGAGAGGGGCAAGCCGATCAGCGCCGCGAGCGGTGGGCGTTCGCCCGTTAGAGTTAGGCGCGCCAAGCTCTCCACGCCCGATGCGTCGCCAGATAGGACTGGGAAGACAGCGATATCTTCGCCGTCTGGCGCGGGCCGATAAGCGCCGGTGATCGCCGCCGCCTCGACGCCGGCGGCGCCAAGCCAAGCTTGCGCCGCGCGCGCGCTCTTTGTGTCCTGGGCCCGCACGACGATGCGCAAAGAATACTCCTCAAAGCCGCGCCAGGCTCGCTTGCAACTATCCCGTGATAACGCCACGAAGCAATGCAAAGGGTAAACAGGCATGGCTTCTGGACCGCTCAAGGGCGTCAAAGTGGTGGAATTCGCTGGGATCGGTCCTGGTCCTTTCTGCTGCATGCTGCTCTCGGACATGGGCGCCGACGTGGTGCGGGTGGACCGCAAGGGCGGCGGGCGCGGCCTTGGCAAGTATGATGTCACCGCCCGCGGGCGTCGCTCGGTGGCGCTTGATCTGAAGGACGCCCAAGACATCTCGGTCGCATTGGCGTTGATCGAGAGAGCTGACGTTCTGATTGAGGGCTTCCGGCCCGGCGTGATGGAGCGCCTGGGGCTCGGGCCCGAGGAGGCCCTCAAGCTCAACCCGGGGCTGGTGTACGGGCGCATGACAGGCTGGGGGCAAACCGGCCCCCTAGCACAGGCCGCCGGGCACGACCTGAATTATATCGCCCTGACCGGCGCGCTCCACGCCATGGGCCGTAAAGGCGCGCCGCCGGCGCCGCCGCTGAACCTGGTGGGCGATTATGGCGGCGGCGCGCTCTATTTGGCGATGGGCGTGTGCGCCGCGCTCTATGAGGCGCAGCGTTCGGGCTTGGGCCAAGTCATCGATTGCGCCATAACCGATGGCGCGGCTTCGCTGATGGCTGTGATCTACGGCCTGCGCGCCGGCGGCCTCTGGCGCGACGATCGCGACAGCAATTTGCTCGATGGCGGCGCGCATTTCTACGATACCTACGAATGCGCTGACGGCGCATTCATTTCCATAGGATCGATAGAACCCCAATTTCACGCGCTATTGCTGGAAAAACTGGGTCTCGTCGAGGATCCGGCGTTCGCGGCGCGCATGGACCGCGGGGCGTGGCCAGGGCTGAGCGCGAAAATCGCCGCCGTCGTCAAAACCAAAACGCGCGCGCAATGGTGCGCGGAACTCGAAGGCAGTGATGTGTGCTTCGCGCCGGTGCTTGCAATGGGCGAAGCGCCCGGCCATGCTCACAATTTGGCGCGCGGCACGTTTGTTGAGGTGGATGGCATCGTCCAGCCCGGCCCCGCGCCCGCGTTCTCACGGACGCCTAGCGCCATCCAAGGGCCACCCGCCGCGGCCGGCGCCGATACCGAAAACGTCTTGTCGGACTGGAAAATCGAGCTTCGCCCAAGCTGATTTTCCCGTTCAGCATCGGTTCAACCGCGATGGGCTTTTATCATCCTCGGTTCTGGACGATTTTTGTCCCTCGCTCGTACCGGAACCAGCATTTCGTCCCACTCCGGGGCGGAGCAGAAGCGCCGGCCGCCGGC
This sequence comes from Terricaulis sp., assembly GCA_040080805.1. GTDB lineage: Bacteria > Pseudomonadota > Alphaproteobacteria > Caulobacterales > Aquidulcibacteraceae > Vitreimonas. The sequence continues at coordinate 35,965 of JBEBHQ010000002.1, read as the reverse complement.
TCAGCGGTCGGCGCAACTGTTTTTAGGGTAGGCTGACATTGCGCCGCGGCGCGGAGCTGCTTAATCCCTGGTCATGGTCAAAAAAGTCTTTCCGGATGCGAAATCAGCACTCCAGGAGCTCACCTTCGACGGGATGAGCATAATGTCGGGAGGATTCGGCCTTTGCGGCATCCCAGAAAATCTGATCGTCGCCTTGCGCGACACCGGGGTGAGCGGACTCACCGTCATCTCCAACAATGCCGGAATCGATGGCTGGGGCCTGGGCCTCCTCCTCGAAACCAAACAGATCAAAAAAATGATCTCGTCCTACGTCGGTGAGAACAAGGAATTCGCGCGCCAGTACCTCTCCGGCGAACTCGAGTTGGAGTTCAATCCGCAAGGCACGCTGGCCGAACGCTGCCGCGCCGGCGGCGCCGGCATTGCGGGGTTCTATACGAAGACTGGCGTCGGCACTTTGGTGGCTGAAGGTAAGGAAACGAAAGTCTTCAACGGTGAGACCTACGTTCTGGAAACCGGCCTTGTCGCCGACCTTGCGCTGGTGAAAGCCTGGAAAGGCGACGAGGAGGGCAACCTCATCTTCCGCAAGACCGCGCGCAATTTCAATCCGATGATGGCGACCGCCGGGAAGAAGTGCGTGGCGGAAGTGGAGATGCTTGTGCCGACGGGCGAGCTTGATCCAGACGCTATTCATACGCCGGGGATTTATGTGGCTCGGATTGTGCAGGGGAGTTTCGAGAAGCGAATTGAGCAGCGGACGACGCGCAAGAAGGAAGCGGTATGATCGCCCGCCGTGCCCATTGCGTGCATCTGGCTGCTCTTTGCTTGCTGTTGTCTGTTGCCGACGCTAGCGCTGAGGAGCCCCCGCATGCGAGCGACCTGGGCTCAATGCAGCTGGAGCCATTAGAAGAGGGCGGCGATGCTTATCGGCTCGTTTGGCATGCATGGCATCGACGACCTGGAGCGTTGACAATCGCCTGTCGGGAGGAGGTCTGCTTTGCCGAGCTGCGCCATACCGACGGCTATGGAACCTATGCTCAGGGCCGCCTCGCTCTAGTTGAACGGCGTCCCATCCCGCTAGGCGAAGCGCGTTCGGTAACGTCGGCAATTGACGGTCTATGGGCGCTCGACCCAGACTTGCCGATCGACGGCCTTTACGGGCTGAGGCGGCCGGTAAAGTCTGACGAAGAGGTGATCGAAATCTGCATACACGCGCCTCATTATTTCATCGAGGCTCGGACGCGCAGCAGGTCCTTTCTCATGTATCGGTATTGCCAGGACAATTACGACGACGGCCTGATTGCGCTTACCCCCATGCTCGCCTTGTTCGAACGCCTGTTTCCAGAGCCAATGTCGCAAGTCAGCGCCTTCTCTAACCTGGAGGAACGCGGCGAACGTTTGAGGGAGATTGAATAATGCCCTGGTCCCGCGATCAACTCGCGCAGCGCGCCGCGAAGGAGCTGCGCGACGGCTTCTATGTGAACCTCGGCATCGGCATCCCCACGCTGGTCGCCAACTATATCCCCCCTGGCATGGAAGTGACGCTGCAGAGCGAGAACGGCATGCTCGGCATGGGGCCCTTTCCGTATGAGGACGAAGTCGACGCCGACCTCATCAACGCCGGCAAGCAGACCATTACGGCTTTGAAGAAAACCTCGTATTTCTCCTCTGCAGACTCCTTCGCCATGATCCGCGGGGGCCATATCGATCTTTCGATCCTGGGCGCCATGGAAGTGTCCGAACGTGGCGACCTCGCCAACTGGATGGTGCCGGGCAAGATGGTCAAGGGTATGGGCGGGGCGATGGATCTGGTGGCGGGCGTCAAGCGCGTTGTGGTGGTGATGGAGCACACTTCGAAAGAGGGCGCGCCGAAGTTGCTGAAGAAGTGCGAACTGCCGCTGACTGGCGTCGGCGTCGTCGATCTGGTGATCAGCGACCTGGGCGTGTTCGAAATAGACAAACACGGAACCGGCCCGATGCGGCTCATCGAACTGGCGGACGGCGTTTCGCTCGAAGAAATAACAACGAAAACAGAGGCCGCGTTCTTTCAGACCTAGCGTTACGAGCTTGTGACGAAGCGCCGAGGGGGCCCGGCGCCTGTTTCACAAGACCGGCGAACGCGTTAGGTTCAGGTTCGCAGCAAATGGGGATTTTCCGATGCCTCTCATCCCACGCGGTTTTCTCGCCCAAGTACGCCCAACCGCAGTGGACGCTTCGCCGCCATGGTGGGAGCGCAACACGTTGCCGATCGGAGAATGGAGCGCTGCTCCCGATCCTTTGCGGCCCCAGGGGTTTGCGCCGCCGACGGACGGCATCGCGGCGAACGGCCTGCCCATCTTTAGCTGGGACCAAGCCGCCGCGCAGATCACGCGCGACAATGTGAGTTGGAACGTCGTGCGGGGAACGGCTGTCACTGTCAGCTACGCCTTTCGCTCCACGGCGCCGGCCGCCATGCCCGACGACACCGCCGGATTTACGCGTTTCAGCGAAACACAAATATTGGTCGCGGAAGAAGCGCTGGCCCTCTGGTCCGAAGTCGCCAACATCACTTTTCAACGCGTCGGCGCGGGCAGCAGCGGCGAAGGCGCCTATTCAAACAACGCCTCGATCTTGTTCTCGAATTACGCCACCGGCGCGGAGGGCGCGTCCGCCTTCGCCTTCTATCCCAGTCCCTTCTCCACGGGAGCGGGCGCCGCGGCGGGCGACGTCTGGGTAAATTTCTCCATTGCCGACAATTCCAATCCAGTGTTCGGTGAGTTCGGACCACATGTCCTGGCCCATGAGATCGGCCATGCCATCGGGCTGAGCCATCCCGGCGATTACAACGCCGGCCCTGGGCTCACCATCACCTACGAAACCGACGCGGTCTATTGGCAAGATGCGCGCATGTTCACGATCATGAGCTATTTCGGTTCCACCAACACAGGCGGCAGTTTGGGCGCGTTTTCCGCCGGTCCACAATTGCATGATATCGCCGCCGCGCAATTGCTGTACGGCGCCAACGCGACAACGCGCACCGGCGACACGGTTTATGGCTTCAACGCCAACACTGGTCACCAACACACCACCATCGTATCGGGAACGCTGGCGGCGGTGTTCGCGATCTGGGACGCCGGCGGCAACGACACGCTTGACCTGTCGGGGTATGCCACGGCTTCGGAAATCGATCTGCGCGAGGAAGCATTCTCGAGTGCGGGGCCAGCGACCAATACGCCCATCGCCGTGGGCAATATCGCCATCGCCCGCGGCGCGGTGATCGAGAACGCGATCGGTGGCGCGGGCAATGACACGATCATCGGCAATGCCGTCAACAACCGCCTGGTCGGCGGCGGCGGTGCGGACTCAATAGATGGCGGCGGTGGCATCGATACCGTTGATTATGCCGCCTCCGCGAGTGGGGTAAGCGTTAACCTCGCCAGCGGCGTCGGAAGCGGAGGCGACGCCCAAGGCGATACATTGGCGTTGATCGAAAACCTCATCGGCTCAGCGCTCGTCGATGCGCTGACTGGATCCACGGGAGCAAATATCCTGAACGGCGGCGGCGGCGACGACACGCTGCTGGGCGGCGATGGCGATGACGTTTTGGTTGGCAGCGCGGGGGCCGATACGTTGGGAGGCGGCGCGGGGAGCGACACGGCGGATTACGCGACGTCGGTCTCCGGGGTGACGATCGATCTGTTCTCGGGAACCGGCCTTGGCGGCGATGCGCTTGGCGATGTGCTGGCGTCGATCGAGATTGTCGTTGGCTCTTCGGTCAACGATGTGCTTTCCGGTCGCGATTTTGTCACCGATACGTTGAACGGCGGCGATGGCGACGATGTGTTGATGGGGCGCTATGGCGGCGATGTGCTGAACGGCGGTAATGGCGTCGACACGTTGAGCTATGCCAATTCGCTCACCGGCGTCGATGTGCGTTTGTTTTCCGGGCTGGCGCTCGGCGGCGAGGCCAATGGCGATGTTTATAGCTCGATCGAAAACATCATCGGCACTGCCACGCGCACCGATACGCTCGCCGGCAACGACAACGCCAATCTCATCTGGGGCGGCGGCGGCAACGAAACCATCACCGGGCGCGGTGGCGGCGATCATCTGTTCGGCGAAGCCGGCAACGACACCTTGCTCGGCGGCGCGGCCGATGATGTGCTCGTCGGCGGCGCCGGCAACGACACGCTCGGCGGCGGCGTGGGCGCCGACACGGCGGATTATTCCGCCTCCGCCGCGGGCGTCACCATCAATCTGCAAGCGGGAACCGGCGCCGGCGGCGACGCGGCTGGCGACGCCCTGGTGTCGATCGAAAACGTTATCGGTTCGGCGCAAGCCGACACCATTGCCGGCAAGAACAATTTCGATAACGTGCTCGACGGCGGCGCTGACGCCGACACGCTCTCGGGCGGCACCGGTAACGACACCTTCGTGTTCCGCGCGGGCCAAGCGGGCGGCGACAGCGTGCTTGACTTCAGTTCGGCCGGCGTCGGCGACAACGACAGCTTCTTGTTCCTCGGCTACGGCACGGCAGCGGCCGGCGCCACCTTCGTCCAACTCGACGCGGTCCACTGGCAAATCAACTCCGCCGACGGCACGATCCACGACACCATCACCCTCGCCAACAGCGCGACCGTCAACCCAGGCGATTTCATCTTCGGATAAGTTGCGGGGTCCGTGGCGGATGGGGTGTCCGCCTAACGGTATTGATCCTAAACGGCTTTTGGAGGGGCTCTGCGCCTATCCACGCTGCTATCAATGTTTTCGACGCGAAAGCGGGCGGTTGCGGGCGCGCGGTGGCGGGCGATCCAGCACCGCGTTGCCCCGCAATCAGTTTCCACCACGCCGCACTCGCGGACCGATGGCGGTGCTGATCTCCTGCGCGTTGAAATAGCGCAGGTTTGGATCGTGTTGACGCACTAGGCCAATTAGCAGAATCCCGCCTGGATGAACGAAATTATAGGCTTGCGCCGGCGTGTAGGTCGTGTTGGCCGTGCCGTAGGCGGTGTTGCCGAACGTGTTCACCGTCGCCGTCGTCGTGGACGATCCCGGCGCGACATACGTTCCGGTGCGGCTGTTGTCACGCGCGTCGAGGATGACGAAGCCGATAGCACCTTGGGCCAGCGCTGTCTCGGCAGCGCGGAGCAGGAGATAGTCCTGTACCATGGTTTGATCGGAATAGGCGTTGAGCCTCGCTGAGATGCGGTAGGTGTCGCCACCAAGCGGTGCAGCGGTCACCCCGCCCGTAAAACCGCTCTCCTGATAGGGTGTTGCGCAGGCGACTAAGCCGAACAGGGCTAAACAGAACACGATAGAGCGCATGGGTTTTTTCTCCCCCGTTACGACCTAGATCAAGACGCGCGTAGCGACCTGGGGCAGAGCTTCGCGAACCCATCTCCCCAATCGCGACGGGAACGTTAGCAGCAATATTGGAGATTGTGTAGAGTCCGCCTTCCTCATCTCCGGCGTTGTTCTCAGAGCCACGATGATCCTGCGCGAAAGGCCCGTTCTGTAGCGAAATGCACTGCATGGATGCGCGATCCATGCCCCCCCCACGATAGCCAAGGCGAGCGCGGCCGTTGGGCTTGCGCCAACGCGCGACGGCGCTAGCATCCAGCCCCATGGCAAACGTCACCCAAACCAGCAACCAAGCACAACAAACCGGCCGTGATCTGGTGCAGCACGGCGTGCTTAACGATCGGAGGGAGAAGACCGCGAGGGAGAAAGACTTTGCCCCGACAGCCAGGAGTGATCGCATCGACGCGGTCGAGTTTGAGGGGCAGAAATATCGGTCCCGGACGCTCTACACTAAAGCAGTGACAGACAGCCACGAACGCGCGCGCAATGTGCGCGCGGGGCAAGAAGTCCGGAAGAAAGCCACGAATGATTCCTTTGTCCATATTGCGTTTGTTTTCGAGGCCGTTCTCTTCATGGGCGTTGTAGGGCTTTTGGGGGACGTGGAGATGCCAATGTGGCTGGCTGTCTTTGTGACGGTCACGGGCGGCATTGGGTTTTTTCTTACTGTTCGCTTGATGGGTAGACTACAGCGCGCGGCCTGGCTCGAAACAACAAGCTGAGGTTCGCCTCCGCTCTTACAGTCCCCACCGCATGAGCGCCGGGCTCTCTCGCGCTAGCCGTGCCTATACAATCCGGCGCGCGTTTTCTCGCAGGGCACGCGCCAGCGCGCGCAGCTCTAGGCGCACCGCCCCTTTATAGGCATTGCGGGCTGATCGCGATTTGCCGGCCTCGGTCTTAGGACCGGTCGATTTTTCCCACGGGCGCCATTGGCGAATCCGTTGCGCTTGTGCGCTGCGATGGGCTGGCGTGCGCGTGTAGGGCATGGGCCGATGATAGTTCGCTTTGCAGGAAATCGGAATCCGCCCCGCGTGCGGGCAAGGCAGGCGCCGCGTTGTTGTTGACTTGCACCGCGCCTCCGCTCGCCGCGACGTTGGCTTGTCGGGCGAAGATCGCCGGCCCCTGTTTCAGGAGCGCGATTCCTTCGATGGATTGTCGGCTCTGGGCCTGCGCGCGCAGGCCAAGGCGCATGAACGCCTCGAATTGCGGCAATCCCTCTTGCGACCACCCGCGTTCAATGAGCCGCGTCGATAGCGCCTGCAGCCATTGCGCCTGGTTCATGAGCATGGCCTCGGGGTGAGATAGATCGCCACCGTTCACTTCGCTCGCCACACGCCGCAGCTCGGCAAGCATTCCGGGCACATCCAGCCATTCGCCGGCTATGCTCTTGCCCTCGGCAGTAACGATAACACGGGTTGCGGAGGCTTCCGGCGCGGTCAGGTCGCGCGCGACTTGCTGCGCCTGTTCGGCTTTCGTGGCGCCGTCGATCACGCGCACAGGAAAGACCTTACTCGGCACATAGGCCGGAACGGCCGGCCGTCGCTTCGCCCTCCGTGTTTTCTTTCGCGTCATGTGAGAAGCGCCCGCACGGCCGCCAGCGCCTTGGAGTCGCGCGCCGCATCCATCGCCGGCCAGCACGCGCGGTGTATCCACGCATGGCCGCCCTGCGCCAGCACGGGCGTATCGGATCCAGGCTTGCCGCAGTGAACACAGACGCCATCGCCGGACGCGGGCTGGGGATGCATCGCGCGCCAGCGCTGCGCCAGATCGGCCAGCGCGCCGGTTTCGGCGTCGGGTCGGCTCATGCCCCCGTCATGCTCACGGATGGCCGCGCGTTCCTCGAACAGGTCACGCCAATCGGCCGCGCTGACCGCCGTCCGCCCATGTTCGGCAGGGTGTTGCGCGCTCAATGCGACGCGCAACACCTCTGCAACGCCAGTGTTGCGCACCGCGTTGCGCGGGGTGTTGCGCGCTTCGATCCGTTCCAAGGCTTGTCGCGCAAGGGCTTTCACGTCCGCCGCTTGCCGGTGTTGCGCGGGGTGTTGCGCGGGGTGTTGCGCTCGTTCGGCAGGTGTTGCGTGTTGCGTGCATAGGGGCGTGCAACGCGCAACACTTTCCGCTGCTGTTCGCGCGCCGGGCGGGTCAATCGTCGGCATGGGCACTCCCATTGGTGCGTTTCAGGGCGCGCGAAATGGTGGAGGCGTTAACCCCCAGCTCCCGCGCGATTTGGCGCCCGCTGAATCCTTGTTGCTTCATTTCCCTAATATTGGCGTCGCGCGCGGCGGTGGCCTCCGTCATGCTCCAAGCGCCAGTCAGAGGATTGAGCGCGGCCTCGAACGGCTTCGCGTCGTCGCCGGTGAAACTGCGCGCCTTATCGAACGTAACCACGAACCGCGCGCCCTGGCTGGCCTCGTAATCGTCGGGGCGTTTCAGCAACAGCACGCTATCAAGCACGTCCTCGCGCTTGGACGTTCCCCGTTGCGCGCCGGCCTTGCCGGTGTGGTGGACGAACAGGACGGACTTTCCGGCCCGCCGCAGCTCCAACGCGAACGCCTGCACAAGAGCCCAGGACTCTGCTTCGTTCTCGCGTCCGGTTCGGCAGAGAGTCGAGAGATTGTCGATAACGACAAGATCGAATGCCGCGAGCTTCGGCATGAACGCGGTTTGCCCTTCCGGCGTCGAAAGATCGGGTAGGCCGAACTCGCTTAGATCGGCCGCCACGAACGCGAGCGCGCCTTGCGCGGGCGTTGCGTCGGCTTTCTCGGCAATGCGGGCCAGCCGCTCTTGCAGCGTCACCGCCGGCATTTCCCCGTCGATGTAGAGCACGCGGCGCGGTGCTTCGGCTTGCCAACGCAGAAACATCCCGCCGCTCGCTACCGCGTAGGCGACATTGAGCGCCACGTGCGTCTTACCGATTCCGCGCGGCGCGGCGATCATCGCCAGGCCCTTTTCTGGCAGCCAAGGCGCGAGCAACAGCTTGCGCGGTGGAATGACCATGGCGAGAAAGTCGCTCGCTTCGATCGGATCGGGGCAGCTAATTTGCACCGGCGCCGATTGCGGAAACTGCGCCACCGCTTGCGCCAATGCGTGTGTGGCAAATCCTTCACCGAGCATGGCGCCCTCCCGCTTTCCGTTCCGGTATCGAGCGCGGGCTTTCCCTCCCGTGTTTCAGCCCACTCGCAATGGTGGCCTCCACCGCACCGCGCCCATCTTCGCCGACAAGCCCGCACGCGAACGCCGCATTGAGTAGCTGCGCCGCCACCGGACCGGCAGGCAGCGCGCCCGCCGCGCACAGTCCGCCAAGCGAAGCGGCGGCCTTGAACAGCGCGGCGTTGCGTTGGCCAGGAGCTGCGCTCGCTACCGTGCGCAGCTCGCGCTCCAACGCCGCGCGGGCGTAGGGATGCTCGCACCCCTCATAGGGTTTGATCGGCGCCGGCGGCCGTTCTGGCGCGATGGGCGCGGCCATATCGAGCAACCAGGCCGACGCTTGCGGAATGGCAAGTGTCCACGGGTCCGGCGCCCACCGATACGCCACGCCACCGCGCTCGCTTGGCGGACACATCGCAAGCCCGCCTTCGCCTTTCACGTCAACGCCCGCTGCAATCGCCGCTCGCGAGCGCACGCGGCGTTCGCCAGGGCAGGTGAAGTAGAGATGCAATCCGCCGGCGGGAGTCTTGACGCGCGGTCCAGGCGCGATGGCGCCGTGCTCACGCACAAGCGCGGCGAACGTGGCGATTCCGTCCGCGCCGTCGCCGTGGTTTCGGTCCAGGTCAACAACGAACACGCCCGCGCCGGTGGCGATACCCAGCGCGTCGGCTTGGCTCGCTTCCGCGAACATCGCGGCAATGGATCCATCGCCGCCCGCAGCGCGCTCGCGCCAGCCTTTGAGCGCCGGGCGTTTCGTCGCCGCATACATCGGCACAGGGCGAAGCCCGCACGCCATGAGCGCGCGCACTGCTTGCGCCAGCTCGAAACGGCTCATGCGAGCCTCCCGCATTGAAGCGAGCGCCGTTCGATGGCGAGCGCGTCGAATATGCAGGCGGTGGCCGCATGCAAGCGCTCGCGGCTTTCACGGCTCGGCGCTTCGCTCGCGCCCATGCTCACAACGTCCGCCAGCGTCCGCAGACAGGCGTGCCGCGTTCGCGCCTCTTGATCGCATGACGTGGCGGGTCTATTTTCGGGGTGCTTCGCCGGGCAGCTAAGCACAATTCTCGAGCCCGCCGCGCCCCACGCGGCGGGTTTCGTTTGTCCGGTCATCGTGTGCGCTCCCCCTCATGCTTCGGCGACTTGGCGCGCGTTGGCCGCGCCGGAGCGGAAGCGCGGCAGGCTCGCGGCCCAAGCTTCGGCGGACTCCACCGGAATGAGAGTCTTCGGCCCATCCTTCACGGCTTCGATTTTGCCGGCGGCGATCAGGTCATAGAGCCGCGTGCGGCCCATGCCGTAGGCGGCGCAGAATTGTTTGACGGTCAGTAAGCGAGTCACGGTGGTTTCTCCCGTTCGTTCGTGCTCGGCTGCGAGCGCACGCGGGAGATTGTCAGGATTGCGCGCGCGTTGTGGACAGAGTTAGCCGTGTCCAATTCCGTCTAAGCCGACTAAGGCCGGGGCCGGCTCTTCAGGTAGCGCGTACCGCGGAGAGCCTGCTTGATCGTCGTATCGCTCGGCCATTTCGGATTGAGGGTTTTCGGTCCATCCTGTCGAGCGCAGATGGCCTTGCGGATTGCCTCGTTACGCACGCTCGCCCGCGCGCCGTCCGGAACGCACGCGGGCGCCACCTCGCGGATCAAGGCAGCCATGTCTCTCGCTGGCGCAGGTGCGCCCGCGGCCGGAAACGCCTTCTCCAGCGTGGCGCGGTCAATGAGTACGTTTGTGTATATCAGCCCGGAACGCTTCAATATCGCACTGGCGTCGGGCGGATCGATAGCCCAAAGCAGGGTCAGCAAATCGGCGGGCGCGATTGGCGCCGATGCGCCTTGGCCCCCAAGCACGCCATAGACTACCACGGCGCCGCTTCGCATTGCGGTCCACATGCGCTTGCTGACGTCCAGGTTCGGCGCGTCTTGCTCGGCGCCCGTGAAAACGGCGTCTAGAAAGATGGCGCTTGTGGGCATGTCCTTTCCATTGCGCAAGTAGGCGGCAATGCGCGGCCAATCGCCCGCGAACATGATCCACGAAAGCGCCAATGCAGGCGGCCATGCGGCGGCGTCGCGCCACCCAGCGGCGAACGCCGCAGCGCGCGCCTGCTTCCATCGCTCCCATTCGACGGGAATGCGCGCCAGCGCCTCGGCGGGCGTTTCTTGCGCGGTCGCAAGCTCTTGCTGCAAGAGCCCGGCGTAGCCGCGCCAGCACCGCTCTAGCGCCGCCTCGCGCGCAACCGGGACGGCGGGCGCAGTTTGCGAGCCGTCGTCGGCCTTCTTCCAGTCGCCGGCCTCGTACCAATCGTAAGCGCCGCGCGCCTGGTTCCAAATGGGGAGCAAGCCAAAGCGCTCGCGCGCGAAACAGCGAATGGGCGCATTGAGCGCGTCGGCTTCAATCCCAACAAGCCATTCGGGGGGCGCCGGCCCATCAGCGGCGGCGCCTTGCGCTAACAGCCGCAGTGCCAGCATGAGATGTTGCGGCGGTTCAGAATCGTCTCTGTAGGTGAAAGCGGGATCAGGCAGCCGCGCGCCTTCGCCGGGAAGCCACGGGAATTGACCCGCCGCACTATCGCTCATGTTCGCGCTCCGCAGCGCTCCGCATGGAAGGAAGAGGCGCGGCGGACCCGATGCGGAAAGCGGGCGTTCGGCGGCCAAACCTAGCCGCGCCGAATCAGAGTTTAGACGAACCCCGCCGCTTGCCCAGGCTCACCACCGCGCCGGATGCGGGCGGGGTTGGCACATCGCTCGCGCACGCAATCCAGGCCGTTCGCGTCCAACGTTCCCGGTGCGTCGTATCGTAGATCACCGGACGCGAGACGGTCATCGCTTGCTCTCCCTCTCTTTCGCCATTTCGACAAGAACGCGCCGCACAACATCGGCATCAACCCGGACGATGGCGTATCCGCTGGTAGCGAGGGCGCCAACAACGGCGTGCGCGATGTGTGAGATGCTGTCCTCATCGTAATCCTGACCGGCCCAGGTGGTAACAGCACCGACGATAATCTCGTGTACTTCGGGGTCGGTCATTGTCAGCGCTCCGATGCAGGCTGGCGATTCGCCGTCAGCCGGTCTTTTCGCGTTTGCGCAGGTTCACCACCGCGCCAGACGCGGACGGCGTTTCCAGATATCCCGCCCATGCGTCCATGAGCTTGCGGCGCTTGTCGAACAGATCGCCGCGCCGGTAGGCCGCTTCCACCGCGTCGCCGATGGCGTGCGCGAGCGCCGCTTCGGCCACCTCGCGCGCAAACGCGGTGCGCTCGGCGGCCCAGTCGCGGAAGGTGGACCGGAAGCCGTGCGCGGTTATGTCGGCGCGGCCCATGCGGCGCAGGCATTGCAGCAGCGCCATGTTGGAAAGCGCCCCGTTCGGCCCGGCGAACACCGGACCCGACGCTTGCGGCCCCAGTTCGCGAAGCAGCGCCAGCGCGGGCTTGGAGAGCGGAACGCGGTGCTCGCGCCCGCCCTTCATCCGATCGCTCGGCACGGTCCACACAGCGCGCTCTAGGTCCATCTCGCGCCGGTCGGCGCCGATGACCTCGCCCGTGCGCGCGGCGGTCAGGATGGCGAAGGCAAGCGCCTTGGCGCCCATACCCTCCCGGGCGGCCAGATCGGCCCAGAACGCGGGCGCTTGGGCGAACGCCAGCGCCGCATGGTTGCCACGCGGCTTGGCCTTGGCGAGCGCCGCGCGCGACGGCAGGGAATGTTTCAGCCGCTCACGGCGGGCCGGATTGTCGCCCTCGGCGCGGTGGCCGCGCTCGGCGGCCCAATCGAGCACCGCTTCAATGCGCCCGCGCACGCGCGAAGCGGTTTCCGGCTTGGCCGTCCAGATCGGTTCAAGCGACGCCAGCACGTCGCGCTTGTCGACTACCGCCACCTGAAAATCGCCGAACACCGGATAGGCGTAGGTTGCGAGCGTGACGGACCATTGATCGGCGTGCTTGGCGTTGCGCCAGCGGTCGCGGTGGGCGGCGATGTAGGCTTCGGCCGCCTGACGGAAAGTAAGCGAACGCGCGGCGGCCACCTTGGCTTGAAGCGTTTCCGCTTCGCGCGCCGCCAGCGGGTCACGGCCCGCCTTGGCTTCGATGCGCGCCGCCTGCGCCTTCGCGCGCGCATCCGCCAGCGGCACAAGCTCGAATGTCCCTAGCCCCATGTCGCGCGAGCGCCCGTCCGGCAGGCGCAGGCGCACGAACCATGAGCGGCGCACGCCGCCGGCCTTGCCGCGCGTGACCTGGAGGTAAAGCCCCGCCCCGTCGGCATAGACGCCCGGCGCCGTCAGGCGCTTCGCCTTGGCGTCGGAAAGCTTGCAAGCGGCCATGTCAGGGTCCGTTCGATTCCGGGTTTTGGGCTCATCCACGCCCGTATCAACGTTGATAGCGCCGGTCGGGCGCGCGCGTCAACGGTTGCTTACGAACGCCGGCCGGTGCCACTCGCCTTGTAATGTATGGATTTTCAAGGAAGGAAGCCGGGCGGAGGCGGATACCGGCGAACGTGAACAAACAGGGCCAGTGGCGGATGGGGTGAGATTCGAACTCACGGTGGACTTGCGCCCACGCCGGTTTTCAAGACCGGTGCCTTAAACCACTCGGCCACCCATCCCGCGAGGGATGCGCCTAACAGCGTCTGGTGCGCTTCGCAATGTCGACAAGGCGTTTGGCGACCCGGCTTGGTTAGTGCGGGTTATTGATGAAGTTGAAGAAAGGATAAAAGCTTACGAGACCTCAATTTCATGCGTGTATATGGGCGGCTCTGCTAGGAGCCTGCCTGACTGATGACCCGCTTCGCGCCGCGCGCCTTTGTCTTTTTCTGTTTCAGCGTTGGCGCGTTCGGATCAGCGGCGGCTGACCCGGCGCCGATCGTCTATGCGGGACAGGGCGCGGCGACGCGCGTTTCGACGGCGTCTTTGGGGGACGCCCTCGCTGGCGGCGGCGAGACTTCCTACGGCTATGGCGCATCTCAACGCCGCGGCGGCGCAATTATCGATTTGCGTCGTCCGAGCGCCCCCGCGCTGTCCGTCGCGGCTCAGGCTCAATTGCCAGCCGCTACGTCCGCTGCGCCGCAAACCGAGCAGGGGGCCTTACCGCCCGATTGGCTCGAGCCTGAGCGCGTTGGCCCACCCTATGAAGCCAACGGCCGTTGGTATGTGCCTACACCTGAGCCGGGCTATTCGGAGACTGGAAATGCCTCATGGTATGGCCCCCAATTCCATGGCCAACGCACCGCCAGCGGGGAGGTGTTCGACCAGGAAGCGCTGACTGCCGCGCATCCGACGCTGCCCATCCCGAGCCTGGTGCAGGTCACCAATTTGGAGAATGGGCGCGAGATCATCGTGCGCGTCAACGACCGGGGACCGTTTGTGGGTGAGCGACTGATCGATCTGTCGCACGGCGCGGCGACGGTGCTGGGCTTTGAGCAGGCCGGGCACGCGCAGGTTCATGTTCGCTATTTGGGGCCCGCCCCCCGCCGGCTTAATAGCGACGCCACACCTGCCCCGGCATCCTCGCGAGCGCAGCCGACGTCTCTTGCGCCACAAGGTTTCGCCGAAGAGGGACCAACCTCCCTGCTCCCGCCGACACCCGAACATGCCGATAGCGACCTTGACGCAGCGCCCGTGGAGGACCCGCGCGTACCGCACGCGCCGACTCCAGGCGGCGAAGGCGGCTACTTTGTCCAGGTTGGGGCCTATTCGGATCCCGCCAACGCGCAACGGGTCCGCGGCGAAGTGGAACCAGCCGGTCCGGCGGCGGTCGATGTCCGCCAAACCGCAATCGGTGCGTTATTTCGGGTGCGCGTGGGGCCATGGGGCAGCCGCGAAGAGGCGGATGCCGCCCAGCGCACGCTCGCGTCTCTCGGGTACGGCGAGACTATCGTGGCATCGCGCTAGGCAGTTGCTTGATTGACGCGCCCGCTTTGGCTCGCTTCTGTCACTCTGGCGTCGGCGCGGCGCTTCAACGATTCGGCGGCACGATGACCCTGAAATGGATGCTTGGCGCCCTGGTGGCCTTGGGGGCAGTGATACTCGCCGCGACGCCCGCGCGCGCTCAAGACGGCGCCTTCACCACCCCCGCGCAGCACGTGACCATCATGGACGGCGCCAGTGGGTTGGTTCTGTACTGCAACGTCTGCGACGCGCCGATGCCGCCAGCGTCGATGTCGAAACTGATGACGGTGTTATTGGTCGCTGAACGGTTGCAATCAGGCCAAATCAACATGGAAACGCGCTTCCGAGTCAGCGAACGCGCGTGGCGCCAAGGCGCGGTTTCCGACGGCTCGCACATGTTCCTGGAACTCAATTCCGAAGTGAGCGTGCGCGACTTGTTGCGCGGCCTCATTATCGTGTCGGCCAATGATGCGTGCGTGGCGCTGGCCGAGGGCATCGCCGGCTCCGAGGAGGTGTTCGTCGCGGAGATGAACCAACGCGCGCAAGCCTTGGGCTTACGCACGGCGCATTTCCGCAACGCCACGGGCCTGCCCGATCCCGATCACGTCATCAGCTCGGCGGATCTGGCGCGTCTCGCCCGCCATCTCATCGTTACTTACCCCGAGCTCTACCGGTTTTATTCCGAACGTGAGTTCAGCTACAACAATCACCGCCAGGAAAACCGCAATCCGTTGCTAGGCGGCTTTGACGGCGCCGACGGCGTCAAGACTGGTCACACCAACGATTCCGGCTTTGGACTGGTTGGCTCGGCAGTGCTCGACCGACAACGCCGTATTATTGTGTTCAATGGGCTGAACTCGATGGCCGAGAGGCGCAGTGAATCTATTCGCATCATGCGCGCCGCGTTCCATGATTTTGGTGCAACACAATTGTACGCGGCTGGCGATCAAGTTGGCGAAGCACAAGTGCGCCTGGGCTCGCGCCGCGCGGTACCCTTGTTGGCGCAAGGCGACATCGCCGTCGGCGGCGCGCGCGGTGTGCAGGCAGGTCTTACCGCGCACATCGCCTACGCCGGGCCGCTGCCTTCGCCCATTCGTGAGGGCGAAGTGGTGGCTGAACTCGTGGTTGAGGGCGCTGGCTTTGAAACGCAACGCTTCCCACTGGTTGCGAGTCGCGGGATCGGCCGCGCCAATCCGTTCGCGCGCGCCTGGGAGGGCTTGCGCCTGACGCTGTTCGGCGCTGAATGACACCCATGGCTCAGGGCCGGTTTATCACGTTGGAAGGCGGCGAGGGCACCGGAAAGTCCACACTCGCGCACCAGCTCGGCGAGGCCTTGAACACCTCCGGGCGGGAAATTGTATTGACGCGTGAACCAGGAGGGGCGGCAGGGGCGGACGCTATCCGCACGCTGCTCGTGCAAGGAGACGCCGCGCGCTGGAGCCCGCACGAGGAAGCGTTGCTGTTCGCGGCGGCTCGCCTCAATCACCTTATCCACAAAATTCGACCGGCGCTGGCACGCGGCGCCTGGGTGATCTGCGATCGATATGTCGATTCAACACGCGCCTACCAGGTGGGCGGAAGCGGCCTTGATCCAAATGTGCTCGACGAGCTTAACCGGCAAATCGGCGTCGAGACTCCAGACTTGACGCTAATTCTCGACATTGACGCGGCTGCGGGGCTCGCGCGCTCGCGCGGCGCGCATGTTGGCGAAGACCGCTTCGAGCAGAAGGGATTGGAATTCCACCGGCGTGTGCGCGACGAGTTCGCGCAGATCGCCGCGCGGGAACCCGGGCGTTGTGTTGTGCTCGATGCAAACAAGGCTGCCGACGTCGTATTCGCGCGGGCGCTGGCCGTCATCGCGGCGCGGCTGGGTGCGCCATGAAACCTGAAAAACCAGCGGCGGAAACCGATAGGGAACCGAACGCACCGCATCCGCGCGAGACGTTATCGTTTGTCGGCCACGACGCCGAGGAAGCCGCGTTGGCAGTTGCGCTCACGAGCGGACGCATGCACCACGCTTGGTTGCTCGCGGGGTCGAAAGGGCTAGGCAAAGCAACATTAGCCTATCGCTTCGCGCGCGCGGCGCTTGGGGCCAAGCATCTCGGCCCGCGCCCGCTTGACGTTGACCCAGACGATGTTGTGGCGCGGCGCATCGCAGCGCTCTCGCACCCCGATCTGTTTGTACTTCGGCGCGGCTTGAATGATCGCGGCAAACCGCGCCGCGAAATCACTGTCGACGATGCGCGCGATCTAGGTGCGTTCTTTTCACTGGCGCCCTCCGAAGGCGGCATGCGGGTCGCGATCATCGATTGTGTCGATGATCTCAACCGCAACGCCGCCAACGCCATTCTGAAAACGCTGGAAGAGCCGCCCGCCCGCTCCGTGCTGTTGCTGGTCTGCCACGCGCCAGGGGCGGCGTTGGCGACCATTCGCTCACGCTGCCGGCGCTTGGCGCTGCGCTCGGTCGGCGACGATCTGGTGCGCGCGGCGATGGGCGCGCGCACCGACGAGGCGCTGGTGAAGCTCGCCAAGGGTCGGCCGGGGCGCGCTATCGCGCTCAAGGCGCAAGGCGTGGATGCCGCTGGCGCCAAGCTCGACCGCGCCCAGAGCGTCATCTTGCGCGGGGAAGCCGCCTCGGTGTTGGGGGCGCTTTACGAGCAGATGAGCGGCGAACCGTTCGAACGCTTGGATGGCGTACTTGAACTCGCGGGTGAATGGGCGCGCGCGGCTGGGGTGGAGCAGGGCGGCGAACACTGGGCCGAGGCGTGGTCGGCGCTGGAGACGCTGCGCTGGGAGGCCGAAGGGCTCGACATGGACCCGCGCCATGCGCTGGCGCGCGCCGTCGGGATGCTTGACCGCGCGGCGGCGGCGCGGCGATGAAGCGTCCAATGCTGATCGACAGTCACGTCAATTTGCACCATCAGAGTTTCGCGGCAGACCGCGAGGCGGTAATCGCGCGCGCACGCGCGGCTGGCGTGGCGCGGATGCTCACCATCTGCGACAAAATCGAAAACTTCCCGGACGTCATCGCGATTGCCGAGGCGCACGTGGATATTTACGCGAGCGTGGGCGCGCATCCGCATTATGCGAAGGATCATATGGGCCTCACCGCGGGGCGTTTGATTGAGCTTGGCAGCCATCGCAAGGTCGTTGGCGTCGGTGAAACCGGTTTGGACCGGCACTACATGTTCAGCCCATTCGAGGATCAGGTGCGGGTGTTCCGCGCACATGCAGAAGCGGCGCGCGCCTTGGACAAGACGCTCATCATCCACACTCGCGAAGCCGACGAGGCGATGGCGGAGCTGTTGGAGCGGGAGGCGAGCAGGGGGCCGCTCCGCATTCTGATGCACTGTTATACCAGCGGCATGGAACTGGCGCGGCGAGCGTTGGCGGTGGGCGCGTATTTCTCGTTTTCCGGCATCATGACCTTCAAGAACGCTGACGATGTGCGCGCGGTGGCGCACGAGGTTCCCCTCGACCGCGTTATTCTCGAAACCGATTGTCCTTTCCTGGCGCCGGTTCCTTATCGCGGCCAACGCTGCGAGCCCGCGCACGTGGCTGACGTGCAGGCTTATTTCTGCAAATTGCGTGGGCTCCAAGAGGGGGAGGGGAGCGCCCTGCTCGCCGAAAACTTCTTTCGCCTCTTCCCGCAGATTGAGCGCGGACTGGCGCCGCCATGACGGGTACGTTGCGCGTCACCATTCTCGGCTGCGGCTCCTCCGGCGGCGTGCCGCGCGCCACCGGCGATTGGGGCGCCTGCGATCCGAACGAACCGAAAAACCGACGCACGCGCTGCGGTCTGTTGCTGCAGAAATGGCGCGGCGGCGCCGGCTCGCCTAGTGAAGCCACCACGGTGCTGATCGACACGCCCCCAGAGCTGCGCCTGCAACTGGCGGCGGCGAAGCCATCGCACCTCGACGCAGTACTTATCAGCCACGATCACGCTGATCAGACCAACGGGTTCGACGATATCCGCGCCTTCTTTATTCAACAGCGCCGGCAATTGCCCGTATGGCTCGACGAGCCGACACGGCCCACCTTCATGCAGCGCTTCGGTTATGCGTTCCAATCCCAGGGCGGCTATCCGAGCATCGTGCGCGACGCCGGCCATATGGCGCCGCTTGTGCTGGTGGAGATCGACGGGCCGGGCGGCATGCTGGAGATTTTGCCGCTGGAGCAGGACCACGGCTTTTCCACTTCGCTGGGATTTCGCGTGGGTGACGCCGCCTATTCCAACGACGTTGTCGCGATGCCGGTAGCGACCTACGCGCGGCTTGAAGGCTTGTCGCTGTGGATCGTCGATGCGCTGCGCGAGAAGCCGCACCCGACACACGCGCACCTGGACATGAGCCTGGGCTGGATCGCGCGAATGCAGCCCAAGCACGCGGTGCTGACCAACATGCATCTCGATCTCGACTATCAGAGCTTGAAGGCGAGGCTGCCGGCGGGCGTGGAACCGGCCTATGATGGCTGGAGCGCGGACTTGCCCCTCTGAGTCGGTTTGTTATTTCCCATAATCTATCTTATGCGAGAAACACATGACGCTGCAACGCATTGATACAGCAGAGGAAACACCTGGAGTTTGCGGCCGAAACGCGCTCGCCTGCCAGGCTGTTTTGGACGTGATGGCGCGGCTGCGCGATCCCCAAGGCGGTTGTCCGTGGGACCTGGAGCAGACCTTCGCCACCATCGCCCCGTACACGATCGAGGAAGCCTACGAAGTCGCCGACGCAATCGCGCGTGAGGACATGCCGGCGCTGAAAGAGGAACTTGGCGATCTCCTGTTCCAGGTCGCGTTCCACGCCCGCATGGCCGAGGAGCAAGGCGCGTTTGACTTCGCCGACGTCGCGGGCGCCTTGGCAGCCAAGATGATCGCACGCCATCCCCACGTGTTCGGTGACGGCGATGATCGCACCGCGGAGGAGCAGACACGCGCCTGGGAGACGTTGAAGGCGCAGGAGCGGGCCAGCAAGCGCCCCGGCGCCTCGCTGCTCGACGATGTGGCGATGGCCCTCCCCGCGCTGATGCGCGCCGAGAAACTGACGAAGCGCGCCGCGCGCATCAATTTCGACTGGCCCACTCCCGAGCCGGTGCTGGAGAAGCTCGAAGAGGAATTGGCGGAGCTGGCGGAGGCGCGCGCGGGCGGCAACCAGGAGGCGATCGCCGAAGAGATGGGCGACATCCTGTTCGTAATGGCCAACCTCGCCCGCAAACTGGGCGTCGATCCCGAGGAAGCTCTGCGCCGGGCGAACGCCAAGTTCACGTCACGCTTCCAGCACATCGAACGGCGTTTGGCGGATCAAGGCCGCGAAGGGCCGCAGCCGTTGGGTGAGTTGGAGGCGCTGTGGGTTGAGGCAAAGGTCCACGAACGCGCTTAAGCCCGCCCCCTATTCGTCAGTTCCCCAGCGCCCCAAACGGCACGACCTTGTTCTCCACATCATGCCCAATATCCGCCCGCCCCAGATAGGCGATGCCGGAGCGGGCGCACCAGTATTGCGCGATCTCTTCATCGCCGGCGCCGAAGGGCTGCTCGTTCTCGGGCGCGTCAACAATACGCCCCAACTTGATGCCCCTCACCCGTCGGATATTGGGCGAGGAGGTGATGTGAAAGAGGGCGCGATCGACCCGGTAATGGTACTCACACACATCTTCAAGCAACAACACATGGTCGCTTAAATCCGGTTCCAGCGGCGTGCCTAGGATGGCCGAGAGCACGCGGATATTGAATGCTGCGGCCTTGCCGTCGTGGATGATGCTGAGTTCGAGCGCGTCGCGCCCTCGCTCGACGAAATAAGCGAGCGCCCTCCTCACCGCCGCCTCTCCCCCGGCACGCATGATATCGATGGGCATGGGCCCATGCGCAACGTGTGGAAATTCGTATTTGTAGAGCCCCGCCAACAAAGCACCGGTATCGCCGTAGCCAAGGTAAGTCTTCGCCCGCGCCGCCTCACCAAGGCCATCGATCGCCGCCTCAGCCATGCGACAGGCGCCGTGGCCGCCGCGCGCGAACCAGAGGGCGTCGAGCGTTGGATCGTTGCCAAACGCGATGAAAGCCGCTGCGCGCGCGGCGTCGTCGCCGGCGAACGGGCCAGCGGAGAAAAAGCATTGCGGATGAAAAACGATCTCCGGGGCCTGATCGAGAAAACTGTCGGCGGCGAACATTTTGACGCGCTCAGCCAATGCGGGCTCGATCGGAGCGCCCGGCGCGACCACGCCGATGCGGACTTTCTTGGCCATGGCGCGCCTCTTCGCCGCCTTGCCGATGGGCGGTGTTTGTCTTCATAACCTTCGCCGATGAGTCAGGCCAAATCCTATTTCTTCTGTGGTGTCGGCGGTTCGGGCATGCTGCCCTTGGCGTTGATCCTGCGTGGCAAAGGCGTGGAGGTGGCCGGCTCCGACCGCTCGTTCGACCAAGGGCGCCTGGGGCCGAAGTTTGAGTATCTGCGTGCGCAAGGCATCAGGCTTTTTCCGCAGGATGGCAGTGGGCTGGTGAGCGCCGATCAGATTCTGGTGCGTTCAGCCGCTGTGGAGGACACGGTGGCCGATGTCGTCGCCGCACACCGCGTCGACGCTGAAGATATAAAGCGTCCGCAATTGCTCGCGGAATTGTTCAACGCCGCCCCCGTGCGCATCGGCGTCGCCGGCACCAGCGGCAAATCCACCACCACGGCCATGATCGCCTGGATTTTGCACCGCGCCGGTCGCGACCCTACGGTGATGAACGGCGCGGTGATGAAAAATTTCGTCACGCCAGCGGCGCTGTTTGCTTCCGCGCTGGTGGGCAAGGGCGATGCGTTCGTCAGCGAGGTGGATGAAAGCGATGGCTCGATCGCGCGCTATGAACCCAGCATCGCCGTCGTGAACAATATCGCCCTGGACCACAAGAGCATGAGCGAACTGCGCGCGCTGTTCGCCGGCTTCATCGCCAAGGCGGATATCGCGGTGCTCAACCTCGACAACGAAGAGACTTCCGCGCTTGCATCGAAAGCGCTGGTGCGCACGCGCACGTTCAGCTTGCGTTCGCCCCAGGCCGATCTGCACACGACGGCCATCCGGCCCGCGCCCGATGGCATTGCCTTCGACGTATGCGAACCCGAAAGCGGCGCTGCCGCCTCCGTGCGGCTGGATGTACCGGGAGAACACAATGTCGCCAACGCCCTCGCCGCGCTCTCGGCGGCGCGCGCGTATGGGCTGAGCCTGGCTGAGGCCGCGCGCGCGCTTGAGGGGTTCGCGGGGACAAAGCGGCGGCTAGAGGTGGTTGGCGCAACGGACGGCGTGATTGTGCTCGACGACTTCGCCCACAACCCCGACAAGATCGCCGCCACGCTTGCCACACTGCATGCATTTCCGGGCCGGCTCCTGATCATGTTCCAGCCGCACGGCTTCGGACCGCTGAAGCTGATGCGCGATGAATTCATCGAGTGCTTCGCCCGCTATATGAACGCCGATGACGTGCTGATCATGCCGGACCCAGTTTATTTTGGCGGCACAGTCGATCGCGCCGTCAGCAGCGAACACATCACCGCCGGCGTGCGCGCCAAGGGGTTGCAAGCGATGGCGTTCGCCGAACGCGGCGCCTGCGGCGACAAGCTGATTGAATTGGCCGAACCGGGCGACCGCATCGTCGTCATGGGCGCGCGCGACGATACGTTGTCGGTGTTCGCGGCGGAGCTGGTGGAGCGGCTCGGGGCGAAATAGGGCGCCCTACTCCGCCGCCGCGCGCGGCGCCTCTGGCGACGAGTCCGGCGGCGCGAAACGCGCGGCGTCTTCCGCGCTGAGTTCGGCCTTGAGCGTCATGGCGCCGGATTCGTCGGCGCTTTCTTCCAGGATGCGACCCGCGGCAGCGATGCGGGCGCGGGTTTTGCCGTCGCCAGGCGCGAGCGTGATAGTGACGATGCGCGTTGCGGAGAACGCCGCGCGATCAACAGCGGCGAGCAGGGCATCCATGCCCTCCCCCGTGGCCGCCGATATCGCCACCGGCGCCAAGTCGCCCTCCTCTAGCGCCTGCGCGCGCCGCGTGCGCGCCTCGCGCGTGGAATCATCCAACAGGTCGATCTTGTTCCAAGCTTCCAACACCGGCGGGCTTTTGCCGTCAGCATCTTTTGCCAGCTGCGCCAATACGCCCATCACGTCAGCGCGCTGCTGGTCGCTCTCGGCGTGGGCTATGTCACGCACATGGATGAGCAGATCGGCTTCGGTGACGGCCTCCAAGGTCGCGCGGAAAGCGGCAACCAATTCGGTTGGCAGATCGGAGATGAAGCCCACCGTGTCGCTCATCACCACGGAGCGTCCGCTCGGCAGCTTCACCGCGCGCGCGGTGGGATCGAGCGTCGCGAACAGCATGTCCTTGGCCAAGACGCCCGCTTGGGTGAGGCGGTTGAACAAGGTGGATTTTCCCGCGTTGGTATAGCCAACCAGCACGACCGCCGGCAGGCCGGCGCGGGTGCGGGCGCGCCTTTGCAGGCCGCGCGTGCGGCGCACCTCTTCCAGTTCGCGCTTCAACTTGACGATACGGTCGGCGATCTGGCGGCGGTCGAGCTCGATCTGGGTTTCGCCGGGGCCGCCGGTTTTGCCGAGGCCGCCGCGCTGGCGCTCCAAGTGCGTCCATGTACGCACAAGCCGCGAGCGTTCGTAGCCTTGGCGCGCAAGCTCGACCTGCAGGCGGCCTTCCTTGGTGCGCGCGCGCAAGCCGAAGATTTCGAGGATCAGCCCGGTGCGGTCTATCACCTTGGCGCCGGTGTCCTGCTCCAGATTGCGCTGCTGCACGGGCGAGAGCGCGGCGTCGATGACGATCACGCCGACGCCATCTTCCTCCACATATTGCTTCAACCGCTCAACACGGCCAGCGCCGAGCAGAGTGCGCGGACTGACCTGGCGGAGTGGCGCTGCTTCCGCATGCGCGACCTCTAGCCCGAGCGCCAGCGCAAGCCCGACCGCCTCTTGGAGGCGGGCTTCGACATCGCGCGCGCCAGCTCCCGTGCCGACGAGCGGGCGCAGGACGACAGCGCGATTTACATCTTGGATCGGCGTATCAGCCGTCGGCTTCATCTACCGCCTTGTCGATTTCATGCATTTGCACCGGCGCACCGGGCATGATGGTCGAGATCGCGTGCTTGTACACAAGTTGCACCTGGCCGTCCCTGCGCAGCAGCACGCAGAAATTATCGAACCATGTGACGACGCCCTGCAACTTCACCCCATTGACCAGGAAGATCGTGAGCGGCGTCTTGGCTTTGCGGACAGCGTTCAGGAACGTGTCCTGCAGATTTTGTTTCTTTTCCATGGAAATCCCCATGCTCCAGAGTTTTATGGCGCCGTGACGGATCGCGCGGCTGCGGACAAGCCTATAGGGGGGCTTGGCGGCGGCGCCAACTACGCAGCCCTCAGGCTTCGCCGCTCAAGTAAGCTGCGCCAAGCGCCCGCGTCACCGACCCGGGTCGGCCATTGCCGATGGACTTGCCGTCAATGGCGATGACCGCCACGGCGGGATTACCGGCGGAGCTGATGAAGGCCTCTTGGGCGGCGCACGCATCCGCAATCGTAAAGGGCGCCTCGATCACCCGCATTTGCCGTTCGTGCGCGATCTGGAGCAGCGCGGCGCGCGTTACGCCGTGCAAGATATCGTTTGAAAGTCCGCGCGTGCGCAAGTGGCCGTCGGCATCGACAATCCATGCGTTGGAGGAGGTTCCCTCCGTCACGAAACCATCGTCATCAACGAACCAAGCCTCAAACGCGCCCGCTTCCTTGGCTTGCTGCCGCGCCAGCACATTGGCGAGCAGATTGACGGACTTGATGTCGCGGCGCGCCCACCGCGTTTCAGGCAGCGAGATAATGTTCACGCCGGTTGCGAGCCGCTCGTTCAGAATCGCGCGGTCGAGTGATTTGGCGGTCACGACAATGCAGGGACGAACGAGCGTGCTCGGAAAAGCGTGGTCGCGGGGGGTAATTCCGCGGCTCACCTGGAGATAGACGATTCCATCGCTGACGCGGTTGCGCCGGATCGTCTCGGCGATCACAGCCATCAGCGCTGGGCCGCTCATCGGCTCGGCGATACGCAACTCCCGGAGTGACCGAGAGAGACGCGCGAAGTGCGCCTCGCGGTCAAACAAGCGACCGCCTCGGATCGCCCAGACTTCATAGACGGCATCACCGAACTGATAACCGCGATCCTGGATCGACACAGCAGCAGCGCGCAACGGCGCATATACGCCATTTACATACGCCGTGCGGGTCATTCGCCGTCGTGACCATTTCTGCCCGGCGCCTCGACGCCGAGTGATTTGAGTTTGCGATGGAGCGCCGAGCGCTCCATGCCGATAAACGCGGCGGTGCGCGAGATGTTGCCGCCGAATCGTGTGATCTGGACATTGAGATACTCACGCTCGAACCGTTCGCGCGCGTCCCGCAGGGGCAGCGAGATAACCTCATGCAGGCCTTCATGCGCTGATCCGCCGGCGCTTGGCCAGGCCTCGGGCGGCAAACAATCCACTGTCACGGGCGAGGAGGGATCCCCCGTCGCCAAAATCAAGATGCGCTCGATCACATTGCGCAACTGGCGTACATTGCCGGGCCAACTCGCGGCCTGTAGCGCAGCCAGCGCGTCCTCGCCAATCTGGCGCGCCGGCACCCCTGACATGCCCGCAAGGCGTCCCACAAAATAGCCGGCAAGCTCGGGGATGTCTTCGCGGCGTTCCGCCAAACTCGGTGCGCGCAACGGAACGACATTCAAACGGTGGAAGAGGTCTTCTCTGAAACGCTGCTGTTCAATGTCGCCGCGCAAATCGCGCGACGTCGAAGAGACCACGCGCACATTGACTTGCACATCCGTCGAGCCGTTGAGCCGGCGGAAACGCTGCTCGACCAGCACTCGCAAAATCTTGGATTGTGTTTCCGGCGGCATGTCCCCGACTTCGTCGAGGAAAAGCGTGCCGCCATGGGCTTGTTCGAACACACCGATCTTGCGTGTCCGGCCGTCCGGACCCTCTTCGCCGAAAATTTCGCTTTCCATGCGCTCAGGCGCGATGGAGGCGGCGTTGATCGCCACGAACGGTCCCGATGCGCGGGCGCTGCGCTCATGCAACAGCCGCGCGACCAGTTCCTTGCCGGCGCCTGCCGGGCCAGCGATCAATACGCGCGAATTGGTCTGCGCTACTCTGTCGATGGCGCTGCGGAGGCTCGCCATCACCGCGGAAGATCCAATGAGGTTGTCGCTAGCGGCCGAACGCACCTTAAGTTCGCTGTTTTCGCGCCGCAGCTTTGCGGTCTCCAAGGCGCGTTGCACCACGAGCAGCAGGCGGTCGGCGGTAAACGGCTTTTCCACGAAATCGTAGGCGCCCTTGCGGATCGCGGAGACGGCTGTTTCGATTGTGCCGTGTCCAGAGATAACAACAACCGGCATGTCGGCATCGATTTCCTTGAACATCGCCAACAATTCGAGCCCGTCGATGCGACTGCCTTGCAGCCAGATGTCGAGCACAACCAATGAGGGCGTACGGCGGCGGAACGCTTCCAAAGCTTCGTCGCTGTCTCGCGCGGCACGGACCTGGTGGCCATCATCCTCCAGAATGCCGCAGACGAGATCACGGATGTCAGCTTCGTCGTCGATAATGAGAATGTCTGCCGCCATCTAGGAAGCTCCTGCGCCGTTTTCTGCGGGGGGGTCGAGTGGTTCTTCGCCACGTTTTGGTAGGACGAGGCGCACGATTGCGCCCGGAGTTTTTCCAGGGGAATCGTCAAGTTCAATGAGCCCGCCATGGTCTTCCACCACGCGCGCAACGATCGCGAGGCCAAGGCCAGCGCCTTTGGGTCGCGTGGTGACATAGGGCTCGATCAGGCGGTGGCGATCTTTTTCGGGAAAGCCCAAGCCGTTGTCGCTAACCTCAAATTGTACGCCAAAATCAAGGTCGCGCAGGCGCAGTTTAACAAAGCCTTCTTTGGGTTCGCCATCGCGCGCGCGACGCGCCTGTACGCTTTCAGCGGCGTTCTTGATGAGGTTGAGCAGGGCCTGGGCAATCAAGCGTTCATCACAGACAAGGCCGATGGGCTGATCGACGCCCTCCACGTCGATACGCAAATCGGCGAATGCAAGGCGCTGGCCGAAAACGGTGGAACGCGCGATGTCGCTCATGTCGGCAAAGACCATGCGGGGCGTCGGCATTCGCGCGAACGATGAAAACTCATCGACCATGCGGCCAATATCCGCGACTTGGCGCAAAATAGTATCTGTGCATTTCAGGAAAGTATCCGGATCGGACGTGATTTCTCCGGCGTATTTTTTGCGCAATCGTTCGGCGGAAAGTTGGATTGGAGTAAGTGGGTTTTTAATTTCGTGCGCAATGCGGCGCGCCACGTCCTTCCACGCTTCTTGACGTTGCGCCGAGATGAGTTTTGTCATGTCGTCAAACGTGAGCACAAGGCCGCCTTCAGCGTCGGGGCTCATGCGGACACTTAGATTGAGTGAGCCGCCCTCGCGCACGATATCGACGCGCTGCGGAGCGGTTTCACTCGCTGGCGCGGGCTGGTTGAGCAGATCTGCAAATTCGGTCGCGACGTCGACAAGTCTACGCCCAACCAGATGATCATTGCCATGTTCGAGCAAAAGCGCGGCCGACCGGTTTGCCGCTGTAATGCGCCCATCGCGGTCGAGCCCGACAACGCCAGCGCTCACCCCGCCTAACACCGTCTCGATAAAGCGTCGACGGGTTTCGGCGTCTTCCTGAGCTGCGACTAAATCGTTGCGCTGGGCTTCAAGTTGGGCCGTCATGCGGTTGAAAGCTGTAGCGAGCGCATCCACTTCATCGCGCTCTTCGCCAACCGCGACACGCGCTTTCAAGTCGCCCGACGCGACACGACGTGCTGCGCCAACGAGGCGCCCTATCGGTTCAGCTACCCGGTTTGCACTCGTCAATCCGACCCAACCCGCGCCGATCAGCACCAACAAAGCCGTGGAGAAATAAGCCAAGCCGAATAGCCCGCGCAGGGTTTCCTGTTGTTGGCGCGCGGCGCGGTATTCTCCGACCGACCGATCGAACGCGCGAAGCTGGGTGACGAGACCTGGCTCCGCCGCGCGTGACACAAACAGGTACGCGTCGCGGTAGGACGACAATTGATAGAGCGAGAGCAGGCGATCATTGTCCTGGTCGAACCGAACCGAGACTTCCCCCTGGTTGGCGGTCACGTATGCAGCGCGCGACGGCGGCAGATAACCCGTCGTTCCGGCTGGCTCCGCGCGCGCCAAGATGCGCCCCGTGCTGTCGATCACATAGGCTGACAAGAGCTGCCGGCGTTCACGTTGCACGTCGAGAAACGCCAGGTAGCGTTCCGTATCGTCGATAAGGCCGCGACGGGCGAGGTTCAGATCTTCCGCCATCGCTTGCACCTCGCCGCTCAATCCGCCAGAGGCCAGATCGACGTAAGCGCGCCCCACATCGGCGGCGTTCTCGATTGCGCTTTCCACGCGCAGGCTAAACCAACGTTCGACGCCCTGACTGAATGTGAAACCTAAGAATGCGGCGACGACGATCGCCGGCGCCAGCGCGGCAAGGCTGAACAAAGTCACGAAGCGGACGTGGATACGAGCGCCCGTCGCCGATGCGCGCCACGCGCGTGCGATGCGCACCAACCTGTGGACCAGAATGCCCGCGAGGCCCGTTGAGACCAGCAGGCTGACAATCAAAAAGCTGCGGATGGTTCCGCTGGATTCGCCCGCTAGTCCCTCGCCGAACAGCAGCATGATTGTCGCGGTCGCCGTGAGCACGGAAGCCATCCCGAAGCCGAGTGCGAACGTCAGCGCGCTCCGGCTTTGCGGTCGGTCGCTTAGGACATCGTCGGACTCGCTGGCTGCCAGCGGAAGCGCCATGGGCGGGAGAACCTCATGTTGCGAAAAAGCCACATAGGTGTGGCGCAATATCCCGCAGGCGTCAATCGCCGCGTCCAGTGGTGATTCCGAGCGCCTGAATTTTCTTTCTCAGCGTGTTGCGATTTATCCCTAGGATAGCTGCGGCTCGGATTTGGTTGCCATGTGTGGCGTTGAGCGTCTGTTGGATCAGAGGACCCTCGATTTCACCCAGAATGCGCTCGTAAAGGCCTGAAGGCGGAAGGCCGTTGACGAACTCACCGGAGAGACGACGCGCGAGGGCGACCCCAAATTCTTGGGCGACCGCCAAGTCGGCGACGGGGCCTGGGACGACCAAGCCGTCAGCCACGTCGGACGCGGTGATAAGTTTCGCGGGGGTAAGGGCTGCCGCACGCCGCAAGAGGTTCTCAAGCTCTCGGATGTTGCCGGGAAAATCGTGCTGTTGCAAACGCGCGACGGCAGCGGCGTCAAGTGTCTTCTCGGCATGCCCCTCCCGTTTGGCGCGCACCAGCAAGGCGCGCGCAAGATCACCAATGTCTTCGCGCCGCTCACGCAATGGCGGCATACGAATACACACAACGTTGAGCTGATAGAACAGGTCGGAGCGAAACGCGCCCTCACGCACAAGCTGGGCGAGGCTACGTTGCGCCGCCGCGATCAGCCGCGGCCGCCCGCATGTGTCCTCATTATGAAGAAGCGCGGCCAAGCGCGTCTGCGCATCCGGCGTGAGTTCGTCGACGCCCTCAAGGAATAGCGTACCGCCGTGCGCTTGTTCCACAAGTCCCCCAAGTCCGAACACCTCGTTGTCGATAAACGCCGCCCCCGCTCCCGCGAGCCTCGCCCGAACAAACGCCTTGCTGGCGCGGCGGCTATTTTCGTGCACCGCGCGGGCGACGCGCTCCTTGCCCGTGCCGCTCTCGCCCTCAATGAGTACGGTAAGCTCGCCGGCCGCAACGCGCGCGATCGCCCGATACACGTCCTGCATCGCCGGCGAGCGCCCGATGATGGCCAACCGTTCTTCCTTCGCCGCGTGGGTCGCGCGCGCGCGCGCTTGCGCGTCAGGTTCTCCCTTGAGCGCTCGCTTGAGTACGGCCATTAAGTGGTCGAGATCGAAGGGTTTTGGCACATAATCGAAGGCGCCCGCGCTTGTGGCGGACAAGGCCGTAGCGACGGTCGATTGCGCGCTCATGACGACAAACGGCAAATCGGGACGCGCCGAACGCATGGCGGGCAGGGCATCGAAGACGCACTCGTCGCCCATATAGACGTCGCTCAAGACGAGGTCGCCCTCCCCTTCGCGCACCCATTTGGCCAATGTTGACACATTGCCTGTCGCGCGGACCGCGTAACCTTCCTTGGCAAGCGCTTGCGACAGCACGTAGCGAAGGGACACATCGTCGTCAGCGAGCAAGATGCGCGCGCTCATGGCACGTCGGCCGCGTCTATAGGCAACAGCACCTTGAAGGCGGTGCGCCCTGGCGTGCTATCGACTTCGATGTGGCCGTTATGGCGTGTAATGATGTCGGCTGCCACCGTGAGCCCCAGACCGATGCCGTTCAGTTTGGTGGTGGCGAATGCTTCAAACACGTGATCGGCGACATCAGCATGCAGCCCTGGGCCATTGTCTGCAATTTGGATTTCGAGCTGCGCGCGCGCGAAATCGGCGGCGGAGGCGCGAAATTTGATTCCAGGGCGATAAGAGGTTGTGATCGCCACCTCACCGTCGGCTTGACCAACAACCGCCTCGACCGCGTTCTTGGCGATGTTGAGCAAGGCTTGGATCAATTGGTCGAAATCGCCGCGTACCAGGGGCAAGCTTGGGTCGTAGCGCTCGCGTATCATCACGTCAGGCGCGCTGGACCCAATCAGTTTACGCACGCGCTCAAGCGCCTCATGGATGTTGAAGAGTTCGAACCGCGGCGGATCGAGTTCCCCCAAGGGATCGATCCGGTGGGTAAGCCGGTGGATGCGATCGACTTCATCGCAGATCAACTTCGCGAGCGCGGAAGTATCAGCGCCGTCGCTGCGCGAGATCAGTTGCGCCGCCGCGCGAATGCCGGCGAGGGGATTGCGTACTTCGTGTGCAAGCGTTCGCACGGCGGTGTTGGCGCTCGCGGGCGATGTCGTGCGTGGTCTGGGCGTGCGCATCAGCACCAGCGCGACGTAACCGTTGTCGCCAACGGGACCGGCCGCAACGGTCGCTCTGCCCAACGCAAATCCGGGGCCGACAAGGGCGACGTCGGTTTCCGCGACGCCTGCCCCACCCTCAAGGGCGCGGCGCGCCACCGCCAAAAGCGGGGCATCGAGACCGAATATCTCGTCGAGCCGCCGGCCCAAGAGGCCGCGCCCAACGCCGGCGAGCAACTCCGCGGCGGCGGCGTTGGCAAAGCGAATGCGTTCGCCAGCATCAATCCCGAGAACTGGCGCTGGCAAGGCCTCTAGCCAACGGTCGGCGTCGGGTGAAGGCGCTCGCGGCGGGAACGACCGCCGCACCACAGGTTTGCTCATGCGCCCCTCCCCCGCCCTGAGGGCGAGACATGTTGCAGGATTTCGTCCAAACCAAGCACTGGCACACCGCCCTTCGGGGAGGAGCTTAGGGCGCCTAAAAAGCGGGCGCCAAGGGATTTATGCTGCAATGCAACAAGCCCCGCTCGAATTTCCCAAGGCATGATTGTCGCCGCCCTCATTGTGGCCGCTGGGCGCGGGGAACGCGCCGGGGACGGTCTGCCCAAGCAATACAGGCGCCTGCTGGGGCGACCCATTCTGGCTTGGTCCTTGGCCGCCTTCGCCCGGGCTGGGGTGGAGCGCATTGTCGTCGTCACCGCTCCTGAACACGCCGCCCTCTTCCAAGCAGCCACTGCCTGCGGGCCGCCTGCCCTTGTCGCGCCCGGCGGCGCCACACGCACGGCGTCGGTTCGAGCGGGCCTGGCGGCCATTGGCGACGCTGACATCGTGCTGATCCATGACGCAGCGCGCCCAGGTTTGACGCCGGACATGGTGCGTCGGCTGGTCGCCGCGATTGAGGCTGGCGGGCTGGGCGCGGCGCCCGCCTTGCCGATGACCGATTCGTTGCGGCGCGCCGACGATGCGGGTCGCGCGCGCGCCGAAGTGGCGCGGGCGGGGCTGATGGGAGTTCAAACACCCCAAGCGTTTCGCACGTCGGCCATCCGCGCCGCCTACGCCGCCGCGCCTCCTGACGGCGCATTCAGCGACGACATTTCCGTGGCGCAAGCGGCGGGCATCGAAACCCTACTCATCCGCGGCGACGTTCGCCTGTTGAAATTCACATACCCAGAGGATCTCGCCATACTGGAGGACATGCTGCGCGGTGACCGCATAACCAGCGTTGGGACCGGGCTCGATGCGCACCGTTTCGGAGCTGGCGAGTGCGTCACGCTCTGCGGCGTGCGCATCGCGCACGAGAAAGGCCTGGTCGGACATTCCGACGCCGACGCGGGATGGCACGCGCTCGTGGACGCGATCCTGGGCGCGCTAGGCGAAGGCGACATTGGCGCGCACTTCCCGCCCAGCGATTCGCAATGGAAAGGCGCTAACTCCGAGACCTTTCTACGGCATGCCGCCAGCCTTGCGGCGTCCGCCGATGCGCGCATCCTCCACGTCGACGTGACGTTGGTATGCGAACGGCCAAAAATCGGGCCCCACCGCGAAGCCATGCGCGCGCGCACGGCGGAGGTGTTGGGTTTGCCGCTGTCGCGGGTCAGCATCAAAGCGACGACGACCGAACGGCTCGGCTTCCTCGGGCGCGAGGAGGGTCTCGCGGCGCAGGCGGTGGCGACTTTGGACCGGCCAGCTTAGTTCGCTGGTCCCGGCGCCGGCTCGATTTGGCAGTCCGGCAGGTAAGTGTAGATGCGGCATTGCTCTATGCCGGTCACGCCCTCCCACAAAGCGCGCGGCAGATTGATGTAATCGTCGCTCCAGGCCCGCCCCGGCGGCGCGGGAAACACTGTCCAATCGTTGCTGGGCAGGGGCAGGCGCGCCAACACATCCGGCGTGCGCGCGACAATCATCACGCTGGCGGCCAGTCCTCCATAATAGGAGACGTAGGGCTGTTCGAAGCGGTCGCTGATGCGGAACAAGGTCGGCGCGTTCAAGTCCCCCGCGACGCGCGCGGCCTCTGACACAAGCGCCAAATTGCGGTTGGACAAGTGCAGCACGACTATGCCGCGGTCGGTCAGTTTGGAAAGATAGAGCGCGATGGCTTCCCGCGTCAGCAAATGCGCGGGGATGGCGTCGGAGGAAAAAGCATCGACGACAATGACGTCGAACGATCCGTTTGGCTCTTCGGCGATTTGCAGGCGCGCGTCGCCCAGCTCGATGCGAGCATTTGGCTGGCATTCCGGCACATAAGTGAAATCACCGCCCGGCAGCGCCGAGAGCCGCACAACGGCTGGGTCGATCTCGAATATCGTCAACCGGTCCGAACTGCGCGTGAGGCATGCGGTGGAGCCCGCGCCCAGGCCGATGAGCGCGAGATTTGAGGGCTCGCCCAAACTCAAGCCGGCAAGGATGGATTCCCCGAGTGCGGTCCGGGGATGGTAATAGGTGAGCGGTTGGCGCGTCAGCCCCGGCGCCGCCAATTGCGCGCCGTGAATGGTGGTTCCGTGCACGAGCATGCGCAGCGGCGGCCCCTGCGGATCGTCTTGTATCACCCGCGTGCGCAGCACGCCAAAGAAGCTGCGCTCCTGGGTGATGACGCTTCCGCCGCGAATATCGTCGAGGAAGATCACCGCGAACGCGACCAGCACAATCGACGCCAGCGCGATGGGTCGGCCCCGATTGATGAACACGCCGACGCCGCAAAACATCAGCCCGAGAATGGTCAAGGCTCGCGCATCCAGGCGCGCGCCGATGCCGACAAGCACCATGAGCAGAATCACGGACGGCAGCGCCACGCCGAGCGCCAGATCACCGACAGGACTGTCGTCGCGCCGGCGCTGCACTGTGCCGTGCACCGTGAACGCCAACACCAGGAAGCTGGTCACCAGCAGCAGCGCGGCCCAGGGCTGGCGCGTGACCAGCACCGCACTGCCCTCCTCGATGCCGCGCACGAACGCGGTGTCGAGGTCGGACGCGACGCCATAAGTGAGCCAAAGCACCAGCACCGCGTGCACGGCGGCGACAGCGAGGAAGGCGTAGCGCA
Organism: Terricaulis sp.; assembly: GCA_040080805.1. Lineage (GTDB taxonomy): Bacteria > Pseudomonadota > Alphaproteobacteria > Caulobacterales > Aquidulcibacteraceae > Vitreimonas. The sequence goes on along the minus strand of JBEBHQ010000002.1, from coordinate 2,606 downwards.
ACGGCATGGGACGGGCGCTGTCGCTCCACCCCGCGGCAACCATGGCCGCGGCCGCGCCAAGCGCCGCTGTCGCCATGATGGCGTCGAGGGGGGCGGTCCAGAGCAGCATAAGCGCGGTCGCGCCCACCGCGAGCGCGCCGGCCAGCGAAGCATCGGCAAGGCGCGGCACATCGCTGGCCACGCGCGGGCGAAACAAACACGCCGCCGCCAGGGCCAGGGGATATTCGTATACGTTATTGAAGATCAGCGGCGCCAACAAAGCCGCGAACGCGCCGCCCAGCACGCCGCCAAGTGATACGTATAAATAAAATTCAGTCAGCCGATCGGCGCTCGGCCGCGTGTGCGCCAACGCAAGGTGGCACACCAGCGCGCTGAAGAAGAATCCCGCCAGGATGCCTGCAACAGATCCCACCCAATTGCCCGACGCGTAATAGGACATCAGCAGCAGCGCCAATGCGACGGGGTGAATGAACAAGGTCGCAGGGGTCAGGCGTTCGCTGCCGCGCATGAAGGCAAGCACGAAGGTAGCGAGGTAGAGCGCAAGCGGAACCACCCACAACATCGGCGCGGAGGCGACGTCGGTTGAAATATGCTGGGTTACGCCGAGCGAGAGCGCCGAGGGCACGGCGGCGGCGGCCATCCAATAGAGCCGGGTGCGCAGGTTTGGCGCCTCCGAATGCCGCGCCACGTCCGCCGGCGCTTGACCATTGGACGCGATCACCATCGCTGCCGAAAGTGCGATCAGCGCGCCAACGACAAGGTAGCCCGCCGACCATGCCAGGCTCTGCGCGTGCGCGCCAAGCAAGGGCTCGATCAACGCGGGATACGCCAGCAAGCCGATGAAGCTGCCGAGATTGGAGGCCGCATAGAGATAGTACGGGTCGTGCGCGTCAGCGCGGCCGGTGCGGGCGTACCAGGCTTGCAACAGCGGCGCGGTCGCCGAGGCCGCGGCGAACGGCGCACCCACCGAGAGCGCCAGCACGCCGACAAGCCAGAGCGCTGGGTGCTCTGAACTTGGCGGACCAAACAGGGTTGAAACCTGGAGCGGCAACACGAACCACGCAGCCGCCAGCACGAGCCCATGGATGGCCGCTTGCAGGTGCACGTCTTTCAGCCGCGCCACCAAGTGCGCATAGAGGTAGCCCACCAGCAGCGCCGCTTGGAAAAACGCCATCGACGTATTCCAGACCGCCGGCGAACCACCCAAAAGCGGGGTCACCATGCGCCCAAACAGCGGCTGCAATACGAAGATGAGCGCTGCGCTGGAGAACAGCGCCAACACGAACACTGGCGCCGCGGCGCGCCGCGCAATGGCTTGCATGCTGTCTCCTCTGCCCTCCCCGCGGCGGGGAGGAGGCGCTCCGTTAAGAGCGATGCGCCAGCGTATCTGCCAGCGCCCGCGAGTCCTGGGAATGGACTTTCGTCGCAGGCGCGTTATCCCGGAGCCGATATGTTCTCCGCAGCGATCACCGAGGCAGCCGCCGCCCTGCTTGAACAAGCACGCGCGCGCGGCCTGCGCATCGCGACAGCCGAAAGCTGCACCGGCGGGCTGGTCGCCGCGGCGCTCACCGCCATCCCCGGCTCATCCGATGTCGTGGAGCGTGGCTTCGTGACTTATTCCAACGAAGCCAAGACCGAGATGCTGGGCGTGCCGGCGGAGCTGATCGCGCGCAAGGGCGCGGTGAGCATGGAAGTCGCGCTCGCCATGGCCGAGGGCGCGCTGCGGCATGCGCGAGCTGATGTCGTGGTGGCGGTGACAGGCGTCGCGGGTCCGGGCGGCGGGAGTGATGCGAAACCCGTCGGCCTCGTGCACATCGCATGCGCCCGGCGCGGCGGCGCGAGATTGCACGAGGAATGCCGGTTTGGGGATGTGGGGCGCGACGGCGTGCGCGAAGCAAGCGTGCGCGTGGCCTTGGCTTTGATGGCGCGGGTGGTGGGGTGAACATTAGAATACTTCCGTCATTCCGGGCGACCGAAGGTCGAACCCGGAACCCAGGTGATCGTAGAGCGCAGTGCGTGGGCCCCTGGGTCCGGGTCTCGCTACGCTCGCCCGGAATGACGGACTAGTTTTTTTTGGCGAGCAGTTGCGGCAACTTGGGCGCGTCCTGGTCTAGCCACCTAACCCAACCTCCTCCGCGCCTCTTTCTCGAACGCGCCCATAATCCGCGCCGCGACTTTGTCTTTGTTCGCGCTGACCACCGCGTTCAGCACCGGGTTTTTGAACTGGTAGGAGATATGGAAGCGCACGCGCGCGCCTTGTTCGCACGCTTCAAAGCGCCAGCGATTGTCGAGCGCATGGAAGGGTCCGCTGACGAGGGAAACATCCACTTCGCCCTTCGCGGGCTCGCAGCGCACGTTGGTGGAGAAACGCTCGCGAATGGCTTTCCAGCCGACGACAGCTTCGGCGACGCCCTCCCAGCCGCCTTCGTCGCGCGGCTCTTCTTTGATGACGCGCAAACTCATCAACCACGGAATGAATCCCGGATACGCGCGCACGTCGCCGACCATGCGGCAGAGATCGGCTGGCGTGTACGGCAGGATGCGTTCGGCGGTGATGGTGGTGCGGGTCACTCCCCCTCCCCTTGAGGGGAGGGGGCTGGGGGGCG
>JBEBHQ010000029.1:0-37195 GCA_040080805.1 Terricaulis sp. | reverse complement strand
GGGGGCTGGGGGTGGGGAGAAGCGCGACACATTAGCGGTTTTGCGACGGCGCGAACTCCAAGAATTTTCATCGGTGGCGCTTACCCCACCCTCTGCCCCCTCCCCTCGCGGGGAGGGGTGGTCACCTTCTAGGCCGACCTGCTACCACGCAGCCGAAATTCACACGCCCAAGGAAACCAGCATGGCCAAGATCAAGGTGGACAATCCAGTCGTTGAACTCGACGGCGATGAGATGACGCGGATCATCTGGGCGCTGATCAAGGACCGCCTGATCCACCCCTATCTCGACATCGACCTCAAATATTTCGACCTCGGCATCGAACACCGCGACGCCACCGAGGACCAAGTCACCGTGGATGCCGCCAACGCCATCAAGCTGCATGGCGTCGGCGTCAAATGCGCCACCATCACGCCGGACGAAGCGCGAGTGAAGGAATTCGGCCTGAAGAAAATGTGGAAGTCGCCCAACGGCACCATCCGCAACATTCTGGGCGGCGTCATCTTCCGCGAACCGATCATCTGCCAGAACGTGCCGCGCCTGGTGCCGGGCTGGACCAAACCGATCGTGGTCGGTCGTCACGCCTTCGCCGATCAATACCGCGCCACCGATTTCAGATTTCCCGGCAAGGGCAAGCTGACCATCAAATTCGTGGGCGAGGACGGCAAGGTCATTGAGCACGAAGTCTACGACGCGCCGGGCGCGGGCGTCGCCATGGCGATGTACAATCTCGACGACAGCATCCGCGAATTCGCGCGCTCCTCGATGAATTACGCGCTGCTCAAAGGCTGGCCGCTCTATCTCTCGACCAAGAACACCATCCTCAAAGCCTATGACGGGCGCTTCAAGGATATCTTCCAGGACGTGTTCGATTCCGAATTCAAGGACCAGTTCGCGGCGCGGAAGATGAGTTACGAGCATCGCCTCATCGACGACATGGTGGCCTCGGCCTTGAAATGGTCGGGCGCGTTTGTGTGGGCGTGCAAGAATTACGACGGCGACGTGCAGTCCGATACGGTGGCGCAAGGCTTCGGCTCGCTCGGCCTGATGACCTCGGTGCTGCTGACGCCCGACGGCAAAACCATGGAAAGCGAAGCCGCCCACGGCACGGTGACGCGCCATTATCGCCAACACCAGAAGGGCGAGCCAACCTCTACCAATTCCGTCGCCTCGATTTTCGCCTGGTCGCGCGGCCTCGCCCATCGCGGCAAGCTAGATAACAACCAGAAACTCATCGACTACGCGCTGCTGCTGGAGAAAATCACCGTCGATACGGTAGAGGCCGGGCAGATGACCAAGGACTTGGCGCTGCTCGTCGGCGATGAGCAAAAATGGCTCACCACAGAAGGCTTCCTCGACGCGATCGGGGATAATCTGGATACGGCGATGGCTGGGTGACATGAGCAAGCGCCGCTCCTCGCTGACTGGCAGCTGGAGCGGTGCTTATCGCTATCCTGACGCAGGCGGCGAAACAGTCTTCAACGTACAGCTTCAGGAAGCAGGCGGCTTATTCGTCGGTTCTACGCAGGAGCCGAATGACTTCGTGGCTTCAACCGACTCGATACTCCACGCGGAAATTGAGGGCAGTCGTGAGGGCTCATCGGTTGCGTTCACGAAGTTCTACAACCATGCGGACGTCCGCCACTCGATCCGTTACGAAGGCACAGCGGACGACGCCCTGATGCGCATCGAGGGCAGATGGGTTGTCCGCAGCGATTGGTCCGGCACATTCTTCATGGTGCGCGACGATGACGGAGAAGCGGCCGAAGCCGAAGAGAGCGCCGAAGCGACAGTCGAGGTACGCAAATGATCATCCGCGAAGTCCGCCTCACGGATCGCAATGCCTGGGACGAGCTTTGGGCCGGCTACCTGGCCTTCTATGATTCAGACCTTCCGCGCGCAGTGACCGACACGACCTGGGCGCGCTTTCACGATCCGGCTGAGCCGATGCTGTGTCTCGTGGCCGAAGATCATGATGGCAGCCTGCTCGGCTTCACCCACATCGTCTTTCACCGTGGCACCTGGGCGATCGGCGACTTCTGCTATCTCGAAGACCTCTTCGTCGCCAAGGCAGCACGTAATCGCGGCGTCGCCCGAGCCCTGATCGAGGCGGTCTATGATTTAGCGGATGAGCGCAAATGCGCGCGCGTTTATTGGCTCACGCACGAAACCAACACCACCGCCCGCGCCCTCTACGACAAAGTCGCCAGCAATCGCGGCTTCATTCAATATCGCCGCTGAAGGGCGGCGTCGGTCGCCAAGGGAATGGCGCGGGCAAGTCGTGCGACACTCTATCGGGAAATTGGGGCGCGCGTTTTTCCAGGAACGAACTCACCCCCTCCTTCGCATCGGCGCTCGCGCCGCGCGACACCATAAGCCGGCTCTCCAGGCGATGCGCCTCCATCGGATGGCCGGCATCCAGCATGTCCAGCATCATGCGCCGCGCCAACGTCACCGAAACCGGCGACGTGTTGTCGGCGATCTCGCGCGCCAGCCTATGCGCGGCCGGGAGCAGATCATCCGGCGCATGCAGCGAACGCACCAGGCCGCGCGCCAATGCTTCCGCCGCGCTGAACACTCGCCCGGTCATGACCCATTCGAGCGCCGTGGAAACACCCACCAAGCGCGGCAAAAAATAGGACGAAAGCGTCTCCGGCACGATGCCGCGCCGCGCAAACACGAAACCGAATTTCGCGCTTTCCGCCGCGAGGCGCACATCCATCGCCAGCAACATCGTTGCGCCAACGCCCACCGCTGGCCCGTTCACCGCCGCGATCACCGGCTTCAAGCTCTCATAGATGCGCAGACCGACGAGCCCGCCATTGTCGCGCTCGGTGCTCGGATCGAAGGGCGCGCCATCGCGCGCCGCAGCTCGCTTTTCGTAATCGAAAGTCGCCCCGCCGCCGGCGAGGTCCGCGCCCGCGCAAAAGCCGCGCCCCGCACCGGTCACTATCACGGCCCGCACCCCGTCGTCAGCGTCGGTTGCGTCAAACGCGGCGATCAATTCCCGCGCCATCACCTGCGTGAAGGCGTTCATCCGCTCAGGGCGGTTCAGCGTGATGACCGCAACGCCATCGGCGATGGCGAGCTGGATGGTGGTCAATTCGCTCATTGGTGCGATTCCGAAACAAGAGTCCACACAGCGCTAAAGCCGCAGCAGCTCCACCTCCGCCGCCTGATAGGGATCAAGCCGGTAGATCAGCTGGCGGTGAATCGCGACCATCGCGCCGGCGCCCCAATCCTCGATCAACTCGGCGTCGTCCTTCTCGCGCGCGGCCCAGCGCGAGCCATCTTCGCAGATGACCACACGCCCCTCGCCCAGCACGCAATCAATCACCGACACCGCGCCCGATTGCGCGCCAGCTCCCAAACCGACTCGGAACACAGAGAGAATCGCTTCACGCTGCGACACGGACAAGCGGCTCCAATCGAGCCGCTCGAAAATTTCAGGCCCAAGAAACGCGGCCAGAGCGTCGTTGTGCGTCATCCCGGTCCCCACCGAATCAGCCCTCCAAAAGCGCCTGATTTGGTTTCCGAGATGTTACTTCGTTTCGGGCGCTACAGCGCAAGCCGCCAGATGAGATCCCGGTCCGCGACGCGGCCGACCATGAATTTGTGCTCGCCGATATGGTCAAAGCCGTAGCGTTTGTAAAAGCGTTGCGCGCGTTCGTTGTTTTCCCAGACGCTGAGCCACAGCGCCTCGGCGCCTTGTTCTTTCGCCCATGCCATCACATCGCGCATCAAGGCGTGGGCGACGCCGGCGCCTTTGACATCCTTGTCGACGTAGAGGCGGTATAATTCGCAGTCGCGTTCCGCGTGCGCGATCTTCATGTCCACGGGCCCCGCCATCGCGTAGCCGACGATGACGCCCTCTCGCAGCGCAAGCCATGCGCGAATTGCTGGATCGGCCAATTCCGCGCGCTGGATCGCGGCGGCGTATGAAACGGACAGATACGTTGCCAGATCTTCTGGAGGATAAAGATGCCCAAAGGTCTCCACGAACGAGCCCGCCGCGAACGCGGCGAGCGCCGCGGCATCAGCCGCCTCCGCCAAGCGATAAACGATATCGCTCACGCCGCGAGCGCGCGCTCGATCGCGGCGCGGATAGCGCTCAGCGCTTGCCCCGCCGCGCCGCCATCTGGTCCGCCGCCCTGGGCCATGTCGGGGCGACCGCCTCCGCCTTGCCCGCCAACGGCGGCGACGCCCGCGCGCACGAGATCAACCGCCGACACCTTGCCCTTCAGATCGTCCGTGACGCCGATCGCCAGCGCCGCCTTGCCGTCCTCCACGCCGACATAGGCGACAACACCCGAGCCCAAACTCTTCTTGCCTTCATCGACGAGCCCGCGCAGCTCCTTCGCCGGCACGCCATCGAGCACGCGCGCAAGCACGGCGACGCCAGCCACTTGCTCCAGGCCAGCAGACGCGCCCTGCCCGCCACCGCCGGCGAGCGCGAGCTTGGTTTTCACATCCGACAACTCGCGCTCGAGCTTGCGGCGTTCGTCCTGCAATTGCGAGACGCGCTCGGGCAATTCAGCCAACGGCGATTTCAAGTTCGCGGCGATCGCCTTCGCCAATCCAGCTTGCGCCTTCAAATGCGCCAGCGCAGCCGCGCCGGTGGCGGCTTCGATACGGCGGATGCCCGCGGCGACGCCGCCTTCGGAGAGGATCGCGAACACAGCGATATCGCCAGTGCGGCGCACGTGGGTGCCGCCGCAGAGCTCAACCGAGTAGGCCTTGGCCTCGCCGCCGATCGCTTCTCCCAACCGTAGCACGCGCACGCTCTCGCCATATTTCTCGCCGAACAGCGCCAGCGCGCCTTCGGCGATCGCCTTCTCCGGCGACATTTCCTTGATCACGCCCTCCGCGTTCTGGCGGATAACGACGTTCACTTCGCCTTCGGCGCGGCTGATCTCATCGGCGCTCATGGGCGCGCCGTGGCTGAAGTCGAAACGGAAATAATCCGCCTCGACCAGCGAGCCTTTCTGCGCCACATGCGGCCCCAGCACATTGCGCAGCGCCGCGTGCAGCAGGTGGGTCGCCGAGTGGTTGGCGCGAATTTGCGAGCGGCGCGCGGAATCGATTTCAAGCTCGGCTTTGTCGCCCGGCTTGAGCGTCCCACCCTTCAAGCGCCCGACATGCACATGCAGACCGCCAGCACGCTTCTGCGTGTCGTCAACAATGAATTCCGCGCCATTCTCGAATCGAATGATTCCGCGATCGCCAGCTTGGCCACCGCTTTCAGCATAAAACGGCGTCTGATCAAAAATCAGCGCGGCTTCGGCCGGGCCACTCAGAGAGCGCGTGACTACGCCCTGCGCAACAATCACCATCAGCGCGCCAGGCGCGTTTTCCTCAGTATAACCAAGGAAAACGCTCTTTCCGCCTTGGTCGGCGAGATCGAGCCAAATCTGGTTGTCCGCCGCTTCCGCCGAGCCCGCCCAGCTTTCGCGCCCTTTCTCGCGTTGCCGCTCCATGGCCGTATCGAAGCTGGCGACATCTACTTCCAGCCCGCGCCCGCGCAATATGTCCTGCGTAAGATCAAGTGGAAAACCAAATGTGTCGTAGAGCTTGAAGGCGGTTTCGCCGGCGAGCTTCTTGCCCTTCTTCAAGCCAACGAGTTCATCCTCAAGCAGCTTCAAGCCATTACCCAAGGTGCGGCGAAAGCGGTCTTCTTCTTCATGCAGCTGCGCCTCGATGACGGGCCGCGCGCGTTCGAGTTCAGGATACGCCGCGCCCATTTCGGCGATCAAAGTCGGCGCCAGGCGATGCATGAGCGGCTCTTTGGCGCCGAGCATGTGCGCGTGCCGCATGGCCCGGCGCATGATCCGGCGCAGCACATAACCGCGGCCTTCGTTCGACGGCGTGACGCCGTCGGCTATCAAAAACGAGGAAGCACGCAAATGATCGGCAATGACGCGGTGGCTGGCCGAGTGCGCGCCTTCTGCCTTGACCCCCGTCAGCGTCTCCGACGCCGCGATCAGCGTGCGAAAGAGATCGATCTCGTAGTTTGAATGCACGCCTTGCAGCACGGCGGCGATACGTTCGAGCCCCATGCCGGTGTCGATCGAAGGCTTCGGCAACGCAATTCTGCGTCCGTCGGCAAATTGCTCGAACTGCATGAACACGAGATTCCAGATTTCGATGAAGCGATCGCCGTCCTGGTCGGCGGAGCCAGGCGGTCCGCCGGCAATCTTCGGGCCATGGTCGTAGAAAATTTCCGAGCACGGCCCGCAGGGGCCGGTGTCGCCCATCGACCAGAAATTGTCGCTGGTGGCGATGCGGATGATACGTTCGTCCGGCAGACCGGCGATCTTTTTCCACAGGCCCGCCGCCTCCTCGTCATCGTGGTATATGGTGACAAGCAGTTTTTCCTTCGGCAGCGCAAAATCCTTGGTCAGCAGGCTCCAGGCCGCATCGACCGCCTGGTCCTTGAAATAGTCGCCGAAGGAGAAATTCCCGAGCATCTCGAAGAAGGTGTGGTGACGGGCGGTGTAGCCGACATTGTCGAGATCGTTGTGCTTGCCGCCAGCGCGCACGCATTTCTGGCTGGTCGCTGCGCGCGGGAATGGCGCCTTGGCGGCGCCAGTGAAATAGTTCTTGAACGGGACCATGCCGGCATTGACGAACAGCAGCGTCGGATCGTCCTGCGGCACGAGCGGCGCGGACGTTGGCGTTTCGTGCCCGCGCGCGGCGAAGAAGTCCAGGAATTGCCGACGGATGTCGCTGACGCTCGCCATCATGTATCCAAGCCAAAGTCTGGGGCCACATCAGGCCAAATCAGAATTGGTCTTGGTATAGGTAGTGCGGCGCGCAACGCCAAGCGGAGCACGGCGAGGTCAGGCCAGCAAGTGCAAGGCGCCGTCAACGCTAAGTGGCAGATGCGGATTCCACGCCACTTCCCAAAGGTGCTCGTCGGGATCGGCGAAATAACCCGAATGCCCACCCCAGAACACATCCTGCGCCGGCTTCACGATGCGGCCGCCGGCGGCCTCCGCTTCCGCCAACACCGCGCCCACATGCTCCTTGAGCCGCACGTTATGGGCCAAGGTGATGCCACGAAACCCCGATCCTTCGGCGGCTATTGTCGCGTCCTCCGCGAGCGCGGCGCGCGGGTAAAGCGATAGCGCCAAGCCTCCGATTTGAAACAGCACAATGTCACCCTGGCTCGCCGACGATGCGCGTAGCCCCAAGGCTTCATAGAAAGCACGCGCCCGCGCCAGATCAGCGACGCCCAAGGTAATCAGGGAAACGCGCGGTTCCATCGCAACCTCGTGTGAACAAACTCGCCGGCCGGCCGCGGACGGGCCAGGGCATGGGGTCGGGTCGGCGACATCCGCGAACCGGCCGGCGAACGGCGACGCCCAAAAGCACCGCCGAATTCCCTAATCCTCGACCGCTTCCTTGGCCTCGTCGCCCTCGGGCGGCGAATACATGGCGTCGGCCACCAGCCCGGATTTCTGCCGCACGGCTTCCTCGATGGTCGCCGCGATGTCCTTGTGCTCCTTCAAGAACCGACGCGCGGCTTCCTTGCCTTGGCCGATTTTCTGGCCGCCATAGGCGTACCAGGCGCCAGATTTATCGACCACGCCGGCCTTGACGCCGAGCTCAATCAATTCACCGGTCTTCGAGATGCCTTCACCGTAGATGATGTCGAACTGCACTTGCTTGAAGGGGGGGGCCACCTTGTTTTTCACCACTTTGACGCGGGTTTCCGAGCCAATCACCTCATCGCGCTCCTTGATCTGCCCGGTGCGGCGAATGTCGAGGCGCACCGATGCGTAGAATTTCAGCGCATTGCCGCCCGTTGTGGTCTCCGGATTGCCGTACATCACGCCGATCTTCATGCGGATCTGGTTGATGAAAATCACCAGCGTGTTCGACTTGGAAATCGAAGCTGTGAGCTTGCGCAGCGCCTGGCTCATCAACCGCGCCTGCAGGCCGGGCAAGCTATCGCCCATTTCGCCTTCGATTTCGGCGCGCGGGGTCAGCGCCGCCACCGAGTCAATCACCAACACATCGATAGCGCCGGAGCGCACCAGGGTGTCGGTAATTTCGAGCGCCTGCTCGCCCGTGTCGGGCTGCGAGATCAGCAGATCGTCGAGATCGACGCCCAGCTTGCGCGCATAGATCGGGTCCATCGCGTGTTCGGCGTCGATGAACGCGCACACGCCCCCGTTCTTCTGCGCTTCGGCGATGCAGTGCAGCGCCAAGGTGGTTTTGCCCGAGCTTTCAGGGCCATAAATTTCAACGATGCGTCCCTTGGGCAGGCCGCCAATGCCGAGCGCGATATCGAGGCCCAGCGAGCCGGTTGAAATCGCCTCGATCTCCACGGCGGGCTTCTCGCCCAGCCGCATCACCGAACCCTTGCCGAAGGCCCGGTCGATCTGACCAAGGGCGGCGGCCAAAGCCTTCTGCTTGTCCGTTTCCATCTCTGTCTCAACAAGCTTAAGTTTGGCCATTGCTATCGCGCCCTCTCCTGGGCTGAGTCTACGCCCCCAGCCATCCGATCCGCCAGAATCTGTTTGTACCACATTTGTTCCGGAACACAAGGGGAACTTTTGCGCGCCGGCTATTTGTCGACCGGCCATTGGTTAACAAGTTTCGAGGGGGAAATAAGATAGGACTGGGTATGGCATCGTCTTTGGCGCCCTTACCGCCCGGCAGCGGGGTTGCGGCCACGTTGGAGGGCGCCGCCTCCTTCCGCGTGCGGACGGCTGCGCTCTCGTGCCCGGCTGCGCCCATCTTGCGACCAACGGAGATAGTCCGTCTGATCAAGTTCGGCGCAATGTTCGCTATTGTCCTGCTCACATTGTCCTGTGCGGCGGCGCAACATGCGGCGCGTTCCCTTTCGCACAGTGAGCGTGAGCTCATCCGATTGGCTTGCCCACACACGATCGTCGTGCTTGGCGAAAACGGGCACGGTGATGGCGCCACCATCGCCTTGAAGGCGAGACTCATTCCCGAACTGGTCCGACGCTGCGGATTCTCTGCAATCGCGTTCGAGGGCAGCTTCTATGACTTCGCTGAATTGGGGAGAACGACACCGCTCGATCAACCGTATGATCGACATAGACTGCTTTCGGCTGTCGGTCGCATTTGGAACCGGGACACGGAATTCTCGCCACTTGCCGACTGGATGTCCCAACAATCGCCGAGCCGGCTCGTACTGGCGGGGATCGACGACCAGGTTGGGTCGACCGGAGCCTTTTATTCGCTCACGACGATGCCAGCGGAACTCGCCGCGCTGGTTCCCGATGATGACCGCGCTGCTTGCCAAAGCCTATTGGCTCTCGATGGCTGGGACGGGCTCGACCAGCTTGCTCAACAAGAGCGAACCGACCACTGCCTTGCCCAAGCCCTCCACCAATTGTCGCTCCGCAGCGACCCAGAGGCAGAACGCTTTCGATCGTTGGCCGAAGCATTTCGTCGGGCTAATGCGCGCAGCTCCCTGCAAGGAGACGCCTACGTTGCCGCCCGTGATCGGGCTATGGCCGACAATCTCGATGCGTTCCGTCGGACCCTGCCAAGCGGAGCGAAGATCATAGTTTGGACCGCAAACTTTCACGCGGCCGGTGGCGGATTGGCGAACGGAGAAACACTCGGCCAGATCGCCCGCGCCCGATACGGCTCTGCGCTCTTTACTGTCGGCTTTTCGGCGGCAGGCGGACGGTTCAGATGGTCGCAAGCCGAAGTTCGGGACGTTCCCTCTGCGCCTGTCGGTTCGGTTGAAGCGGAAATTCTGCGTGGGCGAGCCTCGGCGGTCGCTGCGCGCGCCCGATTGGCGTCATTGGGGACGGTAACCGGCACGGCGCTATCGTGGCATCAAGCGATAACAGCCGACTGGTCCATGATGTTTGACGCACTTTTCGTTTTGCGCCGGGAAGAACCGACAACGCTAAATATGAGCGAATGACAGTTTGATCCTCCCCCGATTTTGTGGACGCCCATGCTAAGCTCGAAAGGACTTGAAGGGGTGTTCAGTGAAGACGGCCAAACGGAAGCGGCGGATCTTCACGGGCTGAAGAAGCGGAAAGCGTGACACAGTTCAGCACCCGACCACGCGCCATGCTTCAATGTTGAGATTCTTCTTGCGCCGAAGGGCGCCGTCCACACATGTCACTCAATAAGCGCCAGCCTCAAGCCGCCGCCAGCAGTTCCTTCACGCGCCCGACCAGCTGTTCCATCGTCACCGGCTTGCTCATGTAGTGGACGGGGAATTGTTCGAGCAGGTAGGAGAAGCTCTCGGGGGCGTAGCCGGAGAGGAACAGCACTTTGGCGTCGCCGATCATGCCGGGGCCGGCTTCTTGCAGCATTTCCGGGCCGGTCATGATCGGCATCGACACGTCGGAGATGATGATGTCGAAGGCGCCGGGCTTCATGGCCAGGATCGCCAGCGCGTCCTCGCCGTTCTCGGCTTCCTCCACCTCGTAGCCGCACTCCTTCAGATTGCGGACGATGGAGCGGCGCACGGCGGTTTGGTCTTCCACGAACAAAATCTTGCCGCGCCCAGCGACATCCTTGGTTGGCGGGCTCACCAGCGCGCGTTCCTTGGCGGCGATGTCCTCAAGCTCTTCGGGCGTCGGCTCGTAGGCCGGCAGGAAAATGCGGAACGTGGTGCCCTGCCCGAGCTTGGTGGAAAAGAAGATGTAGCCGCCCGATTGCTTGATGATGCCGTACGAGGTGGCGAGCCCGAGCCCCGTGCCTTTGCCGGCTTCCTTGGTGGAGTGATAGGGGCGAAAGATCTTCGCCGCGTGCTCGGGCTTGATGCCGGCGCCGGTATCTTCCACCTCGATCATCGCATAGAGGCCGTCCTCAATCGGGTTGTGGCCGAGCCCGCGCGCGGCCTCCGCACTGATCGCCGAGGTGCGCATGATCAGCTTGCCGTCCTTCGGGATCTGCGCGCCCTTGGGCGTCATCGCGTCGCGCGCATTGGTGGCGAGATTGATCAGCACGCGCTCAAGCTGGGTTTTGTCCAGTTTCACGAACGGCAGATCGCGACCGTGGCGGATTTCGTAATTGATCGAAGCGCCCATGATGCGCCGGATCAGCTCCTGGCGCGAGCCGATGAAATCGCCGACATCGAACACTTCGCGCGCGAAAGTCTGCTGGCGCGCATAGGCGCGCAGCATTTCCGAAAGCTCCCGCGCGGTGGTGGCGTGGTCGGAGATTTCGCGCAACAGCGGATAGTCCGCATCGCCCACGGGGTGGCGGCGCAGCAGATACGAGCAGGTCTGCATCACCACTGTGAGCAGATTGTTGAAGTCGTGGGCGACGCCAGCGGCAAGCTCGCCGATCTCGCGCATCTTCTCGGCCTGCGCCAACCGTGTTTCGAGTTCGCGCTGCTGCGACACGTTGTTGACGTAGGCAAGCGCGCGGCCATCGCCGGCGCGCGCCAGATGCACGTGCGCGGCGGTCGGCGGTGACGTCGCCAGCATGATCTCGATCGGGTCGTTCAGCGCCTGGCGCAAGCGATGCGCCAACGCGCTCGGCCCCTCTGACGCATCGAACAAATCCGCGAACGGCGCGCTTGGAGTGGCGCGGCCTTGCGTCATTTCCATCAGCGCCGCGTTGGAATCGAGCACCGCCGCTGACGCTGGGTCGGTTCCGTCGAGCACCGCCACGCCGAACGGGGCATGCGCGAACACACCGTCGGCGCTTGCGGTCTCCACGCGCACGGGCGCGGCATTGTCAGGCGCTTCGGCGTCGGAGAAAAACACCAGCGCGCGCACCGCGCCGTCCACATCCTCGAGCGGCCAAAACGAAAGCGCCGAAGCTTGCGTTTCCACGCCGTCGCGGCCCTTCAAGGTGATGCGCGCGCGCGTCGGCCCGAAACCGCGCCGGTCGCGCCGCACCAGCCGCGCGGGGTCGTCCTTGACGAAATCCTTCACCCGCAGCGGCGCCGGATCATCGCCAACGCCGAGCACCGAGCGCAGGGCGCGGTTCATGTAGACGATGGTTCCATCCGGGCGGGCCGCGAAAAATCCGACCGGCGCGTCATCCAGGAAAAGCTGGCGCGCGTCATCGTTCGCGGCCGATTGTTCGGTAACCGCGATTTCCCGCAGACGCCACAGCACGTTGCCCCCAGGCATTGGGCTGACGCACGCCTCATAGCGAACCGGCTTGCCGGAAGCCGCCGCCGTCGCCGGCAATTCTTCGCGCCGCGACTGGCCAAGCTGAGCCGCCTTCGACAACCGAAACATCGGCGCCGACAGCAACGGATCAGCCCCGAACAACCGGCTCAACATTGGAGGACGATCGCTGTCGCCCATCACGCCGGCGTCTTGCGCGAGATTGAGATAGACCGCGTTCGCCGCCAGCGGCGAGAGTTGGTGGTCGGTGATGAACGCCGCCTCATCGAGCGCTTCAACCAGCGCGAAATCACGCCGCCCGGATGACAGCGCCGACGCCGCCACCGCCCCGCGCTCGGGAAAAGCGCCGTGGCTGCGCCCCGCCCCGCGCGACATCCAAAAAAACAGCACCATGCCCGCCGCGACCAGCAGCACCAGCAGCACAGCGCCCGCCTTGCCCACCGACGGCCCCGCTGTGATCGCCACGCCAGCCGCCGCCACGCCGAGCGCGACCGCCGCCCAAAACAGGATTTGGAGCGGGTCGAGCCGACCACCGCTACGCGGTGTGGGAAAGTCTGCGTGGTCTGTCATGGGCGCGCCTGTTGGAATGTCGCCACTTGAGCCCGATTCGGCCCTCGAAGCACGTTGAAGAAGCGCAGGAAATCCGTCCGGCATGAGGCTTCTCCGCTACACATTTGGCCGCCGCGACCGACCTCTGCGCCGGGCCAGGCGCAGCACGAAGCCGATCACCTTCGCCACTGCTTCGTAATGTTCGCGCGGGATCGGCTCATCGATGTCGGCGGCCGCGAACAAGGCGCGCGCCAGCGGCGGATCCTCGACAATGGGAATATCGTGCGCCTCGGCGGCTTCACGTATCCGTTGCGCCACTGCATCGACGCCCTTGGCCAGGCAGATTGGCGCGAGTGTCTCGCCGGGCTCGTAGCGCAGCGCGATGGCGTAGTGAGTCGGGTTGGTGATGATCACGCTCGCCCGCGGGACCTGGGCCATCATGCGTCGGCGCGAGCGCTCCATGCGGATTTGCCTGAGCTTGGCCTTGACCATCGGGTCGCCGTCGCTCTGGCGCATCTCTTCCTTGATCTCGCGGTGGCTCATGCGCATGCGTTTCATGTAGGATTGACGCGTGAACACGTAATCCACCGCCGCCAACACTGCGGCGGAACTCGCCAGCGCCATCATCATCGCCACCGCGCGATCGCGCACATAAGGCAAGAGCGCCGCCGGATCGAGCAAGGACATTTGTTCGAGCACCGCATCGCGCGGCCACAACGCCCAAGCCAAGGCCGCGCCCACGAGCGCAAGCTTCGCCAACGACTTCAAGAACGACGAAACCGCCGCCTTGCCGAACGTGCGCTTGAACCCCTCCACTGGATTGAGCTTGCTCAGTTTCGGCGTAAGGCGCTCAGCGGTGAAAGTCGGCCGATCCTGCATGTAGCGCGCGGCGATGCCGGTTATTGAAAGCGCGATCGCCGTCAGACCGAGTATTCCCAGAAGCTTCAAACCGATGCTCCCCATGACCGACCGCAATGGGCCGGGTTCGGCGGAGAACTGATCCGGCATCGCCAGAAAGCCAATGAAGCTGCGCGCCAATTCGCTGGCGATCGGCCCCGACATGAACGCGACCAGCCCAGTCGCCACCAGCAACGAAAGCGCGGCGCCAACTTCGGCGGAATAGATAATGTCGCCTCTCTCGCGCGCTTTTTCGAGTTTTCGCGATGTCGGCTCTTCGGTTTTGTCGTCGTCGTTCTGCTCGGCCATGGCGCTATCTCAGCCACGTCGCATAACGCTCGAGGCTGTCGAGCCAGATCAGCATGCCCGCCGAAAGCCCAAGCGCGAGCACGACGAAGCCGCCCATCAATTGCAGCGGCAACACCACGAAAAACACCTGGATTTGCGGAATGAGCCGTGACAACACGCCAAGGCCGACGCGAAAAATCAGCCCCGCCGCGATCACCGGCATGGCGATCTGGAAACCGACCCGGAAGGACGACGCTGTCGTGGCCAGCGCAAGCTCCGCCGCATCGCCCACCGGCGCCGGCGCCCCGGGCGCCAGCACCTCATACGAGCCCGCGATCCCGCGCAGGAACATATGGTCAAGCCCCGTCGCGAAAATAAGCGAAACACCCATCACGCCGAGAAAGACCGCCATCAACTGACCCGATTGCGTCATGGTGGGATCCGCGATCTGCGCGAAAGCGATGCCGATATCGATGCCGATGATCTGCCCGGCCGTGGCGAGCGCTGAAACCAACAAGCGCGCGGCGCCTCCCAACATGATTCCGATCAGCACTTCGCCCCCGACCTGAAACCCCATGCCCCAAGCGGTCACGGCCGGTTCCGGCATCCGCCCGGCAAGTGCTGGCGCGACGGCGATGGCGAACGCCAGCGCAAAGCTCAAACGCAACCGCCCAGGAATCGCCGGCTCGCCAAATCCCGGCAACAACATGATCATCGCGCCCGTGCGGGCGAACAGCAGCGCCACCGCCCATATCTCGACGCCGTAGAGCGTGAGCGTCATCTCAGAACGCCGCGATGCGGGCGAAGATGTCGGTGGTGAACCCACCCAATAACCCGCCCATGATCGGCAGGAACAACAAGATCGCCAGGAAGATCGAGAGGATCTTCGGTACGAACACCAAAGTCTGCTCTTGGATTTGGGTAAGCGTTTGCAGCAGCGACACCACCAGCCCCACCACAAGTCCCACCAGCATCGGTCCGGCCGCCACCAGAACAGTGACCCAAATCGCGTCGCGCCCAAGATCGAGAACTTCCGCGCCGCTCATGCCGCCTCCCGTGGCTCGGCAATATTTGCCGACCGCCCTACCAAGGACGCCGCGCGTGGTTAATGCGAGGTTTCCGGCGAGGCCGCCCGCCCCTTACCTATCCGCAACATGGCGCACACGCCGGCGGCGAAAACGTGCTGCCGGCGCAACACCCGCACCGTGTTTTCGCCGTGAGCATCCAATCAACCGAATCAACTCATCTAGGATTCAGGCGCTGAAGGAACGATGGCCTGGTCCCGAACGTAGAAACGCAAGGGATCGCCAAATGGGGAACCTGGGGAAACGATGATGAGCATGATCCATTCGATTGCCGCCTTCTTCCAACGCCTGTTCGCGCGCAAGAGCGACAATTTCAAATCCCTGCTGATCGCCGACCTGGGGATTGAACGCTAAGCGCCTACCCTCCCGGCGGCACGCCCGCGCCGAAGCTCTCGATCAAGCTGCCAGCGACAAGCCGCCAGCCATCGACGAGCACGAAGAAGATGATCTTGAACGGGAGTGAGATCGTCACCGGCGGCATCATCATCATGCCCATGGCCATCAACAGGGACGATACGACAAGATCGATGATCACGAACGGCACGAACAGCATGAAACCAATCTCGAAGGCGCGCCGCAGCTCCGACACCATGAAAGCCGGCGCCAGAATCCGTAGCGGCGTTTCTTCCGCGCTCTGAGGCGGGGTTTCCAGGCGCGCCATGTCGATGAACAGAGCCAAGTCCTGCTCGCGCGTCTGCGCCACCATGAATGTCTTCAACGGCGCGACAATGCGCGGAAACGCCTCGTCCAGCTCCATTTCCTCGCGCATCACCGGGCCGATGCCCATGTCATAGGCCTCGTTCCACACCGGCTGCATCACGAACGCGGTCAGGAACAGTGACAGCGACACGATCACCACGTTGGGCGGCGCTTGTTGCAGTCCGATCGCGGTGCGCAGCAACGACAGCACCACGACGATGCGCACGAAGCTGGTGGTCATGATGATGATCGAAGGCGCCAGCGAGAGCACCGTCATCAGCGCCGCCAGTTGCAGCACGCGCGCGGTCAAGCCCTCGCCGGTGCCGAGATTGACGCTCACCGCAGGCTCGGCGTTCTGCGCAAACGCGTCGCCCGCGCCAAACACCAACAGAGCGGCGAACACGGAAAAGAGCAGCGCGCGCTTCACGATGGGTTCTCCACGCCAGCCGCCGTCTCGGCCACGACGATGTCGCCTGCGGGAGAGAGCAGCAACAAATGCTCGCGCCCGTCACAGCGCACCACGACCAGGCGCCGGCGTGGGTCGAGCATCAGGCTTTCGGCCACCTGCAACCGCTTGGGCCCCCGCGGACCGGGTTGCAGCATGCCGAGCCGGCGCGCGCCGTAGGCGGCGCCCCCGATCAGCGCCAGAGTGGCGATCAGCGCAAACAGCGCCCGCGCCCAATCCATCCATTCCACGGCCCGCCCCCATTCTGAGAGTGAGCCCTGGCTGGGTTGGTTTGGTAAACGAGAGCTTAATTTCCGGACTCAAAATTAAGCCCCGCTTAACCAGGCGCTGCTCGACTAGGCAAAGTTTGCAGCCCTGAGTCGTGTCCCCGTGGATCTCGCCAACACCCAATTTTTCGGCCTGCTGCGCGCGCGGCTCGACCAGCTGAGCGAGCGCCAGCGGCTGATTTCTGAGAACATCGCCAACGCCTCCACCCCCGGGTACCGGCCCCGGGACCTCGACACCACGGGGTTCGAGCGGATGTTGGCTTCGGCGGCTGGCGGGCGGGGGCTAACGATGGCGCGCACCAATCCCGGCCACATGGCGCCCGGCGGCTCGGCCGCCGTCAGCACCATTACCCGTGACGACAGCGAGACCACCATCGATGGCAACGCGGTGGTGCTCGAAGAGCAAATGGCGCGCGCGGCGGAAACGCGGATGGCGTTCGAGACTGGCGTCGCGCTCTACCAAAAAGGCCTGGAACTGGTGCGGCTCGCGGCGCGCCCGCCGGGGAGATGAGTAGATGACCGACATCCAAGCAACCCTCTCCGCCGCTGCTTCCGGCATGCGCGCGCAAACAGTGCGCATGCGCATCGCCGCCGAGAACGTGGCCAACGCCAATTCCACCGGCGCCAACCCGAACGAAGAGCCGTTCCGCCGCCGCATTCCGTTGCTGGAAAGCACCACGCTCGCCAGCGGCGCCCAAGGCGTTCGCGTGACCGGCGCTTCGCTCGACATGAGCAGCTTCGGCGAAGAATATAATCCAAGCCATCCCGCCGCCGACACCAATGGCTATGTGCGTTTGCCGAACGTCGATACCTTGGTTGAGATGATGGATTTGCGCGAAGCCACGCGCGCTTACGAAGCCAATTTGAACATGATCGAAGCCGCCCGCTCGATGACGACGCGCGCGCTTGATCTGCTGCGGAGATAATCACCATGGCCATCGATCCAGTCTCAGCCGCGCGGGCCTATCAGCAAACCGCGCGCGCCGCCGCGAGTGGCGGAACGGACGGCGCCGACAACGTCGATTTCGGCGGCCTGGTGCAAGAAGCCATCCGCCAAGCCGGCCAAAGCGCGCAAGTCGCGGAGAACCAGGCGCTCGCGGTCGCCGGCGGCAACGCCGATATCGTCGATGTCGTCACCGCCATCGCCGCCGCCGAAACGCAACTCCAAACCGTGCTCGCCGTGCGCGACCAGGTGATCCAAGCGTACCAAGAAATCCTGCGCATGCCGATTTGAGCATGAGGGAGCGCGCACGCGTCCGCTTTGGCCGCGCCCGCAAATTTCGCGCGTCCAGCTCCCTAATCCCTATTCCCTACTCCCTCCCAATGGGAGGCGGGGCGCGAGGAACGCGCCGAGTTTAGTCTCTAGTGACGCCGTATGGAGCTTTGCCCCAGACAGCGTGCGCGTCGCACGCGCCCCGTCGCGGTTTGCTCGCCGGCTCGGCACAAGGAGGTGTTTCACTCCTTTGGCGCGATCGCCGACGGCGTGCGGGCCTCTCCGATACGAGGTCCCCGGTTCCTGACGGTTATGGCGCCCCGTCAGCTCCATCTCCCGCCGCTGCCCGATCGTTGGAGCTTGGCGACAGGATCATCACGCTTACCCGCGTCCCCCGCGCGTTTGGCATCGGGCCCGACGCCCTCCCTTGCGGGCGGATAGATTTATTTTGGGGCTTGGTGGAGTTGGGATTTTGAGGTGTAACGTGTGGGATACTCAAGTCACTCTTCGCTTGCGCTCAACGTGATGCTGCGTCTTCCGTCACGCACTGCTGCTGCTACAAAGCTGATGACACCTTCACGGATGGCTTCATCTGTGAGTTGCTGACGCCAATGTCGCACTGCGGCCGGCCAAGCTTTTCTTGTCGTTTTCCGGTCAACGACATTTGCAAACGGCGGCGTACGTTCCAACGCGTTGATCTTCGCTTCCGCAGACCCCTTAATTTGCTTGGCTCTCTCCTTCACGTCAGCGACCAACGGATCCTCAATTCTCGTGCTCGGAGCTTTCTTGGCGGCCGGCACTGGGGCGACCCGGTCGAGCAGGCAGTCAATGTTTGCCGCACACAATTCGGAGAGCACAGACACCCACTGCTCGCGCGAGCGCTTAAGCTTTTTTGACGCCCTAAGGACGTCCAGAACGGTATCAAGATCATCACTCATCGAACAGCCTCGGCCCTCGCCTGAACACTTGTCCAGGCATTTGCCAATGCCTGCTTTAGTGCCGCCTTTGCCCCGCTCCGCATTGCAACATTGTGCAGTGGGGTGAGCACAGCAGTTTCGTCCAGCCCCGCACTTAAGGTGGTGCTGAATGGAATTTCGTCTTTCAGCAAGGCCGACGCAAAGAAGTCAAATTCTTCAATCTTGGCCCGCGTGCTCGCTATGGTGTTCGCTTGCGCAGCTCCGAAACGACTGTTCACCACATTGATGATTATGGAAAGGTCCGCTGCTTTCGGTTCACGACCTCGAACTTTCTCTATTAGCCTCCGCAACATGATTAGACCGTTAAGCGAGTATCGCTCAGGGCGCACTGGAGCCACTATGTGATCCGCGACCGACAACGCACACTTCGTGAGAAATGAAGCGCTAGGATTCACGTCGATGATTACCGCGTCATACTTCTGCCGACACAGGGCAACAAAAGCAGAGAAATTGGCCAGTGCACTCGAACGATCGATTTCTGCACGCAGGTCCAGTGCAAACTCAAACAGATCATCGTGCCCTGCCAGCAGGTCGATCGCAGGAGACATTCCAACCGCCCCATTCGGGCTATTAAGCGCGAAACGTCGCTCCCACACAGACGCAATATACTCCTGAGACGCGCCGCGAGCATTGAACAGCGCCAGTATGGTTCGCTCATTTGACCGAAGGCTGTCAATCTGCGGCTCAGCCAAGAAGTACTGCGTGAGGTTGTGTTGCGGATCGAGGTCCAAATAGAAGATCGATTGCTTATGTGCTATGTTCGCCGCAGCTCCGAGATTGGCCGCAAGCGTTGTCTTTCCAACGCCGCCCTTCATGTTCAAAAAAGTTAGAACGCTTCCGGTACGACGCTCCGGCGCTACTCGTGCGGCGAGGCGCTTTAGTCCGTCTTTATCGTCGGTTCGCGCGTCGATCCAATCATATGGCCCAATAAGTAGCTGCAACCAGCCATCACTTCGCGGCGTCCCAATGATGTACGGAATGAGGAGTTTTGCGTTGGCATGAGCAAAGTGAAGTTCTTGCTCAACCCATTTTGACTCTTCTGTTGCGGCGGACACCACGACCACCACGGCGTCCGCCCTGGCAATTTCACGAGCGATGTGCCTGGCAAAAAGCCCCTCCTCCATGTCGCGTTCCGCGACCCAGGAATCGACGCCAGCCTTCTTGAGATTAGCGACCAAATACGTGGTAGCCGCTAAATCTTTAGAAGAGTAAGAAACGAAAACGCCCAAGGTCGCCTCCACCTCGCGACTATGGAACAAGCAAATCCAAGGTCAACTTCCGCATCGAAATCAGCACAGGCGCCCTCGCCAGCTGAAGGCTAGCGCGCAGGCCAAGGCGCGTGGCGAATGGGCGGAATAGTTTCGCGGCGCAGAAATCGGGTCAAGGGAGTCACCCCAAGCCCTAACTCAAATCCCCCCAAGCCCCATGCACCCCAATCCTGCGCGCGGCGTACACGCCGCGCGCCACGGCGCGGGTGAGGCAATCGGCGGCGAGGGCGCCGAAGCGGGCGATTGCTAGGGCGCGCGGTTGCGGTGTCGGTTTGGCGGCGGTAGCGAGCGCGAACACGACGTCGCCGTCGAACGGCGCGAACACTGGGCGAATGGCGCGCGCCAAGCCCGCGCTCGCCATCTGCGCAACACGTTTGGCTTCAGCTGGCGTCAAATCCGCATCGAGCGCGACGAGAGCGATGGTGGTGTTGGCGCGCGGTCGCGGGTTGAACTTGGCGCCGCCCCAATCCTCCGCGTCAAAGGCTTGCGCGTTTGGATCGGGGCGCACGCCGCCGAACTCGGCATCGATTTCGAACGGATGGGCCCAGAACGCGGGCGCGTTCGGCATTGTCACCGAGCCCCAGCAATTGACGCACGCCAAAGCCGCGATGGTGAAGCCATCAGCGCTGACAATGCTGGCGCTGCCCTGCCCGCCCTTCAGATTGCCCGCGCACGCGCCGAGCCCTGCGCCAAAATTGCCGAGCCGCACCTCGCCTCCGCGCGCCTTGTAGGCGGCGCGTCCGAGCGCGGCATAAGGCGGGGCCTCGCCCCAAGCTTTGTCGCCGCCATTGGCGAGGTCGTACAAAATAGCCGCCGGCACCACCGGCGAGCGCGGCACGCCGGGCGCCTCCATCAGCCCAAAGCCCCGCCCCTCCGCCCCCATGGCCGCGGCGACGCCGTCGGCGGCGGCGAGCCCGTAGACCGAGCCGCCCGCGAGCACGAGCGCGTCGATCGCGTCCACCAGATTTTCAGGCGCCAGCGCATCGGTTTCGCGCGTTCCAGGCCCGCCGCCGCGCACATCGACGCCGCAGACCGCCCGCGCGTCCGGCACAATCACCGTCACACCCGTCAAGGCTGCGTCATCCTCGGCGCAGCCTATGGACAAACCTTGGACATCACTCAAAGAATTGCTTGGGCCTGGACGCGCCATGGCGAGTCTTTCACGTTGACGACCCAGCCCTGGTAGGAAGCGTCCCCATGTTTGACAAGCACGGAAGCCTGCGCGCGGTGTTCGCGCCCCTCATCGTGCTCTGGCTCGCGGCCTGCGCGACACCCTCCGCGCCCACGCCGGCGCCGCGCGGCGAAGCCATGGTGGCGGCGGCAAATCCTCATGCCGTGGAGGCGGCGCTTGAGATATTGCGCGCTGGCGGCTCGGCGGTGGACGCGGCCATCGCGGCGGAACTTGTGTTGGGCCTGGTCGAGCCGCAATCGTCGGGCCTCGGCGGCGGCGGCTTCATGCTCACCTACGATGCCGCGAGCGAGCGCATCGCCAGCTATGATGGGCGCGAGCACGCGCCCGCGGGCGCAACGCCGGACATGTTCCTGGACGCGCGCGGCCGACCGATGGCGTTTCTCGACGCGCAAGCGAGCGGGCGCTCGATCGGCACGCCGCTGCTGGCGGCGATGCTCAAACTCGCGCACGAGGACCAAGGCCGTTTGCCGTGGGCCGATTTGTTCGCGCCGGCGATACGCCTGGCCGAAGCCGGCTTTGAGATATCGCCCAGGCTGGCGCGCTTCATCGCCTATGCCGGCGAGCACGCGCGCTTGCGCGCCGACTTCCAAACCCGCGCTTATTTTTTTGGCGCTGACGGCGCCCCGCTGCCCACCGGACACGTCCTGCGCAATCCGGCTTACGCGGCCACCTTGCGCGCGCTGGCGGCGCAAGGGCCGAGCGCGCTCACGCAAGGGCCGATCGCCGAAGCCATCGTCGCCGCCGCGCAGCGCGGCCCGCGTGCGGGCACGCTCTCGCTAGCGGATTTGCAGGCAGCGCAGCCGCGCCGGCTTGAGCCGGTATGCGGCGCCTTTCGCGTCTACCGGGTATGCACCGGCGCGGCGCCGACATCGGGCAACGCCGTGACGGCGATCTTGGGTTTGTATGAACGCGCCCGGCCCGCGCCTGGCGGCGCCGCCAATCCCGACGATTGGGCGGCGTTCCTTTGGGCGAACCGCCTCGCTTATGCCGACCGCGATCATTACATGGCCGACGATACCTTTGTCCCCGCACCGACGCGCGAACTCATAGCGCCAGCGTACCTCGACGAACGCGCCCGCCTGATCGACCTTGCGCATGCGCCAACACGCGTCGATGCCGGTGCGCCCGCTGGGCAAGATTTGTTCGAGCGCTGGGGCCGCGACCTCGGCGAGGATAGCGGCACCACGCACTTATCCATCGTCGACCCCTGGGGTAATGCGGTTTCGCTCACCGCGACGGTTGAATCCATGTTCGGGGCACAGCGCATGGCGGCGGGCTTCTTGCTCAACAACCAGCTGACCGATTTTGCATTCGAGCCCACCCTCAATGGCCGCCCAGTGGCGAACGCCGTGGCGCCGGGAAAACGGCCGCGCTCATCGATGTCGCCAACCATCGTCACCGACGGCGAGGGCGAACTCGTGCTCGTCATCGGCTCGCCAGGCGGCTCTGGCATCATCGCTTATGTCGCGCGTTCGACCATCGGCATCCTCGACTGGAATTTGCCGGTGCAAGAGGCGCTCGCCATGGGCAATGCCGTCGCCCGCACAGCGCCGGCGCGCATCGAAGCGCAGCGTTTGCCGCCGGGCGTATCGGCGGCGTTGACCGCGCGCGGCTGGGAAATTCAAGAAGTGGCGTCGGAGGAAAGCGGCCTGCACGCTATTCGCATCACGCCACGAGGCCTGGAAGGCGGCGCCGACCCGCGCCGCGAAGGCATTGTCGGGCGGCTCGCCGCGCCTACCCCGCCGGCAAGACAATCCGGAACGTCGAGCCTTCCGCCCCGGTCCTGACAAGCGCGAGTTCGCCGCCCATGGCGCGGGTGAGTTCGCGGGCGATGGCAAGGCCCAATCCCGCGCCGCCAGCTTCGGGGGCCGCGGAAACGAACGGTTCGAACAATCGCTCGCGCAGATTTTCCCGCACCCCGGGCCCATGGTCGATGATGTCGATTTGGCAGCGGCCTTCATCTCGGGCCGCGCGAATAATGAGGACCTTGTCCTTGCGCGTATGGGACTGCATCGATTGGGCTGCGTTGCGAACAAGGTTGACCAAGATCCGGTGCAGATGGTCGCCATCGGCGATGCAAACAAGATTAGCTTCGATATCTGGGCGATAGTCCACGCCGCCAAAGCCAATCAGCGCATCAGCCGCCGCCTCTTCGGCGGCGTCAGCGACGCTGACCTTGCGCAAATCCGGCGGCGCTTCATCGGCGCGGCCATATTTGAGCGTTGAGGTGGCGAGGCCCGCGGCGCGGGCGATGGTGCGTTCAAGCCGAGGCGCCAATTGGCGCACTGCGGGGTCTTCCGATTGCGTTAAACGATCCGCCACCAATTGCGCTGTCGAGAGCATGTTGCGCAGATCGTGACCGATGCGCGCGACAGCCGCGCCCAAAGCAGCGAGCCGCTCGTTCTGACGCAGCGCGTTGCGCACCTGTTCGGCCATGTCGGCGGCGGCGCGCTGAGCCCGGCCGATCTCGTCGCCCCGCGCGCTACGCGGGAAAGCGATGGAGACATCCTCCGGCCTGTCGCGAAAGCGCTCGATGGCGCGGGTCAACTCGTGCATCGGCCGCACGAACGCCGCCGTCAGCGCCGCATACATGAGCGCCCCAGCCGCCGCCAGGATCAACATCGACACCCGCGCGAAGCGCACCGCAAACGCGCCGACCGAGTGCTTGAGCGGCGCTTCGTCGAGCACGACTTCTATGAACTCGCCGCTCTCGAAGCGTGGGCGCGCCATCACCCGCAGCACCCGGCCCGGCGGTGCGAGCAATGTCTCCAACGCCCAGCGCAGGCGTTGCAGGCCTGTGGAGCGCCGGTAATCATAGGTGATCAGTCGTTCGGCGGTTGGCGCGTTCGGGTCTTCGAGCAGCAACACGCGCTCGCCATGACGTTGCAGCGCGGCGCGCTGCACGCCCGCGTTCGTCAGCAATTCGTACTCCAGCGATTCCGCCATTTCCTGATCGGGCGAGACTTCCAGCGCCAAGGCAGCGACTTGTGCCAAATTTATCCGCTCGCGCAGCCAGTTCTGGTGAAATCCCGCCAGCGCCGGGGCGAACACGAACACTTCCCCCACCAGCACCGCCAGCGCGGTCAATGCCAGCAGCCGGCCAGCCAAGCTGTTGGCGAACGCCCCAAGGCGGGCCCATATTCCAGACTGAGCGCCCATGCGGCGCGGGGTGGCGGGAGGCGAGGTCATCCAAACCCAGACCTAACCCAATCAAATGCCCCCTGTCGCGCCCGAGCCCCGCGCTTGACGCTTCGTGGGCGCTGGGGTAATGCCCGCCCCTTCTTTTAAAGAGCATCGAGGCGTACCCCCGTGAGCACCAAGCGGACCTTTCAACCAAGCCGGCTCGTGCGCGCGCGCCGCCATGGGTTCCGCGCCCGCATGGCCACCAAGGGCGGCCAAAAGGTGCTTTCGCGCCGCAGAGCCAAGGGCCGCAAACGGCTTTCGGCCTGAACCTGGCGCCGGGCCAAGGAGGCCCGGGCCATGACCCAAATCGTTATTCCGCAAATCGTTATTCGACGTCTGACCAAACGGGCTCAGTTCCTGTTTGTGAGAGATGGCGCGCGCGCGGGGCGCGCCAATGTCGTTGTCGAGGCGCGCCGGCGGGCGGAGTCCGGCCCAGTGGGGCTCGGCTTTACTGCCAGCAAGAAGGTCGGCGGCGCGGTGTCGCGCAACCGCGCCAAACGGCGTTTGCGGGAGGCTGCACGCAAGCTCTTGCCGGAACTGAGCATGGCCGGGGTGGATTATGTGCTGGTGGCGCGCCCCCAAACTCCGGAGGCCCCATGGGAGGCCTTGCTTGACGATCTTGGAAACGCGCTGATAAGGCTCCGCGCCGATCTGGACAAATCCGACCTTGGGCGGCGGCGCGCGCCCAGCGCGCGCGCCAAAAAACCAAAACCCACCGAAAGCGAATAAACTCAGATGCAAAACCCCGGCGGCCCGGCCCCTGGCGAAACCCGCAACGTCTTTATCGCCCTAGCGCTTTCGGCGGCGATCATGTTCGGTTTCGAGTTCTTCTACAACGCGCCGCAGCGCGCCCGGCTTGAGGCCGAGCGTGCGCGCGTCGAACAACAAACACCGGCGAGCGACGCGCCGGCGTCCGTAGCGCCCCAAACGAGCACGCCGATCACGCGTGAAGCGGCGCTGGCTACCTCCGCCGAAGCGCGTGTGACGATCGACACGCCAGCGATCGACGGCTCGATTTCGCTTGAGGGCGCGCGCATCGATGATTTGAGTCTGCGCGGTTATAATCGCAGCATTGATCCCGCCAGCGGCGAGGTGACGCTGCTCGCGCCCATGACCACACGGTTTGGCCACGACGCGTTCTTTGGCTGGGAAGTGCAAACGGGATCGGACACGGCCACGCTTGCCGATGTCGCCACCACCTGGACGGCGCCGGACGGCGCGCGGCTCACGCCCGCGACCCCGGTCACGCTGACGCTTTCGGCGGGTCCAAACCTGACCATCGAACGCACCATCGCCATCGATGACGCGTATATGTTCACCATCACAGACGTCGTGCGCAATTCGAGCGATGCGGCGATTTCGGTTCGCCCGTTCGGCGTCGTGCGCCAGCATGGTTTGCCGCAGGACTACAAATTCAACGGCATCATCCATCAAGGACTGGTCGGCGCGTTTGGCCCCAACAACAGCTCCCACGACGTGAATTTCCGCGCCGCCATAAAGCACGCCCAGCAAAGAACGACAGGGCGCGTCGGCGAAGCTGAGAGGATCGAAGAGGAGCAAGGTCAGGGCGGTTGGTTCGGAATCACGGACCATTACTGGCTAGCCGCCATTATCCCGGACCAAGCTGAGCAAGTTTCAGCGTACTACGACAGCCGACTGGAAAACAACGAGACCGACTTTCGCGCCGCCTATCGCGGGCAATGGCGCGACGCCCCAAGCGGCGGCGAAATCACTTATACGCAGAGGCTGTATGCCGGCGCCAAGCGCGTCGAACTTCTGCAGCGCTACCAGCACGACCTCTCCATCCCCCGCTTTGACCGCGCCGTGGATTGGGGCAATTTCTGGTTTCTGACCCGGCCTTTCTTTCTGTGGCTGCTTCACCCGCTGGGGCAATTGGTCGGCAATTTCGGCATCGCGATTTTGCTCTCGACCATCGTCATCAAGGCAATTTTGTTTCCGCTGGTGTATCAATCGTTCAAGTCGATGGCGAAGATGCGCGCGCTGCAGCCGAAAATGAAGGAATTGCAGGAGCGCTACGCCGCCGACAAACAGCGCCAGCAACAAGAATTGCTGCGGCTATATCAAACCGAGAAGATCAACCCGGTCTCCGGCTGCATACCGATCCTTCTGCAAATCCCGGTGTTTTATGCGCTCTACAAAACGCTCTCGGTGACGATAGAGATGCGGCACGCGCCGTTCTATGGTTGGATCAACGATCTTTCCGCGCCCGACCCTACCTCCATCTTTAATATATTTGGATTGCTGCCGGCGCTCGGGTTTGATTTCCACGCCTTGCCGCTGCTCGGCCTGATCCCCGCCATCGGCGTTTGGCCGATCCTCTACGGCGTCTCGATGTGGGCGCTGCAGGCGCTGTCGCCGCCGCCAACCGACCCGGTGCAAGCGCAAGTGTTCCGTTTTTTGCCGATCCTGTTCACCTTCATGTTCGCGAGTTTCGCGGCGGGGATGGTGATCTACTGGACTTGGTCGAACACGTTGTCGATGTTGCAGCAATACGTGATCATGCGCCGCCAAGGCGTGGAAACCCAGCTCGACAAATTTATCGCCAAGCAATTCGGAAACAAAGCGGCGCCCGCGGAATGAAGCGCCCCCTCCCCGCGAGGGGACACACATCGGCAGGCCCCCGCGTATGACCCCGGAAGAACACGCAGCATTCCTCGAAACCGGGCGACTCTTGTTTGCCGGACCGATCGCGTTCGAGCGCGGCGTACCGGCGATGGAGCATTTGCCGGAGGCTGATCTCCCAGAGGTGGCGTTCGCAGGGCGCTCCAACGTGGGCAAGTCGAGCCTGATCAACGCGCTCACCAGCCGCAAGGCGCTGGCGCGCGCCTCCACCGAACCCGGCCGCACCCGCGAACTCAATTTCTTCCGCATGGGCGAGCGGCTGCGTTTGGTCGATATGCCCGGCTACGGCTACGCCAAGGCTGGCAAGGCTGACATCGACCGCTGGAACGCGCTGACGCGAGATTATCTGCGCGGACGCCCGACCCTCAAGCGCGTCATCGTGCTGGTCGACGCGCGCCACGGGCTGAAACCCCATGACAGAGATGTCATGGACGGGCTCGACACCTCGGCTGTGAGCTATCAGATCGTGCTCACCAAGGCCGACAAGGTCAAACCAACCGATCTTGAAGTCATCGCGGCAGCCACGGGCGCGGCCATCGCCAAGCGCCCCGCGGCGCACCCCGAAATCATCGCCACCTCGGCTGAAACCGGCCAAGGCATGGATCTCTTGCGGGCTGAGATCGCGGCCTTGGCGCGGCCTCCGGAACCGCCTACGAACCGCCCGTGACCAAACTCCCCGCCAAGGAGCGCCTCGCGGCGCTGGAAGATGGCTTGACCAAGGCGAAGACGCTCGCCGAGGCATTGCCGTTTATCCAGATCTACGACCGCGAGACAGTGGTGGTGAAATATGGCGGCCATGCGATGGGCGACACTGCCTCCGCCCGTAAATTCGCCGCAGACATCGTGCTGTTGAAGCTCGTGGGCATTCACCCTGTCGTCGTGCATGGCGGGGGCCCGCAGATCAGCCGCATGCTCGACCGAGCGGGCGTAAAATCTCAGTTCGTGGATGGCTTGCGCGTGACCGATTCCGACACGATGGAAGTGGCGGAAATGGTGCTCTCCGGCAGCGTCAACAAGGAACTCGCCCACCAAATCACCGCCGCCGGGCGCGAGGCTGACGTGAGGGGCGTGGGGCTCTCGGGCAAGGATGCGCGCCTTATCACCGTCACCAAAGCCGTCCGCACGCGCAAGGATCCCGATTCAATGATCGAACAAGTCGTCGATCTCGGATTTGTGGGCGAACCGTGCGAAATCGATCCCACCTTGATCCAGGCGCTGATCAATGCGCCCGAGGATTATGTGCCGGTGATCGCCCCGATTGGCGTGGCCGAGGACGGCAAGACCTACAACATCAACGCCGACACCGCCGCCGGCGCCATCGCCAAGGCGCTGTCGGCTAAACGATTCCTGCTGTTATCGGATGTCCCCGGCGTGCTCGACGCCAAGGGTGAACTCATCCGCGAAATGTCGGTCGCCGATGCGCGCGAAGCGATCGCCTCGGGCGTGGCCACCGGCGGCATGATCCCGAAACTCGAAACCTGCATTGCCGCGCTCGACAATGGCGTCGAAGCGGCTGTCATTCTCGATGGGCGCACGCCCCACGTTTTGCTCATGGAATTGTTCACCGAACATGGCGCTGGCACGCTTATTCACTAGATCGGGCTTGGTCGCCGCGATGGCCTGCGCCGCATTCGCGGCGTTGCTGGCGCTCGCGCCCCATGCTGGCGCGCAGCAACAGCGCGCCGCCAATGGCTGGCAGATCTGCAACGAAACCAGCTTCGTGCTCGACGCCGCGACCGGGCGCCCAGATGGCCGCGCCATCGTCGTGCAGGGCTGGACGCGGCTTCGCCCAGGCGAGTGCCGGCTTTCGGTTGGCGCGCCGTTGGCGCGGGGCACGCATTACCTTTACGCGCGCACCTCGTCAGCGCATCGCGGCGGCCGCCGGCAATGGGGCGGCGACGCGCGGCTTTGTGTTGATCCTTCGAGTTCCTTCACCATCGAAAACCCACCCCAGTGCGCGGCGATGAGCTTGGAGGAACGCCGCTTCCGCCGCGTGCAGATCAACAAGCGCGACACCTGGCGCACCTCGTTCGCTGAGGCGCAGCCCTACACGCTGGCGCGCGCCCGCCAAGCTGGCTTGCAGCGCCTGCTCGACGACGCCGGCTACGATATCCGCGAAGGCCGCCGCGGCGCCGATCCGCGCCGCATCGCCCAGGCCATTGCGCAATTCCGCGCCGCCTCGCGCCTCGCGCCCAGCGCTGGCGAGGATCAATTGATCGACGCGCTCGAGACCGCCGCGCGCCGCCGCGCTGGGCAAGTGGGCTTGACGCTCTGCAACCGCACGCGCGGACGGGTCTGGACCGCGGTCGCGCGCCGGCGCGGCGAAGGCTGGGAAAGCCGCGGCTGGTGGCCGCTCAATGCGGGCGGATGCGTGCGCACCATCGACGAAGTGCTGATCCAGGACGTTTATTTCGTGCACGCGACGCTCGAAACCAATGACGGCCCGCGCTTTCTGGCGGCGGGCGGCGAGCAATTCTGCACCAGCCCGGCGCGCTTCGCGATTTTGGGCCGCGACCGCTGCGACGCCCGCTACTACTCGACCACTTTGTTCACACCAATCGGCGCGCGTGATCGCGACGGCCTCGTGGTCGATTTCGAGGAGCGCGACTTCCTCGACGTAGGCACGGCCCCGCGCATTCTATTGCCCGTGTCGCACGGCGAGCCGGACGTCACGGCGGCGCGCGCGGGCTCCACCCGCGGCCTTGTCCCGCAAAGCGCGCCCACCCAGGATCGCCCAGCCCCGCGATGAACGCCGCGCGCGCGCCAATCCAGGACTGGGTGTTCGATCTCGACAACACGCTCTACCCGGCGCCGACTTTGTACGACGCCGTTGGCGCGCGCATGACCGCCTACATCGCCCGCGCGATCGGGCTGGGCGAGGACGAAGCGCTGGTGCTGCGCGAGCATTACTTTCATCAATACGGCGCAACCGTCGTCGGCCTCGCGGCGCATCATAGCGTCGATGCGCACGACTTTTTGGCCGACGTGCATGACGTCGATTACAGCGTGCTCGCCGCCGATCCCGAACTTGGCGCGCTGATCGCGGCGCTGCCGGGGCGTAAAATCATCTTCACCAATGGCGGCGGCGGCCACGCCGAACGCGCGCTATCGCGGCTCGGCTTCACCGATATTTTCGACGCCGTGTTCGACATCGAAGCCGCCGGCCTCGCGCCCAAGCCGCAACGCCAAGCCTATGAGCGCCTGATCGCCCGCTTCAACATCGCCCCCGCGCGCGCACTGCTGATCGAAGACACGCTGCGCAATTTAGAACCCGCCCACGACCTGGGCTTCGCCACGGCCCTCGTCGGGCCAGTGCATCCAGCGCCAAGGCCAGCCTACGTGCATCATTGGGCAGAGGATGTGAAAACGCTGCTGCGAGAGTTGCGGACGCCAGCGCCGGCCCAGCCCTTCTCCCCTTGAGGGGAGAAGGTGGCCCGAAGGGCCGGATGAGGGGGCTTCGGGCGCGCGCTCGCGCCTCGTACTGGGCCGTCAAGGACATTGGCGCCGGCCCCCGTGAGCCGCTAACAGTTGCTCCTATGGGCCGTTCGCTGATCGATCCGGGGAATTCGCTTTGGCGAAACATGGTGGGCGTGGTCGCGGCGGCGATTCTCATCCCTATTGCGCTTGTCGTGAAGCTGATCTCGTTGCCATTCGAGAGACCGCACAAGCGAACGGCGGGGGAAGTTGCTCGTTACCTTCGCTGCTTTCTCGATGATTCTGGTGGCGAATGGGATTGGGATGACTTCACAAGCATTTCACTCGCTGACCCAAGCCTAGAGTCGATTAGGCAGCGCGCGGCGAGTGTCGAATTGCCCGTCTCAGACGAAGGGCGGCGCACGCTCCTGGCGTTGCTCAGCGAAGCGGAAGGCAGGGCGGCAAGCGAAAGTGAAGGCGCTTAAGATCGACAAGGACTGTCCGCTCCCCGCGAAATACGGACTCCATCGCTTGCCTACCGAATACCACAGCCCCTCACCCGTCGCTTCGCGACACCCTCTCCCCGCGCAGGGGGAGAGGGGCAGAGCTGCCATCGCCAACATTTGCCCCCCGGCCCAAGTACAGCTAGCTCTCCCCCCATGTCCCATACCGAACTCGCCGCCCAAATCGAAGCCGCATGGACGCGGCGTCACACGCTGACGCCGCAGAGCACGGGCAGCGATATAGCGGCGATAGAGGCGGCGCTTGGGCTGCTCGACAGCGGCCAGGCGCGCGTCGCCGAGCGCAGGGCGGATGGAAGATGGGTTACCCAGCAATGGCTGAAGCAGGCCGTGCTGCTTTCCTTTCGCGTCAGCGCCAACCAGCGAATCGCAGGCGGGCCCGATGGCGCGTCCTGGTGGGACAAGGTCCCCTCCAAATTCGCGGGCTGGAGCGAGAACACCTTCGCCGCCGCCGGCTTTCGCGCCGTGCCCGGCGCCATCGTGCGGCGCGGCGCCCATATCGGCCGCAACGCCGTGTTGATGCCCTCGTTCGTGAACATTGGCGCCTATGTCGATGAAGGGACGATGGTGGACACCTGGTGCACCGTGGGTTCGTGCGCGCAGATCGGGCGCAACGTGCACATCTCCGGCGGCGCCGGCATTGGCGGCGTGCTGGAGCCGCTACAAGCCAACCCCACCATCATCGAAGACGATTGCTTCATCGGCGCGCGCTCGGAAGTGGCCGAAGGCGTGATCGTGCGCCAAGGCGCGGTGCTGGCGATGGGCACGTTCCTCAGCCAATCCACCAAGATCGTCGATCGTGAAACCGGCGCGATCACGCGCGGCGAAGTGCCGGCCTATGCGGTGGTCGTGCCGGGTTCGCTGCCCGACCCGAAAGGCGGCCCTTCACTCGCCTGCGCGGTGATCGTCAAGCGCGTCGATGCGCAAACCCGCGCCAAGACCGGCGTCAATGACTTGTTGCGCGACTAGCGCCCCGCTTGCAGCGTCACGCTAATCGGTGAGCCGTCGCTGCCATTCTGGGTCCAGGTTTCACCGACGGACTTATCGCCGGCGTATGGCGTGCACACGAGTGATGCGCCTTGCGGCAGCAGGCACAATTCGCCGTTGGTGAGGTTCCAAATGCCGGTGACAGCCGTCCCGTCCGGGGTCGTCGCCGAAAAGCCGCCATCGGCGTTGAACTGATAGCGCGCGACAGCGCCGTTGGCGTAGGTCACGATAACGGTGTTGCCAAAAGTGTTCTGCATGGTGTCTGCAAACGCCGCGCCCGCCATGAGCGAGAGGCCGAGGGCCGCCAAAGCCGCGAATTTTTTCATCTGAACTCCTTCACCATCGCCACGGGGCGAGCATAACTCAAACGGCGCCACACCCATTCGAGCGGCCCCATCTGGAACCTCGATAGCCAAAGCGGCGACCAAATCAACTGCACAGCCCAGATCGTCCACACAATCGCCCACAGGGCCGGGCGATCCAGTTCACCGAACAGCCCGAAGCCGCGCCCGCCCCAGAAAATCGTGGTCATGATCAAGGATTGGGCGATGTAATTGGTGAAAGCCATGCGCCCAATTGCGGCCAGCGGCGCGGTGATCAAACGCGCGCCGGCCTTCACCAGCAGCACGAACAAGCTCGCGTAGGCGATGGAAACAAAGATGGAGAGCGCGGTGTTCGCCAATGTCCCCCTCACCTGCATGTGGGCGAACTCAAAATCCGCGCGCGCGTTGAGCCAGGCCTGCCAGCCAATCAATCCAAGCGCGCCCGCGCCGAGTGCGAGCGCAAATCCATAGACCCAAACCGGCGCCTTCCCGCTCAAGAACCCCATCTTGAACAAAGCCATGCCGATCATCATGACGCCGGCCGTGCGCGCCACCAGCACGGCGAGGCTGCTGGTGATGAACAACGTCCAAGTCGAAAAATTCTCCCGCAGCGCGCTCACGAGACCGCCTTGATACGCAGCCTGTACGCGCTCCACTTCCGCCGGCGCGGGCGCCCATATCGCGCTTTTCATGCCCGCGAGTTCGCCTGCTGGAACCAGCCAAGCAAGGTGCATAAGGCCGAGCGTCAGCGCATAAAGGGCGACGCCGCCAATCATCAACCTGTACGCCGGCCAGGAACGCGCCTGCATCACCAAAAATCCCGTCAGCGCATAAGTGACGAGAATGTCGCCGTACCAAATCAACGTCGCGTGGATCAGTCCGAAGACGAGCAGCCAAAATAAACGCCGATGCAGCACGCGTCCGCGCTCGGCGTCGCCGCGTTCGCCGCCGACGAGATAGAGGCTGGCGCCGAACAGAAGCGAGAACAAAGTGATGCACTTGAATTCGAACAGCACGTGCATCACCAACCACGACCACAGCGTCTGCGCATTTACGTCCAGCGGCGCCAGGTTGGGGTTTGCGCTGGCTTGCCAGGGCGCGGCGAACAGGGCGGCGTTGACCGCGAGTATCCCCAGCACGGCAAAACCGCGCATGACGTCGAGGCTATGGATGCGGTCCTGAACAGCCGCTGCGCTCATGGTAGCTTCCCCCGCACAGTTTGTGCTTTTTCCGCCCGGCGCGCTCCATTAGACCTTGCCTATGGACGCTCCCCTTATCGCCGATCCGATCCCGCTCGCCCAGGCCCTGATGCGGGCGCGGTCGATCACACCGCACGACGCGGGTGCGCTGCACATCGCCGAAGCGGCGCTGACCGGGATTGGTTTTCGGGTCAGGCGCTACAAATTTGGCGTTGTCGATAATCTCTACGCGCGCTTTGGCGAGGCGCGGCCGAACTTCTGCTTCGCCGGCCATGTCGATGTGGTGCCGCCCGGCGAAAATTGGTCAAGCGATCCGTTCGCGGCGGAGATTCGCGACGGCGTGCTCTATGGGCGCGGGGCCACCGACATGAAAACCGCCATCGCCGCTATGATCACGGCGACCGAGACGTTCCTGCGGAACAGCAAACCAAGGGGGTCTATTTCGTTCCTGCTTACGTGCGATGAGGAAGGCCCGGCGGTCGAGGGCACCAAGCCCACGCTCGCCGCGCTCGCGGCCGAAGGCGAGGCGCTCGACCATTGCCTGGTCGGCGAGCCGACCAGCGAGGACCGCGTCGGCGACGTGATCAAGAACGGACGCCGCGGCAGCCTCAATGTCGTGATCACAATGGAGGGCAAGCAGGGTCACGTCGCCTACCCCCAACGCGCGCTCAATCCGGTGACGCCCTTGCTGGAAGCGCTGAGCGCGCTAAAGGCGCGACGCCTTGACGATGGCGCGCCTGGATTCGATCCGTCGAACCTCGAAATCACCAGTATCGATGTCGGCAATCCCGCGCACAACGTCATCCCCGCGCGCGCGAGCGCCAAGCTCAACGTCCGCTTCAACACCAACCATTCCGCCGAAGCGCTGTTCGCCTGGATCGAGCAAACCGCCAAGGCTCGCGCGGCGCAAGCGGGCGTCGCCTGCGAGTTGCGCATCATTTCACAAAGCGTGCCGTTCTACACGCCGCCGGGCCCGTTCACGGATTTGATTGTCGAAGCCGTGCGGGAAACGTTCGGCCATGCGCCGCGGCTGGCCACCACCGGCGGCACATCTGATGCGCGCTACATCAAGGATTATTGCCCCGTCGCCGAGCTCGGCCTGCGCAACGCCACCGCCCACATGGCGGATGAACATTGCGCCGTGGAAGACGTGCGCACGCTGGCGCGCTGCTACGAAGCGGTGCTGCGTCGCTATTTCGAATAATCCACCCGCATCAGGTACAATCCATCGGCCGGCGCGACGGGCCCACAACGCGCGCGGTCTTTTGCGGCGAGTACGTCCGCCACATCACCGACGCTCATCTTGCCTAGCCCAACTTCCACCAACGTGCCCACCATCGAGCGCACTTGCCGGTGCAAGAAGCTGCGCGCTTCAAACACGCAGTCCACGCGGTCTCCACTGCGGGAAACCCCTGCGACATCCAGCGTTTTCACTGGGCTGTTGGCTTGGCAATGGGTGTCGCGGAAGGTTGTGAAGTCGTGCTTGCCAACGAGCGCTTGCGCGGCGGCGTGCATGGCGGCGGCGTCAAGCGCACGCGGCACGCGCCACGCATGGCCGCGCTCCAAAGCCAACGACGCGCGCCGGTTTATGATGCGATATAAATAGCCGCGCTTGGTTGCGTCAAAGCGAGCATGAAAATCGGGGGTCGTCTCTTCCGCCGCGAGCACGGAAATGAGGTGCGGGCGCAGATGCGCGTTCAGGCCATCGCACAACCGGGCCGGTTCGAAAGACTTGCCAATATCGACATGCGCGACCTGCCCGCGCGCGTGCACGCCCGCGTCGGTTCGCCCAGCACCGACAATCTCGGCCCGAACGCCCGTCAGTTTTTCAACAGCATCCTCCAGCGCGCTCTGCACGCTGGGCCCGTTGGCTACACGCTGCCACCCCGAAAACGGGCCGCCATCATATTCGAGCGTGAGTTTAAAACGCATGGCTAGGGCAATAGGGCATTAAGCGCATAGGGGGTTAGGGGGCTAGGTTTGGTCAACGCTCAGCTTACGCACCAAAAGCCGAAGCAATTTTCCTACGCTTTCGCACTGGCCAAGCAATGCTTCGATTTTCCCATCATTGCCGACACCGATGCGCTGGGCAATCAAGATATGAGTTTCCAGTTCTTTGAGGGAGCCTTGGGCGATCTTGAGAAAGCTTACGTACGAACCGCGACTGTTCCTGCCATATCCCTCGGCGATATTGGCAGCGACCGAGACGCTCGCACGGCGCGCTTGGCCCGTTAACCCATACAATTCCTCTTTCGGCCAATCACGAGTCAAATCGTAAATCGCAACGGCGACATCCATTGCTTGCTGCCAAACCAACAAATCCCGA
Source organism: Terricaulis sp. (assembly GCA_040080805.1). Lineage (GTDB taxonomy): Bacteria > Pseudomonadota > Alphaproteobacteria > Caulobacterales > Aquidulcibacteraceae > Vitreimonas. The sequence continues at coordinate 1,609 of JBEBHQ010000029.1, read as the reverse complement.
TACGACTTGATCTCGCCCACTGCCCTACTGCCCTACTCCCCTAATTGCGCCGGTAGTCCAGCATCGGACAGGCGCGCGCGTTTGCGGCGCCCGGCGCTCCGCCAGTGAGGCCGATCACTTTCATCACCGGGTCGCCCGGCCCCGCGGGTTCCCATACGACGACGAAAACAGCGCTCTCGGTCCCGCAGATGCCGCGTCCCGCTTCGGTTTTGGTTTCATTGCTGACGCGGTAGACCAATGTTTGCGGCTCCTCCACGGGGATATCCAACAACGCACGCAAGGTCTGGCCTTGAACCTGCGTCGCTGGGGAGACGACGCTGGTGATCTGCGCTTCGACGATGACGCCGTTGGCCCCGCGCAGCGTCAGCACTTCCTGCGCGTCGGCGCCAGCCTGTCCGGCGTCGGGCAAGCGCAGTGTCGTCGAAACCGTTAGGTCACCGGTGGCGGCGCGCGCGGCGTCGTTCGCGGTCGCAAACAGGCGCGAAGGCTCGGATTCGGGCGCTGGCGCGTTGAGCAATGGCGCCTCGGCGCCGCCGACGGGCGATGAACTTTCCCTGCCGCAGCCCGCCAGGGCCAGCGCCACCACGATAAGCGCTATGCGAATGCTCATGTAATTCCCCTGTGCCTTGTCCTTAACCCGGCGGCGGCGGCGCTTCAATGCGGCCTAACCGAGACGGGCGCCCGCGGGCACGGGCTGGCCGCGCAAAAACGCCGCCGCCGCGAGCGGCCCTCGGCCCTCACGTTGCACGATGAGCAACCGAACCGCACCCTCGCCGCAGGCGATAAGCAGCGCATCGTCGAGGGCTTCCCCTGGCGCGCCGTGGCCCTGCCCCTGGCGCGCGCGCAAGGCCTTGACGCGCACGCCATTCAATTCAAACCAGGCTCCCGGCGACAGCCCGCGTATCATGCAGTCGATTTCACCCGCCGAGCGCGACCAGTCGATGCGCATTTCCGCGGGGCTGATCTTGCGCGCGTAAGTGACGCCGTCCTCCGATTGCGGGGTCTCCACCGCCTCGCCGCGCTCCACGTCCTCCAGTGTGTCGCGCAACAATGTCGCGCCTTTCGCGGCCAGCTTGTCCTGCAATGTCGAGCAATTGTCGTCGAAGTCTATGTCCACCATGTCACTGGCCAAAATGGGGCCCGTATCGAGCCCTGCTTCCATGCGCATGACTTGCACGCCGGTGACGCGGTCGCCGGCCATGATCGCACGCTGGATTGGCGCCGCGCCCCGCCAACGCGGCAGCAACGAACCGTGCAAGTTGAATGCCCCCAAACGCGGCGCGCTGAGAATGGCTTTCGGTAAGATGAGCCCATATGCGACAACAATCGCGGCGTCGAGATTAAGCGCGGCGAACGCTGCTTGCGCTTCTGGCGCCTTCAAGCTTTTCGGCGTGCGCACTTCGATGCCGCGCGCAGCCGCAAACGCGTGCACCGGCGTGGGGCGTTCCTGCTTGCCGCGGCCCGCCGGGCGTGGCGGCTGCGAATACACGCAAGCAACGTCGTGCCCTGCCGCCAGCAGCGCCTCCAACGCAGGCAACGCGAACGCAGGCGATCCCATGAAGGCGAGGCGCATCAGACTCCCCCTCCCCTTGAGGGGAGGGGGCTAGGG
>JBEBHQ010000028.1:0-37271 GCA_040080805.1 Terricaulis sp. | reverse complement strand
ATGATCTGCTCTTCGCTAAATCGCTTCCGCTTCATCTTCCGGCTCCCGAATCAGGCCGGATTCTAGTTCCCCGTGGATGGGTTTTCGGGGGTCAGGTCACAGCGACTGCAGGGGAAGGCAAAGAGACGCGCTTTGCGGGAAGCTGGCTTTGGTTTGACGAATGCGGATCACTTGGTCGGGTCGCGCAACGCCGAGGCTGGCCTCTCCGCCAGCCTGAGTGCGAAGTAATACGCGAGCACCATGCAAGGCGACCCAACGGGCCATGTTGTCGGGGGGCGTTGGCGTCAGGCTGAGACCGAAGTGCAATTCGAAAGCGCCCGCTAACGCGCGCAGCTCGACAAATGCGACCGATGCATGAGTTACAATATAGCTGTTGACATTGAAGGTCATGCTCATCCGCCCTCAACTAGCGCGATGTCGGCTTTGGTGAGATGGAAGAGCATGTAGCAGAGGGCGTCGAGCGCGCTCTCTTTCGCATGGATGCTGGTTTCTGTTTTGCGGAGCTCGTCAGCTAGATCGTCAACCTGTTTGGCGAGGGCGTGGTTTGTGGTCATGCGTAGTTTCCGCAGGCTGTCTGTCAGTTCCGACGCTTCGATGCGGTCTTGTCCTGAAAATGCCTTCGCAGTGAGTTTCCAGTTTACAAGGATCTGACCCGCTTCTTTGGCGTCGACGAACACTGAATCTATGACTACGGCACCGTTTGCCTTTAGGCGCAGTTCTCCGTTGACCAACTCGGCGTCCAGGGCGGCGAGTGCGGGGAGAGCGTCCTGCAGGAGTGCCTGAGCCTTCGCCGACTGGTCTCGCCGAATCTCCTTAGCCCATCGCTTCGCGGCAGCAGCCGTTAGGCCCTCCGCATCGCCCTTAACGATTGCATCTAAGCTCTGGACCGCTTTCGGCCTGAGCCACTCCTCAGGCTTTTCGATCGCCTCGCATGAGTCCAGCCGATGACGAAGTGCTGCCAGCCTATCGCGTTGTTCCGTGTGCAGGTCGGTCAACTCTTTTGCGATTTTTGCGACGGGTTCGGCCGTTGCCTTTGTTAGTTTCGGTATTGGCAGGGGAGCGATGAACTGCTTGTTCGCCTCAAAGTACCCGCCTTCTTTGGGCTTCGCGATGCGCCGAAAGGTCCAATCCACCACGCGGCTATCAATATTCCGAGAAGCGCCCAAAACTCATCCGGATTCGCGGGAATGATGCCGTTGACGCGAACATTGTTGAGATAGAAATCGCCCGATTCGTCGGGGCAAACCGCCATCTGGTTTACAGTTTGTGCGACGACGAGCTTTCGAGTTTCCTGCTTGTCGATGTTCTGATTGCGGCCGAACCTGTACCAAGTGTCGTCGTTGAAAGCGCCATCTTCTCTGGAGCGGAGCGAAGGTTCGTGCCGTTTGAGGTAGGTCCACGTCTTCGGAAAATGGCTTTGCAGTCGGGTTGATTGGATGAGCTTCGCGTCGCCGCCAGCAATCTCATAGGGAAAGAGAATGTACGTATTTGTGCTGGGGTTCTCGAAGCGGTTTGCTTCGGCACCTGAGACAAGCCGATGCATCAGAGCATCTTCGAGATAGACGATTTCGGAAGGTGGTTTTTCCCTTGCGCCCTCGGGTTTGGGGGGCTGGTAGCGGTACTTCCCTGGCGACACCTTGTCCAAATGGTAGATGTAGTCGGCGCTTGTCTGAATGCCGACGAAAATCGTCGTGCTTACCGCTGTATCGTCTAAGCGCCTGCATTGCTTCGACAGGCGTGTAAGCAGTTCCCGTTCCGATTTGGGCACCAGTATCCAAGTGTCTTCGACGGGCAGCTCTTTGTAGGGAATGGTCCAGTCTGCATCCCCCCATTCCGGGATCAGTGCTAGTTCGCCATTGTGGGCGAGCGCGAACTGAACGGCGTCGCGCTTCCTCCTAGAATAGAACTGTAGGGCCGTATAGATGATCGCTTCGTCAAAGACTTGGAATGATCCAAAGTCGATCCAGCGTTCGAGATGCCCGCCCTTGTGAAGCAGTTTGCGAAGAGCTTTGCCGTATTCTGTGTATCTCCACACGCTCGGTGCGATGAAGCCAAGTCGACCATCGGGGTTCAGCAGTTCGAGGCCGCGCTCGATAAACGGAAGGTACAGGTCGAAGCTGCCGGTCTGACAGCTTTCGTACAGAGCGCTGCCGCCTGCGCGCGTGGCGTCGCGCAAGAACTCGGCAGTTTCCGGGTACACCTTCTTGAAGTTTTGGAGCTTCACATAGGGCGGATTGCCAACGATGCAGTCGAAGCCGCTGCCGCCGGGGCGCTGCGGATCGAACACATTTGGGAAGGCCTTCTCGTAGTCGAACGCATTGATGCGCTCTTTGCTTTCGTCGGTTGCGCCGAGAAGGTCTTTCTTGAAGTGAAACAGGTCCGAGCCGACGAGGGAATTGCCGGTGACGATGTTCGTGTTCAGATTGGTTAGGGGCTCGTCAGCCTTGGCCGTGTGGAGCCAAAGCGCGAGCTGTGCGATTTCAACTGAGGCAGGGTTGATATCGACGCCATAAATGTTGCGCGCGAGAATCGTGCGAATTTCGTCGGCCGGCTTGAACTCGAAAAGTCCTTCGCCCTTTTCGACGGTGATGCGCGCGTATTCGGCCGTCACCCGCCGTCGTTCTCGCAAGAGATACTCTAGCGTGTGAATGAGGAAGGCGCCTGATCCGCAAGCCGGATCAAGTACCGTGAAATTATCGAGCCGGTCCCGGAATGCCTTCACGCCGTCAATGTGGGCCTTGAACGCAACGCTGCGTTTCGATGGAGCGAGCGCGATCTGGCGTTGAACTTCGGCGTCGTCGCCTTCGAGGGCGATATTCCATCCGCATTCCGCCTTTATCTCGTCGAGACGCGGTGTGAGCGTTTCGGCCACGATGCGCTCAACGATGGGCTCCGGCGTATAGTAGACGCCGTCCCGCTTTCGCCGTGAAAGAACATTGAGCGAGGGCCTGGAGTCGGCGGCGGCTTCAAGAACCTCAAGTTCCGTGATCGATTGTTCAAATATCCGCCCGAGCGTGTAAAAGGGTCACGGCTTTCCCGGCAGCGCCGGACGTTCCAAAGTTATAAGTTCCCGCGAAGTAGAGCAGCGTCAGCGGATGCTTGCGCAAATGCTCGTCGTTCTCGCCCTGCATAGCGGCGCAGAAGACCGAGTTGGGGATCGTCAGGCTATCGAGTTCGGCATCAGTTGCGAACAAGCCGCCATTAAAGCGATTGATATCGCGGGCGCGAAACTTCTTGCCCTCGTTCATCGCGTTGAACAGCTCTTTCAGCTTGTTCCAGGCGTCGATTTCGTCAGGCTGAAACGTCGAGAGCTTGCTGAGGTCAGCGAGATAGTCGCGCAGCGCATTGGGCGGGAAACTGAGAAGCTCGCCCATATCTTCGCAGAACATAACAAAGATGCAGCGGTCGATGAGCTTCTGCGCGAGCCTTACCAGGCGCCCCTTGGTGCCGGAGAAGGTGGTGGCGTTGTGGTCAATGATGACCTTGATGAGCTGCTCGCGATACGCGCGGTACTCACGGTAGAAGGTGTTCTCGATCTCCTTGTCTTGGTAGCGTTGGTTCTTCAGGTAACGAAGAAGCTCGCATGGCCCGCCCGTCGAGATGAGGCTGCCCTGTCTGAATAGACGCGCGAAAAGAAATCGCTGGAAGCTTCCCGCGTCCGATGGATCGAGCAGCGAGATAGCGTCGTCGGCGGTGGATTTGGTGATGATGAAGCGCTGATACTGGCTGGGCATGGTGTTCCGCCAATAGAGGCGAAACTCATTCATGTCGGTCACGAGTCCCCAGGTCGGCTGCACTGCCTCGTGCCCGAAGAGCGGTTTGACTAGCTCGCGGAGGTAGTCTGCGCACTGCTTAACGGGAGAGCGGTTGTTGCCTTTGCGCTTCTGCGGCGCGTCCAGGTTTGAGCGAACGTCTTTGAACTCGCAGACCACTTGCGGCGTCGCCGGTACATCGACGCGCGCGAACCAGCCCATCGCGGCATCCGCTTCACCGGTACCGCCGCTGGCCCCTGCGCCTGCGACGGCGTGCTTAGGGTGAAGCGTGTAACCGGATGAAGCTTTGCCGGTGCCTGACTGCGTGTAGCCCCAAATCTGCTCGAAGAAGACCTTCATGAAGGCCGCCTCGGCGCTTGTTTCTTTGAGCTTGAAGCGTTCGGCCCAGTGCTGGATCGCCTTGATCAAATCCTTCTCGGCGTCCGAGCCACGAAAGCCCTCGAACTCCTTGCCGTAGATTGCGCGCAGGTAGTGGTCAGCAAAGAGCGGCTGATGAGATACCTGCATGACGCGCTTTGATCCTGTGTGCGGCGTTGGCGAGCCAGGCACCACCACGCGCTTGTGTGCAAATGTCGGTGGAGCCCCAAGGCTCAGAATTGAGGAAGGTTTGCGATTTGGCTAGTGTCTATCGCGCAGCGTGGTGACGGGAAGGAATCTAGGTTCTTACAAAGTCGGGATTTGGCGCCGCGCGAATGGGGCTAATCTGGTCCCACGGTACAGCCGGGGACGGCGATGACCGTCAAGGGTATGGACGGCGGCCGGGCTTCTGGTCGCCGTTCTATCTTAAAACAACGACTTGGCGGCGAAGCTTCATCCAATTCTGCGGCTGATTGAACGTGTTCACCGGAGTGCCGCGCCCTCCCGCTTGCCCCCATCCGTTCTTCGATCATGCAGAGCCCAATGTTTTGGTGCGTGTCAGTGACGCTTGTGCCGGTGGGGGCAATGCGCCCCTGGCGTGGCGCTGGGTGACGGTTCGGAGCCGCGGAGCCTGAACGGGGCCTTTCCCCCGCCGGCGGAACTCGCCTGGCACGATTAGTATTGACATTGTCGGAGAAGTTAATGTATATATTTGACATTGGAGATGCGAATGAGCGATGGACCCCACCGGTCGCTCCCCATGTCGAAGGCATGGAAGGAGTTGGCACGTCGAGCCGATAACAAGGCTTTCGACGCCCAGGAGGTGTGCGATGCGCTGCCCGCCGCGCTTGGCGCGGACTGGCAAGACATTCCGCCCGATGTGAAAGCGACCGTGCGCGAATTGCTTGACCCGACGCGGCCTCCTCAATTCGCCGAAGTCGATAAGAGCCGCATTGAACGGTGCAGGGCCGCGACGGCAGGGGCGCCTTTAGGCGTCGCCCTGGTTGGATGGGCTATCGACGCATTGAACTCAGGCGCACTCAACGGCTCGTCGCTCCACGAGGCTGTGACGAACGCTCTGCTCCATACCGCCTTTGCCCGCACGCGGCAGACGGAAGAGCACTACTATCGCAAATCGACGGAACTGCGCGCAACGGAGGTGCGTGGCCGATTGGACAGCGCGATCTCGCAGACCGACTGGTCGTCTGTCGCGTCGCGCATTCTCTCTTCGGATAGCGCAAGCGCTGTCCGGCTTCCCCCCAAACAAACGGGCCTTGATGACGGGGTGTCGCTCTAATGGCTCGAACTGTGCGGCGAAGCGAAGTTATTGAAGGCGTGCATATCGTTGAGAGCGGTTTGGCCGTGCTGCCCGGCTGGACGCCGTGCGCAATCAATCAGAACATCACGTTCTCAACGAAGCGCTTGCAGGAATACTGCTTCGTTCCGTGGGAGCCGATTATCTACGACGTGCTGTTGGTGGCGGCGGCCGTCGAGTTTTGCGACAAGCTCTACAAGCGCCCGACCTATGGTTGGCGGCGCACGTTTGTCGTGCGCATTCCCGTTCATGAGCCTGAACGCTGGTCCGCTCCTGTTGTCAGCGCGGCGCTGATTGATGCGCTCGAATTTCTGACCGGCGACAAGTGGCAGTTTGAATTCTATGCCCGTGTTCATCCCGAGAGCCCGCCGCGCGAGGCGTTGCTGAACTTTCCGTCCGCGCAAAGGTGCGTCATGCCGTTTAGCGACGGCATGGATTCGCGCGCGGTGGGCGGGCTGCTGGAGCGCGATATAGGCGACCGCCTCATCCGCGTCCGCATGGGTATGAAAACGATCGACCGGCCTTCATCGAGGGGGCAGTCGGGCCTGTTCACTTCGATACCTTATCGCGTGCGGCCCTATGGCCGTGACTTCAAGGAAGGGTCTGGCAGATCGCGCGGGTTCAAGTTTGCGATGGCGAGCGCTCTTACAGCCTACTTGCTTAAAGCCAAAGAGATCGCGTTGCCCGAAAGCGGCCAGGGTGCGCTTGGGCCGGCGTTGTTGGCCGTGGGCCAAGCCTACGAGGACTATCGCAACCATCCATTCTTCACTGACCGAATGGAAAAATTCGTAGTTGCGCTTCTTGGGCATGAGGTTCGCTACGATTTTCCCCGCCTCTGGTTTACCAAAGGCGAAACCCTCAAAGCCTATGCGACCGCCTATGGCGACCGCGCGGATTGGGCGAGCACCCGTTCGTGCTGGCAGCAGACGAGGCATGTCTCCGTGGCTCAGAAGCAGCGACAGTGTGGCGTGTGTGCAGCTTGTATGCTTCGACGCCTTAGTGTGCATGCGGCGGGCCTGTCGGAAGAGCAGGACCGATATGTGTGGGAGCGACTGGGCGCCGATACCTATCACGGCGGTGCGGCCCCCGCCTTTACCCGACATACGGGCGCGTTGAAGGAATACGCCATCGCCGGTGTGCTGCACATGGATCACATGGCGGCGCTGGCAACGTCACCGCTGCACGCGGCCGGCATTAAGCGTCATGCGGCCCAGCTCGCGGTGTCCCGAGGGCTCAATGCAGACGATGCACATCAGCGACTGACCCGCGTTCTTCAAGCTCACGCCGCCGAATGGCATGCGTTCGTGGATGAACTTGGCGAGCGCTCGTTCGTCAGAAGCTGGGTCTCGCTATGACCAACCTTCTCGATCACTCCTTGGTGGAAGTCGGCGAGCGCCTTCGGATTGCGCGCGAGACCGCGAAGTTTACCCAAGCCAAAGCCGCTGCGGCACTGGAAATCGCTCGGACCACGCTGCTCGCGATCGAGCAGGGGCAACGACGGCCGCGCCTCGACGAGCTGCAACAACTCGCCGGTCTATACGGGACGTCTGTCAATGCGTTGCTTCGCCGAGAAAGCGTTCACGTCGATCTCATCCCTCGCTTTCGAAAGGCGATTGGCGAAGGTGAGCCCGCGATTGATGACGCGGCGCGCCTCCTAGCCGATCTTGTTCAGGCGGAAGTAGAGCTTGAGGGGCTCTTGGGGCTACGCCGCCCGCAGAACTTGCCGCCCGAGCGTCCGATCCTGCGCGGTGATGTCCGAGTTCAAGCTGAGCATGACGCATCGGAGCTGAGGCAATGGCTCGGCATTTCGACCAGCCCCGTGTTCGATGCGGTCGATCTGATGGAAATGCAGATCGGCGTTCGTGTCTATATACGAAAGCTGGATTCAAAGATTTCTGGTCTCTTTGCCTATGACGACGCGGTGGGCGCGTGCGTGTTGCTGAATGCATCGCACCGCCGCGACCGGCGCGGGACGACGGCCATCCATGAACTTGGGCACATCGTCTCGACGCGACGCATGCCGGAAGCACTGCATGATGGCTATGCGGAGAACTCGCGCGAAGAGCGCTATGCAAATGCGTTTGCCAGCGCCTTCCTGATGCCGACGCGGGCTGTCTATCAGAAATTTGCGGAACTGACGGCGGGCGCTCCGCGCCTCACTCGTCGGCACATTATTATCTTGGCGCATTCGTTTGGGGTAGGCCGCGAGGCGTTTGTGCGGCGGCTGGAAGACCTCGATCTCACGAAAGAAGGTTCGTGGGATTGGTTCTCCTCGAACGGTGGCATCACCGATGAACAAGCGCGCCTGGTGCTTGGCGACCGCTTCATCGAAGAAGTTTCCAGCGTGGACGCCGTGCGTCCAAGCGAACTAAGGCTAAATCAATTGGCCTTTGAGGCGTGGAGAAAGGATCTGCTGAGCGAGGGCCAGATCGCCCGCCTCCTGCATCGTGACCGTGTGGAGATTCGCGAGATATTTGACGGGTTCGATGCAGGGGAGAGCGGCGACGATGACGCCCCCAAAATCGATCATTGATGGGGCGAGCCCGCTTTGCATCGATGCGAGCGTGGCAATCAACCTGAACGCCACGCTGCTGGCGGAGCGCATTCTGATTGCGCTTCCTATGCCCGTTTTGATCACCCGATCCGCACTCGGAGAGCTTCGCGTTGACCACAAAAATGGCCGCGACGATGCCGCGTTAACGTCGCGCCTTATTGGCAATGGTTCACTTGGCGAGGCTGTGTTCAACGAGGATGCGGAAGGGCACTTCCTTCGGCTCACTGTGGGGGATGCTGCTGAAACGCTTGACGACGGCGAGGCAGCGACAATCGCGCATGCGGCGTCAACGGGAGCAATCTCGGTGTTGGACGAGCGCAAAGCCACGTTGCTATGCGCCCGCCTCTTCCCCCGTGTTCGCGTGGTGTCGAGCCTGGATGTGCTGGCGCACCCGGCGGTGGAGGGTTTCCTCGGGGCGAAGGTTTTGGGTGATGCTGTGTTTGCCGCGCTCAATGGCGCGCGGATGCGTGTACCGCCTCCGCACATCGATTGGTCGGAGCGCGTCGTGGGAGCTGCGCGGTTGGAAACGTGTGAATCGATCCCACTGGATGTCCGGATGCGGCTGCGCCGGAAAATTGCTGGTGGAACGGAGTGAGTATGCGCGACCGGAATTATCTGTTTCTTGAAGAGAGTCTCGACGACCAATTGCGCCACAGGCATGGGGGCATTCGGGGAGCCGCGATCAATTGCTCGGCTATCTGACTTGGCGGGACTCGAAGGCCGCATTCATCGTCTTCAATAAGTCGGTGAAGGGTTTTACGGCGCTGCGGGATTCACTGATTGAAGCGATCAAGGCGCATCGTTGCTTCGTGAAGGAGCTGCCTTCGGGAGAGGCTGGGGAATGGCGCGTGGTGATGCGAAGCCTTGAGGACGAAGGCAGACTCGTGACTGTGCAGGTCTTCGCCTTCAACATCTTCGCGGAGGCCAAGGGTGAAGGACCGCGTATTCGGCAGCTTTGATAGCTCACGCTCAACGTCTGCTTTGCGGCGACCGTGCGGGAAGGGCCGTTTCTCTTGAGCGTTTCCGGACGCCGGGCGCCGAATCCAACCCCAGCGTCGCGATGCGGTCGGCGTCCAAGAACGCTCAAGAATCCGTCCCATTGGTCAGACTGCAGGTGGAATGACCGGCACCGCCCAAAATCGTCGGTCACTTTGCGGCCTTCCCGGCCCTCCCGGTGGCGCGCCGTCCTGTGGCGTCTTCGCAACGGCCCGCTGCGAAAGCAGCAAGGTCCTTCACCGTATGGTTGAATCGCTGTTGAAGCTTCCCGGATCGGGCGAGGTGTTGCCGGGGGGCGTTCGCTTGACGTGGATGACGCGCGAATCCTTGGGTTCGGGTGCGGCGCTGGCTTTGTGCTCCCCGCTGCGGGACACATTATGAAGTTGGACGCCATCGACGAACTGATCCTGGAAGCGTTGCAGCAGGACGGCAGGTTGAAGAATAACGCGCTGGCGGCGCGCGTCGGATTGTCACCGCCTGCGTGTTTGGAACGTGTGAAGCGGTTGGAGCAAAGCGGCGCCATCATCGGCTATCGCGCCATCGTCAATCCGAAAGCGATCGGCGCGCATTTCGAGGGCTGGGCCGAAGTCACCTTGTCCGACCATTCCGCCGAGACCTTGACGCGCTTCCAAAGCTTGCTCACGGGGACGTCGGCCATTGTTTCTGCTTATCAGGGTACCCATCCGCCGAGAGCCGTCTTGATGGGGTAGTCGGCGAGGCGCACGCCTAGGCGTATGCCTAGTGATACGCCTAGTCCGGTGACGCGCCTTGAAGTGATTTCCGTCGGCGCGCGGCAGCGTTGGACGCCGGAGCGCAAGCGGGCTTTGGTGCTGGAGACGTTCGAGCCGGGCGCCAAGGTCAACGCGGTGGCGCGCCGCAATGGCGTCGCCACCAGCTTGCTGTTTGCCTGGCGTAAGCAGATGCGCGAGGAATTGGGGTTTGCTGCGGCCGAGCCGGGCCCACGTTTCTTGCCGCTGGCGGTCGCCGCGGCGACGAACGCTTCCACACTCGAGCTTGAACTGGCGGGCGGCGCGCGCTTGCGCATCACCGGCTGCATCGATGCGGATCTGGTTGCGGCGACGATCAAGGCGCTGGCGCGCCGATGATGCAATTGCCGGCGGGTACGAAGATCTGGCTGGCGCTGGGGCGCACCGACATGCGCCGCGGCATGGCCGGGCTGGCGCTGCAAATCCAAGAAACGATAAAGCTCGATCCGCATTCGGGTCATGTGTTCGTGTTTCGCGGCCGCCGCGGCGATCTGATCAAGGCGATCTGGCACGACGGCCAGGGCGCGTGTCTGTTCGCCAAGCGTTTGGAGAAAGGCAAATTCCAATGGCCGAATGCGGCCGAGGGCGCCCACCAGATCAGTCCGGCGCAATTGTCGATGCTGCTTGAGGCGCTCGACTGGCGCAGCCCCCGTCCGACCTGGCGGCCAGAAATCGCCGGCTGAGCTGCGGCCAATTGAATCGGAGCGCCGATTCAGGCGCCTCAAACGCGCCGCATCGTGGCATTGTCGTCTCATGGAATCGGGCGACGACATCGCCAGTTTGAAAGCCGCGCTGGCCGCCATGACAGCGCGTGCAATCGCCGCCGAGGCCGACGCCGCTTATGTCAAAGCCCGCCTCACCACGACAACCGTGCTGATCGAAAGCTTGGAGCTGGAGATCGCGCGGCTGCGGCGCGAGACCTATGGTCAAACATCCGAGCGCGGCGCGCGTCTGATCGATCAGCTTGAATTTCAGCTTGAGGATTTGGAGGCCGATCGCGCCGAAGACGAGATCGCCGCCGATGACGCGGCTCGAAAAGCCGGCCGTCCCGAGATCGAGCGCCGGCGTCGTCATCCGGTCAAGAAGCCGTTTCCCGCGCACCTGCCGCGCGAGCGCGTCGTCGTGTCGGCGCCGATTGCGTGCGCCTGCTGCGGCTCGCAGCTTCTGGCCAAGCTGGGCGAGGACATCACCGAGACGCTGGAAGCGATCCCGCGCCGCTACAAGGTGATCCAAACCGTGCGCGAGAAATTCACGTGCCGCGATTGCGAAAAGATCAGCCAGGCCCCGGCGCCATTTCACGTCATCGCTCGCGGCCATGTCGGCGCTTCGCTCTTGGCCATGGTGCTCTACGACAAGTACACGCTGCACCAGCCGCTCAACCGCCAGAGCGGCGAATTCGCGCGCGCCGGCATCGATCTCCCAGTCTCGACGCTGGCCGATCATGTCGGCGCCGCCGCCATGGCGCTTACGCCGCTCTATGCGCTGATCGAGGAGCATGTCTTCGCCGGCGAGCGTATCCATGGCGACGACACCACCGTGCCGCTGCTGGCCAAAGGCAAGACCATCATTGCTCGCTTATGGATCTATGTGCGCGACGACAAACCCTTCGCCGGTCCAGAGCCGCCGGCGGCGATCTATTATTTCTCCTCCGATCGCGAGGGCGTCCACCCGCAAACCCATCTCGCGCACTATCATGGCGTGCTGCAGGCCGACGCCTATGGCGGCTACACCGCGCTCTATGCGCACGATCGCCCCGGCGGGCCGATCACCGAAGCCGCATGCTGGGCGCACGGAAAGCGCAAATTCTACGTGCTCGCCGATCTCGCCGCCAAAACGCGCGATCCGCGCGTGGTGATCTCGCCCGTCGCGCTCGAAGCCGTTGCCCGCATCGACGCGATCTTCGAAATCGAGCGCGAGATCAATGGCGCCAGCACCGAAACCCGGCGCGCCGTGCGCCAGGCTCGGTCAAAGCCGCTGGTCGATGATTTGCAAGGCTGGATGATCGAGCAACGCCAGCGCGTGTCCGGCAAAACCCCGCTCGGCAAAGCGCTCAATTACATGCTCAAACGCTGGGACGCCTTCGCCCGCTTCCTCGACGACGGCCGCCTCTGCCTGACCAACAATGCCGCCGAGCGCGCTCTGCGCGGCGTCGCCATCGGACGAAAGTCATGGTTGTTCGCCGGTTCCGAGCGCGGCGGCGCCCGCGCGGCGATGATCTACACGCTGATCACAACGGCCAAACTCAACGGCGTCGATCCCTATGCCTGGCTCGCCGACGTGCTCGCCCGCATCGCCGAACACTCCGCCCAACGCTTGAGCGAATTGCTGCCCTGGAACTGGCGACCGGCTCCCGACACGCTCACCCAGGCGGCCTGATCAAGCCAAAATTTCCACAACGCCGTGGTACTCGGCGGATGGGTACTATGCGACGGGCGGGGCCCTCGCTTCGTCAAGGTCACCAGCAAGATCGTGGGTTATGATCCCGCCGACTTGGATGCCTATGCCGAGAGCCGCAAGCGGAACTCGACCTCTGAACGGTAACCCCAATGATCTAGGCTAGCCTGAGCCGTCCCAGGCGGCCTTCCACAATCGGAACTCCGAAGGACGCACACGGAATCTGGCAAAATTTCCATCATGCAGGCCGATCAATTCCTGCTCTACCGTCTCGATGAACCGCCCTCGATCGGACTCGCCAGCGCCGATATTGTCATTTGTCCAGGAGCGCAGATAGGCCAGTGCGTCGGACTTGTTGAGAGCGTTCGAAATAATGTGAGCAACAACGAGACGGATCGATTCTCGATGTTTGAGTCGGAACGGATCAGGGTCTCCGAGCGATTGGCGAACCGCGGCATAGGCTTGCGCCGAACGTTCATACGCCCAAACGAAAACATCGCGGAGCAACTCGACCTTGTTGAGTTCATAGACGCCAAGCATGCCGCTGATATAGGTGGAATCGGGAACGTCCAGGAACGATAGCGGCCGGAGGTTGTTCGTGATCATCGGGATGTTAGCGGCGAGCCGCGACACGCGCTTGTTCACGTCTTCGAAAGGCTGAAGATAGGGGATGTGAGCAAGCGTAAACAGCGCTTGCTCGAAGGGATCTTCGATCGCCGCAGCTGTCGCCAGCAGCTGGTCAAAGACTTCGCTTACAAGCTGGGGCGTTTCCGGGGGCCGGTAGCTCGTGCCGCCAATCGCGACCGCGCGCCAGCGCAATGCGCCGGAGGCAGCGGGATCAGCAAGCAAATTGTTCGACAGAAGTGCGTGCAGATTGAGGATGGTCTGTCTGTTGAAACCAATCTCCTGGGCGTCCGACACAAGAAAATCGATCGCATCCTTGTGATTGAGGATCATCTGCGTTTCTTTTTCCGCCTTTCCTTGTGCAGTCTCGCCGAGTTCGAGCAGCCGTGTCGTGTCGAGCAGCGAATAGGTGTTGCCTTCGAGCCTGCTCGAGTTGAACGACAGATCGATCAGCAAGCGCTGGATGATCTGCTTTGCGAACGTGCCGGCGGGCTGATCAGGCAGATCGGTTTGGCCGGCGTCGAGCAGACGCTTTCGTTCGCTGGCCGTTAAATAGAATGTCCTGTTTGGCGCGTAGGCGTCGAGGAAGCCGCGATTGTAACCGACCGGCTTGCGCCGCTGGATCGGCTGCTTGACGGCGCGAAGGATTGCTTGGCCTTCTTTGGAGAGGGGAACGAGCAGGCTTTGTTGCTGATCGTAGGGCGCGCTTTCCGCGGTGATGATGAGCGGTGTGGAGGCTGCAACGATCAAATAGCGCGTGCTGCGGCCGCTTCCGATCGCATTGATGCGTCCTTCTTCAAGGAGGTGTTTCAGGCGGCGTTGCAGCGTTCGCCGGCGCGCCGGTGTCGGATTGGTCCCAAGCAAATCGGTTATGGATGCGCCACCGCCGTGGGCGCGGACGTCATCCTCAATCGCTTGGAGCACGGCGGGGGAGATGCGGGCGGGCATTTGTCGCGAAAACCTGTCACACGACAAATAACCCGCTTCGCGACAAACACAAGACATTTCGCGACAAATAAATCGGACTTATGTCGCGACAGGAGCGTAAGTGTCGCGATTGGGGTTTCCCGACAAATAGGCCACTCAAGCACTTGAGGTCAAAGGAAAACCTCCCCTGACGGACCCGTCTGGCCCGGCTTCGCGACGCTCCAATCGGTGCACTCAGGCGCCGTCGAAGATATCGAGTTGGATCTCCCGCGCGCCGCTCAATTCGGTTCGCGATGGCGCCGACGGTGCGTTTGCCGAACGTCGCCCGTCCGGCCGAGTGACCGCCCGACGCGCGCCAAAGGCCGGCGCGGCGGCAGCGCGTGGGCGCGCCAATGGTGCCGGTGAAGCCGCCGGCGGCACGAGCGCCGGTAACGACGCCGGCACCGGCGGCGCTGGCGGCGGTTCCACCGGTGCGCCGCCAAAGCGCATCAAGTCCGCGATCTGATCCGCAGTTTGCTCGGCGGCGGCGCGCACGACGACGTCGGCCAAATGCGCGTAGCGCCGTGTCGTCTTGATGTCGCTGTGCCCGAGGAGCTTGCCGATCACTTCAAGCCCGACGCCGCTCATCAAAGCGAACGACGCAGCAGAGTGCCGCAGGTCATGCAGTCGCACGTCGTGAAGGCCGGCGGCGGCGCGGATGCCGCTCCACATTTTCGGCACGCAGTCGTAGGGCGCGGTCTTATCCTGGTTCGGGAAGACGAAGTCCGTGCCTTCAACGCGCTCCAGCTTATCGATTATCTGGCGCATAGCGCTCGTGATTAGGATGAGGCGCGGGCCGGTCTTTGAGCGGGGCAGGCGCAGGAAGCCGGTGCGCAGATCGACGGCTGACCAGGTCAAGTTCTGGATTTCACTTTTGCGCGCGCCGGAGAGCGCCAACAGACGGATGATGGCGATCCCATAGCGATGTGCGCCTTCGCTTTCAGCGCGCGCGATCACCTCGCCGAGCGTGCCGAATTCCTCCGGGCTCAAGAAGCGCTCGCGCATATTGCCCGGCGAACGCTCGATGCCGAAGCACGGATTGCGGTCGATGATCTCCTCGCGCACGGCGAAGGAGAGGATGGTCGAGAGCAGCGACAGCGAGCGGTTGGCGGTGCCTTCACCGCCGGTGACGCGGGTGACGCCGCGGAGTTTTTTCGCCTTCTTGGTGAGCCGGGTTTCGCCGCGCGAGACGGCGTCGCGATAGGTCTCGATCTTGCTGCGATTGAGTTCTCGGACCCGCACCTTGCCCAAGAGCGGCTTTAGATGCGCTTCGATGCGCCCGCGGTCGTTCTCGACATTCTTGGCGTCGCGTAGGGTGCCAGCGAGGGGACCGCGACCGCGTCGCCGGTGTGCCGCCTTTTCGAGCCACATGTCGCAGAGCTTGGCGATCGTCACGGCGTCGTTGAACGCGATCGTTGGACGCGGCTCGGCCTGCTGCTTGGTGAGCGCGCGCGCGATCGTCGCCTCGGCTTCGAGCCGGGCGTTCTTGACGCTGAGCTGACCGAAGCGCCCAAGGCTCACCCAGCGCTGCGCCGCGAAACGGCCGCGGCCGATGCGCACTTTGACGATGAAGGTCTTCTCACCCTTCGGCGTGATGCGTACACTGAGGCTCTTTTGCACTGTGTCCCAAAGCACGTAGCGCGTCGCGCGAACCGGCGCGTTTTCGAGTGTTGCCTTCGCGAGATCGGAGTACGCCACGAAATCAAATCCCCTTGATCGACACAATATTTCAACGCGCCGGAAGTGCGTTTGCGATGCAGCGGTTCGGGCGTTGCTCGGCTACCACCGGGCTACCACTGAAACGCGCCACAAGCGGCTCGTTGCGGCAACGCATGAAGACACGATGTGATGAAAAACGCAAGTATTACAATGAGATAGGAAACATCCGGCAACAACATCTAGTATGCGGCAACGTCGCGGGGCCGGCTCCGAAGGCAGAGGTCACAGGTTCGAATCCTGTCGGGTGCGCCAAGAAATCAACCGTCCGCGCCCCAGTGCCTTTGGCACAGGTTCAACGCTGTGCCGATGATTAAGCAGGGTTGCGTGCCGTTCGCTCGCGCTGTGCTTGTTCGGCGTGTGACCGTCCATGCAGCCGTCGCCCCTGAGACAAAATAAGAACAAGCGGGATCACGGCCATCAGCGATCAATTGGCCAACGCCGCCAATGGGTTACGTGGAGTGTAATCCGATCAGAAATCCGTAATTCAACCTTTCTTGAACCCATAATTACTCCATATCGTTCGCATTTGACTTTCCTCCCATCCGACTGCGAACGGGATTTGCCATGTCTCCATATCTATATGTAATTACCCAGAAATATAGGATGGGGCTCTCGTTGGGGAACTCGACATCCGACTCGGTAAGTTGGAATTCGCAGGCAAGGGCCAACAAGCGTGGTTGGCCGAACAACTGAAAACGGTTGTGGCCGCGATCCCGAGCATGGGCGCCGGCGATCTCGACGGCGGCGCCGAGAAGGGTGGCGGCGGCGGCGCTGCGGCGGCGCCGAAGTCCACGGCTTCGCTGGCGTCGCACATCAAATCCAAGGCCGCCGAGAAGAACCAGACGCTGCGGTTTCTGGCCACGGCGGATTGGCTGCGCTTGCGCGGGATGGAGACGTTGACGACGGCGGCGGTCGCCAAGGCGTTGCTCGACAATCATCAATCGCGTTTGGGCAATCCCGCCGACTGTTTGAACAAGAACGTGGCCAAGGGCTGCTGCGAAAAGGTGAACGGCGGCTTCTACATCACGCCCGAAGGCCTCAAGGAGCTTGGCCACTCGTGATCACGCCCGCCGCCGCGCTGACCGCCATCCCGCCCGGGCTGCGTGATCCGCTCCTTGCCGAATACCGCGAGATCACCCGCAACTACGCGGAGCATCGTTGGCGTCCATCCGAACTCAGCGGCGGCATCTTTTGCGAGATCGTCTACACCTTCCTGCACGGCCACGCTGCCGGCAAGTACGCGACGGCACCGAGCAAGCCGCAGAACTTCCCGCACGCTTGCAAGGTGCTGGAGAACAACACGCACGTTCCGCACAGCTTCCAAATCCTGATCCCGCGTGCGTTGCCGGCGCTATACGACATCCGCAACAATCGCGGCGTTGGCCATACCGGCGGCGCCGTCGATAGCAATCACATGGACGCCACGCTCGTGCTTGCCATGGCGAACTGGGTGATGGCCGAACTCGTGCGCGAGCTTCACACGTTGCCGATTAAAGAAGCGCAGGCGCTTGTTGATGCGCTCGCGGATCGGCGTATTCCGCTCGTGTGGGAAGGCGGATCGATGCGTCGCGTGCTCGATCCGAGCATGAAGCTGTGGGAGCAGATCATCATCCTGGTCGCGTCGAAGAGCGGCGGCGTCACCGTCACTGAATTGTTCGATTGGACTGGCTACGACAACAAATCCTATTTCATGAAAACGCTGCGCGAATTCCACGGCAAGCGTTGGATCGAACTCGCGAAGGACGAAACCACGTTGGAGATTTTGCCACCCGGCGCCGATCAAGCGGCGCAAATCGTGGCGCGCGCCGATGTCGGCGCTGGGAGACGGAAATAGGCTGACGTCATTGAACGCAATTGTCTCGGGCGATGTTGCCCGCTCTCATCATTTCGTACCCCAGTGGTATCAGCGCCGCTTCCTACCCGGCAGGAAGGGCGAGTTCTTCGTCTTAGACAAAGAACCAGCGCGAAAGGTCTTGTGCCCGGACGGCAAGGTGCGACCGATCGCGAAGCCAAAGGAAGTTTTTCCTTCCGGCGCACACGCGCTTTTTCAGCGCGAGAATTTCTACGCCATTCGCCAAACTATTCTGGCCCATTCCGCTTGGTCCGCACCTGGTCCACACAGAAAGAGATGATTCTTTCTAAGCCGATCCATTCCTGACCTGCGAGCGCCGTGGACGCGAAGCGGAGTCTTCCTCACATTGCTCCGCTGAAATATCCAGGCTAAGCATTGACGTTCGCGCGCCATGAGGAAGGCGCGCGTCCGGGGCTGTGAGATCGTATTGCCCGCCAATCAGGGAGATTGCGCCACTTCACGGCGGACTTCCAGCGTTTGGCGTGAGTGTTGGCCGCAGGCAAGCGGGCCGCGCTGGTGCTGAAACGAAGATCTTTTCGGGATTCATAAGACCGCTCGGATCGAGCGCGCGCTTGATGTCCAGCATGAGGCTAACCGCATCGCCCAGTTCAGCGCGCAGAGACTCGCGCTTGCCGAGACCTATTCCGTGTTCGCCAGTGCAGGTTCCGTCCATGGCGATCGCACGAGCCACGAGGGCATCGTTGAAGCGCGCCGCTGCGTCCATTTCTTCGGCGCTGTTAGGGTCCAGCAGCAAGATGACGTGGAAATTGCCATCGCCGATATGCCCGAGGATAACGGTTGGGAATGGCGCGTAGGCGAGGTCGGCCTTGGTCACCTCTATGCACGCGGCCAAATTGCTGATGGGAACGCAGACGTCAGTTGACCACGGGCGTGCGCCCGGTCGCATGGCGGCCGCCGCGAACCCTGCATTGTGGCGCGCCTTCCAGAGCTGCGAGCGCGCTTCGCTCTCCAGCGCCCACCTGAAGGCGCCGCCGCCATTTTCGCTAGCAATGGCGCCAAAGCGTTCAGCTTGGCGTGTCACATCCTCCGGCGCGCCGTGAAACTCTAGGAAAAGCGTCTCTCCTTCGGGGTAGTCCGTCTTAAAGGCGAAGTTCACTGCAGTGATGGCCGAGCTGTCGAGATATTCGGCGCGCGCCAGCGGCAGACCGCACTGAACCGCCTCGATCACCGAAGCCACAGCGCCTCTGGCGGTTGCGAAAGAGCACGTCGCTGCACTGGTTGCTTCGGGGACGCCATGGAGGCGCAGAGTGACGTCCGCGATGACACCCAACGTACCCTCGGCCCCAACGTAGAGATGGGTAAGGTCGTACCCCGCTGCGGATTTGCGCGCCCGCTGGGCGGTGCGCACCACCCGACCGTCCGGCGTCACCACAGTGAGGCCCAGAACGTTTTCGCGCATGCCGCCATAGCGCAGCGTGGTCGTGCCGGAAGCCCGAGTGGAGGCCATGCCGCCTAGCGTAGCGTCGGCGCCAGGATCGACCGGGAAGAAGAGGCCCGAGTGACGCAAGTGTTCGTTGAGGGCATTGCGGGTTACGCCCGCCTCGACAGTGCAATCCTGATCTTCGGCGTTTACGCGCAAGACACGCTTCATGTTGGAAACGTCGAGGGAGAGCCCTCCGCGTGGCGCGCCCACATGGCATTCAAGAGACGTGCCGGCGCCGAACGGGATGATAGGTATGTTGTACGCGGCGCAGGCGCGAACGACATTCGCGATCTCGTCGATGGTTTCGACCATGGCGACGCCTTGAGGCGGCAGCATCGGCAGGTGCATGCCGCCGCCGCCATGTTGTTCGCAAACCACCTGCGCGGTGATGAAGCGCGGGCCGAGCTGCTCGTGGAGCTGCGCGACGAATGGGTCCGGGAGCGGATCGGTGCTCATTTGAACATGGCCTCGATGAGTGACGGGCCTGGTGTGGCGAAACTGCGTCGTAGGGCCGCCGCCAAATCGTGCACCGCGGAAGCACGTTCCGCGGGAACGCCAAAGCCCGCGGCGACGCCCTCGAACGGGCACAGCGGCGGGCGAGTCCCGGGGACCGCGCCGAACGCCGCGACGAGATGCATTCCAGAGGCGCCTGGATTGGCGAAACATGCCCGAACACCCTCACGGGCAGCGTGTTTGATCAAGCGTTGCGCTGCTTTCACGGGGCGGCCTCCAGCGGGGTTATCGCGCCGGCATGCTAGCCGGCGCCTGCCGCGACGCGAGTGATGGAGGTCAATCAAGCGGGTCACGCGCTGAGGCTTGCTTCGACGGCGTGGCGAACGGGCGTTACAGCGGCCATGAGACGGAGGCCGGCGGCGCGAACCATTCGCGGCAGCGCGCGTTCGTCGCTGTAGAGCCGCGCCAACGCATTGGTCGCCTCGAACAGCGGCAGCGTGGCGCGCCGATGGCTGCGCTCGTACCGCTGCAGTCCGGACATGCGCCCTACGTCACCGCAATCCCGCGCGGAACGTAGGATCTCCGCCGCCAAGGTGGTGGCGCCGCGCAGGCCGAAATTGTAACCATGCGCCGTAACGGGGTGCATGCCGACCGCCGCATCTCCCATCAGGGCGAAGCGCTGCGTGACAAAGCGGTTCGCGTAGACAGCGACCAGAGGATAGACATGCCGTGCGCTCGCAAGCTTCATCGCACCCCACCTGCCAAGCGTGCGCCGTTGCGCCTCGGCTGCGAAGGCGCCTGGCGACAATTGGGCTAGCGCATCCATTTCACGCATCGGCAGCGTCAGGACGAAGGATGACATAGCGCCATTGAGCGGCAGCATGGCTATGGTCTGGCCGTGTGCGAACCATTCCGTCGCGACCTGGTTGTGCGCTCGCGTATGTTCCATGCGGCAGACCAGCATGGAACGGCCAAAGTCGAACATGCGCGCCGTAATGCCTTGGCTTTGGCGGAGAGACGAAAACCGCGTGTCGGCAGCCACCGCTAGTTGGGCGTCAAGAGTGTCGCCATCTGCAAGCACTACGTGGGCGGCGGCCGCATCCGTCCGAATTGATGCAACGGCATGGCCGTCAATGGTGATGCAGTTCGTTTGCTCTCGTACTGTCTCGAAGAGGACGCGTCGGATAGCGCAGTTTGGCACAAGTGCACCGATCGGTTCGTCCCGGCGGCGGCTCACAAAGTTCAGCGCAAACGGCGATGCTCCGTTGTGCACTCTGGCTTTCAAAAGTGGCGCGATCTCCGAGGGCGTCAGCCGCTGCCACGCACCCAGGCGCTGAAGGCGTTGAATGGAAGCTTGGGTTAGAGCGATCTCACGACCGTCGAATTGGGGGTTCGCCAGCTCGCTTGAGGGCGCACGCTCTACGAGTGCGATGCGCAGGGG
Organism: Terricaulis sp.; assembly: GCA_040080805.1. Lineage (GTDB taxonomy): Bacteria > Pseudomonadota > Alphaproteobacteria > Caulobacterales > Aquidulcibacteraceae > Vitreimonas. The sequence goes on along the minus strand of JBEBHQ010000028.1, from coordinate 16,616 downwards.
CGCGCCAGAAAACGCCGCCGCCAAACTCAATCCCGCGGGGCCGGCGCCGGCAATGACAACATCGTATGAGGAATTTCGCATACAAACAAACTAGGCCGCGACTGCGAGAACGTGTTTGACTAACATCAAGGCGGCGGTCACGGCGCCGCGCGCCATGACCATACAAGAAGTCGTGTGTTCCGGCGGCGACGGAATGGCGGCGAGCGGAGGCTGTCTGCTGCTAGTGTGGCTTATGTCTCGCAATTGCCGCTCCCCGCGTGCCCCAATTGTTGGGCGGCAATTGCGAGACATAAGCCACACTAGAATCAATATTTTCTAGTGTCCTTGATGTCTCCGAATTGCCGAAAGCGCCCGCCCCAAATGGGGTCGGCAATTCGGAGACAGGACACTAGTAAATGACCCTCGCAATGAGCAAGCCGTTGTCTTCGGCAATCTCAAGGCGAGACATGCATGGCATGCAATAGACGCGGTCACCGACACGCAGCTCCTTCGTCGAGCGGATGACAATCTTGCAAACAGGGCACAAGGCTTCGTTCGGCGCGAGCTTGTCGCTTGGACCCAGCCAGCGGCGGTAGAATTGGCGAAATCGCCTGGGCACCTCGTTGAAGCCGGTGTCGTCCAGCACAAAGCTCTGCCGCGCACGGCTTTCGCGACCTGTGTAGGCGCTTTCGAGCGTATCCTTCATGACCGGAAGCCGAGGCGAGCAACGGCGGCCAAATAATCGCCCGCCAAATCCGGTTGGTCCGCCATGCCGATCCCCAATTCGCCCATGGTTTCCGACAAGGTGTTGAGCACGAGCGCGTCGAGCTCGCGCTTGATTTTGCTCAGCCGCTCGTGGGTATGCGGGGCGGCCAGCAGGCGGCGGCCAAGGTCGTTTTCGCCAAAGCCCATATGGCGGCGTTCATCGGAGACGATGCCCCAGAGCATTTCCGATGTCACCGGATCGGCCGTGCTCGCGTGGTGCTTGAAGGCGGTGAATTCCAAGCATTCGAGGATGACGTTTTGGGCGAAGATCGCCGCCTCCCAGTCGCGCGAATCGACCAAATCGAGCAGGCGATCCTTGAACTTCAGCAAGCTCTTGCTCGCGCGCTTGCCGATTTCGGCTTCCGGATCGGCTACGCCCAATTGGGTCAAGCGGTGGAGCAGGATTTCCAGATGCCGGCCTTCATCGACCACCTGCGTGGAGAGAAAAATCTTCGCGTGCCGATCGGGCGCGAATCCAATCATGCCGCTGGACGCTTCCAACGCGGCGGTTTCACCGACGCAATAATTGCACAGCGTGGTGATCAGCCCATCGCGCTGGCGGTCGGAAAGCTCGATCTCCGCCGTCTTGGGGGAAACGCCAAAAGGCCGATCGTGGAGGTAGCCCTCCACGGCCTCGAACCAATACTCGAACGAATGCACCGTGCTTCGAAAATCGCCTTCGTCGAGCTGGTGTGGGTCTCCGCACTCGCCCATGCCCTCACTCATTATGACGGCGATTGATACTCAAGGCCGATGCGGCCGAGGCGGGTCTTGAATTCCTTCAGCACCGTGTTGGCAAGCGCGCCTTCCATCTCATCGGTGGAAGCCTCCGCGAGATCGACGCCTTGATATACCGCTTTGGCGCGTTGACCACCCTTGGCGGCGGAAAGCTTGTGGAACTCCTCGTTCGCAGCCGTGCTGGCCGCAAACGCGGTGTGGAAAGTCGCAAGCATATGCCCCGTCATGTCTTGCTGCATGCGTTGAATCTCACTTTTTCTCTCAGGGTGCCGCTTAATCAGTTCGCCAATGCGGTTTTCACCGAAACCGACGTGACGGCGCTCATCGGCGATGGTCCCTGCGAGCGTATGGGCGAATTTCGGATTGGAATCGGCTGCCTGGGCTTGCAGCATTTCGAACACCGAGAATGCCATGCCTTCGAGCACGATATTCTGGCCGACGACACCGGCGACAAAATCTTTCTTGTCGATCTTCTCCAGCAGCACCTCGGCGAATTTCACCAAATTTGGATTGACGTATCTCGAGATCGTCGACTCCAGATTGTCCGGCGTGACGCCGAGGTCATACAGACGCTGGGTGAAAATCTCGACGTGTCTCGCCTCGTCAAGGGTTTGCGTCGCGAGGAACAGTTTGCTCGGCTGATCTGGTGCGGCGTTGACGAGGCCAGAGGAAGCGGCAAGAGCACACCGCTCGCCAGCGATAAGTTGAACAGTAGTGCGGATCTGTTGCTCATGCAGCACCTCGTTACGCAGCGCTTCTTCGGGCTCGCGTTCGTCGGCGCCGTGGCCGTAAACTGTGTCCTCCAAATAGCCTTGCGGGCACGATTCAAGCCATTTTTGCACCGAATATCCAGCAAGAAAATCCGCCATGGCCTTCGCCTCCGTTTGCGATAGTCGTAATCTCAGCAGACCGGCACTCTGTAATCCGTTCCTCGAGGGTCGCATTGCTGTTCATCAAGCGGCCTGCCTGCATTTCTCAAGGGCGATAGCGACCCGTTGCCACACATCGTGCTGTTCGCGCAGCGGCAACAAGGCGCCGCGGTAGGGAGGGTGACAAGGCGCCGCGGCGAGCGCTTAAAGACGCTCGGGAGAAACGCCATGCGCAGCAACGAAGACATCGTCCGCGAGTTTATTGGAGCTTGGTCGCGTCTCGACGCCGACGAACTGGCTGCGTCCTTCGCGCTGGACGGCGTCTATCACAATATGCCGATGGCGCCAGTAGTCGGGCGCGCTCAGGTGCGCGCGTTCATCGCCGCGTTCTTGAAGAATTGGACGGCGACAGAATGGGACATCCTGAATCTCGTGGCGGCAGGCGACATCGTCATCGTAGAGCGGCTGGACCGCACCAAACTCGGCAGCCTAGACGCGCATCTTCCCTGTTGCGGTGTCTTTCAAATGGAAAACGGCAAGATCAAGGCTTGGCGCGACTATTTCGACATGGCGACCTACACTAGGGCGGTGGCTGGCTAGCACTGCGTTGCGGTTGCTTTCAAATTGCTCACGAGTACCTTGTTCCGAGTTGAAGAGCGTGATGCGATCTGCTCGCCATCTCTCCCCTAAGCGTTGCGTGTTTTCGCGGCGTCGCCTCGTCCAAATCGCTGTTCGAGGAGCGCAATGGTTTCGCTGACTTGTTCCAGGGCGTGCACGCTGCGGTGTTCGACGCTGAGAACGCGGTCCTCGATGCGTTGGCGCAGATCGGCGAATTGAGCGCCGACATCCCGCTGCGCGAGGTGATCCAGCCGGGCCTCGAGCCGATCCTCAAGCAGGGCGACGTCGTCTTTTTGTTCTAGCGCCGCTAACCGCTCATCATTGTCGCTGACGAAACGTGCGATGTCGGCGCGGAGGGCCTCGAAAGCGTCGGCCTGGCGCTGACCGAATGCTTCGATGCGCTCGTCGAGGCCGCCAATGCGGGCGTCGGTCGCGCATTGACCGAGGTTTGCGTCCGCCCATTTCAGTTCGAGCGTGTGCATTCGAGTGGTGTGCGCGGCGGTGTCGGATTCTTGCGTCGCGAGGCGCGCCTGCAGCGCTTGCAGGATCGCTTCGTTGGGCCGGGGCGCGGCGGCTTGCGCCGCCAGCTGGGCGATGTGCCGTTTCAGTTCGACGATAGCGGCGGCGTCGAGAGCGGACAGTGCGGTCGCGGACTCGACACGCGAAAGGCGGGCGTCCAACGCCTGCTCGCTTGGCCGCTCCTTGCGATGCGCTGCCTCAAGACGCGCCAATCCCCGTTCTAGGCTTGGGATGGCGCCAACGGCGACGCTCAACGGCGCGTCGGCTCCCAGCGAGGACTCGACGCAGTCGAGGCGCGCCAGCACGGCGGCGTTCTGGTCTCTCTGGGTTTCCGTCTCATAGTGCAATTGCCGGCCCATTGCGTCGGCGGATGCGCGCGCCACCTCCGCGGCGCCCTCCAATGCTTGCTTCAGGGCGGCCTCGCCGGTCACGCGGTCTTGGTTCAGTTTTTCCAGGGCGACCAGCGTGCACGCCTCCACGCGCTCGATATCCGAGCGCAGCGCGCGCTGCCCGTCCGAAGCTTCGCGGTCGTTCTTCGTTATGCCCCGCGCGAGTGCGTCGGCGCGCTCGTTCCACGCGGCTTGTGCTTTCGCCAGGTTTGCGCGCGCCTCGGCGGTCAGCCACTCCAGCCGGCGCTCCAGGGTGTCCCGCAACGCCGTGATGTCATTGGCGCTATTGCCTGCGGTGGTCTCGAGCTGCGCTAGGCGCGCGAGGGCGCCCAGTTGACGATCGCGCAGGTCGGCGATGCCGCCAGAAAATTCCTCGCGCGCGGCCTGCAAGGCCGAGCGCTGCGTGTGTGACTCGCGCGCGAAATCAGTCGCCAGCGCGGCGTGAGCTTGACGGAATTGTTCGGCATTGTTTTCGGTGTAGCCGAGCGCTGCCTCGCCTGCCTCGGCGATCTCCGCGTGAAGCTGCTTGGCTGTGCGCGTTTGCGCTTGCTCTACTTCGCGGATCCGTTCGGTGAGCGCGGCTTGGCGTTCCGCTGCTTCGGCAAAGGCCGCATGCATGCGACCGCGCGTTTCCTGAATGCTTTCGGCGAGGCGTCCCTCGAGTGCGTCCCGCACGAGGCGCAGTTCTTGGACAGCATGTGCGGCGGCGACGTCGGCTTGCGCGGCGGCGACCTCGGCGATCGCGCGCATTTGGTCGAGGTTGTTACTCACGCGATCCGTTGTCTCGCGCGCGAGGGCGCTGAAATCATCGACCATCGCGCTTTTGAACGCGGCGTACGCTTCGCCCAGGCGTTGCCCCATGGCCGCTGCATTGTCCGCGAGGTCCGCGTGCGCGGCCTCATTGGCTTCGCTGATCGCCTCGAGGCCATCCTCGGAATCGGCCAGGCGCTTGCGCAAGGCAGCCAACGCCTGCTCGGCTTCGTGGAATCCGTCGTGGACGGTGTCAGCGGTATCGGCTGCCACGATATCTGCGGCATCAACGCGCGTGGACAGCTCAATGATGGAGGCGCCGAGCCCTTGAAAGGCCTCGTCGAGACCGCCGATCGCGCCCTCCATTGAGCCCAAGAGGCGGCGGACGGCCACGCCTCGTTCCGGCGCCGGGGCGAAATCGGCGTCGTCGTCGTGGCTTTTTTGCAGCAGGAGTTCAGCGAGGTAGTCCGCAAGGCTGAGACCGGCGCGCTCAGCTTCCGCCAGAGCCCGTTCACGGACTTCGGGTTCTACGCCCGTCAGGACCCAGGGATTTTCGCTCATCGATGCCTCGCCGCGCACCCAGGGAGAATGGGGCATCGTGCTTAAGGTCGCGTAAAGTCGGGGCTTTTGTCGCCGAGGATCGGAGCGCCGTCCGAGCGTTCGCCAAATGGCCGCGAGATCGCCGGCCCCCCGGTCGTCGATTTTTCCAGCCACGAGTCGAGCAAATCATGTCATCGTGCGGGGGAGCTTGCGCCGCATTGCGCAGCTTCCACCTTACGGACGCCAGATTCGCATGGCGTCATGATCGAGAGCGTTGAAGGACGAGCTATAGTATCTGAGTTCGGCCAGCACCACGGAGGCACGATGTCTGAGGATATCTTTCGCAGCTACGCACGCTCATTCGAGCAGCGCCGCGAAGCGGAAATGCCGCTGCAGGACTTTTTAGCGCTCTGCCGCGACGATCCGTCGGCGTACGCCACGGCGCACGAGCGCCTTCTTAACGCTATCGGCGAGCCCAGGATGGTCGATACCTCCAAGGACGCCAGGCTGGGGCGCGTATTCCAGAATCGCACCGTGCGGTTCTATCCGGCGTTTGCCGAATTCTACGGCATGGAAGAAACCATAGAGCGGATTGTCGCTTTCTTCCGCCACGCCGCGCAGGGCTTGGAAGAGCGTAAACAAATTCTTTACCTGCTGGGGCCGGTGGGCGGCGGCAAGTCATCGCTCGCCGAGCGCCTCAAGGCGCTGATGGAGGACCAGCCGATCTATGTGTTGAAGGCGGGCGATGACATGTCGCCCGTGTTCGAGCACCCGCTCGGCTTGTTTGACCCCGAGGTTTGGGGCCAGCGCCTCGAAGAAGAATACAAGGTTCCGCTGCGCCGCCTCACGGGCCTGATGAGCCCCTGGTGCGTGAAACGGCTCGATGAATTCGGCGGCGACATTACCAAATTTCGCGTCGCCAAAGTCATGCCTTCGCGCTTGCGTCAAATCGGCATCGCCAAGACCGAGCCGGGCGACGACAACAACCAGGACGTTTCATCTCTGGTTGGCAAGGTCGACATTCGCAAGCTCGAGCTGCACGCACAGAACGACCCAGACGCGTATTCGTACTCGGGCGGCTTGAACCGCGCCAATCAGGGCATTCTCGAATTCGTCGAGATGTTTAAGGCGCCGATCAAGATGTTGCACCCGTTGCTGACGGCGACGCAGGAGGGCAATTACGTCGGCACGGAAAATATCGGCGCCATCCCGTTCCAGGGCATCATCATGGCCCACTCGAACGAGGCCGAGTGGCAGACCTTCCGCCACAACAAGAACAACGAGGCCTTTATCGATCGCATCTACGTCATCAAGGTGCCGTACTGCTTGCGTGTCCAAGAAGAGCAAAAAATCTACGAGAAGCTGATCCGCGGCTCCGAGCTGTCGGAAGCGCCGTGCGCGCCGGGCACGCTAGAGATGCTGGCGCGTTTCTCGGTGCTGTCGCGCTTGAAGGAGCACGAGAACTCAACGGTGTTCGCCAAAATGCGCGTCTACAACGGCGAGAGCCTGAAGGAAGTCGATCCCAAGGCGCGCACGTTGCAGGAGTATAAGGATTCCGCTGGCGTCGATGAGGGCATGGAAGGCATGTCGACGCGCTTTGCCTTCAAGGTGCTGGCCGCGACCTACAATCACGACACCCAGGAAGTGGCGGCCGATCCCGTGCACTTGATGTACGCGCTCGAACAATCCGTGCGCCGCGAGCAATTTCCGCAGGAGACGGAAAACAAGCTGCTGGAATTTGTGAAGGCGGAACTGGCCCCGCGCTACGCCGAATTCATCGGCAACGAAATCCAGAAGGCTTACCTCGAAAGCTATCATGATTTCGGGCAAAATCTGTTCGATCGCTACGTCGATTTCGCCGATGCCTGGATCGAGGACATCGACTACAAGGACCCCGACACCGGCCAGCTGCTCAATCGTGAGCTGCTGAACCAGGAATTGTCGAAAGTTGAAAAGCCGGCGGGCATCGCCAACCCGAAGGATTTTCGCAACGAGGTGGTGAAGTTCACCTTGCGCGCGCGCGCCGGGCACGGCGGTAAAAATCCCTCCTGGACCTCCTACGAGAAGATACGCGAAGTCATTGAACGGCGCATGTTCAGCCAGGTGGAGGATTTGCTCCCCATCATCAGCTTCGGCTCGAAGAAAGATGGCGACAGTGAGAAGAAGCACGAGGAGTTCGTGCTGCGCATGGTCGAACGCGGCTACACTGAGCGCCAGGTGCGGCGTCTGGTGGAATGGTACATGCGGGTGAAGCAAGCCGGGTAGGGTCGAGAACTCATGCACATCATCGACCGGCGCCTGAATCCCGGCGGCAAGAGCTTCGCCAACCGCCAACGATTTATGCGTCGGGCGCGGGCGTTGGTGCGCAAAGCGGTGCGCGAGGCGTCGAGCAGCCGCTCCATAAAGGACGCCGGCAAGGGCGGCGAGATTTCCATACCCGCCGGCGGCGTGCACGAGCCGATATTGCGGCGCTCGGCGCAAGGCGGCATGCGCGATTATGTGTTGCCCGGCAACAAGAAATACATCACTGGCGACACCATCCCCCGTCCCGAACAAGGCGGCGCCAAATCAAGCGCCAGCGATTCCGGAGAGGGTGAGGACGAGTTCCGCTTTGCGCTGTCGGACGAAGAATATCTCGACCTCTACCTTGAAGATCTGGAATTGCCGGATCTGGCGAAACGCCAGGTCGCGGGAGCGCACTCGGTGCAATGGCGCCAGGCGGGATTTTCCAACGCCGGGCCGCCATCGCGCATCTCGGTGTCACGCACGCTGCGGCGTTCGATGTCGCGGCGCATCGCGCTTCGACGGCCCAAGCCCGAGGAAATCCAGGCGTTGCGCGATGAAATCGAAAAACTCGAGCGCGAGGGCGGCCATTTCGACGAGCTGGTCAAGCTGCGTGCTGAACTCGAACAGCGCGTGCTGCGCACCAAGCGCATCCCCTACATTGACCCGGTGGACGTACGCTACCGCCGGCTTGAATCGACGCCCAAGCCCGTCGCCAAGGCGGTGATGTTCTGCTTGATGGACGTGTCGGGCTCGATGAACGAGCACATGAAGGATTTGGCCAAACGCTTCTATTCGCTTCTCTATCTCTTCTTGAATCGCCGCTACGAGCACGTGGACGTCGTGTTTATCCGCCACACTCACGAAGCCCAAGAGGTAGACGAGCAGACATTCTTTTACAGCCGCGAAACCGGCGGCACCGTGGTCTCCACGGCTTTGTTCAAGATGGAAGAAATCGTTCGGGCGCGCTACCCGATCAGTGATTGGAACATCTACGCCGCGCAGGCTTCCGACGGTGACAACACGTCGAGCGATAATGCCGTGGTGTTAGCGCAGTTGAAGGATATCATCCTGCCGATGTGCCAATATTATGCTTACGTCGAAGTCGGCATGGACGATGAAGAGGAGAGTCAGCCGGGCGCGGCCGAGCCGTCCACAAATCTCTGGCGAGCCTATCGCCGCGTACCGGGGGACACTCCGTTCGCGATGCGCAAGGTGCGCCATCGCCGCGACATTTATCCCGTGTTCCGAGATCTCTTCGCACGCCACCAGGAAGGCGTGAGCGCGGAGGGCCTATGACGACGCTCACCGATAGCAAGCTGCTGTTCCAGGGGCCGGATTGGGACTTCGATCTCATCAAGCGCGTGCATGAAGCGTGCGGCGAGATCGCCATCAAGGAGATGGGGCTCGACCCTTATCCCAACCAGATCGAAGTTATCACAACTGAGCAGATGCTGGATGCGTACGCTTCGACCGGCATGCCGCTGTTTTACCGGCATTGGTCGTTCGGCAAGCACTTCGCGCGCAACGAGGCGATGTACCGCAAAGGCTATCAGGGGCTCGCCTACGAGATCGTGATCAATTCCAATCCCTGCATCGTCTACATCATGGAGGAAAACTCCGCGACGATGCAGACTTTGGTGCTGGCGCACGCGGGGTATGGTCACTCGCACTTCTTCAAGAACAATTACGTGTTCAAGCAATGGACCGACGCCGATGGCATCCTCGATTACCTGGAATTCGCCCGTGCGCTGATCGCCAAGTACGAGGATCGCTACGGCCAGGAAGAAGTCGAGCGTGTGCTTGACGCCGCACATGCGCTGCAAAGTCACGGCGTGCACCGTTTTCCGCGCAAGCGCATGCCGGATTTGCGTTCCGAGGAAAAGCGCGCGGAAGAACGCCGCCTGCATGGCGAGCAGCTGTTCAACGATTTGTGGCGCACCGTGCCAGTGGGCGCTAAACGCAAAGTGGACAAGGACGGCGAAGCCCGGCGCAAGGCGCTGCTCGGGTTGCCGGAAGAGAATCTGTTGTATTTTCTGGAAAAGACCGCGCCGCGCTTGAAGCCTTGGCAGCGAGAGCTGCTGCGAATCGTGCGGCTGATCAACCAGTATTTCTATCCGCAACGGCAAACTAAGGTGATGAATGAAGGCTGCGCCACCTTTACCCATCATCGAATCATGAACCGCTTGCACGAGAAGGGGCAGATCAACGACGGCGCTTTCCTTGAATTCTTGCATTCGCACACAAGCGTCGTGCTGCAGCCCGGCTTCGATGACCGCCGCTTTTCCGGCATCAACCCATATGCGCTTGGCTTCGCCATGTGCTGCGACATCGAACGCATCTGCGTCAAGCCTACGGACGAAGACCGCGAGTGGATGCCCGACATCGCTGGCAACGGTGACGCCTATGGGACGTTGCGCGATATTTGGGCAAACTACCGCGACGAGAGCTTTGTCTCGCAATATCTTTCGCCCGCCTGCATCCGCGACTTCGGCTTGTTCCGCGTGGTCGATGATGAGGACGGCGACGAAATGGAGGTCGCGGCGATCCATGACGAGCGCGGCTACCGCAAGGTGCGACGCGCGCTCTCGCGTCATTACGACATCGCTTACCGCGATCCCGACATCCAAATCGTTGATGTGGATTTAGCCGGCGACCGCAAGCTCATCCTGCAACATCGCGTGCTCGACGGCGTGTTGCTGGAGGAGGATGACACGACGAAAGTGCTGCAGCACGTCGCCGATTTATGGGGTTACGACGTCAAGCTGGTCGAGACGGACGATTCCGGCGATGAACTCGCGGAGCACACGGCCAGCCCGCGACGGATGTTTAGCTAAAGGCGGAACCTATTTGCAGGGGCGGTCCCATGAATTTCTATCACGAAGGCCAACGCGCACTGCAGGACCGCTTCGCGGCGAGAGCGCTTGCTGACCGCCTCGAGCAGGTCACCCACCGCACGCGACTGATCGGGGAAGACGCGGAGTTGATCGCGCGGGCGGGCTTCTTCTTCCTAGCGACAGCGGATGCGCAGGGGCGCCCCGATTGCTCTTACAAAGGCGGCGCGCCCGGTTTCGTGCGCGCCGTGGCGCCGGATCAGATCGTATTCCCCGATTATGACGGAAACGGCATGTTCCGCAGCCTCGGCAATATTCAAGTCAATCCAGCCGTCGCGCTGCTGTTCATCGCCCTGGATGCTTCACCGAGACGCTTGCGGATCAATGGGCGCGCCACGATTGCGTTCGACGACCCATTGATGACGGACTTTGTCGGCGCGCAGGCGCTCATCAAGGTGACGCCCGAGCACATATTCCCCAATTGCCCGCGCTACATCCACGATCTCGACGCCGGCGCGCCATCGCCCTACACGCCCCGCGCCGACGCGGCGCCCCCTGAACCGGCGTGGAAGAGCTTCGACGCGTTCAAGGATGTTGTGCCGCCGCGCAAGGCATGAGCCCGCGCCGGTCAAGCCCCCAGCCGCGCCAACCCTTCCGCGATTGCTGGATCAACCTGCACGTCGCGCGGCGTCAGTGGCCGCGATAGGCGCAGGCCTTCCATACTGCGCGCACGCGACAGTGCGACATAGGCTTGTCCGGGTGCAAACGCGCCGCGCCCAAGATCGATCTCGACTGAATCCAAAGTCATGCCCTGGGCTTTGTGGATGGTGAGCGCCCAGGCGTGGGCAAGTGGGAATTGCACGTATTTGAATTCCTCCTTCACTTCCATGCGTTTTTCGGTGGCGTTCCACGTCCAGCGGGCTTGCGGCCACACGGCGCGCTCCACATCAACATCCTTGCCCGAATCGAGAGCGACGCTGACCACGCTCTCCTCCAGCGCCTTCACTGTGCCGAGCGTACCGTTGACCCAGCGCCCGTCGGGATCGTTCTGCGTGAAAATCACGCGCGCGCCCTTCTTCAACACCAGTTCCAACGGGGCGGGAAAACGATCGGCGAATTGCGATTTCGGCTGATCACCTTCAAAGCCGCCGGCATATTTCGCGGCGACGCCGCCCAACGCGGCGAGCCCGCGTTGATTGTAACTGTCCGCCACCGCATTGGTTGCGCAAAGCAGGACGGGGCGTTTCTCCAGGGCGCGTTCGAGACAAGCCTCGTTGAGTTGCGCCACCGCTTCCTCGACTCCGCGACGTTCGCGGATGGCGGAGAGCAGGGCGATAAAATCACGGTCGGTTTGACGATGCACTTCGGTGAGCTGCACCGCCGCTAGAGGCGCATCGCGAAGCACATGCGCGGCGAACGCATAGGGGCTCGAATAGCCTGCGTCCTCCAAAAGCTGGCTTTCTTCGCCGCGCACTACGGGCGGCAATTGGTAGAAATCTCCCACCAGCAACATTTGCACGCCGCCGAACGGTCGCGAGGATTTGCGTGCGACTTTTAGGTGCTGGTCCATTGCATCCAGCACGTCGGCGCGCAGCATCGACACTTCGTCGATGATGAGCCGGCGCAACGCTCGTGCTGTGTTGGTGAAGAACCATTTCGGCTTTTCGATCGTCCCGATCAGCGGGCGCGGGGGAAAGCCGAAGAACGAATGCACCGTCTGGCCGCCGATATTCATGGCGGCAAGGCCGGTCGGCGCGAGCAGGGCTTGCGGAAAGCCGGGATCGTCCTCGACCAGGGCGCGGATGAAATGGCTCTTGCCGGTGCCGGCGCGCCCAGTGACCAGCACGACTGGCGTGCGGTCATCGAGTGCCGCTCGCGCCTCATCGAGCGCTGGGTCTGGTGTCGCGACGCGGGGAATCGTCATCGCTCAACCTATACAGAACGCCGCCGCAATGCGCTAAGCTGGCGCGTGTTGGCACGGAGCGACGCCATGATCCGGATCTTGCTATTGGGCGCCGTTTTGGCGCTGAGCGCCTGTGCCGCGCCCGTGACCGGGCCACCGGCCGCTCGGGAGGCCGCCGTCGCCGATGAAAGCCTCGTTCAAGACGGGCGTTCCATTGCCGAGGCGCAATGCGCGGAGTGCCATGCGGTTGGCGAATATGGCGAAAGCCCGAACCTCACAGCCCCGCCATTTCGCGCCGTGCTCTACAATTTCAGGCCTGAAGCGCTTGAGGAGGATTTGATCGCGGGCGTGCGCGTGGCTCATGCGATGCCCGATTTTCAGTTCAACCCGCAAGGCGCGGGGGCGCTGATCGCCTATCTGAAGTCCATTCGCGGTGATCCGCCTTTTGGATTAAGCGCTGGCGCTGAATTGGACGCCCTCGCCAATGACGGGCGCGCCATCGCCGAAGCGCAGTGCGCGCGCTGCCACGCGGTTGGCGAGTACGGTGAGAGCCCCAATCCCGCCGCGCCGGTGTTTCGCACCTTGCTCACGCGCTACCGCGCCGACGTGCTGGAAGAAGAACTGATCGCCGGCATCCGCGTCGCCCATCCCATGCCGGAATTTCAATTCAACCCGCAGGGGGCGGATGCGTTGATTATGTATCTGCAATATATTCAGGAGCGGCCCGCGGCTCCGGCGCACGCGCCCGAATGACATTGTCAACTCACGCCGCATCCAGCGCTTGCGCCAGATCAGCGATCAGATCATCCGGGTCCTCGATGCCGATGGAAATGCGGATCAGGCCTTGGGTGATGGAGTAGCGTGCGAGTTCGTCGGCGGGCATGCCCGAATGGGTCATGGAGGCGGGATGTGAGGCCAACGTCTCGGTGCCGCCGAGGCTGACGGCCAGCTTGATCACTTGCAGCCGGTCGAGCGCGCGAAACGCCGCGGCTTCCCCGCCCTTCACCTCAAACGAAAAAGTCGAGCCGGCATTGGTGTTTTGCTTCTCGTGGATGGCGCGATCGGGATGGTCCTTCGGCAAAAAATCGAGGTACCAGACATTGTCGATCTTCGGATGGTCGCGCAGGAATTCGGCGACTTTAGCGGCGCCCGCCGCGCCCGCCTCCATGCGCAGCTTCAAGGTTTCCAGAGAGCGCATCAGCAGCCACGCCGTGTGCGTGTCGCCCATGGTGCCGAGCGTCGAGCGCATGCGCCGCACCGGCGCCAGCATTGCCTTCGAGCCCGAAGCGCCGCCGGAGATTAAATCGGAATGGCCGCCAACATATTTGGTCAGCGACATGACGACGATGTCGGCGCCGTGAAGCAGGGGCTTTGAATAGACCGGCCCCAGCATGGTGTTGTCGACAATCACCGGTGGCCGCTTGCCATCAAGCGTCAGCATTTCCGAAGCCTTGCGCGCCACTGAGATATCGACGAGCGCATTCGTGGGGTTGGCCGGTGTTTCGATGAAGATGGCGCCAACGCGGCCTTTCTTCTTCGCTTCCTTCGCCGCTTCCAGAATCGCTTCCGGACCGTGCTCGGCTTCAAACGCGACTTGGCTGATGCCGAACTCTGGCAGAATTGAATGGATCAACGTCTCGGTGCCGCCGTAAATGGGCCGGCTCTGCAAGATCACATCGCCGGGGCGCAGATACGCCAGCAGTGCGGTTGAAATCGCGGCCATGCCGGAGGCGAACACGAGCGAGGTTTCCGCTTCATCCCATAGCGCGAGACGATCTTCGACCACTTCGAGGTTGGGGTTGTTGAAACGCGAATAGATGAGGCCCGGCTCTTCATCGGGGCCGAGCTTGCGGCGGCCTTGGATGGTGGCGAAGAAATCCTTGCCGTCTTGCGCCGATTTGAACACGAAAGTTGAGGTTTGGAATTGCGGCGGTTTGAGTGAGCCTTCCGACAGCATCGGATCATAGCCATAGCCCATCATCAGGGTTTCAGGCTTCAGCGTGCGATTGCCGATGGTGCGCTTGCGCCAAGTTTTTTCCGCCACGCCAAGTCTCCTGCCAAACCGATGTGGCGACGTTCTCGGCTTCCCGGGCGTGAAATTCAATGCCGAAGCGGCGAACGGCGCCTACAGAGACCAGACTGCGTCGGTGGTATTTGGCAAAGGCACGGCGTCCGCCAGTGCGAGCGACGCTTGGCGCTCGAACGCGGGCAGGCTGGGCGCGGTGAGCGCGCCGCCGAAACGCGCGCCCGCCGCAATCGTACCGAGCGCGCCGCGCGTGACCGCGATGGAGTCGCGAGGCGCTTTCGCGGCCGCGGCGGGCGGGGCGTTTGGGCCCAGCAGAAAATCATTTTCCTCGCCGCCGACCAGTTGCGGAATGCGGCCGGTAAGGCGCAGGCGCAGCTCGAGTTCATAGGTGGCGCCCGATGGCTCGATCACGCGTAACCGCGCGGCGCGCACGCTGCCTGCTTCGCGCTCAAGCAAGCTTTCGTCCTTGAGCGAGACGATGCCCAGGTCGCGATCAACTTCAAAGCGCCCGCCTGCATCGTCGAGCAGATAGAAGCCTGGCGCGTCCATGGGCGCCTCTTTTGGCGCGCACATGGCCAAGGCGTGCTCGATGGCTTCCGCCGTCGGCGCGCGCGCGGGGTCAAGCTCGATGGAGTCGAACTGGATCGCGAAAGGGGGGTCGGGCGGAATCATCACCACCCGACCTTGGTCCTTTATCGCTAATACGCGGTGAAAGCCGCGTTTTAGAAGCGTTTACGCTTCGCCCCAGCCAATCGCCGCCTTCACCTCAAGGAATTCTTCCAGGCCGAACGGCCCGCCTTCGCGCCCAAGGCCTGATTGCTTGTAGCCGCCGAACGGCGTGCCCATGCCGCCGAAGCCGCCATTAATGTGCACATTGCCGGCGCGGAGTTTCTTGGCGACGCCGCGCGCGCGCTCTTGTGAGCCCTGCACATAGGCTGCGAGGCCGTAGGGCGTGTCGTTGGCGATGGCGACGGCGTCTTCTTCGGTGTCGTAGGGAATGACCACCAATACGGGCCCAAAAATTTCCTCGCGCGCGATGGTCATGTCATTGGTTACATTCGCGAACACGGTGGGCTTCACGTAATAGCCGCGGTTGAAGCCATCGGGACGACCGACGCCGCCGGCTGCAAGCGTCGCGCCTTCGTCGATACCTTTTTGGATGAGGCCTTGAACCTTCTGGAATTGGTTGGCGTTTGAGAGCGGGCCGATGGCGCCTTTTTCCGCGCTTTCCGGCGCCATCACTTTGATGGACTTCGCGGTTGCCGCCGCAATCGCGACCACTTCCTCGTACTTGGCGCGCGGCGCCAGCATGCGTGAAGGCGCGTTGCAGCTTTGGCCGGTATTGTTAGCCATGTGCATCATGCCGCGCGCGACCGCTTTCGGCATGTCAGCATCGTCCAAGATGATGTTGGGGCTCTTGCCGCCAAGCTCCAGCGCCACGCGCTTGATGCCGTCGGCGCAAGATTTCATCACTGAGGTGCCCGCGCGCGTCGATCCGGTGAAGCTCATCATATCGATGTCGGGGTGCGCGGCGAGAGCGGCGCCCACGCCTGGGCCGTCGCCGTTCACCAGGTTAAACACCCCTGGCGGAACGCCGGCTTCATCGAGGATTTCCGCAAACAGCACGGCATTGAGCGGCGCGAGTTCCGAGGGTTTCAGCACCATGGTGCAGCCGGCGGCGAGCGCCGGGCCGACTTTGGCGCACACTTGGTTCATCGGCCAATTCCACGGCGTGATCATGCCGACGACGCCGATCGGCTCGCGCAAGATGCGGTGGCCGGGATTGTATTCGTAATCGAACTTGAAGCTGTCGAGCTGCTTGCGCGCGTCCATCAGATAGCCAAGGCCGGCGGGTGCCTGCGAACTTTGCGCCAGCGGCGCCGGCGCGCCCATCTCCATGGTCATGGTCTCGGCCATCTCGCCCATGCGGCGTTGGTAGATGGCGATGATCTTGTCGAGCACGGCTTTGCGTTCATCGACGCTGGTTTGCGACCAGGTCTCGAACGCGCGCCGCGCGGCGGCGACAGCTTTGTCCACGTCCGCGGACGAGCCCAGCGAAATGCGCCCGCAAGGCTCTTCGTTGGCGGGGTTGATCACGTCATGCGTGCGCGGCTTGGCCGGCGCGGTCCATTTGCCGTCGATGTAGAAATTGAGCTGTTCGCGCATGGGGGCCTCCAACCACTGGGTCCCGGCTCTCCCTTCGGTCGGCCGGGATGACGTTCCTATTGTTCTTAGGTAGCGATGGCTACAGGACATCCAATGGATCACCGTCCCCTCCGCACCTTTGGCCGCATCAAAGCGCGCACGCTCAAGCCGCGCCAGGCGGCTTTGGTTGAGACGCTGCTGCCGCACCTGGCCGTGCCGGAGGCGGGAGCGATTGACGTAGAGGCGCTCTTCTCCCCC